>JAZNPF010000035.1:0-115809 GCA_045589495.1 Clostridia bacterium
AATAGCCATATGCTTTACATCAGATACCATCTTAGACCAATAATCTGCAGATGATGAATTGAGCAGATTAAGTTCCATAGACAATTCAATATACGTCAGCAATTTATCACAGCCGGTTATACCTTTTGTTATGGTTTCACACCTGAGCCGTTTATCAGTTAAATTGCTGATTCTGTTTGCATCAAGCAGATATTCATATATATCCATACTTATAATCTGCATACGGTCTACAAGCGAATGTCGGTATTTTTTCGGGTACCTGTTTATATTTGATGTAAGCGTATATGTATGTTTCATAAGTTCTTTGGCTTTTACAATTACTCTTAAATCGTTATCCGCCATTTTAATCTACCTCAAGATACAAAGATATCAGATGCAAAGAGCAAAACCGGGCGCACACCGTCATTGCAGTTGAGGTCATTGCGGCTGATGCCCCCGCGCGGCGAAACGCAAAGTGCCCACAAATCATTTATGTGCTCCGGGGTAGAATCAGGTGTAGCAAGCCAAAACCAATCATCAAGTTTATGTTCATCAAAAACTTTCACATTTTCTCTGTAAATATCGAACGTAGGCAAACTAATTTTGCTTGTCATATCACCATAGGTTTTTAATCCGTCAAGGCTTGTAAGGTCTGTTTTAAATTCAAGCACATTTTCAGCACCGATTGTTTTTTCAATATTAGGTAAGATTTCTTTGTTCAGCCTTTTTAAAATTTTACTTTCTGCAAAGTTATTGTTATCGCCATACGAAGACTCGAAAACGATTTCTTTTGATAAAACATAACAACCTTTGTCCGTGTCTTTTACTTTTATAAATTCCATACCTGCTATCGGGAATGTTTTTCCCGCATTGATTTCTAATAATTTCATTTTGATTTCCCCCTTATTTAGATACAAAGATATTAGATTTTAAGATACAAAACGGGCGCACACCGCCATTGCTGTCGTGGTAATAGCCGTTGACGCTACCGCGCGGCGAAACGCATTTTATCCAGTCTGCATCATCATGCGTAGGTGTGCTGAATGGAGTTGCTAACCACCACCATTTATCAAGTTTAAACTTGTCCAAAATTCTTACATATTTACGATACAGTTCACACGTCAAAAGTGACATTTTGCGCTTAATTTTTCCGTAATCGTCCAAACCGTCATCAGACGTTAAATCAACCGTGTGCTCAACAATATTTTCTTCACCTACAATGTTTGCAATCTCTTTAGCAAAGTCATTGCAGATTTTATCAACATTAGAGCCATCATAATTGTTGTTGTCACCGAATTTTTCTGATTCACGTAATAGGGATTTAAGCATAATTGCGGTTGTGCCATTCCTGTGCTCCAGTACAAAAAATTCATGCTTACCTATCTTAAAAGGCTCACCAACGGGAATGTCCGCAAGCAAGACGGACGGTATTCCTAAAAACTTTATTCCCAAACACTTTTTTGCTTCCTTGACCTGCGCATCGGTCAACGGAAAATTCTGACCGTTCAACGTTACGCTATTCTTAGGTTTAATAAGCAACCATTCCATAGTTTTTTCTCCTTTGTTATATTAAAAATTTTGTTTACTTGTTAAATAATGCTGCTGAAACATCACCTGAAGAATTTTCTTCAACTGAATCGGCGGTAACCGGTTCTGGCATTTCATCAGAAGCATTCATTACTTCAGGCTCACCGGCATCAATTACATCTGTTTCTGTTTCAACGTAACTCTTGGTACCGTCTTCATTAACTACGGCATAGTCTGATTCAAAAGCAGAAATCATGTCGATTGACATAATACCCCAACGGCTTATCAACTGACGAAGCATTGTTTTATATGCCATACCGTCAAAATCTTTAGACCAGAAAGTATATGTCCAACCTTTTTCACGGTCCTTCTGATATCCGGGTGAATATTTAAGCGCATGGGATTCCATCTTTGCCTTTGACCAATAAATTGCTTTTCTAAATCCGTTCATGTACTCAAACATTGCATAATAACCGATTGTTGCGGCATTTTCACGTTCGGTTTCATCCTGAATAAGCGAAACTTCTATTTCTTCGTTAAGAGGGTCAAAACGGATTAATTCACCTTCTTTTATAGCCATAACATTTAATTTTTTGTACTGACCGGAACGAAGTGCCAACTGAATATATCCTCTGTAACCCAACTGGAACTGTGCTACCATTCCTTTTTCTTTGTCCTTGTACGGAACTAAGTAATACTGTCCAAGTTGCGGTGATGGTGATAATTTTAATGATTCTCCCAATAACGCAGCAGAAAGGATTGATTGATTTGTACACTCTTGAAGTGTAGGATTTGTGGTGGTTGCGGAAATAATTGCAGAAATAAATCTCTGTCCGTCTTTACCGCCTACCACTTGATTGATTTGATTTTTAACAGCGTCCTGGGTTAGATATGCCGTTAAACCAAGCCTTGCATTTGCTTTTTTAGCAACTAATGAATTTGATACTGCCATTGTGCATTTCTCCTTTGTTTATATAAATTAAATTATTGCTTCAAACTCGATATTTCTGCTTGCAAAGAACTGTTTGAGAGCAGATGCATCATCAACTGACAACAATGCTTTAAATGAAAGCCATTCTTTTTTTACTGATACACTTTCTTCCTGTGCAGAAACAGTTGGTCTTATAGATGCCGTTTCTTCATTTTTAACTTCCTCTGCCTTTTTCTTCTGCAGTTCTGCTAAACGCTTACCTTCTGCAATAGCCTTGTTCAAATCAAGAGATTGTTTATATTCTTCTGTTGCTTCAAAACTAAACTCTTCAAAATTGGAAAGCACTGCAAGGTCAGAAAGTATCTTGTCTATTCTTTCGTCTATTTCCTCAGTGATTTTCTTAATAGTTACAGATGCATTAAGCCATTTATCGTTAAATATCTGCACAAGTTTTAGCCAATCAGGATGCGCTGTTCCGTCAAAAGCCATTTCTATTCCATTTAACTTATCAAGACTCTTTTTGTTTTCGTATTCCTTTATCTGACCGCTAATCATATCAACAGGCTTATCAATAATACTGATAATCTCTTTAATCTGTTCTTTGAACACATTAAAAGGTTTCATATATTCTTTTTCCTGTCTGATGCGTTCGTCATTTAAGGCTTTAGCAAGTTTTCTAAGTGTTGCCACGTCAGCCTTTGCTATAGGTATTTGTTCTTCGTTATATACCAAATTTTCATATTTTGATATCGTTGCAAGTAACCCTGATTTCAGTTCTTCATAGTTGAAAGTGATTTGTTCAGGTAATACTACCTCGTTCACTATTAATTCCATTGTTTTTTATCCTTTCTATATTTCCGGCAGAATTAACGAAGGCATCTGCCGTTTATTTTTTTGAATCCAAAATCGTTCTTCTGATTCAGCAAGATATTTAATATCTGCTTCCACTTCGGATCGTTCTACATAATAATGCTTTGTCTGCAGATACGGAACTCCGTCAACAACAACCTTTAATTGCGCTTTCAAAATAGCAAAATCGGCTTCCATAATCAGCATACCGTGCAAAAGTTGTATGTAGTAATTGTCCGGGACTTGTTTGTTCCACTTTTCTTTCTGCATGCTTCTTAGAATCTCGGTAGTTTTGATTTCAAGAATACCTTTTCGCACAATGACATCTGTTCCGTCATTAACGGGGATTCTTTCTTCAAGCCATCCGTCTGCAGAATAATGCCCCCAAGGGTATTTATCGTTTAAAAACATATTGTTTTCTTCGTAAAATACCTGATACTGGGGAAAATCCAGTTTGAACAGTTCACGCAGGTGCTTTTCCGCTTCGGTACCGTATTTCACATAGGGTTCGTCAGATATATCTGCCGGCACAGTTTGTCCTGTCTTTTCCAACCACAAATCTATATTGCTTTTGTAGGGATTCATACCGACAACTGCAGATGCATCACTACCGCCGATTGTTTCCCTTCGTGCGTTCAGCCATTCGTCATGGTCCTTAAAAATCTTCATTTGTGCTGACAATATTTTCAACCCACTTTCTATGGTTGTTTTCCACACAATCAGGACAATACAATTTATCATCAAATTCATAACAGTGCTCATCCTGAATAGGCTCTCCGCATTCGTGACATATTGGAAGTCCTTCAAGCATTTTCTCTTGTTTTGCTTCGTATTCGTCAAGCAAATCGTGATAATCAGGACAGTACATTATCTGTCCCGCCTTTCATAACGGATTTCAAACCAACCGTTTGCCAGACCGAATGGAATTAACCACGCACTTGATGCAACCAACGTAATTGTTGGAATCCACGAACCTGCATCGAGCGAAAACGCTGATAATCCGCACACTGTCAGCGCTATCGCTGTTATGAGTTTTAAAATAAAATTTTTCATATGTACTTCTCCTTTAAAATCATTGTAAAATCATTTTAATTTGGTGCAATGCGTCAAGCGCCTGTTGTCGGTCAAATTCGGGAAATGCTCTGTAATATCTGTTGTTCTCGCTATCCTGATTGGTGGTTGTAACATCAGCGCAAGTACACTTTTCGCCAAAATCAAGATTGGCGCCGCAATGCTCACATTT
Source organism: Clostridia bacterium (assembly GCA_045589495.1). Lineage (GTDB taxonomy): Bacteria > Bacillota > Clostridia > UMGS1810 > UMGS1810 > SIG455. The sequence goes on from JAZNPF010000035.1 coordinate 4,530, forward strand.
TTTACTGTTTGCCATTTACATGCACACCTTTCTTCAATTCAGTTTCAATTGTTTGAATTTCTTCATTCGGCAGTTCTTTTTCATCAATGCAGACTTTAAAAATATATCCAAGCACACCACCAAGAGTAAAAGATATTATTGCAACTATACACCACGAAATGAAGATGCGTTTGACAATTGCGGTCTTTCTAAGATTTTTAGGATAATCTATCATAGGTCCTCACCCTTTCAAACCGTTATTCCTTCGATTTCTGCAAATTTTATAGCATTGATAAAATACGACCATCCATTTTCTGATGTATGTACTGCATACCCCCAAGGAAATACTCCTTGCTGAAGTCCTTTTCTAACCGTATCGTGATTCATACTGAGCATTTTTGCAGCATCTTCTACTTTTAGTTTTGGTATTTTTCCTTTCTGCACTAAAACTTTTGAAACAAATACATCCTGTTCAAAATAATCAGGGGCAAGGCCAAGTGATTCTGCAATATCTTTTTGCCGATGTTCTGTTGGTACATTTCTGCCGGATAAATATTGACTGATTGATGATTTACCTATACCAGTTAGACCAACTAACTGCGCTTGATTGATGTTTAAATCTTGCATAGCCTTTTTCAATCTATCGCTAAAATTCATAAAATCACTCCTTGCTATTAGCAAACACCTTCTACTTCGTCAATGGAAAGGTTTCTGTTCATCATTTCCTCTATATTGTCAACGGTATATCCTTCTTCTGCCAAGTCCATGCCACGCTTTTCAAGACATCTTAATTGATAAAGTATCTGTCTGTATTTGTATTTAATACGCAGTTCTTTTCTTGCTAATTTAACCATTGGAGAAGTCCTTAATCTTTCGATTTCTTCCTGTACTTGTTCATCAGTTAAAAATTCTTTTTCCATTTTTAATCACTCCTATTGACTTTTTAATATAATTTTTGTTACAATAGGAATAGGCATTACCAGTGCCTATTCCAAGCCAAGTATACGGAATCTCGGCTGCCGTCCTGAAACTATCAGGGCGGTTTTTTCTTTATGTACATTTTTAAAACCACCTTTTTATTTGTGTTGTTATGGCATCTGATTATTCAAGACTTTATAGCAATTTACTCATTTGCACTTGCATTTTTTAAACTCATATGCAATAATTAAATCAGCCTTATACGGCAATCATTTCAAGGAGAGTGATGCTTTTTGTCACAATTTTTGAGTTTGCCTTGTTCTTGTGGTAACGGTGATGCGTAAGGCAATATAATTTATTGCAGAACTTAAACTGCTAAAGTGAGCCGCATATCAAGAAGTGCTTAGTTGCGATAGGTGCGAGATATTATGAAAAGCACAAACAAGCGGAAAACGCCCGCTTTATAAATCAGTTTATTTGTGAACTATTAACGTAGCAGATGCCACCTGCGTACAAAAAGCGTAGCGGTTAATAGATAATATTTCTGCAATATGTACAAGTAAACAAATTAAGAGTTAAAACGTCTGTGTCGCAACCACAGGCGTTTTTTCTTGCATAAAAGTTTTGAATAATCAGTTGCCACAACAACATTGAATTTGTTCAATATTATTGAACTTTTGGCGTAAAAAAATATACTTGTATATCTTCTTCTGGAAATTCCAATACTTTTGCGGCTTGTTGCATCTCTGGTTGTTTCCAAGACACCTTGTTATTTAATTTCAATGATATACTTCTCTCAGAAAGGCCCATTTGAGCAGCAAAAACTGCTTGGGTTCCACAAACCAACGCGATTCTATTACACAATTCCGTATAATCATAAACCATCTCAACACCCCCTATATCCTTGAATTTTGCAGTTCAATATCGTTGAACTTAAATTCATTATATCATTGCGTTTTTATCTTGTCAACAATTTTATTCAAAAAAATTGAACTTTTTTTCATTATCCTCTTGAACTTTTGTTCAAAGTGTTATATAATATACACATTAGAAACACGAAAGGAGTATGGTCGTGAAGAAATATACTACTGCCGATAGACTAAAGCAACTTATGTCTGAACGCAATTTAAAACAAATTGACATATTACAACTCTGCAAACCTTATTGCGAAAAATATAATGTTAAATTAGGAAAAAACGATTTAAGTCAGTATGTAAACGGTAAGAACACACCAGGTCAAGACAAATTAACTATTTTGGCCCTTGCTCTCCATGTAGAAGAAACTTGGCTTATGGGATATGAAATTGGCTTTTCTGACACGGATTTATCCAAATACGGAATAAGACCCATTAAAACAAAAAAATTCCCCATGTTAGGGGAAATTGCGTGTGGAGAGCCGATTTATGCTGACCAAGACTATGAAACATATGTAGAAGCAAGTAGCGATATAAATGCCGATTTTTGCGTTACTGCTAAAGGTGACAGTATGATAAATGCACGCATATTTGATGGTGATATTATTTTTATACATTCTCAGCCTGATGTAGACAATGGCGAAATCGCTGCAGTAATCATAGAAGATACCGTAACGCTTAAAAGAGTATATAAATATCCTGACCGTTTAGAACTTCGACCGGAAAATCCAACACATCGTGTTCAGAACTATGAAGGTGAAGAACTTAATCAAATTAGAATTTTAGGAAAAGCAGTTGCATTTCAGAGTTATGTTAGATAATTTCAAAAGGTGATATTATGAAAATATTAAAAATAATCTTTACTGTACTATGGTTAACATACTGTTTAACCGACATATCAAAAATCGCTTCACGATACCATCCTTTTGAGTGGTTCATTATAATTTATTTTGCCATTGCTCCATTTATATGGTATTGGGTAATCAAAAAAATTATAAACAAACGAAAGAAACGTGCCATGTTCGAAGAATCGTCTGTAAAAGAAGAGTCCTCAATTAAAACGTCAGACGATACACCATGTAAAACTGGCATAAAATCCACCACCGCTGAACCTGATATTATACAAACAGATGTTTCATTCATAATAGCAGATAACACTATTCACAAATCGGATGGTTCAGATATTACTGATAATGATATACCAACATTAATAGAACTTAGTTATAAAGATGCAATTGAAAGAGAACAAAACTCCCCGTATAAACGCACGGAACGGGAAGAAGAATTATCGTTTCAATTTGAGATGAACCACTATGAAGAAATTACTAAACGAACAAATAATTTTGAAAGTTGCCGTGATGATGCATATTCTGAAAATAATATAGATAAAAAGATTCAACTACTTCAAAAAGCAATTATAGAATTTGAGAAATCAAAAAAATGGTTTTATCGTACAAAAGGCGGAACAATATACTTTCAGGATAATTACGAACGAATGCATAATTCATCAAGCAATTGTTTCTCCTACATTGACTCAGTACAAAGTTTATTAAATAGTTCCTTTACAAAGAAAAACATAATTATACCTACAATATTAGAACTGGCTTCAACTCCACCGGGAATTTTACAGAAAGATATCTATAAACATATGCCTGATATATCAAGGTCAGACATACAGAAAACAATTAAAGAATTAGAATCAGATAACCAAATTACACGTACAAAAGAATCAAGCACATATAGAATTATAAAAAAATAACCCCCAACCGTTGGCGCGGTCAGGGGTTGCAAACCAATATTAAGGAATATTGATTCACGAATCACCAAATTCAGTATATCATATATTCCTTAATTTTGCAAGTATTTTACAAAAGAAAGGAATATACTGTATGAAATTACCTAATGGGTATGGTTCCGTTTATAAATTGCCCGGAAACAGAAGAAAACCTTGGACGATAAGAATAACTATATCCCACAAAGAAGGAAATGATGGAAAAGTCCATTGGAAGTACAAATATTTAGGATACTACGAGAGCAAAAGCGATGCATTAATTGCGCTCGCCCACTTCAACGAAAATCCATATGATATAGATGCCAACAAAATAACATTTGCTGAAGTCTTTAAAAAATGGTCTGCAGAGCATTATCCCAAAATATCAAAATCAAATATTAACGGTTATAATGCCGCTTATAATCTATGTGCTGCAATTGAAAATATTCGTTTTAACGAAATACGCAAGCAACACCTTCAGACAGTAGTAGATGAATGCGAAAAAAACTACCCCACCTTAAAGAAACTAAAAGTTTTATACTCCAGCCTTTATAAATTTGCATTGCAAAACGACATTTGTTCAAAAGATTATTCTCAATTTGTAGATATTAAACAGTATAAAGACCGCAACCCCAATTCAGTTAAGAGGTCACCATTCAACGATGCAGAAATTAAAACTATTTGGAAGTGGAATAATTCCAACGAATATTTTAGTGTTATACTAATGTTAATTTACTCCGGTGTAAGAATTGGTGAACTGTTAGATTTAAAAAAAGATAATGTAAATATAGATGAACAATGGTTTGATGTTATTTCATCTAAAACAGATGCGGGTGTTCGTAAAGTGCCAATTGCAAAAAAAGTTTTACCATTTTTCAAATACTGGTTAAATAAAAATGATTGTGAATACCTTTTATCTACACCTAATGGAAATCATTTTGATTATCGCAATTATTATGATTCATATTGGAAACCCTTAGTCGAGCAAATAGGAATGGCACATCACCGTCCCCATGATACAAGGCATACTTGTATAAGTATGCTAACAACTGCCGGTGTAGACGATAGAATCATAAAGAAGATTGTTGGCCACAGTGGTCAATCAGTAACAGAAACCGTATATACACATTTGGAAATTCAACTTTTAATTGATTCAATTAACTTAATATAATAACTCAATATAATGGTAGAGGTTAATAAAGAAGTATCTTCTACAAGATTAGAAATAGTTTTAATTTGCGTTTCGTCATTTACGCTACAATATGGGTAAAATTAAAATTAAAAAAATAACAGGGAGTTGTATATCATAAATGCAACTCCCTTAATGTTTAGTTTTTATCACATAGTGTGATTATTAAATCATTATATTTGTTGTAAACCTGTTTGCAAATTTCAAAAAGATATATAAATTCCGTGTTTTGTGTTTTAGTTTCAATTATTTCGCAAAAATAATTGAAACCACCGGATTCTCCTTCGATTCTATCAATCCAATATGCATTATCATCCCAAACAAAATCGTCTGTCCAAATACTGTTTCCATTTTCGTCTGTTGGCATGAGTGGCTTTCCGTCTAATATAATATTATAGTCGCAACGTCCTTCAGCCAATGTATAATGCTTTGTATTATTATAAATAGAGTGTAGAATATTAAAAAACTTATCATTCCAAAAAATCTTTTTAATCCTGTTATAAGAAAAATTAAATTCATTTATTATCCATTCTCTTAATGCTCCTGCAGAAAAAATATAATCATAATATTTTTCGAATATATTCTCACACGAATCAACTGATTGAAGTTTAATAAATTTTGGCGTAACAATATTATCAAAAAATTCTTTAGATTTTTTATACCCAAACGGTGTATTCTTAATTATTTTAATTTCTTCTTTTTTCATTGGTTTACCTCTCAAATTAAAAACGAGAACATCATATCAATATTTATATAATATGCCAAGATTTTATTGTGCCCTAATTTGTAAGCAACGTGTAGGCAACGTGTAAGAAACTTCACGAAAATGCAAGAAGATGCAAAAAGCGGAAACCGCTGAACTTGTGGGTTTCCGCCTTGTTTTGTATTGATAAAATTAACGTTTGCTGAACTGGGGAGCTCTTCTTGCTGCTTTGAGACCGTATTTCTTTCTTTCTTTCATTCTTGGGTCACGTGTTAAGTAACCTTCAGCTTTAAGAGTTGCTCTGAAAGAATCGTCAACGCTCAAAAGTGCACGAGCGATACCGTGTCTTACAGCACCTGCCTGACCGGTAAAGCCACCGCCTGTTACTTTACATACAACGTCAAATTTACCGAGTGTATCTGTAGCAACGAGGGGCTGTCTTACGATAACTTTAAGTGTTTCAAGACCGAAATATTCATCAATAGTTCTGTCGTTTATGGTGATAACACCGGTACCGGGTACCAGTCTTACTCTTGCGATAGATTTTTTTCTTCTACCGGTTCCGTATAATTCTGCCATTGTTTATGCCTCCTCCTTATTTAATTTCGCCTGTGTACATTTCAGGCTTCTGTGCAGCGTGGTCGTGATTTTCACCTTTATACACTCTGAGTCTTGTGAGTGATTTTGCGCCCACTGTGTTTTTGGGGAGCATGCCTTTAATGGCAATTTCCATAGCTCTTTCGGGTTTTTCAGCCATCAATTTTTTGTAGCTGATTTCTTTCAGACCGCCGATATAACCGGTGTGATATCTGTGGAATTTCTGATCAAGTTTTTTACCTGTAAGGATAGCCTTGTCAGCGTTTAAGATGATTACGAAATCACCGCAGTCCACATGAGGAGTGAAAGTAGGTTTATTTTTACCGCGGAGAATTGAAGCAGCAGCGCTTGCAACTCTACCGAGCGGTTTGTCAGTTGCATCAATGATGTACCATTTTCTTTCCACTTCGGCGGGTTTAATCATGAATGTACTCATTTTTGTTTACCTCCGTTTTTTCGTTTCTTATTTCAACTCTTGCTATTTTAATACAACTTAAAATGTTTGTCAATACTTTTTTTCAAAAAATTTAATTCTTCCTTTACAAACTCTTGTTTTCTCTGTTTTTCTCTTATTTGCTCTCTTATTCTCACTTTCTATTTTCATATTTTTTGTAAATAAAATGGTTTTTTTCGTTATAATATTGATTTTTCCCATTCCTTTTTATATAATGTATATATGTTTTTGAAAGGATGGTTTTCAAATGGGCAAATTTACAAATCCTTATATTCTTGCACTTAAACTTTTTGGTATTCAACTTATAATTGTTTTTGCGTCGGTTATGCTGATGCCTACTTTTTATTCTCTTATTGATTCAAACGGCGGAATGAAAGTTTACAGCAGTATCACCGCACTTATTTTTCTTTCATCTTATTATTCCAGGGTGTGGGAGGCTGGTAAAAAAGATGCCAAACACGTAAAAGTATACAACAAACACAATGATGACAAAATTGCACTTGATAGCAAAAAATCCGTTCTAATCGGTGTGCTTGCCGCAATACCAAACATAATTGCGCTGATTGCATTGATAATATCGTCTGCATCGGGTCTGACGAATGTGTTCTATCGCATATTGCAGAGCACTTTTATGGGTTGGCTTGGAAATGACAACCTTACTTATATACCAAACTGCGTTATCGTAACGATTATACCAATACTCCTTACAATCCCTGCTTACATCGCAGGTACAAAAGAGTTTTCTATCACAGAAAAATATCTCCCCAAAATAATTTACAAAAAAAAGCCAAAGAAAAAGAATAAATAGCAAAAACAAAAAATATCCTTGTAATATCTGATATTACAAGGAGTTTTTTTATGATACTGATTTTTAAACGTTCCAATTTATGTATAATGGCTCTTTCTGTTATTCTCTCTGTTGCCACCGTAAATATGATTAACCGCGCTGACATTGTGCCTGCAAACGCAGTCCCCGTATCCGATAAAGTAATCGTGCTTGATGCGGGCCACGGTGCCGGTGACGGCGGTGCGGTAGGCATAAGCGGTATCGCAGAAAAAGAAATCAATCTCAAAATTGCGTTAAGACTGCAAAAACTTTTAGAGCAAACGGGAGCAACCGTTATAGTAACCCGTGCCGATGACACCCCTATAGCAGAGAGCAAGCGAAGCGATATGAGGTTGCGGAAAAATATAAAAGAAACGTCATCTGCTGACATTTTTGTAAGCATACACATGAATAAATTTCCGCAGGCAAAATACAGCGGTGCACAGGTGTTTTACTCACCTGACGAAAAAAGCAAGGCTCTTGGCGAGGCAATCCAAACCTCTATGCGCGATATTTTAAACCCCACCAACAACCGTGTGGCAAAAAAAGCGGACGATTCCATATACATATTAAAACAAAGTGATGTTCCGTCCGTAATAGTCGAGTGCGGATTTTTGTCAAATCCCGAGGAAGAGGCACTCCTTACTCAATCGGACTATCAGGACAAAGTGGCGTGGTCCGTATACGCCGGCATCACGTCGTACTTTGATAATCAGAAATAATCAGGCGGGGGTATGTATGGCTGAAAGGAATTTTGAAATTATACAAAACGGCATATCGGGAAACATATCGGTAAACAACGATAACGGAATCTCAGTCGATATGAACATAAGACTTGATGAACCTTTGCCCGATACTGATGTTATAAAACTCAACCTTATTTCATCAACCTGTCCCAACTCACCGATAAACTGCGGCACTGCGCAAATGGACGGAAATATGTTCCGTTTAATAAAGACTTTCAGCATCTTCCAGGATGTTGATAAGGCTGAAATCATACGCAAAAATGCTTATACGGAAAATTCAATCGTTCTTGCCACCGTATGTTTTACAGAGAAACCAAAAGTTGATAATATCGAATACGAAATACAACTTGACGAAGCACAGAGCAAACTTTTGTATCTTGAGCAAAACCCTGCGTATAAATCGTATCTTCTGGAAGCAGATGAACTTAAATCACCTTTGGAAAATGCCGCAGACGCGCTTGAGAATCTGCGGCTGACACTTTCTGCAGGAAATATTGACAATGCCCCTGAAAAAATAATGAACACCATACGGAAATCCGCGAACGAATATGAACCCGTCACAGACGGTCTGCCGTTTGAATTTGTATGGTACAAAATAACATCATTAAAACCGATTGCGGAGGTTTCATCATTCTACCATATTATAAATACAGACAGCGTAATTGATTGCTTTTTAAAATATGGGCATTATCTTCTGGGCATAAAAAAAGATGATGACGTTATATGCTTTGCAATCCCTGCAGATATAGGCGCACCAATACCAATAAGCCATATTGACGACTGCACAGTATATGTCCGTCCCCCGGATTCACCGTTTGAATACTGCACAGTATGTGTAGCTTTTGAACCTGACGGTCAGTATTTTACTATGATTTGTGAATGATTCAAAATTACAGTAGATATTTTTTCCGTTTTATGATATACTTGCATTGAGGTGAGATTATGATTGCAGGTATCACAGGCCGTTCAGGTTCAGGGAAATCGTATGTTTCAAAAATTTTTGAGCGTTGCGGTTTTACCGTTATAGATTTAGACGCCGTATCGCGCGATGTGGCTGAATCAGGTTCTGCGTGCCTTGGTGAGATTACTGCGTTTTTTGGAACAGATATCCTGCTCCCCGATGGTGCTCTTAACCGACGTGCACTTGGCGAGATTGTATTTAACAATGAAGAAAAACTTAAAAAACTAAACTCCATCACGCATAAATACATACTGGATAAGATGGAGGGTATCATAGCAGAAACAGATGGTGATATTTTAATAGATGCGCCTCTTTTGTTTGAGGCTGAACTTGATAAAAGATGCGATTTTACCATTGGCATAATTGCCGATGATGATGTCCTTATAAAGCGCATTTGTGAGCGTGACGGAATATCTTATCAAACCGCTAAAGCAAGACTTTCAAAGCAGAAAGACAATGATTTTTTCATCAAAAACTGTACTTATATAATAGAAAACAACTCATCTTGCCATGATCTTGAACAAAAGACAATGGAAATTATCCGGAAAGGAAATGATTTATAATGTTTATTGAATTTTTAAAATCAGTATTTTTAGGTATTGTAGAGGGGATAACCGAATGGCTCCCCATAAGCAGTACAGGGCACATGATAGTCTTTAACGACCTTATGGGTACAGACACGGGCTTTTTCGGCTCACAGATTTATCTGTACGTAATCCAACTGGGTGCAATACTTGCCATAGCAACGTTGTACTTTAACAAACTCAATCCGTTTGCTCCGTCCAAAACAGTTAAAGAGAAAAAAGACACCTGGCAGATGTGGTTTAAGGTAATCATTGCCTGCATTCCTGCCGCCGTTATAGGTCTTTTGCTCAACGATTTTATGGACTCATTCTCTACTCCCGTAGTTGTAAGCGCAATGCTTATTATATATGGTATTGCTTTTATATTTATTGAAAAACGCAAAAGAATACCGTCGGTAAATTCAATGAATGATATGACATATAAAACTGCGATACTTATAGGACTTTTCCAAGTGCTTTCAATCGTCCCCGGAACATCACGTTCAGGTGCAACGATACTCGGTGCAATGCTTATGGGCACATCAAGAGCAGTTGCGGCAGAGTTTTCGTTCTTCCTTGCAATACCGGTTATGGTAGGCGTAAGTTTTTTAAAGATTGTAACCAACGACTACATTATGAGCGCAACCGAGTGGGGATTGCTTTTAACCGGTATGGTTACGGCTTATATAGTTTCAATGGCATCGGTTAAATTTTTGGTAAACTATGTACGTAAGCACGATTTCAAAATTTTCGGGTGGTACAGAATAGTCCTTGGTATTATAGTTATTATTTTTGCAATTATAAAATCATTGATGGGTGTATAACGCAAAAAAGCATAACAGACATTTTCGTCTGTTATGCTTTTTTAATTTCCGTATATTTTCTTATAAATTTTCGCACGTCTTTGAACACGGAGAACATAATCACTCGTTTCAACATACGGGATTTTGTCAAGATTTTTACCATCTGAACTGTATTTTGAATCTGCAAGCCACTTTTTAACATTGCCCTGCCCTGCATTATATGCGGCAAGGGCATTTTCTGTGTCGTTACCGAACAGGTCGAGTAAGTATCTTAAATAAGCACAGCCTATCTCTATATTTACTTCTGCCTCATAAATTTCTCCGCCTATTCCGTACTTTTCAGCACACCAGTAAGCAGTATCATCTTTAAGTTGCATAAGCCCTTTTGCGGATTTATGGCTTACGGCGTCTTCGGAAAATCTGCTCTCAGCACTTATAACGCCCATCACAAGATATCTGTCAAGTCCATACTTTGCGCTGTATTCGTCTATACTTTCCTCGTATTTTAAAGGATATAGCGTTTTTAATATAAACGGAAACGAAAGTCCTGCCAGAACGGCAAGCAGTACAATAACCGCAATAATTTTTATAAATTTACTCATCGAGCCACAAATCTCCCAACTGCATAATCGTGTGCCGCATTTTCCAAAGCATCATCAAGCGGAGCAAGGTTGTCTGTTCCGTATCTTTTTTCAACAGCCTTTGTAAGTATATAATCTGCAAGCAACGGATTTTTAGGAAGTAACGGACCGTGCAGATATGTTGCAATAACATTTTTATATACGACGCCCTCATTTCCCTTGCCATCGTGCCCGAAACCTGCCAATGAGGTTCCAAGCGGAGTATAACCGCCAATATTGACTCTGCCGCTATGGTTTTCAAAACCGACTATTGTTGTACCGAGAATATCGCTCTTTATTACTGCATTACCAACGATTTTTTTGTCGCTATATTCAGTTGCTATGTCCAGAACACCTGCACACTCAACAGTTGAATCGTAAGTTTTATAATATTTTCCAAGCACTTCAAAACCGCCGCAAACGGCTAAAATAACACCGCCGTTTTCAGCATAGGTCTTCATTTCATCAGAAAGTTCATTCAATCTTTTTGCAACGGCAAGTTGTTCACGCTCTCCGCCGCCGCCTATAAATATAATATCTGTGTTTTCAAAATCTATGTCATCATCAATGGCATAAGTTTTTACATCAGCATCTATCCCCCTTGCTTCAAGACGATGCTTCAAAACTGCAATATTGCCCGAATCACCGTAAAGATTGAGCATATCGGGATAAAGATGTGCAATGGTGATTTTCATTATATCAACTCATCCTTTATCAGAAATAGTTTTTAAAATGTTCTGCGTGCCGAAAAGCACGGTGTAGTTAACAAGCAGATAACATACCTCACCCTCGCCGTCTGCTATGCGGCACAAAGTATCGGCAGTTATATCAACTGTTTCCACATCTTCAAAGCCTGCGTATTTCAAACGCAAAGCAGTGTCTGCTTTTCTCTCGCCCGATGCAAATACAGATTTCACATCTGCCTCACCGAGTTTTTCAAAATCAACGTCCCATATCCACGATATGTCCATACCGTCAGACGGGCAATCGTTAATCGCTATAAGCACATCTTTGCTGCGTTTGTCTGCCATAACAGTTGCAATAGCCTGATTAAAGCCCGCAGGATTTTTGGCAAGGTTCAAAACAACAAGTTTGCCATTGACGTAAAAAGGCTCCATTCTGCCTATCTGCGGTTTATATGCGCCGAGAACTTTATTGATGTTGTCACTTTTAAGACCGAGCATATCATACACCGCATACGCTGCCAAAACGTTATAGATGTTATAAAAACCTCTGTAGTTAAGGTCAAGACGGACTGTGCCGTTTATGTCAAACGCAAGTTTGCCGTCTAAATCAATATTATCTGCTGCATAGTCAATGTGCGGACGTTTAAAGTCGCATCCCGAGCAGTACCAGTCACCCAGTTGACTGTAATGATAAAAATTGTACCCGATATCTGCACCGCAAACAGTACAAAAACGTCCCTCGTTTGTTTCTTTGACATCTTCGTTGCAGTTTTCGTTTATTCCGTAATACACCGCTTTTCTGCCGATGCCGAAAGTGGCACTCATAGGATCGTCACCATTTAATATAAGCGTTGTGTCTCCGACTTTCTCAAATGCCTCGTTCAAAAGACCGATTGTATCTTCAATCTCTCCGTAGCGGTCAAGTTGGTCACGGAAAAGGTTTGTAATAACCACCTTGTCAGCACGCATATATTTTACAACATGACGAAGTGATGCTTCGTCACACTCAATTGACGCATAGTCAGCATCTAGACGTCCGAAAACAGACGCCGACTCAATAAAAGAGCACGCAACACCGGCAAGCATATTTGCACCGACTTTATTACATACAACTTTTTTGCCGTCCGCCTCTAAAAGTGAGCACAAAAGATTATTCGTTGTGGTTTTTCCGTTTGTGCCGCACACGAAAACTATCTCATCCCTTACATGACGTGCAAGGTGACGCAATATATCAGGGCAAATTTTCATAGCAATAACACCGGGCGTATAAGAGCCTTTTTTACCCATAACGCGACCGGCAAAGATAAGCAGTTTGCCCGCTATTATTGCAAGTATGATTCTGAATTTTTTCATATATGCATATCCTTTTTAATTGTATGAGAAAACATATCCGAAAATGCCTTTGAAAGCGGCATAACAATTGCCATAGCAATAGCATAGTCTATAACGTGGTGGATTGATGTGCCTATGCCGATAACCCACTGAACAGTACCCATTGTCTGATCACTCAAAATGCTGTTCATACCAAAAAGTGTGGCAATAGCAGAAACGATTGCCATATCAGAAATTGTGTGCAGAACAAGTGTAACCAGAACGGTAAACAGGAAATTCATACGTTTGCGAATCATAATTGCTCCTGCCAAAGCAAAAATTACGTGCATAGCCGCCCTTGCCGCCACTACCGGTCCGAGCGAGAATAAAAAGCCGATTGCCGAGCCGAGCGATGTTATAACAGCCGCAGCGGGCGATATAAACATTGCGATGATAAGCGGAGTATGCGATGCCAGTGTAGCAGAAAAAGGCGGCATAACCACTTTAATCGGCATTACCATCGGAATAACGATGGCGAGCGCTGTCAAAAGTGCTGTGAGAGTGAGTTTTTTGGTGTTCATTTTAAATGTCCTCCTTGAAATATATAAATAAAGTTTTTAAAAAAGCGGTGTAAAGGGACGCATAAGCCTTTGTGCAATGCGTGTTGCAAGCGGTTGGTTTTCACATTCTTCCATTGTTATTTCGTGTGATTTTTCCATAGTATACAAAATATCGTTTTTAATGTTTTCTATGCACTTGCAGTTGTACATCCACGCACCACATTCATAATGCAGATACAGACTTCTGTAGTCAAGATTGGCAGTACCAACAGTTGCAATTTTGCCGTCACAAAGAAACGTTTTTGCGTGGATAAATCCGGGTGTGTATTCAAAAACACGTACTCCGGCTTTTACAAGACGTTTATAGTAAGAACGTGTTGTTATGTGTACAAAACGCTTGTCCCAAATATGAGGAGTGATAATCCTTACATCAACTCCGCCCTTTGCTGCAAGTTCAAGCGCTGTGATAAATTCCTCACCAACAATAAAATACGGTGTGGTAATATACAGATACGTTGTTGCACGGCTGATAAGGTTTAAATATACTGACTCGCACACTCTTTCATCATCACCCGGAATGTCGGCATACGGCATTATATAGCCGTCGCTTTCCGCAGGGTATGAGTGTTCGAGATAGTCACGGTTGTCGGCAGAAGAACTGAAACTGTTCCACATTTCAAGAAACATATTCGTAAAACTTAAAACAGCCTCACCTTTAATCATAACGCCGTTGTCTTTCCAATGACCGCAACGGTCGTGCTCATTTATATACTCATCGCCAAGATTTATGCCTCCGGTAAATGCAACCTTTCCGTCTATAACACAGATTTTACGGTGATCGCGGTTGTTCTGTATCGCAGACATTACCGGACGGAATTTATTAAACTCTATACATTTAATACCTTTATCGTTAAGTTGCTTGTAGTAATCTATCGGCAGAAGCAACAGAGAACCCATGGAATCATACATAACACGTACGTCTACACCGTCTTTAACCTTTTTTTCAAGTACGGCTAAAACTGTTTCCCACATACGCCCTTTTGCAATTATGAAATATTCCATAAATATAAATTTTTCAGCCTTTTCAAGTTCTTCAAGCAAATGCCTGAAATATTCCTCACCTATATGCAGATATGTTGCAGAAGTATTTTTATATACGGGGTACCCAGCATAAGCCGATACATACGCAGCCTGACGTGCCGCACCCATATCCTCGGCAAAAAACTCCTCCATAATATCTTCGTTTTGTTCAAGCGCAGGCAGTTTTTGTTCTGATACTCTGTTTTGTCTGATTTTCTCGTTAGATGACTGCAATTTAATTATAAGGTAAAGCAGTCCGCCGAAAATAGGGAATATAAGTATGGGGATACACCATGCCAGTTTAAATTCGGGTGCATCGTCCCTGTCAACAACATACTGAACAACCAGAAGCGAAAGAACTGTAAGCGACCAGTTGATGTACTGGGAAACAGATGCCCCGTAAACCATAAGCATTACAAAAAAAGCAATCTGCAAACATAGCAGAACAGCAACTATGCTTATCCGGCTGAACAATATTTTTATAATCTTTCTCACTGATTATGTCACCTTCTATTTGGCATCAAACCAACTTTTACCCGTATTGGCTTCAGCAACCATAGGCACGGCAAGTTTTACTGCGCTTTCCATACACTTAGTCAATATCTTTTTAGCCTCCTCGGCTTCACTTTCGTGAGCCTCTATAATAAGTTCGTCGTGTACCTGAAGTATTAGACGTGATTTTTGGAGTTTTTTAAGTGCGTTATATACGTTTACCATGGCAATTTTAATGATGTCTGCCGCACTTCCCTGAATAGGCGTGTTCATCGCCATACGCTCACCCGAGGCACGCAGCGCAAAGTTGGATGATGAAACTTCGGGGATATATCTGCGTCTTTTAAATACAGTTTCAACCCAGCCCTGCTGTTTTGCCTGAGCAACTGCTTCATCCATAAACTTTTTAACATTCGGATGTTTAATAAAGTAACTGTCTATATAATCTTTTGCCTCAGCAACCGATATACCCAAATCGCCCGCAAGCGAAAAACTGCCCATTCCGTATACAATGCCGAAATTGACCGCTTTTGCACGTGCACGGAGAAGCGGAGTAACTTCGTCCGTGCCGAATACGTTTTTAGCAGTTGCGGCGTGGATATCCTCACCTGACAAAAACGCTTCCGTCATAACCTTGTCACCCGAAAGTGCCGCAAGGACACGCAACTCTATCTGCGAATAATCGGCATCTATTAAAACGTACCCTTCCTTTGCAACGAACATTTTCCTCAGTTCCCTGCCAAGTTCAAGCCTTACGGGGATATTTTGCAAGTTGGGTTCTGTGGAACTGATTCGTCCCGTCATTGTGACGGTCTGTTTAAAAGTTGAATGTATTCTGCCGTCAACGGGGTCAATGAGTGCACTCAACCCATCTGCATAAGTGGATTTTAATTTTGTTATCTGTCTGTATTCTATAATCTTTTCTATAATATCGTGCTTACCGATAAGTTTTTCCAAAACTTCTGCGTTGGTGGAGTACCCTGTTTTTGTTTTCTTTGCGGCTTTAAGCCCCAATTTTTCAAACAGAATTACGCCCAGTTGCTTTGGTGAGCCAATATTGAACTCCTCACCGGCAAGAGCATATATTTCACTTTCAAGTTCCTCTATACGTGCGCCGAGCATACGGCCATAATCGGAAAGTTTTTCTCTGTCTACCAAAAAACCCTCAATTTCCATTGACGCTAAAACTTCAACAAGCGGCATTTCTATATTGTCGCACAATTCACTCTGACCGAGTTCAGCAATTTTTTCTGTTTCATATTTATACAGTGCACCAAGTGCACCCACCTCACCGCAGGTGATTTCGGAAATTGATTCGCCGTCAAGTTCGTCAAACTGTTTTCTGCCCTTGCCTTTTCCGAGTATTTCATCTAAATCAGCAATCTGGCAATTTAAGAATGCATCGGTAAGCGCAGACGCGGAATACACAGAGCGTGACGCATCAAGAATATATGCACCCACGCCAATATCATAATAATTGGATATGCTCACCCCGTATTTTGATAAAAGCACCATATCTGCTTTTATGTCCATAGATATTTTTTTGATGCTTCCGTCCGCCATAACAGATGATACTGCCTCTGCTATGTCTGCTGAATTTATGCCAAAACCCGTCATAATCCGAGCGCATTTATTGTCTGATATAAACGCAAAGCAGCAAATTTCACCGTCAACTGTATATATTCTGTAAAAAAGGTTTTCTTTAACTTTATCTAGCAGCGGTTTCAATTCGTCAATGCCCATAATAACCTTACTTTCCGGAAGTGAAAGCGTTTTTGTGGCGCTGCCGCCGATTTTTTTAAGAAACGATTTAAGTTCAAGATTTGTAAACAACTCACTTAACCGTGCATTGTAGAATTCCTTAACATTGTCATTTTCAATATTATAGTCGTCCGGAACAAATCTGTCAATAGTTGCAAGGTAATAACTCAAATCCGCATCTTCTCTGCCATCGGCAAGTTTGTTCCTTGCCGCAGTTTTAATGCTTGGTGACTGAAGATTGTCATAAAGATTTTCTATACTTTTGAATTCGCTTATAAGCGCAAATGCCGTTTTTTCGCCTATTCCGGAAACTCCGGGGATGTTGTCGGAAGTATCGCCCATAAGCGCTTTAACTGCAATAAATTCGTGCGGGGTAACACCGTATTTTTCTTCAACCGCTTTGGCATCATATACTTCAGTTGTGGTTGAACCCATACGTGTTGTGGTCAAAAGTATTTTAGTTGTGTCGGATGCCAGTTGTAAATCGTCTTTATCTCCGGTAAGGACAAGACATTCATACCCCGCCTCGTCACAAATACGGCTTACTGTACCTATTATATCATCTGCCTCATATCCCTCTTTTTCGTAAATGCGGATATTCATTGCTGATAATATTTCTTTCAACACAGGCATCTGCATTGCAAGTTCTTCAGGCATACCCTTTCTCTGTGCTTTATATGCTTTATAATGCTTGTGGCGGAAAGTCGGTGCACGCATATCAAACGCAACGGATATGCAATCTGGAGAGTATTCATCTATATTTTTAAAAAGTATATTCAAAAATCCGTATATGCCATTAGTCGGGAGCCCTGCGCTGTTTGTTAAGTTTTTGATAGCATAAAAAGCACGGTTAATAATGCTGTTGCCGTCTATAATCATATACTTTTTCATAGCATTCTCCCCTTTAGCCGATATTACTTTCCGTTTACTTCTTTTATAATTTTATCCAGATCACCGGATGCAATTTCAACCGCCTTGTCATAGGCTTTGTCCAAAACGATTTCCTTGTCCTGCAAATATGCGTGTATACTGAGTTGTGTTGTAATATCAAGCACACCATAAGGGTATAACCCTGCAGATTCCTGATATTTTTTAACTGCATAAAAAGTGTCTTCGTTATATTCTGTGTCTGGAACACCAACCGAATAGCCCATTACGTTGAGCCTCTGCTCAAGTGCTAAAACATCTGCACCGGTATCGCCCATACGCAAAACGCGGTCATAAGTAATCGGTTCAAAATACTCGTCACTGTAATCAACCGTTTTCGGTGCAACATAGAAATCAGGTGTGACGCCTATACCGTTTATTGTTCGCTTATTCGGTGAAAGATATTCCGCAACAGTAAGTTTATATCCGCCGCCCGTTAAGATTCCACCGACATTTTGCATAGTACCCTTGCCTATTGTCTGCTCTCCAACCACAACACCAACGCCATAGTCCTGAACAGCTGCCGCAAAAGCCTCTGCCGCACTTGCCGTGTATCCGTTTACAAGGACAACAAGTTTGTTTTTAAAACCGTCCACTTCATTCATAATTGAAGTGTTGTCGATTGAGAATTTATATTCAAGATGCATAACCGGACCTTTAGGCAGTGTCATTGATGCAATCGCTTTCAATGTTTCAAGTGAACCGCCGGGGTTGTATCTTAAATCAAGGATTATGTTTTTTGTGTCCTTTAACGCATCAAGTGCTTCAGCCATAAACTCGTGCGCGTGCTCATCAAAAGAGGAAAGTTGCAGATATCCGATATTTCCGTCTAAAATCTGGTAAAATCCTGCAACGGTTGTAACAATACTGCGTACCATATCAAACGTAAGCGTTTCGCCGTCACGCATAACACCTACTGTTACAGGGGTACCAACAGGACCTACTATGTAACTTCTTGCAAGTTCAATCTCCATTCCGCGTATGTCTGTGCCGTCAGCAGAGATTATAACATCGCCTTTTCTAAGCCCTGCAGTTTCCGCAGCAGAGCCTTTGTGCACTTCCGTAACCATAAGCCCGTCAGCAAATTCCATAATCGTTACACCGATTCCGCAGAATTCTCCGGTTACATCCTCTACAAACGCCTTGAACTCGTCGGGCGTGAAATATGTTGAATACGTATCAAGACTTCCGTACATACCAGTAAGTGCGGCATCGAGCACTTCGGGGTGCTGTTTGATTACTTCTTTCAAAGCACGTTTGTATAAATCGCCCTCGTCTGCACCGAATTTATAGTTGTTCATTATAAACAGGGACATTGCATCGGTTACTGCGTCTGCCCAATAAGATTTGATATCGCCGTCAGAAACTTCTTCAGCAAAAACCAAGGTGTATGAAAATATAAGTGTCACAGAGAGAAGCAATGCTGTCAGTTTAGATAAAATGTTTTTCATTATTATCTTCCTCTCATTACATTTTTTCGGGTGCAGTAATTTTCAATATGTCAAACACGTTTCTTATAACTGTGCGTGTGGCATGTACAAGCGCAAGACGAGCCTGAGTGAGTGCGGCATCGTCACAATTTACCTTGCATGAGTTGTAGAAAGAATGGAACAGCGCTGCAAGGTCAAGCACGTATCTTGTAAGTCTGCTCGGCTCTAATGTTTCTGCAACCTGATTGATTTCGTCAGGCAGAGAAATAAGTTTTTCAATAACAGCCGCTTCAGACGGATCTGTAAGAAGTGTAAGGTCAGCATCGGAATTCAATGTTATTCCCTCTGCCTCCAATGTTCTTATAATACTGCAGATTCTTGCATGTGCGTACTGAACGTAGAATACGGGGTTGTCACTGTTTTGTGCAATGGCAAGGTCAAGGTCAAAATCAAGATGGCTGCCAGCCTGACGCAGGTTAAAGAAAAATCTTGCAGCGTCGCAACCGATTTCGTCAATAAGGTCGTTCATGGTAATCATTTTACCGGTACGTTTGCTCATACGTGCAACCTCGCCGTTACGCATAAGGCGTACAAGTTGCATAATAACAATCTCAAGTTTTGAAGAGTCTATACCGATAGCGTCCATGGCGCCTTTCATACGCGCAACGTGACCGTGATGGTCTGCGCCCCATACGTTTATTACTTTGTCAAAACCGCGCACCGCAAACTTGTTCTTGTGATAAGCAATATCAACTGCAAAATATGTTGGTATGCCGTTGGCACGGATAAGCACCTCGTCTTTTTCACTGCCGAACTCGGTTGTTTTAATCCAGAGTGCACCGTCTTTTTCGTAAGTGATTCCACTTTTTTTAAGGTCTTCAATTGTCTGTGCAACCTCGCCGTTTGCGTGGATTGTGCTTTCTCTGAACCATACATCGTAGAAAATTCTGTATTTAGCCAATCCGTCAACAAGCCCCTGAACATTGAGTTCAAGTGCATACGCAACGAGTGCGTCACGGCGTTCCTGTTCAGATGAGTCCAGATATTTGTCACCATTTATTTCAATAAAATTCTTTGCGTGCTCACGGATATCATCGCCCTGATAACCGTCTTCAGGGAACTCAAAAGCGTCTTCCCCTTTTAACTGCTGAATATATCTTGCTTCTAATGATTTTGCAAATTTTTCAATCTGTGCACCGGCATCGTTTACGTAAAATTCTTTTGTGACGTCAAAACCTGCCCACGCAAGAGCATTTGCCAGAGTATCACCAAGTGCTCCACCGCGTGCGTTACCCATGTGCATAGGTCCTGTGGGGTTTGCGGATACAAACTCAACCATAACCTTTTTGCCGTTTCCAATGTCAGTTTTACCAAAGTTTTCGCCCTCTGTAAGAACGGCTTTGAGTCCGTCATAACGCCATGCGTCGTTTAAATAAAAATTGATAAATCCGGGGCCTGCAATTTCAATTCTGTCTATATATGTGCCCTCTGTTTCCATAGCCTCAACCAAAGCAGTTGCAATCTCTCTCGGCGGACGTTTTGCAATTTTGGTAAGTTTCATAGCAGTGTTTACGGAAAAATCACCGTTTTTTCTGTCCGCAGGGATTTCGATTTCTATATCGGTTGTGCCGATATCTGCTTTTGTAAGTGCATTGGCAACAGTAGTTTCAATCTGCTTTTTGATTTCAGAAATTATGTTCATTTGTGTTTACCTCGCTTAAAATTTTCTTATGTTTATTTCAAATGTGTTTTTCCCTGTATATACATTGTTCATGCTTATGCTGTAAGTAACAGATACCTTTCCGCCGCCTAAAGTAAGGTCGGTTTCAATATCCTCGGTAGTTATACCCATTATCATTGTTCCGAACGGCGTTTCATAATAACTGGTTGTCTGCCTGCCTTTAATAAACAGCATCGTGGTTGAAATCTTACCGGAACGCACAACAGATACATACTCGCCGTCAACCTCAATCGTTGTTATAGTTCCTTCCATACCCGTTGCTTCGGTTTCTTCATATTCGGCAAAATACTTGCCGTCTTCAAAAGTAAGGTCACATTCCGACATCATTTCAACGTTTGTATCGTCCATAAGCGTGTCGGCATAAGACTGCATACCTTTAACAGATATAACATAGTCGCGTTTTTTCATTTATATTCCTCGCTTAGTATTTTTCAATGTCAATTTTTTCTACCTGACCGCCGATATCACGGTTCATAAAAAGACTCGCCATCTTTTCAAAACCGTCTACAGTATCGCTTACGTAATACCGGTGGTTTTCGCGTATTCCGTCTGTTGCAAGCAGATTGTTCTGCTCCAAAAACTTACGTACAAAATGCGCAGTTTCGTATCCGGGGTCGATTAAGGTTACACTATCGCCCATAAAATCGCCAATAACTTTTTTAAGCATCGGGTAATGCGTGCATCCAAGAATGAGTGTATCAACACCGCTTGATTTTATATCTTCCAGATACATACTGCACGCAAGACGTGTTATCTCATGCTCGGTAAGTCCGTTTTCAACAAGCGGCACAAAAAGCGGACACGCTTTTGCAAATGTCTGCAAAGACGGATTGCGCTCTGCAATAAGTTTAACGTATTTGCCGTTTGCAATAGTTCCTGCCGTACCGATAATTCCAATCTTGCCATTACGTGTTGCTGCAACAGCGGCATCAACCGCAGGCTCCACCACTCCGATAGACGGAACATCGTATTCTACCGAAACAGTAGGCAACGCAACCGTGCTTGCCGTTCCGCACGCAGCAACAATAAGTTTAATGTCGTGGCTGATAAGAAAATTCATATCACCGCGAACATATTTTGTAATTGTTTCTTCAGAACGCGAACCATACGGAACTCTGCCGGTATCACCGAAATACACAATGTTTTCGTCGGGCAGAACTTTCAAAAGTTCATTAACGCACGTAAGCCCGCCAAGTCCTGAATCAAAAACGCCTATACTTCTGTTATTCATATAAACATTCCTTTATACTAATGCTTTATTATTCTTCAAAGGCAAGTTCAACAAGCCTTGTAAGTAATTCCTTATATTCAATTCCGCAGTATGCAAAAAGTTTCGGATACATACTGATGCTTGTGAATCCGGGTAAAGTGTTAATCTCGTTTATTCTCACATCTTCGCCGTCAACAAAAAAGTCAACTCTTGAAAGGCCTCTGCCTGAAAGTGCCTCAAACGCTTTTACAGCTTCGCATCTGACCTTTTCTATGGCACTTTCGCTTATAAGTGCAGGGATATGAAGTTGAGATTTTGATGTGGAAGAATATTTGGAATCGAATGTGTAAAATTCTTCGTCAGCCACAACTTCGCCGACAGTTGACGCAATTACATTTCCGCTGTTTCCAAGGACTGCGCACTCAACTTCGTGACCTGTAAGAAGTTCTTCAACAAGGATTTTTTTGTCATATTTAAACGCATTGTCCATAGCAGAGAAGAGTTCCGCCCTTGTTTTAGCCTTACCTATTCCGTAAGACGAACCTGCGTTTGCAGGTTTTACAAACACGGGATATTCAAACTTGTTTTCAATCTCACCGATTTTTTCGTCTTTGTCATCATAGGCATGAACTGTAACCCAGTCAGCCTGTTTTATACCTGCGTGTTCAAACACGATTTTAGCGTATTCTTTGTCCATTCCTACCGCCGAACACAAAGTACCTACGCCGACATACTTAACACCAGCCATATCAAAAAGCCCCTGAAGTCTTCCGTCTTCGCCGTTTGTTCCGTGAAGAACGGGGAAGAATACATCTGCCTTGATTTTTGTATATGTTTCGCCGTCTAAAACAAGTATGTACGGTTCAAGTGCGTTGTGGTCGATGCACACACGTTTGAGGTTGCCGTCAGCCCACGTATCGTTTTCTATATTTTCTATGCTACCCTCGTATAAATACCACACACCGTCCGATGTTATACCAACGGTTATGATATCAAATTTATCTCTGTCAATGTTTTTGAGAACTGATGCACAACTTCTTAAAGAAATGCTGTACTCAGCGGATTTTCCGCCGAACAGAACGCATACTGTTTTCTTCATTTAAACACCTCTTTAAACATATTATCCCTTTTAATATATTATTATATCACACATAATGTGAAAATGGAATGATTTTTTTATAAAATTCCTTGATTTTTCTTAGAAAAAAGAGAAAAACGATTCAATATTCAAAATCAAGATACAATGAATCCTTTTTGGTATGCGGTTTTAAAACCGCTTAGGGGTTTCACCCCTAAGAACCCCATTTACAAAAACAAAAATGCCCTGCATTTGCAGGGCATCAAAATCAATCTGTTGTGTAGGGGAGCAAAGCGATGTGTCTTGCTCTTTTAATAGCAGTTGTAAGCTGTCTCTGGTGTTTAGCACAGTTACCTGTAACACGTCTGGGTAAAATTTTACCGCGTTCAGAAACAAATCTTCTCAATTTTGCTACATCTTTATAATCAATGTGTTCAACTTTATCAGCACAAAACGCGCAAACTTTTCTGCGGGGTTTTCTGCGAAAACGTTTTTCTTCCATCTTCATTTACCTCCTTTATTTAATTAGAAAGGAAGGTCATCTCCAGCAGGCATAGGAATAAATCCGTCGCTTGCACCGAAAGCTGCACCGCCATTGCTTACAGGAGCCGCAGATGTGCGGTTCTCATCAGCAGCGGGGCCTTTATCGCCTGCAAAGTATGCCTCTTCAACGCTAACTTCTGTAACGTATCTCTTCTGACCGTCCTTATCGTATGACCTGGTCTGCAAAGAGCCGGCCACACCGAGCATTCTGCCTTTGGCAAAGTTTTTGCTAATGAACTCAGCGGTCTGTCTCCAAGCCACGCAGTTGATAAAATCAGCGTCGTACTCGCCGTTGGCATTTTTGAAACGTCTGCTTACTGCAAGAGTAAAAGTGCACACGCTTACACCGTTGGGAGTGCTGCGGAGTTCAGGATCGCGGGCGAGTCTGCCCATTAAAATTACTTTGTTCATTTTTAAACCTCTCCTAAATTACTGCTCTTTTCTGATTACGATACTTCTGATGATACCGTCAGTGATACCGTACACACGTTCGAGTTCAGCGATGAACTCTGCCTGTGAAGAGAATTCGATAAGAGTGTAGTAACCCTCTCTCTTATGGTCGATTTCGTAAGCGAGTCTGCGTTTGCCCCACTCGTCTACGTTATCAACAGTACCGTTAGCGGCAATGAGGTCTTTGAATTTCGCTACCAAAGAAGTTGTTACTTCCTCACCTACTGTTGTGTCGATAACGAAAATCGTCTCATACTTGTTAATTACGTTTTCCATTATATAGTCACCTCCTCCCGGACTTATGGCCCTTTCACCTTTTGAAAGAGCAAGGAAACTGATACCAAATCAGCCTTTTAATTGTACTATAACAACCCGCATTTGTCAACATTTTTTATTTTGCGTGCCTTTTTTTATAACAAACTTACAATTTATATTGGCTTTTTATGGTGTTTTTTGCAATTTTTAAGGAATTTCACGGCTTTTTGCAACTTGCGAAAAAAACTCTTGCAATTTAAAAACTTTTCTGTTATAATACTATTCGTATATATTTGGATTGATTTAACAGGAGGTGTTTCATATATGGCAAAATGCGAAATTTGCGGAAAAGGTGTAGTGTTTGGTATTAAAATGAGCCACTCTCACAGACGTACCAACAGAACATGGAAGCCCAATATCAGAACTGTGAAAGCTACCGTTAACGGTACTCCCAAAACTATGAAGATTTGCAGCAGATGCTTGCGCACATACAAATCTCAGCAGGCATAATGATTTAGTTTAAACACAAATCATTCCCGTCGGTGAAACATCATCGGCGGTTTTTTTTACGCAAAAAGGCATATACTCTTCAAACGGAGTATATGCCCTTTTGTCATTTAAAATATTTATCAACCAGTCTTCGCATAACAAAATCGGGTTTGTACCTTGTATATAAAAGCATACAGTTTTTGCGCATTGCCTCCATCTCCTGTTTATGCTCCATAGCCCATATAATGCTTTCATAAAGCGTTTCTGCGTTGGTATTGGGATAAACCCATCCGGTTTCAAAATTTCTTATAACCTCGCAGTTTGCGCCAATATCACTTGCAATTACAGGCACGGCTGCAGCATAAGCATCTATCAGAGAAAGAGAAAATCCCTCACTTTGATTATGCGACGGAAACAGCATGGCTATATTATCTGTAATCGCCTCTGTTATTTTATCTGAATCTGCGCACCCCATATATTCAATACAACCGTCTTTGATAAGCGATTGAAACTCTTGTTTATACTTATCGTCAACATTACCCCATATTTCAAGCCTTATTTTTTCATCGCCGGCAGAGTTGTATTTTAAAACTGCGTCTATAGCGTCTTCAACACCGCTTTCAGCCGTAATGCATCCGAGCATACAGAATTTATTATTCCCGTTTTCGCTTACCTGACCGAGTGCCTTTGTGCTGTTGCCTTCTTTAAAATTGGTAATGACGTCACAGTTGGTTATTCCGAGTCCGTCAAGTTCTTCAGCCAGTTTTGAAAATTCCGTCCAGTTGGCATCAAGTTCATTAAGATAATTGATATACTTACTGTTTCCTTTTACTTTTAAAGCAAAATCGCCACCGATAATGTTGTTATAGATACGCTTTTTGAAAATCTTTTTTGCAAAGCAGATAATCGGCAGATATTTCAAACAGTCTGAAAAAACAACAACAATCCCGCAAGACTTTATGCATTTAAAAATGTTAAGCATCACAGACACTTTATACGAAGTTTCAGAACCGATATTCACACACACAATATCGTCAAAACCGCGTTTTTTCATTTGTTCATAAAAGATATTCATTTTAGTCGAATCCTTGCCGTCAAAACATCCGATGACACCTGTTTTTTTACTCATATCACTAAACCTCATACTATATTTGTATATTAAGTATACTACAAAAACCAAGCTTCTGTCAAACAGAAGCGTGGTTTTTCCTTATTCTTCACTATGTATTTTAAAAATACTCTTTAATATTCTCCGCCAGAATTTAGGGGCTTTCCATACAACTACTTTCATATCAATACCTCCTTTGCTTAATATCTTATGCAAAACCGTATCAATTGGTGATGTATAAAATGGCAAATTGAGGTAATAATACTGACGGAGGTGTTTTATGATGAAAAAAATAATACTTAAAACCGCCGGCGGAAAAGAAAATAAATCAAAGGGCGGCGGGATTTTTTACACCATACTTTTTGTTGCTATAGTTACCGTGGGTACTACTGCGTATATAATGAAAACACGCAACGATGCCATTGAAAAACTGGAGCATCAGACCCCGCAGATGGCATCAAGTATACCAGAACAGATACCCATTTATGTTGCGTCATCACCGGAAGTAAAGCCCGAGCCTGAACCGGTTGTTCCGACGGTTGATGAAACACAATGGCAAAGCGACGATGTTATTGATGTGTCAAACGAAGCCCAAGAAATCAGCGAACCTGTGGCGGAAGTTGTTGCCCCTGTAACTAGCCTTATTGCTCCCGTTGGCGGAAGTATACTGAAAAAGCACAGCGATACTGAACTTTCCTACTCTAAAACAATGGAGGACTGGCGTCTGCATAAAGGCGTTGATATATCAGCACCAATTGGTACAACTGTTATAGCATCTGCAAAAGGCGAAGTGAGTGAATGTTATACCGACACCGCCTGCGGAGTGACAATAGTAATAAACCACGGAAACGGGCTTTCAACAAGATACTCAAACCTTGCATCCGCCCAGATGGTAAACATCGGTCAGACGATTGAATCGGGCGAGGCAATAGGTGTAGTCGGCGATACTGCCGAATTTGAAATCGCTGACGAGGCTCATCTGCATTTTGAGGTCATCAAAGACGGAAGAAGTGTAAACCCCGAAGAATATTTTAATTGATGTAATAAATAAAGGATATATTTTTGCATTATGCAAAAATATATCCTTTTTAATGTACGTACATAGATTTTAACTTTTCAAGCACTTTTCGTTCAAGCCTTGACACCTGCATCTGTGATACTCCCAGTTTTGCGGCAACCTCTTTCTGACTTTTACCTTTATAATATCTTGCAAAAATCAGTTTCTTTTCGTCCGGTGTAAGTTTACGCAAGCCCTCACATATAAAATCGTGATTTTCAATCATAAGGAAACTGTCTTCCTCAACACCTATTATCTGCGAAAGCCCCATATCACTGTTATAGACTGTGTCTTCCAAAGAACGCATATTGACAACATCTGAATAACGCAAAGACTCCGCCACGTCTTTGTCTGCAATTTTAAGTGCAGACGCAATCTCGTCAACCGTCGGAATGCTACCCTCCTGTTGCTCATGAACCATACGGATTCTGTCGGCTTTTCTGAAAATCTCGTAAAGTCTGCGCGGAAGTTTTATTATAAATCCTTTGTCGCGGAAATACCTTTTAACCTCGCCCATAATAGTAGGCATTGCAAAGGTAGAAAACTTTACGCCGCGTTCACAGTCAAATCTGTCAATAGCAAGTACCAGCCCCATGCATGCCACCTGATAAAGGTCTTCATACTCAATGCCTTTGTTCATATAACGTTTGGCAATAACACGCGCAAGATACTGGTAATTTTCAAATATTTTATCACGGAGAGATGCCTCTTTAGTGCGGCAATACATACAAATCAGTTCGTCCTGCTCTCCGCAGTTAATACATTTTTTGCTTTTCTCCATTGTATAACCACCGATTATTTAATAATAAATTCAAAAATGTCATCTGCCGCTTTGATTTTTGCAATCATATCGTCTTCAAGATCGCCTTCAGGCAAAATTCTGAATGATGCATAAAGCGTATCTGTAACTATTCCCTTACTTTCAAGATATGCATTACCTTTAAGGCTTAATCCCATCGGGGTCCCGTCTTCTGCGATATACACATCTTCATCTTTGAATCCGTATTTTTGGGCCTTATCGGATATATCTGCAAAAGCGCCCTGATCTTCATACATTTCAAGCAAATCCTCGTCAATTAAAAACAGTATGGAATCGTCAGCCGCCATTGCAATCATAGCCTGATACGATGCTGCAACATCGGCTTCGCTCTGTGTTTCCAGAGGCATCGTAATAATATTTACATACGGGCTGCTGATTCCGTCACCGTCAATGTCAGGTATAAGCCCTGCACCGCACAAATCTGCCTCTATGTTTTCTGCTGCATCAACCAACGCATTATTGCTTATAAGCACATCTACAACAAGGTCATCTTCAACTTTTGTAGCGCAACTGTGTAAACTGGAAACAAGCACAATAACAGCCACAACAGAAATAATAACGTGCCATTTATAGTAATAAACAAAATCTGAAAACTTTGTTATTTTTTCTTTTTTCATCATTATCCACCAAATTCATAAAATAAAATTCTTTATGCATCAATTATATATTATATACCTGCAGCAGTCAAGCAATAAATTGTTAACAAAAATATATTTGAAAGAAAAATTAAAAAGATGCCTTTTAGGCATCTTCATTATTAAATCTCATCATAACACAGGCATCCCCATCGCTGTTTTTTATTTCATAACATAAGGCGTTGTCTGTGATTTTGTGACATACTTCTATCTTTTCACCCTTTTTGAGTTCCTTGCGGTAACGAATGGTAAATTCCGTAGGACAAAAACTGTCAGGGAGATAGTCCATAATTATCTCCGCTGATTTTACATTGTTCAGGTGATTGTTTGTATCAAGGTCGCGGTTTTCAACAACACGTGTATCTATAACATCAATCTCCGTTTCCGGCTTGAATCTTTCAAAATGCAACTCATTGTCGGGCTCATCAACCTTGTCAAAGGCATCAATACACTCTTTAGGAATACGTGTAATACGCATTTTTTCTGTATTGACAGTAAACCAGTCTGCCGTTGCAATTATTTTAAGTTCACCATTTTGCCATACCTCGTAACAACGCTGCGACTCACATGATTTAAGATTCATTATTCCGGTTTTAACTGTTGCACTGCAATCTGCATCAAGCGACGATATAATGCGTACACGCCACCCCTCTAAAAGCCACGCAATTTTGATTTCAGAAAGTTTACGGCTGTCATAACCCACTTCGGCAGAGTGCCTTGTTGCAGCATCCTGCAAAACATCAAGCACCGTGCTGATTCTGATGTTGCCGTTTTTGTCCAGATCGCCGTACCGGAATTCATAATCTTTAACAAACATAATCAATATACACCTATCTTACGGAATTTATTGTATCTTTCGTCAAGCAAGTCCTTAACAGACTTTTTACGCCTGATTTCAAGTTCTTTAACTATATATGCTTTAAGGTCATCACATATTTCTTCTGGGGTTTTCCCTTTTTCTTCAATAACTTTTTCCACCGCACCGAATTTGTGTAAATCGTATGCAGTAAGTTTAAGTGCCTCTGCCGCATCCGCTGCTTTTGCAGAATCTTTCCAGAGGATTGATGCACAACCTTCAGGAGAAATAACGGAATAAACGGCATTTTCAAGCATTATAACAGTATCGCCAACACCAAGAGCCAGCGCACCGCCTGAACCGCCTTCTCCGACAACAACAGATATAACCGGAACTTTAAGCCCCATCATTTCAAAAAGATTTTCAGCAATAGCCTCTCCCTGACCGCGTTCTTCTGCGTCAATTCCGCAGTAAGCACCTGAGCAACCGATAAAGCATATAATCGGTCTTTTAAATTTCTCTGCCTGTTTCATAAGACGGAGTGCTTTTCTGTAACCCTCCGGAGTAGGACAGCCAAAATGACGTTTCATACGTTCTTCTATGGTAGTTCCTCTTTCCATGGCAATAGCCGTAACGGGTCTGCCGTTTAAAAAACCTATTCCGCCTACTATGGCGCCGTCTTCACCATAACGTCTGTCGCCGTGGAGTTCAACGAAATTATCAATCATTCTATTAAGATAAAATCCACCCGAAGGTCTTGCGTTACTTCTTGCAGCCTGTACTCTTTCATACGCTTTGATTTTGTCTGACATAAATTATCACCTGACCTTTCACTCTATATGGCTATGTGCTTTAAGCAGTTTTGAAATTGTATACTTCAATCTCGGTCTTTGCTCAATCATATCTATAAAGCCATGTTCCAGCATAAACTCTGCCCTTTGAAAACCTTCGGGGAGTTTTTTGCCGGTGGTCTGTTCGATAACCCTTGCACCTGCAAAACCTATCAGCGCTTTTGGTTCGGCAATGATAATATCTCCAAGCATAGCAAAACTTGCAGTAACACCGCCCGTTGTGGGGTCTGTTAAAACAGCAATGTATAAATTACCGCTGTTACTGTGACGTTTAACCGCACCGCTGACTTTCGCCATCTGCATAAGTGAGTATATACCTTCCTGCATTCTTGCGCCGCCTGATGTACAAAAGCCCACTACCGGCAGATTTTTCTCTGTTGCTTTTTCAAAAAGTCGGGTAATCTTCTCACCCACAACACTGCCCATTGAACCCATCATAAAGTTGGAGTCCATAATGAAAACTGCACACGGAAATCCGTCTATCAAAGCAGTTCCGCATATAACACCCTCGTTTAATCCGCTGGTGTCCATCGCTTTTTCTATTTTATCATTATACTCAGGAAAATTCAATGGGTTTTTACTTTTCATTGACTTATCCATCTCTTTAAAACTTTTTTTGTCCACAATAAGTTCAAGCCTTTGGAACGCACCCATACGCATATATGTGCCGCATTGCGGGCAAATATATGCGTTTTCGCAAAGTTGAGCGCCGGTTAACTCCGCACTGCACTTTTTACAGGTGCATTTTTCAGGAGAATTGGTTTTTGTACCGAATATACTCACAATAATGTCCTCCGTTTAGTTTTTACTGCTTATCCGCAATAGCAAATGAAAATTCTGCGCTTACGCACAGTTTTCCGTTAACAAATCCCTGACCTTTGGCAAAATAAAACGGCTCGCGGATTTTGATGATTTCACATTTTGTTTCAAACAAATCTCCAGGAACTACGGGCTTGCGGAATTTAACTTTGTCAAGCCCTGTGAAATAAGGCAATTTGCCGTCAGGAATAGTGCCGTCAAGGCAGACGCATACAGACTGTCCGAGTATCTCACAAAGTATAACCCCAGGAACTACGGGGTTGTTGGGGAAATGACCTTTTAAAAACCATTCGTCACTAACAATAAGTTTTTTGCCGTATGCAATTGAATCTACGCACTCTGCCTCATCAAGCAAAAGCATATTGTCACGATGCGGCAGTATATTTTTAAGTTCTTCTTTATTCATAAATTATCCCTCGCATTTAGTGAATGCCACACACGCATTGTGGCCGCCAAATCCCAGTGAATTTGAAAATGCAATATCAACTTTTGTATTAACTGCAACGTTTGGTGTATAGTCAAGGTCACATTCGGGGTCTGCTTCGCTATATCCGATTGTTGGCGGGATAATATCGTCACGGACCGCCAGAACTGCCGCAATACCCTCTACCGCACCTGCCGCACCGAGCAGATGTCCTGTCATAGACTTTGTGGAACTTACATGCAGTTTATATGCATCATCTCCAAACACATTCTTGATTGCTCTCGTTTCTGTTTTGTCGTTAAGCGGCGTGCTTGTGCCGTGTGCGTTTATGTATATGTTTTCGGGTGCAAAATTTCCGCCTGCCTCTGCATAGCAATCCGCAATTGCACGTGCGGACGATTCTGCACTGTCATCAGGTGCAGTTACATGGAAAGCGTCACAAGTGCTTCCGTAACCTTTTACTTCGGCATAAATTTTAGCACCTCTTTTAACTGCGTGCTCATATTCCTCAACAATAAGCGCACCTGCGCCCTCACCCATAATGAATCCGTTTCTTCTTGCGTCAAACGGAACAGATGCCGCATCTTTGTCTGTGCTTTCCGAAAGTGCCATACAGTTAATAAAACCTGCAACTGCAAGAGGATTTACACAAGCCTCTACACCGCCGGCAATTATAGCATCGGCATATCCGCCCTTGATTGCCCTGTATGCTTCGCCTATTGCGGTTGTGCCTGATGCACACGCAGTAGATACGCTTATGCACGGTCCTTTTGCACCGACTTTAATTGATATATTTCCTGCTGCCATATTGGAAATCATCTTCGGTATGAACATAGGCGAAACTCTTTGCGGGCCTCTGTTTAAAAGATTGTTATGCTCGGCAATAAATGTATCCATTCCGCCGATTCCTGTGCCAAAATAAACACCAAAACGTTCGGGAGCAATGTTTTCTGCAAGATTGCTGTCCTCAACCGCCTGAACTGCCGCACCGATTGCGTATTGAACAAATTTATCGGTTCTTCTGACATCGCCTTTTTCCATATATAAAAGCGGATCAAAATCTCTTACCTCACCCGCAAGTTTAGCGGTAAATCCCTCTGTATCAAACTTGGTTATAAAATCAATTCCGTTTTTGCCGTTTTTAAGGCTATCCCAGAAAGATTCAACTGTGCACCCAACAGGTGTTATTGCACCAAGGCCTGTAATTACTACTCTTTTCAACTGTGTTCCCTCCTTACATTGCCAATCCGCCGTCAATGCGGATAACTTCGCCCGTTATGTAGTCAGACGCACTGCTTGCAAGAAAAGCGGCAAGTTCTGCAACGTCTTGAGGTTTACCCAATCTTTTTAACGGGATGGATTTCAAAAATTCTTCTTCACTTCCAAGGTCTTTCGTCATATCGGTTGCAATAAATCCGGGGGCTATGGCATTACAGCACACATTTTTTGCACCGAGTTCTTTTGCAACTGCCTTTGTCAGTCCGATAATTCCTGCTTTAGATGCAGAATAGTTTGCCTGACCGGGAAGACCTGTAAGACCGGATATAGACGCAATGTTTATAATCTTTCCGTATTTTTTGCGTATAAAACTTCTTCCGCACGCTTTAATCATATTAAAAGCACCTTTTAAATTTACGTCTATAACTTTGTCAAAGTCCTCTTCTTCCATTGTAACAATAAGATTGTCACGAGTGATTCCTGCATTGTTTACAAGTATATCAAAACCGCCGAAATCATCTGCTATCTTTGCAACTGTTTCTTTACACGAATTTGTGTCGGACACATCGCAGATATAGGTCTGCGCTTTTATTTTGTATGTGTCCTCTAAATGAACCTTGAATTCATTTGCTTCGTTCATATCGATTATGGCAATATCTGCACCGAGAGATGCGTACTTTTCTGCAATCGCCGCACCTATGCCTCGTGAACCGCCGGTTATTACTGCTGTTTTTCCGTTAAGCATTTTTTATCGCCTCCACAGTCTGCAAAAGTGTATCTTCATTTTCCACGTTGTATACGTTTACCTCTTTAGATATCTTTTTAATAAGTCCGCACAATGTTTTGCCGGGACCAACTTCAATAAAATCCGTATACCCGTCAGCAATCATATTTTCAATTGTACTCTGCCATTTAACAGGGCTTTTCATCTGCATTTTAAGAGAGTCACGGACATTTTCTCCGTAAAGTGTTGCAGTAAGGTTTGCATATACCGGAATCTGCGGAGTTGTGATTTCAAAACTTTCAAGTGCTTCTGCGAACTTGTCTGCCGCATCGGACATAAACGGTGAATGGAATGCAGCACTTACTGCAAGCGGTATTGTTCTGCCGCCAAGTTCTTTCACTTTTTCACAAAATGTGTCCATACTGCTTTCAAGACCTGAAACCGTCACCTGACCGGGACAGTTGTAGTTTACGGCATACAAACGTTCATACTCTGCCGCAGTTTTTGTAACTGTATCGGCATCAAGTTTCAAAACTGCACACATAGCAGTTTTTTCTCCGGTTGCAGCATCGTTCATAACTTCCCCGCGCTTTGTCACAATTTTAAATCCGTCCTGATATGTATAGGCTTTTGCATACGCAAGTGCACCTATTTCACCAAGTGAGAATCCGGCAACACCATCGGCATACACACCTTTTTCATTAAGAGAAAGTGCAGCCGCCATTTCAACCAGATACATACACGGCTGTGTGTTTTTTGTTGATTTGAGTTCATCATCACTGCCCTCAAACGATTGCTTTAAAGTGCCTTTGCGGAAATTTTCCGCAACATCATAAAGTTTTTTTGCCGCACCGCCCATATCGTATAATGATTTACCCATACCGCTGTACTGTGCGCCCTGACCTGAAAACACAAATGCTATTTTACCCATTTTAATGCTCCATTCAATATAGATTCCGCCTCGCAAAACATTTCTTCAATCATCTCTGCGGCGGGTTGTTCTCTGTTTACCAATCCTGAAATCTGCCCCGCAAGGAAACACCCTTTTTTCTCATCGCCATCGGCAACTGCCGCACGCAGGCTTCCAACTGCCATCATCTCAAGGTCTTCGTCTGAAATAGATGTGTACTCTGCTTTGGCATAATTTCTTGAAAAAGGCGATTTCAAACTGCGCACGGGGTGACCTAAACGTCTGCCCGTAACAATTGTTGCAGTGTCACCTGCTTTTAAAAGTTTGTCTTTATATGTACGGCTTATGTTACATTCAGTTGCCGCCAGAAATCTTGTGCCTATCTGCACACCTTGAGCGCCGAGCATAAGTGATGCCGCAATACCTCTGCCATCGGCTATGCCGCCTGCGGCAATAACAGGAATGTCAACTGCATCACAAACCTGCGGAACAAGTGTCATCGTTGTCATTTCACCAACGTGGCCGCCCGATTCACCGCCTTCAGCAATAACTGCGTCTGCACCTGCACGTGCCATAAGTTTTGCAAGCGCACTTGATGCCACAACAGGAATTACCTTTACTCCTGCCTCTTTCCAGAGGGGTACGTATTTATCGGGGTTACCTGCGCCCGTAGTTACAAGCGCAACCTTTTTCCTTGCAATAAGTTCTGCTATTTCGTCTATATTTTCACCCATCAGCATAATGTTTACGCCGAACGGTTTGTCTGTTAAAGATGCGGCGAGGTCAATCTGCTCCTCTATCCAGGCAACGTTTCCGTTTGCTGCCGAAATAAGCCCTATTCCTCCGCCGTTTGAAACTGCAGATGCAAGATATGCATCTGATATATGTGCCATACCACCCTGAATTAAAGGGTATTTAATTCCGAGCATATCGCATATTTGTGTATGTACCATAACTATTCACTGCCTTTCAGCAATGGGCATAAGCGTTAAATTGCCTATGCCCATTAAAATTACGCAAGTTTTGCGTCAATGTAAGCAGAAAGTTCTTTTACTGACTTACCTACTTCGCCGGCTTTGATTTCAATGCCAAACTCGTCTTCCATTTCCATCATAATCTCTACTGTGTCGAGAGAGTCGATGTCGAGGTCCTCAAAGGTGGTTTCGTCTGTGATTTCAGCAACGTCCATCTCCAAGTGTTCTGCCAGAAGTTCTTTTACTTTTTCGATTGTCATAATAAATTCCTCCAAAATAATATATTTTTAAGACAAAATGTCTTTTTTACCATTCAATTAAACATGCCGCACTCGAAAGTCCACCGCCGAATGCACACATTGCAATTTTGTCGCCGCGTTTAAGTTTTCCGGAACGTGCCAACTCGTCAAAAGCGATTGCAACGCTTGCAGAAGATGTGTTTCCGTACTTATGTATGTTCACAACAAACTTTTCTTTGGGCATTTTAAGACGTTTGGCTGCAAAATCCATTATCCTGATATTTGCCTGATGAGTTACAACGTAATCAATTTCGTCCAATCCGATGCCCGCCTGCTCTGCCACATATTTTATGTCTTCGGCTATTTTGTTAACTGCAAACTTGAATGTTTCCTGACCGTCCATAAATATATACGGATGCTTTAGCGGTGTTTTATAAAAAGGAGATGAGCCACCGAATGAAGGGATTTCTATAACCTCGTCACCGCCGGACGTATAAAGCCTTGACGCAAGGTAGCCGTCACCTTTTGTAACAACCATGGCGCCTGCTCCGTCACCAAATATTACACACGTACTGCGGTCAGACCAGTCAACAAGTTTGCTAAGCCTTTCAGCACCGATAACAAGTACGTTTTTGTATATGCCGCGCTCAATATATGAAACCGCTGTGTCCAATGCAAATAAAAATCCGCTGCACGCAGAGTTTACATCGAAAGCAGGGCAATTTGCACCTATATGCTTTTGTACCATACCTGCAACAGTTGGCGAAAGCGTTTCGCCAGAAATGCTTGCAGCAATAATCAGGTCGATATCCGTCCCATTAAGATTTGCAGACTCCAATGCACGCATAGCAGCCTTACCTGCCATATCCGCTGCAGTTTCGTCCACAGACACGTGTCTTTCCTTAACACCAACCCTTTGCATAATCCACTCATCTGAAGTATCCACAAGTTTTGCAAGGTCATCATTTGTGACAACCTTTTCGGGTATGTATGCGCCCGTGCCTAAAACTTTAATCGACATTTATATATCTGCCCCTTTCGACTTGTTTTTACATTCTTCAGCACAGAGTGTGCTGAAGTAAATTTCCCACTATTTCTATGGAATCAAACTGTATTCGACAAATTTCAGCACACAGTGTGCTGAAAAAATTTTAAACAGAAACTTTCATTTCTGTTTAAAAAATTATTTTTTTAATCCCTCTAAAAAGAAACTCATTCCGTAACGGAAATATTCCACAGCCTCGTCTTTGGTAAAACGTCGGCATATAGCATCGGCATTGAAACCGCGTGAAAAGCACCATACGGAATAACTCAATGCATCTGTATCTACGTCACTTTTTATAATATCTTTAGATTTTGCATATTCTACAAGTTTTTTTATTTCTTCACGCCACCAGATATAGTTGGAGTCGTTTATTGAATCATACTCAAATGCATACTGGCTGAACTGCTCACGTATATCATAAGTAGCAACAAGTACCTGTGTAAGCACATCAAGAACATATTCAAAAAAATCGGTTTTCTCATCATATTTTTGAGAAAGGCACTCGCGCATTTGCATAACAGTGTTCTTATACACAATTTCCAGAACTTCACCAATATTGTGAAATCTGTTATAAAAAACTCTGTTGGTAATTTCAAGTTCACGAAGAATTTTACGCACGGTAAGTGTGTGTGCACCTTCAGAGGTTGCAATTTTAGTTGCAGCGGCAATTATCATATCCGACATTTCGTCATTTATCATCGATATATCCTTATTTGCCACAGAAATCACCTCCGTTCAGCACACTATGTGCTGAAAACATTATACCACTCTCTTTCCCTATTGTCAACAATTTCCTTTGAATTTTATTGCACAAAAAAGACGCCTGATGGCGTCTTTTTAAAAAGTGATTATTTTTCTTCAGCAACTTCCTCAACGGGAGTAATCTCTGCAACGGGCTCATCAGATGGAAGTGTCATTGCAGGAGAACCTGATTTAACAACGATTACAGAAGGATTGTTAATCGGGGGAAGACTCATTGTCATAGCCTCACCGTAAGTTACTTTCAATGTAAGACCTTCTTCAAGTTCTTCAAATTTAACGGGGTTACCCTCTTCATCGGTAATGGTGGTTTCCTCGCTTATGTTAAGCACAACTGTACCCATTACGATATCGTTAACGGTAATCTGTTTTTCTTCTGCATTAACAGCATCAATCAAAGCAATGTCTTTTAATTCAGCATCGAAAATTTTAATAGAGCCGTCTGCTTCTGTTCTGTACGCACCGCCTATAACCTGTGTGATGAATTCAGCGGGAACAAATGTTACACCTTCAATAAGAATCGGTGCTGTGCCGAGGAGCATAGGAGCAGTTCTTGAAAATGTGTAACCATCTTCAAAAGCGTTCATTGTAATGTAAACCGGACCTTTTGTTAAAATGATTGTACCGGTTTCGCCCTGCCACTCAACTTCGTAACCTAAAGTTTCGGTGATTGTGCGTAAAGGAAGCATCAGCATTCCCTCTTTTTCAAACGGAAGCGGAGCGTCAATCTCAACACCGTTTACGTTGATTTTGAATTCAGGAGTAATCATTTTTGTAGCAATCTGATTTTCAGATACCACTTTGTTTGGATCGTATTCAGCAAAACTTATTACTGTAGATGCAGCTAAAACTGCAGTTGCGGCTATAACAGCCATTGTTTTTTTAAGCATAATTATGTACCTCTCTTTTTTATATTTAACAAATGCATCTGGCTTTTCACATCTGTTTTACACCTATAAGACGATGCAAATTTAAAAAAGTTCCGTATTTTTTAAAATTTTTTTATTTTATTTTTCTGCACTCCGTATAAAACCTTTTGTCGTGAGCATGACCCATTGAAAAAGTTTTACGTGGCAGTGCTCCGTCTAAGATAACTGTTTTGAAAAGTTCGGATTTGTCCATAACGTCAAACAGTATACCTACATTACCGTCTTTTGCGGCAAAATCACGTACAACGTCATAACCGTGAATGTAGTCAACTGTTCCTGCGTTATCTTTAAGGTATTCATCAATCAGATTCTGCAGACTGCCTACTGCAATATTTGCTGTGGGGTTTGATATACTCATGGTTTTTGTGGTGCCGTTTGCTATATATTCGAATGTCTGTCCGCTTGTACCCTCTTTAACACCGTTTTGGGCAAGGAATTTTTCAAATGCATCTGTGTCAACATCAAAGATAACTCTATGGATAGGTTCAAAAACCATTGCATCATCATGGAGATTTACAATCTCTGCAAGAGCATATCTTGCAGGGTGCGTATTTACATCTGCTCCCTCGGCTTTGAGTTTTTCCCAGCACGCTTTTGCAGTGGCAAGCGAATGGTTGCCGTCACCCATAGCGTATGCTAAAGGCGATGACTCGTTTACATCGTACTTTGCATTAAATTTGTCAAGGTCACAAAGTTCCTCAAGAAGGGTATCTATTCTTTCGGAAATTTCGTCGGACACAAAATATCCTTTTATACTTCCTGAATTCTGCATAAGAGCAAAATCATAAGCCTTTTCAAAATTCTCTTTTTCTTTTCCAAGAGGCTCAATTATGGATTTGGCAGTATCGTCTATCAGTATCATAATGTGCGGAGATTCCAAAGACGCATTTTCTCTTACACGTACACGCGGCGGAATACGTTCAATAATAGTGCCCTCTGTAGCACGGACTGCAGATGTTGAACCTTTTGAATAATCATAATGCTCCAAATCAATTTTGCCCACAATACCTTTTCGTACCATTCCGTCCGCCTGGGTACGCTCAACGTATATGTAAGCCGGCTCGCGCTCGATAAGTACGCCGTCCGCAATATATTTGTCCATAGTTTCACAGATATTTTTAATTCTGTCTGAAACGTCATCGGCCTCTAAATAAACTTCGGGCAAAACCAAATTAAGCATAGACGGTGAATCGCCTACATAATCAGCGGCAGCCTGCCAGTATTGGGGCTCGGACGTGTACTGGTCGCACGCAACGACACTCCATTTGCTCATATCTGTGCCATCTTTGGGAAGCAAGATTTTTGCTTTAGAAAATACTTTATCCATATATATCTCTCCATTTTTAAAAGTTATTATTTATTTTACCATATCCCTCTTCAATAATCAAGTGTACCTGTATGTTTTTCAAATGTCGAATTTTTTCTATTGACCTTTAAAATACAACATGGTATAATTTATGTGTCAGGCATCATGAATATTTTTTTAGAAACAACGAAACCTGCTTTGGTAAAAAGCGTTTCGTCATTTTCGTTGTTTCTATGGAAATGGTGCCTGACAGCAGAAACGCTTTTTCAGTGCGTTCCTGCGGAGCGCACTTTTTTAGTGTGCGAAATTTATGTTTGCTATTGTGCCGTTCTGTTTATATATCATTACATAAAGTCAATAGATTTTACGTTTCCTTTCAAGATATTAGAAAAATTTCCAATTCAATTTTTGCTTTTTTAAAGCAAATCCTTTTCTAATCGACAGAACGGTACAATAGCAGTATGACGACTATTTAAAAACGGCTTGCAGATTATACTGCAAGCCGTTTTTGATTTTACAATTATTATTTGCTGAGGTTGTTCTCAAGAATTTCGAGCTGTTTTGCAATTTCAGCAGGCAATCTGTCGCCAAACTGTGCAAAGTACTCTTTCTGGTCCTTAACGTCTTCCATCCAGACATCTTTATCAACTGTAAGGAGTTCTTTTAAAACATCTGCGTTGATGTCGAGGTCAGTAACATCGATATCTTCCATATTGGGGAGATATCCGATTTCGCTTTCGTTAGCGTCAACTTTACCTTCGCAACGGTCAAGAATCCAGAGAAGAACGCGCATATTGTCACCAAATCCGGGCCACATAAAGTGTCCTTCGTCATCCTGTCTAAACCAGTTAACGTGGAAGATTTTAGGTGCTTTGTCAGCATCCATCTTTTTGCCCATCTCTAACCAGTGACCGAAATAGTCAGCCATATTGTAACCTACGAAAGGTTTCATAGCCATTGGGTCGCGTCTTACAACACCTACAGCACCTGCTGCTGCAGCGGTTGTTTCAGATGCCATTGTAGCACCTACGAACACGCCGTGTTCCCAATCTCTTGCCTGATATACCAACGGAGCAGTTTTAGCACGTCTGCCACCGAATACAATAGCAGAAATCGGTACACCCTGCGGGTTTTCAAATTCTTTTGAAATGCAGGGGCAGTTTATTGCCGGAGCAGTAAATCTTGAGTTGGGGTGAGCAAGTTTGTTGCCTGCTGCTGTGTATTCTACGCCGTTAACCTGAGCGCCTTTCCACTCTGTAGCATTAACGGGCGGATTTTTATCAAGACCTTCCCACCAAACAGTGTTATCATCATTGTTGATAGCAACGTTTGTGAAGATTGTGTTCTTTTTGGTTGCTTCAAGTGCGTTGAAGTTTGTTTTTTCGCTTGTACCGGGAGCAACGCCGAAGAAACCTGCTTCGGGGTTGATTGCGTACAATCTGCCGTCATCACCGATACGGAGCCAAGAAATGTCGTCACCAACGGTCCATACTTTGTAACCTTTTTCTTTAAGGTACTCGGGCGGAATAAGCATAGCCAGGTTTGTTTTACCGCAAGCAGAGGGGAATGCAGCACAGATGTATTTAACTTCACCCTGAGGATTTTCCAAACCTAAAATAAGCATGTGTTCAGCCATCCAGCCTTCTTTCATACCGAGGTAAGATGCAATACGGAGTGCAAAGCATTTTTTACCGAGCAGTACGTTACCGCCATAAGCGGAGTTGATTGACCAGATTGTAGAATCCTGAGGGAACTGAACGATGTATCTTTCCTCGGGATTAACGTCTTTTTTAGCATGCAGACATTTTACGAAATCGCCGTCTTCACCGAGAGCGTCGATAACAGCGTCACCGATTCTTGTCATAATAGCCATGTTAAGCACAACGTAAATACTGTCTGTCAACTCAATACCGATTTTTGAGAATGGTGAGCCAACGGGACCCATTGAGTAAGGAATTACGTACATTGTACGGCCTTCCATAGAACCGTCATAGAGTTTTTTAAGTTTAGCATACATCTCAGCGGGATCCATCCAGTTATTAACGGGACCTGCCTCTTCTTTAGTAGGTGTGCAGATAAATGTTCTATCCTCTACACGTGCAACGTCGTTTTCAGCTGTTCTGTGATAGTAGCAGCCGGGAAGTTTTTCCTGATTGAGTTTAAGCATTTCGCCTGTAGCACAAGCTTCTTCTCTTAATGCTTCAAGCTGAGCCTCACTGCCGTCAATCCAAACGATTTCGGCAGGTCTGGTCATGGCAGCCATCTCATCAAGCCAAGTAAGAACTTTTTTGTTATTGGTTTTCATGATAGTTTCTCCTCCTGTATTTATATTAAAATCTGATTCTTTCCCATATTATACATTATTCTATATTTACCTTTAAAATCCTTTTTTATTTTCAAGAATTTTTTCACAAATATAGCAGTTGTTTTTTGTTAAAAATATAACAATTCTACAATTTCTTACGCAATATTGCAAATTCCACAACAGGTTTGCTCATTTTCATATAAACCGTCATCTGCGCATTAGGGGCAACATCAATATCCTCGCCGCGCTCATTTTTCATATCCTGCGCTACCTGAGTGAAATATCCGCCGTTTGGTACAATCACTTCAAGTTCGTCACCGGCAAAAAATCTGTTCCTCTGTTCAATTGTTGCAATACCTGTCGATGCATCATACTCTTTAACAACGCCTACTATTCCGTATTCACGGATATATTCACTGCTTTCAAAATTATGAGCATCAGCATCGGGTTTGCCAAAGTAGAATCCGGTTGTGTACCCTCTGTGGCTGACCTTTGCAAGTTCTTTGAGTACAGATTCGTCGGTTTTATACGAATCGGGATTTTGCATATATGAATCAATTGCCGAGCGGTATGCACTTACAACCGTTGCAACATAAAGTTCGTTTTTAACTCTGCCCTCTATCTTGAAACTGTCTATACCTGCATCAATAAGTTCTGGAATATGCTCTATCATACACAAATCTTTTGAATTAAATATAAACGTGCCTCGCTCTGTTTCCACAACAGGCATCTGCTCATCGGGACGTGTTTTTTCTGTAATTGTATATTCCCAACGGCAAGGGTGTGCGCATGCGCCCTGATTTGCACCTCTGCCGGTGAAATAGTTACTCATAAGGCATCTGCCGGAATACGATATGCACATTGCGCCGTGTATAAAGCACTCTATCTCGCAGTCGGTTTCACTTTTGACTTTTTTAATCTCGTCAAGAGAGAGTTCACGCGCTGGCACAACCCTTACTGCACCAAGTGTCTGCCATGCTTTAACGGCTGATGCGTTTGTTGTATTTGCCTGTGTGCTTATATGGATTGGCAATTTGGGCGCTGCAACCTTTACTGCGGAAAGCGCACCAATGTCTGATATTATAACACCGTCAACTTTTATAAGTTCCAGATATTTTGCGTATTCTTCAAGGTCTGCAATATCATCGTTATGGCAGAATATGTTTACCGCTACGTATATCTTTTTGCCAAGATTGTGCGTATATCTAACTGCCTGTTCAAGTTCTGCGCGGCTGAAGTTTTTAGATGCAGTACGCAGCGAAAATTCTTCACCGCCC
This sequence comes from Clostridia bacterium, assembly GCA_045589495.1. Taxonomy (GTDB): domain Bacteria; phylum Bacillota; class Clostridia; order UMGS1810; family UMGS1810; genus SIG455. The sequence continues at coordinate 47,783 of JAZNPF010000035.1, forward strand.
ACATAAACGGCATCTGCCCCGTATGCAAGCGCGTATTTTAATGTATTAAAACTTCCCGCAGGTGCTAAAAGTTCAGGTTTCTTCATATATATCACCTTTTTATTTCTTCCTTATAATCATAATTCCGTCTTCAGTTTTCAAAAGTTCGCTTGTTACTCTGTCGTCTTCCTGAACAGTTTTGATAAAAAGACGCAGATTAGTAACTATTGTGCGGTGTTTATGTTCTACCTCGCCCTCTTTTTCCACGAGTCCTGCAAATAAAACATTATCCGCAATTATAATTCCACCGCTATCAAGCAGACGCAGGCAGTCCTCGTAATAGTCTATATAGTGCGATTTATCGGCATCTAAAAATATTATATCCACTTTATTGTCCATTGACCGCAAAAGCGTAAGCGCATCGTCCTCTATAAGACGGATTTTACCCGTAAGGTTTGCCTTGGCAATGTTTCGCCTTGCCATAGCGGCACGCTGCTCGTCACGTTCAACGGTTATAATAACTCCGTCATTAGCAATATATCTGCTGAATGTGATTGCGGAATACCCAATCGCCGCACCCAGTTCAAGCATACGTTTGGGTTTAATTTTTTCTATTATTGAACACAAAATCCGCTCCGTTTCGGGGCGGATTATGGGTACATAATTTTCGTGCGCATAACCGCGCATTGATGTTAAAAGTTTTTCAATATTACTCATATCTTTTTCCTGAATAAAGTTCCTACTTTTTTGCCGTCGAATATATCATACAAAACATCGGGGTCAGCACCGTTTGTGATAATCATATCAACACCTGCGTTTGTGGCAGTTTCGGCAGCGGCAATCTTTGTTACCATACCACCCGTTCCACGTGATGTTCCCGTACCCCCGGCAAGGGCACGAATATCGTCCGTAATCTCATCAACCTCGTCAATTATACGGGCATCGTCAAATTTGTGCGGATCTTTGTCATAAAGTCCGTCAATATCTGAAAGCAGTACAAGTAAATCGGCGCCTACAAGTTCTGCAACTATGGCAGACAACGTGTCATTATCACCAAACTCAATCTGCTCTGTAGAAACTGTGTCGTTTTCGTTTACAATCGGTATAGCGTTCAAAGAAAAAAGCATCTCAAACGTGTTTTTTGCATTGGTACGCATCTGTTCTTTATCAATAACATCACGTGTAAGCAAAATCTGTGCAACCGTATGCGAATAGTTTTCAAAAATCTGACTGTAAAAATTCATAAGTTCGCACTGACCGATTGCCGCAAGTGCCTGTTTTTCTCTGGTGCAATCGGGACGTTTTGAAATGCCCGCTTTACCCATACCGACGCCTATGGCACCCGAAGAAACCAGTACAACCTCAATACCGCTGTTACGGATATCAGAAATGGTTTTTACCAGTTTTTCAATTCGGCGTATATTAAGGCGTCCCCCCTCATAAGTGAGAGTAGACGTACCTACTTTTATTACTGCTCTTTTTACTTTATTAGCGTTTTCCATTTTGAAGTTCTGCTCTGCTGTTGCGCAGGGTGTCTGTAAGTTTTGTAAGGCTTGCGCTTGACTGTGCGTTTACATCACGAAGACCAAGTTCCGCTTTTTTGAGCACATCATCTGCAAACTGCAGAGTGCCGAGTCTTATCTCACGGCTGTTAGCCTGAGCAGCAGCGATGATTTCGTTTGCTTTTGCATTGGCGCGTTTTGTAATTTCGTGCTCATCAATTAAAGAAACGATTTTTTCCTCTGCTCCTTTGATGATAAGGTCTGCTTTCTGCTGAGCATCGCTTAAAATTCTCTGTCTGTCTTCAGCAACAGTTTTTGCTACGCGAACCTCTTCGGGAATATGTAAACTGATGTCTCTGATAATCTCCATTATTTCTTCTTTGTTCACAAATGTTTTGTGAATAATGGGGAATTCAAAGCCACTGTCTATAATATCCTCCAACTCGCTCAATAATTCGATTATATCGGTACCTCTTTCCATTTGTTCACCAATCCTTTCAAAAGTGAATTCATATATTTTGCATTTGTATAGCCTTACTTACGACTATAAATAAAAATGTACAAATTAGGTCAAATCAACGCAACTGTTTAGCACGTTCTGTTATTTCGTCAATCAGATCATCAGGCACAAGACCGCTTAAGTTTCCGCCATACTTGGCAACCTCTTTAACGATGCTTGAACTTAAGTATGAATATTTGTTGCTTGTCATCATAAACATAGTTTCAACTTCACGAAGCAACTTATGGTTCATCAGCGCCATCTGGAATTCATATTCAAAATCAGATACGGCACGAAGACCTTTGACAATAACATTTGCGCCATTTTGTGATATAAAGTCAACCAGAAGCCCGGTAAAAATGTGAACCTCTACATTTTTAAGCCCCATCGCCGCAACGGAACGAGTTATCATATCAGCACGTTCTTCAGCGGTAAACATAGGCGTTTTTGCACTGTTCACAAGTATTGCAACGTAAACTTTTTCAAAAACTCTGCTTGCTCTTTTAATGATATCAAGATGTGCGTTTGTAACAGGGTCAAACGAACCGGGGTACACAGCGATGTTTTTCATAGAGAGTTCTCCTTTGTCATTCGCATACGAAATTCTGCAAAATGTACACATTCGCTTTACCGTACTTACGCTGACGGTAAACCTCAAATCCACGGCAGTCAAATCCGTCAGGTGCACCACATTCTAAAACAATAATGCCGTCTGCGTTCAGTAATGAACGCTCTTTTATAATATCCAGAGCATAACTGTAATATCCTGCTTCATAAGGCGGATCTAAAAATATAATGTCATAACCGTCAGTGCAGGAGGTAAGAAAAGTTTTAAAATCAGTGTTTGAAACCTTTGCATTCTGCATTCGGGTTTTCTCAAGATTTTTGCGTACACATTCACACGCTTTTGAAGAGATGTCAACAAAGTCAGCCCAATCTGCACCACGGCTGAGCGCCTCCAGCCCCATAGCACCGCTTCCTGCAAAAAGGTCAAGCACACGTGCACCGTCTGTACGTGTAAATATCATACTGAATATAGCCTCTCGTACTCTGTCGAGAGTGGGGCGGGTGTCAAGCCCTTCGGGAGCGAAAAGATTTGTGCCTCTTGCTCTGCCTGAAATAATCCTCAATTAACCATACCACTCCTATGATAATACTGATTATATTATATATTTATATGTACATTTTGTCAAGCGGAAATTCTTTTCTTCGTCATATTGTAACATAATTCACGTATTATATTCCGCGCACTTTCGTCATAGATATTTAAAAAGGACGGTTTTTAATGAAAAGAAAAGAATTCGTAACAGGGGTAATGTCGCTTTCATTATCTATGCTTATAATACAATCCATGTCTATGGCATTCTCCGTTTATGTATCGGGCAGATTCGGAGCGGCACAAATGGGGCTTTTCCATCTGGTAATGTCTGTATATTCGTTTGCGCTTACTGTTGCTATGTCTGGAGTGCCGCTTGCCGCAACACGTCTTGTTTCAGAATCCGAAAGCCGGGGTGCATCGGCTGATACAGTTAAAAAATGCCTTTCCGTATGCCTGATATTCGGGTTCGTTTCGTGCGTGGCGGTGTTTACGTTTGCCGAGAAAATCGCTTCCGGTATGCTTGATGAACCACGTACAGCACTACCTCTTAAAATTCTTTCGTGTGCATTGCCGTTTATATCCGTGTCGGGTGTGCTTCGTGGATATTTTACTGGTGTGCAGAAAGTTACGTGCATAACGGCAAGCCGTATGGCAGAAGAATTTTCGTATATGTTTATAATGCTGATTCTTATGAAATTGCTTGGAACACAACACACCGGTGTTTTAATTTCAGCCATCTCTGTTTCTGCTTCTGCCGTTCTGGCGTGTGCGTGCGATGTATCTATGTATCTATTGTCATCAAGAGATTGTCCGGCTTATATAAAATCTAAAAAAATATACCGTTCCGTTTTATCAATAGCAATGCCTGTTGCGGCGGGGTCGTATCTGCGGTCAGGTCTTGTTGCAACGGAAAATCTGCTTATACCGTCGGCGCTCACAAAATCTGGCACATCAAATGCCCTTGCCCGATACGGAACAGTTAAAGCAATGGCTATGCCGGTTATAACATTTCCCTATGTGTTTTTGCAGTCATTTACTTCTTTACTTGTTCCGGAAATTTCTTCGAGGAAAGCAAAATCAAATAAAAGCAGCGTTTATCGGGCAGCAGTCACATCACTCAAGTATACGTTTGTTTTTGCCTCCGTTATTGCACTTTTACTGATTTTTTTCGGGAAAGAACTTGCAATGCATCTATACGGTGATATTCAGGCAGGCAACTACATAACCGCACTTGCCCTTTTGACTGTGCCTATGTATATAGATTCGGTTACGGACAGTATTTTAAAAGGTCTTAATCAGCAGGTGTACTCTCTTAAAATAAATATAATTGACTCTGCTCTGCGTGTGCCGGTTATATATATGCTGCTCCCTCACACAGGCATATACGGATATATTGCAGTTCTGTATGCAAGCGAACTTTTAAACCTGACTCTCTCTTTCAAGCGACTAAAGAAAATTTTGTGAAAGCACTTGTCTGCGCAAAAAATGTATGATATAATATATATTGGTGATTTATATGGGTTACGGATACAGTTATGAATACGACAGCGCCGCAGCCACCGTTACTGTTTTTAATCTTGACCATTTTGATCCAGTGCATACATTCCTTTGCGGTCAGTGTTTCCGCTGGGAACAGGAGGAAGACGGAAGTTTTACCGGTATTGCACAGGGTAAGGTTATAAATATCAAAGCAGAAGAAGGCAAACTTTGTCTTTCAAACTGCAGTGAAGATGATTTTATAAATTTCTGGTGCAGATATCTTGATCTGGACACAGACTATGGTAATATCAAGGCCGCATTGGCTGACGATGAACACCTGAAACGCGCAATGGATTTTGGCTGGGGTATAAGGCTTTTGAATCAGGAACCGTTTGAGTGTCTGATATCTTTTGTCATATCCACACAAAACCAGATACCACGCATTAAAAAGATAATCAAGAAAATGTGCGAACTTTTTGGCGAAAAAATTTCGTACGGCGGAAAAGAGTACTACTCATTCCCCGATTGCAAAACTCTTGCAAACCTTACGGAAGATGACCTTGCTCCAATCAATGCAGGTTACCGTACACAGTATATAATTGACGCGGCACAAAAAGTTGCACGCGGCGAAATCGACCTGAACAAAATCAGTGCTATGCCAACGGATGCGGCAAAGGCTGAACTTATGAAAATAAAAGGCGTAGGACCAAAGGTGGCAGACTGTACAATGCTTTTTTCTCTGCAAAAGGGAGATGCTTTTCCCGTGGACGTGTGGGTGCAGAGAATTGTGCGTGAACTCTACCTTGGCGAAGGTGCGTCTTTAAAGCAGATAAGTGCGTTTGCAAAAGAAAAATTTGGTATTCACAGCGGTATTGCACAGCAGTACCTCTTCTATTACGCACGTGAAAATAATTAAAAAACAAACTTTAAAACCAAGGGGTTTTTATGCCCCTTTATAAATAATGACTCTTTTATATGTATCTGATTACATATTTTTGGAAATAATAAAACTAACAAAAACTACAAGGAGGATTATTGTGGCAAAATCATCAAAATTAAAGATAATTCCTCTGGGCGGCTTAAACGAGGTTGGCAAAAACCTTACTGTTATAGAATACGGTAATGAAATATTGCTTATTGACTGCGGAATGGCTTTCCCTGACGAGGAGATGCTGGGAATTGACCTTGTAATTCCCGATTTCACATATCTGGTGAAAAATCATCACAAGGTAAAAGGAATAGTGTTCACACACGGTCATGAGGACCACATTGGTGCTATCCCGTTCTTTTTAAAAATGATCAACGTGCCCATTTACGGCACAAACCTCACGCTCGGACTGGTACAGAATAAATTAAAGGAACACGGACTGCTTTCTTCAACACAACTTGTGCGTAAAACGCCGGGAGATATTTTCAAAGTGGGCGGATTTACGGTTGAGTTCATACGTTCCAATCACTCTATTGCAGACGCAGTTGCAGTTGCCATCACAACGCCTGTGGGAACGATAGTGCATACGGGCGACTTCAAAATAGACTCTACTCCTATAGCGGGCGAGATGATAGATTTAACACGTCTTGGTCAACTGGGCAAAAAGGGCGTGCTTGCACTTATGAGTGACTCCACAAACGCTGAACGCCCTGGATTTACAATGTCGGAGCGTTCGGTCGGCATAAAACTTGACGACGTTTTCAAATCCACCAAACAGCGCATAATCGTGGCAACATTTGCATCCAACATACATAGGGTGCAGCAGATTATCACGGCAGCGTACAAAACAAACCGAAAAGTTGCACTTTCCGGAAGAAGTATGATAAACGTACTGGAAACTGCAATCAATCTTGGGTATATGACAATTCCAGATAATATCTTGATTGATATTGACGATGTAAAAAAATACCGCCCCGGGCAGATAGTTATCATAACAACCGGCAGTCAGGGTGAAACAATGAGTGCGCTGTATCGTATGGCGTACTCCGACCATAAAAAAGTGGAAATTGCATCGGGAGATTTGGTTATAATTTCGGCAAACCCCATACCTGGTAACGAGAAACTTGTTGCAAACGTCGTAAACGAACTTATGAAAAAAGGCGCTGATGTTATACATGACAGAAGCGCAGAACTGCACGTTTCGGGGCATGCGTGTCAGGAAGAACTTAAAATTATGCTCGCTCTTACAAAGCCGAAATACTTTATTCCCGTTCATGGTGAATACAGTTTCTTAAAAACGCACGCAAACCTTGCGACATATCTTGGGATTGACAAAAAGAATATATTCATAATGGAAAACGGAAAAGTCCTTGAACTGTCAAAGGATAATGCAAGGATATCGGGTGCAGTGCCTTCAGGCATAACGCTTGTAGACGGTCTTGGAGTAGGGGATGTAGGGAATATTGTCCTTCGTGACAGAAAACGGCTTTCAGAAGACGGTGTGATAATCGTTGTTGTTTCAATCTCGCAGGAAACACACGCACTTGTCGGTCAACCGGAAATCATCTCAAGAGGTTTTGTATATGTGCGTGAGTCGGCAGATTTGATGGATAATCTCCGTTCCGTAGTTGTAGATTGTATGCAGATATGCAAAAAGAATAAAATCTATGATTGGGCTACGATTAAAAATAATCTTAAAAGCAAAATATCGGAATGTCTGTTTGAAGAAACAAAACGCAGTCCGATGATAATACCGATTATAATGGATGTATAAAACAAAAAACCGTAATTATTAAAAATTACGGTTTTTTTATATCTGTTATTCTTCAACTGAAACATTTTCTTTTTCTTCAATACGTCGGTCTAAAAATCTGTTGACCGCAAGCAGTATAACCGCCAGCGCAGGTGCACCCAAAAACATACCTGCAACACCGAATAAGCCGCCGCCTATGATGATGGCAAATATAATCCAGAACGGGCTTAAATCGATAGAATCACCCAAAATTTTAGGTCCCAGAATCATACCGTCGAACTGCTGCAGGGCAAATATGAAAAGCCCTACCCATACCGCTTTTAAAGGTGATTCAAAAAGCACCAGTAACACAACCGGAACGGCACCTATGAACGGACCGAAATACGGAATCATATTCGTAACACCGACTATAACACTGTAGAGTGCACTGTTTTCTACTCGCAGCATTTTAAGCCCAATAAAGCAAATGATGCCTATAATTAGTGAATCTATTGTTTTGCCGACTATGAAACGTGAGAAAATACCATGCGCTTCCATAGAGTATGCGTTGAGTTTGTCGGCATTTTCTGAATTTAAGAATGCCTTTGTAATACGTTTTGCACCTGAGATAAGGTTGTGTTTCTCCAATATGAAATACACAGATATAATCACACCAAAAATAAGGTCGAGAATAGTTCCCGTAGCACTTACTACACCGCCTACAATTTCAGTTATTGCAGGGTTTAGCGAAGTGAATTTGTAATTGCTGAAAAATACAGTCAGTTCCTTTTCAGCCGCAGAAATAGCATTGAATATCAGTTTTCCGACAACAGAATGGTTCCACTCACCATTACGAAGTTCCATCAGTCTGTTGAAATACTCTGGCATCTGCCCTATGATATCCGCCATACTCTTAACAAGCAAGGGTATAAGCATATTAAGTATAAGCACAAGAACAGCCGCCGCAATGGCGTATACTGAAATAATGCTTAAAGTTGTTTTGCTTTTTTTGAGTTTTTTAATTTTTCCGAACACCTTTTTCTCAAAAAAGTTCACAGCCGGATTTAAAAGATACGCAAGTACGCCGCCGACAATAAACGGCATAAGCAATCCCCTCAGTCCTGACAGTAAATTTTTCAGAGCAACTGCAACCTCTTCAATATTCATAATAATTTTGTATGCTAAAATCACCGCAACGGCAGTAAATAAAAACGTAGCGGTGTTTTTTGTTTTCAGTGCTTTAAGTTTCTGAAACATTTTCCTGTCCCCCTTAAAAAGAGTCTGTAAAACTATTATACACCAACATCGGAAGATTGTACACATTTTTTGTTATAAAATATGAAAATTTTTCATATATATTTTGTATCAAAGCGTATTAAAGGAGGATTACCATGTCCGTAGAACTGGAAAAAAAGATTATAAAAACACACCGCACGTTAAAAGCAATCGGAACGCAGACAACTATGGATAACGATATCATTGTTCCCGACACACAGCCAGATGTAAAAACTGTGTTGCAGGCAGAAATTCTGCCGATGATATGTGAAAAACATATCCAGCGCGACTACATTATTTTAAGCGGCAATGTGGACTATTCAATTGTATATTTAAGCGACGAGAAAGACGCACCATCAAAAGTGAAATCCATCAGCACCCGTGTGCCTTTTACACACCAGATAGAAGCATCGGGCGTGCACGAGGCGGCTTTTACGGGCATTAAAGCAGATGTTGTAAGCGTTGATTTTTCTGCCGTAAACAGCCGTAAAATAAATATCAAAAGTGTGGTGGATTTTGAAACCAACATTATCCGTCCGGATGATTTTCAGGCAGTAAGCAATGTTATGAGCGAAAGCGAACTGCCGTGTATGTATCAGGATATTGTGTCGTATTCTTTAAAAGATTATGCCGAAAACGAGTTTGAAATAAGCAATGTTTTAAGCATTTCGTCCGGCAGCGAGGTTATTGAAGATATTTTGAAAGTAGATGTTCGGGTATCCGGCAAAGAAATCAAATCAATAAACGGCAAACTGGTTGCAAAAGGAACATTGGAGGCACGTGCTCTGTATACTGACACGTCCGGACAGTTGCAGAGCATAGACGGCGAATTGCCTTTTACAGAGGTTTTGAGTATTGACGATGTCTATGAAGACAATATCTGTGAATCTGAATACACACTTACCGATTTGCAATATAGCGCAGCGGCAGACAGTGATGGTGATGCAACCATGATAGAATTACGTGCACGCATAAATGCCGCAACTTGCGTATATGAGCAGAAAGCAGAGAGTGTGACAACTGATTTGTACAGTCCCGATTTCAACGTTGCAATTGCACGTGACAAAGCGAAGGTAAGTCAAATCGTGTGTGCATCAAGTGACAGAAGTGTAATTAAAGAAAGTATATCGCTCAGTGCCGATGCACCGTCTATTGGAAGAATTTATAATGTGGTTGTAAAACCATACGTGGAAAATGCGGAACTTTCCGGCGGCAAAGCAGAAATACGAGGTATTGCTGATACGTATATTGAGTATACATCTCAAAACACCGACGCACCTGTATGGAGCGAGAAAAAGGAGATACCTTTTACATATTCAGTTTCTGCCGATTGCAATAAAGATGCACAAATCAGCGTAATTTGTGAGGCAGACGAAATTTCATATTCTGTAACATCTTCAACATCTGCAGATGTGCGTTTCACTCTGAATTTTGAAACAAAAATTTCAGAAGAAAAAGACGTTACCTACATAAAAGATGTTGAGGCAGACGAAGAAAACGGGTTTAATAAAGATAATATGCCGTCAATCACAATATACTTTGCCGCTAAAGGCGAAAAGATGTGGGATATATCCAAGCGCTACCACACCACCGCAGAGGCAATATGTGCTGCAAACGGATGCGAATTTCCGGACGTTTTAACAGAACCTAAAAAGATTATGATTCCAAGAAAAAGTGTTTTGATTTGATAAATAAAGTATATGAAAAAATCCCCTTGTCAAAGGGGATTTTTTGTGTTTATCACAATTTATGATTATTAATCCAATTTAAAATTTGTTCGTAATTCATTTTACCAGATGCAACAGAAAGACCAAGATTAACGACATCTTCATTAGTACAATTAAGTCTGATTCCGCCCACTTCTAAAAAAGTAAGCATTACATATACACCTATTCTTTTGTTTCCATCAACAAAAGCATGGTTAGATATAAGAGAAAAAACTAATCTTGCCGCCTTTTCCTCTTTAGTTTTGTATAATGGTTCGCCATCAAATGTGGCGTATGCATTTTCAAGCGCACTTTCTAAAAGACCTGCATCTCTTACACCTACAGAGCCGCCTGTTTCCTGTGCAATCATCTGATGCAACAGAAGAACTTTTTCTTTATCAAACTTAATCATTTCGCCAACTCCTCGAACGCAGGTTTAAATCTATTCATAATTCTGCGTGCGGCAACATCTATTTTTTCATCATCGGTAATTTCAAAATAATCATTGTTTTCGACATCTACAAGTAAAAATTTAGGTTTATTGTTTTTGAAAATGACCGCCTGACCATTATTTTCGGCAACTCTTGCAACTTTAGAGAAGTTTTGATTTGCTTCCGTCATGGTTGTGATGGTATTAGTATCTATATTCATATTATCACCCCTATAATATATACTATGAATATTATATATAATTTATACCACATTGTCAATATATTTATATGTATATACTATAGGTTCCTATATTATATATATATACATACATACATGCACACACAAAAACACCGCACGCCAAACCGGAGTGCGGTGTTCAAATCATTTATAAATTCCAAGTTGCTCATGAAAATATTTAAGTGTGGTATACTTAAATTTCTTTGCGCTATAATAATTGGTTTTCCCGTTTGCAAATTTAATATAATCAAATACAAATTTTTTGAACTGCTTTACTATAAAAGAATAGTTAGTATTAAATTCAATATATTCCTTATCGTTTATTCTTGCTGCAGCACCTATGTATTTGCTGTCGTTTACAATGACAGCCTTTGTATAGTCAAGACCTGTGACAGTATTTGTAGGCCGCGTTGACTTTTTAAACTTATAGCAATTATTATGCGGAACATTCGTTCTGAACGGAACGGCAAATGTGTTGTTTTCAATTTTAATAAGAACAACCATATAAGGACGATTTTCCTTGTTTTCAATTTCGGGATAATCGTTACTGTTATATTCACAATAAAATTCCGGCGACAGATAATTCAATTGGTAATCTTTTTTAGTGTTCATTTTATTTTCCTTATACAAAGAATAAAGCCCTTGTGCTTTGCACAAGGGCATATCTTCCATTGGGATTTCTTTTTGAAAGGTGTTACCCTCACACCCAGTCTTTAGTGGGGATTTCTTTTTAAAAGGTGTTACCCTCACACCGTATCTTCGGTTATATTATAGCAGATGTTTTGAAATTTGTCAACATATTTATAAATATAATCGAATTTTAGAAGATACATTATATTATATGCATCTATTAAAATATAATTCACACACATAAAAGCACCGCACTCCAAACCGGAGTGCGGTGCAATTTATATTACTTTAAATACACTATTTAAGTAATTAGCAGTAATTATTCAGCAACTACACCGTTGAAGTTAATTGTGTAAATTTCACCATCAACGTCAATTTTAGCTGTTGTATTACCGAGAACAAGGCTAACAAGATAGTCCATATTACCATTATCTACAAATGCTGTTTTGTCAACAAATCCACCACCATTTTTCTCTGTCAAAACAGTTGCAGTACCAAGACCATCAAGGTTAAGAATTGCATAGTAAGCAGGTGCAGCATCGTAACCAGCAGCAGAGTAGTCAATAGCTTTAGCAGTACCTGTTACATAAATGTCTTTGCCATTCTGATTAACAACGAAACTTCCAATTTCAGCAACAGTTTTGCCATAGTGTGTACCTGTAGATTTAGAAGCGAGAACAGCAGGGATATCAACGCGTGCGTCGATAGAGATTACGTCTACAACGTCGCCATCAACGTATCTTGCGAGGAATGCATTACCTTCACCGTCTTCAGGATCAACTACTTTACCACCAGCATAAGAACCTACGTCGATCATAACTTTTCTAGAGTTAGCATTGTTAACTCTGTACTCGTTTGTAGCAGATTCGATTTCGATTGTACCGCCAGTTGTGTAGATTTCGTTCTTATCGAACTCTTTGTTGCTAATACCTGCTTTGAACTTAGTAGCATCGCTACCAGTACCGTAAGCATCACCAAAAGCGAGGTCGATAGAACCGATAGCTACGAATCCGTTGTTAACTACGTTAGCAATAGGAGCGATAACGATAGCGTTACCAGCTTCATCTGCTGTGTAGAGAAGAACTGAACCGATACCGAAGTCAGCGTCACCAACGATTGATGTTGCTGTTTCAGAACCGTATACAGAATTGTCCAAACCGTCTTTAAATTCGTCAGCGAGGAGAGTATCTTCTGTTACGAGGATTGCTTTTTCTTCGTCAATACCGTTTTCAACTAATGTAATGTTGTATGCTTCGTCACCATTAGCATCTGTTGTTTTAGCAACGCCTGTTACAACAGCCCAACCGTCAACAGAAGAACCAATTGCATTACCACCATCGTAAAGGATAGCAGCGATTGCTTCGTCTACATCGTGTTCTTCAACAACGATAGCACTGTATTTAGCATCGTCAACGAGTGTGTCAACACCAACAACTTTAGATTTTTCGAGGTCGCTGTTGAGTGAGAATACAACTGTGCTGTTGTCAAATCTGCCAGCACCTAATTTCATTGTGTTTGCATTGTAGTAAGCATTAGCAACGTCTGCTACTGTGAAACGTTCGCTTACACCCTGAGGTGTGAGTTCTGTGATTTCACCGCTAGCGTTTGCTTTGTACTGAACTACACGGCCTGCGATAGCAGCACCTTTAGTAGCAGGTGTACCGAAGATGTCTTCGAGGTAATCACCAATTTTAACACCATTAGAAGCGCCTGTAATATCGAAAGATGTAGCATCAAGGTCATCCATGATATTGTATGTTGTGCCTCTCTTGTAAGATTTGAGTTCGTCGTTCTTATCTCTTACTTTAACAGTTTCAGCGATGTTGTAAACAACAGCCTGACCGTCTTTATTGAGCATTTTGATCTGGCATACATCTTCATCAACGCCACCAGATGCTACTTTTGCAACAAGGATAATACCGAGGTTACCAGAAGCAGCTTTTGTTCCGTCGAAATCAAAGATTCTGCCGTTGATATCGAGGTAGAAAGCACCTTCAGATGCGATATTGATTTTACCATCTGTGTATTCATTAGATACTGTGTATACAGCGTCACCGATTGTTGCTTTTTTGCCAGAAGCATTGTTAGCATCCCAAGCAGTAACTGTACCTTCAACTACACTTTCACCGAGAACTACGATGTCAATGTATTTAGTGGGATTGTAAGGAGTTGTTACGTTGTCAGAAATAACTGCGAGAACGTCGCCGAGTTTGATGTCTTCGAAAGCTACATCATTGCCATCAACGTCTTTGATTGTGATATCATATTCAACTTCTTCAGCATCAAGACGGAATCTCTTGTTGATTCTGAGTGTGTTTTCGTTGATATCTTCAACAACATAGTGTTTGTACTCTTCAACTGCGATCATATCATATCTGTCATCGTCATTCCAGTCTGATAAAGTAACTTTAGCAGCTCTGGTTGCAGCAGCAGCTTTGAGGTATGCAAGGTTGTATGTTGTGCTGTCGTTAACGTTGTTCCAGAGAATGCTGGGGTTATCAACAACATCAAGTTTTACAGAGTTTTTAGCATCATCTGCAAAGTAAGCAATTGTGTTTTTGCCAGCATTAGCGATGTTTGTTCTGTCACCTGTGTCGATATCGCTAAGAGCGATTTCTACAGATTTAGAAGCACCGTCAGCAACTGCAGCGATTGCAACGTATTTGTTACCATCTTCCTGAACAAAGATAACTGCTTTTTTACCGAGTAAATCAGCAACGTCTGTGTCACCTACGCCGATACCTTTAGTGTAATCAAGGTAATCGCCTGTGATAGTAAACTCTTTGTTTGTTGTTTTGTAGTTGTTGTAAACACGGAATCTGATTGTGTCTTCAGCAGGATCAGAGCTACCTACGAGGTATGCTTTGTCGTTACCAGTAACAACACCGCCGAGTTTAACTACATCAAATTTAGATGTGAGAAGTGTAACTCTTTCTTTGTTGTTTGTTCCGTCCATGATTGAGAAAGTTTTCTCAGAACCGAAACCTGTCTGTTCCATCATAGGAACGTCCAAAGCGTTGTAGATGAGTTCAGCGATAAGTGAACGTTTAGCAGCGTCTGTCTGAGCAGGAGCACTAACACCTTTAGTAACGCCTGTAGACTGAGCAACTACCATGTAACCTGTGGGGTAACCACCGCGGTCAGCAGCCATGGGCTCGTAACCGAGTGCTACAACGATCATTTTGATAGCCTGTTCGTATGTAACGGGGCTTTCGGGAGCGAATGTGCCATCGCCCATACCATTGATGATGTTCTGACCTACAGCCATGTTGATGTAGCCAGAAGCCCAGTGATCAGCAGCTACGTCTGTGAAGATTGTAGCGCCTTTAGCAGCATCACCTTTGATAGCCTGTGCTTCACAAATCATTTTTGTGAATTCAGCTCTGGTGATTGTGTTGTCAGGGTTGAAGTTACCCTGATCGTCGCCGCCTACGATACCGAGAGCAGCGATTGTGTTAACTGCGTTTGCATAGTCAGCATCTTCGTTAACGTCAGGGAATGCTGCGAAAGCAACAGTGCTGAGCATCATTGAAAATACTACAACTAACGCGAGTACTTTTTTGAGATTTTTCATAGTCTCAAATCCTCCTTAAAATATTTTTTTGAAAGAGATTACGTTTTTTAGTGTTAACCGGCCGCATCTCTTTCATATACAACCAGACACATACACTAGAAATACTTCTAGTTTATGCATTGATTATAACACCACTAAAATGCCACGTCAATGCACAATTTATTGTTGTAACAAAACTGTAAAGATAGGGGTTTTCAATGAAAATCCCTTTCCTTGCAGTTTTGATATAACACGTATGTACGGCACTGCAAACATCTGTGTACCTATTATATATATTATATAATATGCACACATATCCACAGTAAACCATTTTCTACCTTACTATTTTATATTTTTTATGGTTGTATGTCAAGAATTTTTTATAAGTTTTCAGTTTTTGCACAATTTTTTGTTGCGTGTATATAAATATATTATATATAAAGGAAAGAATTTTACGGGCGGATGTGGGCATCCGCCCCTACGGTATATCCCTATACGATATGTAGGGGACGATGCCTACATCGTCCCGCACATTATAATTTCCATATATCTTTATTATATTCAGCAACTGTTCTGTCTGATGAGAAATATCTTGCTTTTGAAATATTAACAAGTGTTTTCCGTGCCCATGCCGAACGGTTTTCATAATCTGCAAACGCTTTATCCTTTGTTTTAACATAATCGTCAAAATCAAGGAGTGACATAAAATAATCCTTATTTATAAGGTCGCTCTGGAGTCTGCGGAGTGATGTTCCATCACCGATTTTAAGCATAGCGGTATCGGATATAAAATCTACCGCACGGCGGATATCGGGATTTTTGCTGTAAAGCGCACGGGGATTATACCTGCCGCTTTTATAAAGCGATATTACCTCTTCGGCACTTTTTCCGAAAATATAAATATTATCTCTGCCGACAAAATCGGCTATTTCAACATTGGCACCGTCGAGCGTACCGAGAGTTACAGCTCCGTTGAGCATAAATTTCATATTACCAGTTCCGCTGGCTTCTTTTGACGCAAGCGAAATCTGTTCGGATATATCGCACGCAGGGATAAGTTTCTCTGCAACGGTTACGTTATAGTTTTCTATCATTACAACCGTCATATACTCACTCGCAACAGGGTCGGCAGCAATGATTTTGGACAGGCAGAGTATAAGGTGGATAATATCCTTTGCCATGGTGTACGAAGGCGCCGCTTTTGCCGCAAATATAAAAGTGAGATGGCGGTCCGGATATTTTCCGTCTTTAATATCGAGATATTTCTTTATTATATAGAGCGCATTGAGTTGCTGGCGTTTATACTCGTGCAGACGCTTTGCCTGAATATCGAATATAGAATCTTCACGCAGAACTATGCCCTCTTTTTTCATAAGAAACTCTTTGAGACGGAGTTTGTTTCTTGTTTTTATATGCATTAGTGCAGAAAGTACGTCGGTGTCATTTTCGTACATTGCAAGGTCTTTCAGGCGGTCGGCATCGGTTAAAAATCCATCGCCGGTTAAACTGCGTATCAGTTCGGTAAGGTCGGGGTTTGCGCCAATCAGCCATCTGCGGAACGTAATTCCGTTAGTTTTGTTATTGAACTTATCGGGATAGATGTCATAAAACTTTTTAAGTTCCACATTCTTTAAAATTTCCGTATGCAATGCCGCAACACCGTTTACGCTGAACGAAAAGTGTATGGCAAGATGTGCCATGTGAACTAAATCATTCTGCACGATTGCACACGTTTCATCTGCTCCTTTTACAATAAGGTCTAATCTGCGGATTATATCCATAATCTCGGGAACGGCTTCCTCAAGATAACGAACGGGCCACTTTTCAAGTGCTTCGGCAAGGATTGTGTGGTTTGTATATGCACACACATTACGCACTATTTCAGCCGCTTCGGTAAAATCTATGCCGCGCTCCGTTAATAGACGAACAAGTTCGGGAATTACCATTGCAGGATGGGTGTCGTTAATCTGTACCACGGCATATTCGGCAAGGTCATGAAGATTTGAACCGCGTTCCGACGCCTCGTCCAGAATAAGTTGGGCTGCACAACTTACCATAAAATACTGCTGATACACACGCAATTTTTTGCCGTCGTCATCACTGTCATCAGGATACAGAAACAGAGTCAGGTTGGCATCGACATCTTTTTTGTCAAAAGCAATTCCGTCTTTTATAATACTTTCACTCACTGTTTCGGCATCAAACAGACGCAGCCGGTTCGATTTATTACCATAACCGGTGACGGTCAAATCATAAAGCCGTGACTTTAATGTAAAATCTTTAAACTTGACTGCATACTGCGTGTCTGTGCGCTGCAGACAGTTTTTACCCTCTATCCAGTAATCAGGCATCTCTGTCTGTTTGTTGTTCTTGAACTTCTGCGCAAAAAGTCCGCAATGGTAACACAAGCCCACACCGTCAGCATACAACCCTAAAGTTGCGGCTGAATCCATAAAGCATGCTGCAAGTCTTCCAAGACCGCCATTACCGAGTGACGGTTCAGGTTCTATCGCCTCTATTTCGGCAAGCGATTTGCCCACAGATTTAAGTTCCTCTGCAACCGCACCGTAAAGGCCCAGATTGATTAAATTTGACGAAAGCAGTTTGCCTATCAAAAATTCTGCAGAAATGTAATATAATTTCTTTTTGCCGTTATTGTAACCTCTGTCTTTGATATGTTCTGCAGTAAACGAAAGCAGGGCTTCGTATATCTCTCTGTCGGAAGAGGTGGAAAGCGGTTTACCATTGATTTTTTCAAAATATTCGTTAAACATTTTTATCTGCCTTTCTGATATTATTATTTCTGCCGTAAAGTTCGGTGATTTTTGCAATCTCTGCGGCGGTTTTATCGCTAAGTTTGTCTGCGTCCATACGCCAACGCCAGTTTTTCCCTAATGTGCCTGGTGTGTTTATGCGTGCGTCGTTACCCAGCATCAGCCAGTCCTGAACGGGAATTATGCAAGTGTCTGCAACGCTTGCCATAGCAAGACGCACAATACCTTTGCAAATCTTGTCCTTATCTTTTGCGTTAATCCCCATATAGTCGGCTGAATGGGAAATATCGCTCTGCTTAGCCTCGTGTACCCAACCGAGAGTGGTGGGATTGTCGTGAGTGCCGGTGTAAACAACGCAGTTTCTTATATAATTATGCGGGAGATAATCGCTCCCCTCACGCGAGTCAAACGCAAACTGCAAAACTTTCATTCCGGCATATCCCGTTTCAGCGAGAAGTTTTCTTACATCGTCCGTTATAAATCCCAAATCCTCGGCTATAATATTTAAATCGGTACATTTTTTATTGAGCGATTTAAATAAATCCGAACCGCATCCTTTGCGCCACTTACCGCTGCGGGCGGTTTTGCTTGATGCGTCTATTTCATAGTAACTTTCAAATCCTCTGAAATGGTCTATACGCACAACGTCATACAAACGCATACTGCGTTTCATTCGTTCTGCCCACCATTCGTAATCAGTTTCGGAGTGAACAGACCATTCATAAACGGGATTCCCCCACAATTGCCCGTCAGGAGAGAACGAATCCGGCGGACACCCTGCAACATGGGTGGGCAGGCGTTTTTCATCAAGCCGGAAAAGTTCAGGCTTACTCCACACCTCTGCACTGTCAAGCGCCGTGTATATCGGCATATCTCCTATTATTTCTATACCTTTCCCGTTTGCGTAATTTTTAATCTCCGTCCATTGTTTCATAAATTCGTACTGGACAAATTTTTGATATTCAATCTCGTCTGCAAGTTCATCAAGCAACGGATTAAGAGCAGTTTTATCTCTCATACGGATTGGCGTATCCCATTTTTCAAGCGAAGCACCGCCAAAATGGTTTTTAACCGCCATAAACTGTGCATAATCGTCCAGCCAGTATTTTTCTTCGTTTATAAAATGGTCATAATCTCCGTTTTTCTTAAATCTCAAGAACGCTTTGTATAAAATATCTTGACGTGTTTTATATAAAAATCCGTAATCAATTCCTTTTCCGGCCGGAACTTTTTCAAAATATTGCTCACATTCATTCTCTGTAAGAAGTCCATCTGCGCACAAAGTGTCTATATCTATAAAATACGGATTCCCCGCAAAAACGGACGGACTCTGATACGGCGAATCACCATAAGATGTCGGTCCCAGCGGCAGTATCTGCCAATAAGACTGAGCCGCTTTGCAAAGAAAATCTGTAAACTTTTTTGCCTCTTTTGAAAAACAACCTATCCCTCCGCGCGACGGCAACGAAAACACAGGCAGCAAAATTCCGCTTTTTCGCATATATGTTGTCCTTTCGTTTTTTGTTATTATGCCACTGTTGGGATTTATTATGTGAAAATCAAAATCAATTTTTTCGACATATCTATCTTCTTGACACGTTTTTATCTTTTATGTATAATAACCATATATGCGCCTGTAGCTCAGTTGGATAGAGTGTCAGACTCCGACTCTGAAGGTCGTGCGTTCGAATCGCATCAGGCGTATTTATTTTTTTCAAGGAGAGTCATTATGACTGCAGTAGGCATTATTTGTGAATATAATCCGTTCCACAACGGACATAAATATCAGATTGCACAGGCGAAGCGACTTTCCGGCTGTGAGGCTTGCGTATGCGTTATGAGTGGTTCTTTTGTCCAGCGCGGTGATGTTGCTGTGTATGATAAATGGACACGTGCAAAAGCCGCACTTGAAAACGGGGCTGACCTCGTAATTGAACTGCCAGTATGGTATGTTCTTCAGTCTGCCGATATTTTTGCAAAAGGCGGCATGGATATTTTAACAAAATCCAACCTCGTCAATTCAATAAGTTTCGGCAGCGAATCCGCAGACGCAGATGCACTTATGAACTGCGCCGAAATCCTTACGAAAAAAAACGATTCATTGAAATCAAAAATTGATGAACTTATGAAAAGCGGCGCATCATATCCGTCTGCTTTGCAAAATGCCATGGACTGCCTTTATCCGCAGTTTGCCGAATATCTTGAAAACCCAAACGATATGCTTGGGGTATCATATATAAGTGCTATGATTAAAGCAAATACAGATTTGAAAATATATCCTGTTGCAAGGTGTGGGGCAGACCATCACAGTACAGATGCAGACGGAATTTTTGCATCGTCCACCGCAATACGCACCAAAATGGCTGACGGAAATGACTATTCCGAACTTGTCCCCGAAAAGTTGTCCGCATCTTTATACGATATAAAAAATCTTGAAAATTTCATACTTGGTTTTTACAGAACTTGCGATGCTGAAACTTTAAAAAAACTTCCTCTTATAGAGGACGGTTTTGAAAACAAACTCAAATCCAGTGCAAGCCAGGCAACAACACTTGATGAATTTTATCAGTCAATGGTGAGCAGACGGTATACATTGAGCCGTGTCAAACGCACTGTGCTTGCAGGAATTCTTGGTATGGAGAAAAAAAGAAAGTGTGACTATGTGCGTATACTGGGTATGTCGGACAGAGGTGTTTCATTATTAAAGGAAAATAAGGAAAAGACATCAATTCCTTTTGTTGTTAAAACGGCTGACTTTACGCCAAACACAAACAGCACGTTTGAATATGACATTTTAGCAACGGACATCGCTGCACTTGCGTGTGAAAATGCGCCTTTGCGCAAATCCGGAATGGATTTTTTCACATCTCCGGTAAAAATTTAAAAAAATGCTTGCATTTTATGAAAATACGTGGTAATATATGTATTGACAATAATTACTTTTGCGAAGGAGTGGGTTGACAAACCCACTCTTTCGTTTGTATTAAGCAATGATTAGTCAGGAGTGATGTAATGAAGAAAACCGACGTGTGTGCAGAGATTTTAAAACTTGCTGCACCTATTGCAGACGAAAACGGATGCAAGATTTACGACATCGAATTCAAAAAAGAGGGCAGCGACTATTTTTTAAGAATTTTTCTTGATATGAAAGATGCTGACAGAAATGTGTCGCTTGACGAGTGCGAGGCAGTATCACGTGCACTGTCCGACGTGCTTGACACGTGTGACCCTATCGAGCAGGCGTATATGCTTGAAGTTTCCTCACCCGGTCTTGACAGAGCACTCCGCACCGAAGAACACTTTGCCGCTTTTATCGGCAGCAGGGTAGACATCGGTCTTTATAAATCGGTAAACGGTTCAAAAACCGTAACGGGCAATCTTAAATCGTTTGAGGACGGCATCATAACGCTTGAAACAGAAGGCGGCGAATTTACAATCGCCCAGAGGGAAACAACTTATGTAAAATTAAGCCTTGACGGCATATTTTAAAATACGGAGGGATTTGGAAAAATGGCTAAATTAAACGCTGAGTTTATGCGTGCATTAAACGACATCGCTGAGCAGAAAGGCATCGACAAGGAAATAGTCCTTGAAGCATTGGAGGCAGGTCTGGTATCTGCATACAAGAAAAACTACAACACAGCAAACGAAAATTTTAAAGTGGATTTAAACAGAAAAACAGGTGACGTTAAAGTTTATATCCAGAAAGACGTTGTTGCAACAGATGACGAGATTGAAGACGATATGCTCCAGATTCTCGTTGATGAGGCTAAACAGTACGATCCTGCTATTGAGGTGGGTGACGTACTTAATATTGAAGACACACCGAAAGAATTCGGAAGAATTGCTGCTCAGGCTGCAAAACAGATGGTTGTACAGAGAGTGCGTGAGGCTGAAAGACAGATTATGCTTTCAGAGTTCGCATCATTGCAGAACGGTATGATTACAGGTATCATTCAGCGCAGCAAAGGCAATGATATTTACATTGACATCGGTGTAAGCCTCGGCAAACAGGTGGGTGAATTGGAAGCAATCTTACCTGCAAACGAGCAGTCACCTTCTGACCGTTACTATTTCCATCAGCAGTTAAAACTTTACGTTGCAAACGTAAAAACAGAAAAAGTACGATTCAATGACCCTGCCATTATGGTTTCAAGAACAAGAACAGGTCTTGTTGAAAACTTACTTAAACTTGAAGTTCCCGAAATTGCAGACGGAACAGTTGAAATCAAAGCAATCTCACGTGTTGCGGGTTCAAGAACAAAAGTGGCTGTTGTATCTCACGATAAAGACGTTGAGCCTATCGGTGCATGCGTAGGTAAAAACGGTATGCGTATCCAGAAAGTTATGGACGAGTTGAACGGCGAAAAAGTAGACATCGTTCTCTACTATGACGATCCGGTTAAGATGATTCGTTCAGCATTTTCTCCCGTTGATATCACAGATATCAAAATCAATGAAGCAGAACGTGCTGCATTGGTGTTTGTAGACCAGAGCGTGCTTTCACTTGCAATCGGTAAAGACGGCCAGAACGCACGTCTTGCAGTTAAACTGTGCGGCTACAAAATTGACATCAAGCCCGACACAGAGGCAGATAATTATAACGACTGGGGAACCACAACAACAACCATCGGCGATATCTTCACCGGTGACCTTGGTGCTTTTGCAATAGATACCGCAGACGATGACACGGACGGCGAGGAAGAATGAGAAATCCCGCAAAAACAAGAACGTGTGCAGGCTGCGGAAAGAAAGCAGATAAAAGTGAATTTTTGAAAATAGGCAAAACCAAAGACGGCACAGTTGCGTTAAATATAAACGGCAGAAGCGCATATATTTGTAATAACACAAAATGTCTTGCGTCAGCCATCAAAAAAAAGCGCATCTCCGCCATTCTGCGTTGTCCTGTTGACGAGAAGATTTATAATGAATTATCAAATTTAATCGGAAGTGATGAAAATTAAAATTCCAACCACAGTGTCGCTGGCAAAACGTGCCGGCAAGGTTTCAAGCGGCGAGGAAGCCGTTAAAGAAGCCATACGAAAAGGCACCGCCGCATTGGTCATTATGGCAGAGGACGTCGGTGCAAACACATTAAAGTCGGTTACGGACAGTTGTGCATATTATAATGTAAAGCACATTACATTGGGCACTAAAGAAGAACTGGGGCACGCAATCGGAAACAGTTTCAACGCTGTAATCGCTATATGCGATGCAGGTTTTGCCAAAAGCATAGAAAAGGCAATAAATAACGGAGGTGAAGTATTATGACAAACGGTGGTACAAAGATTAAATTATCGGATTTCGCAAAAAAATTCGGTATGTCTGTTAAAACAATGACAGAACTTTTAGCAAAATATGATATTGAAAAGAAAAATTCCACTGCGTCTATTACAGGTGACGAAATCAACATATTTTTCGCACACCATTTAAAACAATACGATAACGGTGATACTATTTTAGAGGCTTATACAAAAATAAATGCTGAACTCTCTGCAGAGCGTGAAAAAGCCGATGCTGAACGTGAGGCTAAAAAAGCGGCTAAGGAAGCAGAAGAAAAGGCTAAAAAAGCCGCTGAAGAGGCTGCTGCCAAAAAGGCAGAAGAAGACCGCATAGCCGCTGAAAAGGCAAAGGCTGAAAAAGAAAAGGCCGAAAAGGCTGAGAAAATTGCAAAGAAAAAAGAACAGGAACGCCTTGAAAAGCAGAAAAAAGCAGAACTCGACAAAAAACGTGCTGAAGAACTGGAACAACTTAAAAAATCTGTTTCAGAAAACAGCGATATTGAAAGTATTGAAATCAAGAAAGAGGATACACGTAAAGTTATCGATACACGTCAGAACGTGGTTGACCTCGATAAACTCGATACCGAAAAAATCGAAAAACTTGTCGATATGGATATAAGCGACAAAGCCGAAAAGAAACAGAAAATCAAAAAAGGTCCTAAAAAACAGGAAAAAGCAGTAGTACAGAAAGCGCCCGTAAAGAAAAAAGAAGAAGAAAAGAAAGAACCTTCAGTTATTGAAGTTCCGGACGAAATTTCTGTAGGTGAGTTTGCTGAACTTATGAAATTGCCGGCATCAACAGTTGTTAAAAAACTGTTTGAACTCGGCATTATGGCATCAGTTTCACAGACAATAGATTTTGACACTGCATCACTTGTTGGTGAAGATTTAGGTTTTACAGTTGAAAAACTTATAATTGTTACGGAAGAGGATAAACTATTTAACGACGTTGAAGACTCTCCCGAAAGTTTGAAACCGCGTTCACCGGTTGTAGTTGTTATGGGCCACGTTGACCACGGTAAGACATCACTTCTTGATGCTATCCGTAACACTAACGTAATAGCAAAAGAGGCAGGCGGAATTACACAGCACATCGGTGCGTACAGAGTACGTATACACGATAAGAAAATCACTTTCTTAGATACTCCCGGTCACGAAGCATTTACCGCAATGCGTCTTCGTGGTGCACAGGTAACTGATATTGCAATCATCGTAGTTGCGGCAGACGACGGTATTATGCCCCAGACTGTTGAGGCTATCAACCACGCAAAAGCCGCAGGCGTTACAATCATTGTTGCAATCAACAAAATAGATAAAGAGGGCGCTAATCCTGACAGAATCAAGCAGGAACTCACAGAATACGACCTCGTTCCTGAAGAATGGGGCGGTGACACAATCTGTGTACCCATTTCTGCAAAATTCAACAAGAATATTGACGAATTGCTTGAAATGGTAACTCTTGTTGCAGATATGAAAGAACTCAAAGCAAATCCCGACAGAATGGGTAAAGGTACCGTTGTTGAGGCTCAGCTTGACAAAGGACGCGGCCCGGTTGCAACAGTTCTTGTTCAGAACGGTACTCTGCGTGTTGGTGATATCGTTGTTGCAGGCACAGCAGTCGGCAGAGTTCGTGCCATGGTTGATGACCGTGGTAATCAGGTTAAAAAAGCAGGTCCGTCCGTACCGGTTGAGATTATCGGTCTGAGCGAGGTTCCCGACGGCGGAGATACTTTCTATGCCGTTACTGACGAACGTAAAGCAAGAGAAGTAGTAGAACAGAGAAAGTTCAAAGCAAAAGAAGAGGCTAACCAGTCACGCAAGGCTGTATCTCTCGATTCGCTCTTTGACCATATCAAAGAGGGCGAGATGAAAACATTCAACATCATCGTTAAAGCAGACGTTCAGGGCTCTGTTGAGGCAGTTAAACAGTCACTTGAAAAACTGTCTAACGAAGAAGTCAGAGTTTCCTGCATTCACGGCGGCGTAGGCGGTATCACAGAAAGTGACGTTATGCTTGCTGCGGCTTCAAACGCAGTAATCGTAGGATTTAACGTACGTCCTAATGCACAGGCAGTTTCAACTGCAGCACGTGACAATGTAGATATCCGCACATACAGAGTTATCTACACCGCAATAGAAGAAATTGAAGCCGCTATGAAAGGTATGCTTGCACCCGAATTCAAAGAGGTTGTATACGGCCACGCAGAAGTACGTAACACCTTTAAAGTTTCAGGAGTGGGCACAATTGCCGGCGGTTACGTTCAGGAGGGTAAAATCCTGCGTAATTCACAGGTTCGTATCGTGCGTGACGGCATAGTTATCCACGAGGGCGTTCTGGCATCTCTCAAACGCTTCAAAGATGACGCCAAAGAAGTTGCCTCCGGTTATGAATGTGGTATCGGTATTGAAAACTTCAACGATATCAAAGAGGGCGACGTAATCGAGTCGTTTGATATGGAAGAAGTGGAAAGGTAAATTTAAATGGCTAACAACAGATTAGATAGAATTAAAGAAGAGGTTCTGCGCGAGTTGGCGGCAGTTATTCGTACGCTGAAAGATCCACGCATACCTGCCATGACATCGGTTGTGGCGGTTGATGTTACAAAGGATCTCAAATACGCAAAAGCGCATATCTCTGTTATGGGCACAGAAGAGGAAAAGGCAGACGCATTAAAGGCATTAAAGAGTGCATCAGGCTATATCCGCCGTGAGATTTCTGCACGTCTTAATTTGCGTATAACACCCGACTTCTCGTTTGTGCTTGACAGGTCTGTAGACTATGGTATGCATATAAACGACCTGATTGCCAAGATAAATAAAGGTGATTTATGATGAGTTTATCGGAAATCAGAAAATTTATCGAAAATAATGACAATTTCGCCATCATCGGACACACAAACCCTGATGGCGATTGCGTCGGTTCGTGTCTTGGTATGTGGTATATGCTTCAAAAACTGGGCAAAACCGCTTACGTTTGTATAAACAGTGAAGACATTCCGCATCACCTTGATTTTGTGTGGAACGGAGAATGCTCGGCAAAAGACGGACAAACTTTTGATGCATATATTGCCATAGACTGTGCGGGAATTGACAGACTTTCCTGCAGGAATGACGAGTTCAATTCCGCAGAGTGCACCGCTTGTATTGACCATCACCGCACAAACGTGGGCTTTGCAAAAGTAAATGCAGTTATTCCCGATGCCGCAGCGGCAGGTGAGATTATATATTATCTTGCAAAAGATATTATGGGCATAACACCTGAAGGCGATATGGCAGACGCCATATACACCGCAATAGTTTCCGACACCGGCGGATTCAAGTATTCTTCCACCACGTCACGCACAATGAAAGCGGGCGCGGATTTGCTTGACTGCGGAGTGGAAAGTGCACGAATTTTCAAAAATCTTTTTGACACGTACACACAAAAACAGATTGACATAGTAAGCGATATAACATCTACCCTTACAACGCATCTGGACGGAAAAGTTGCCGTTATCTATGTAACGGACGAACTTTTAGAAAGTAAAGGTATGCGTTTTGACGAGGTGGATTTCATTACAAATCTGCCAAGAAGTATTGAGGGAGTAGAGGTGGGCGTGTTCCTCAAAAAACGTGGCGATGAAGTAAAGATAAGTCTGCGTTCAGGTGAAAATGTGGATGTTTCTCAAATTGCTTCCACACTCGGCGGAGGCGGACATATACGTGCCGCAGGTATAACACTTAAGTGCAGTCTTGATGAAGCCAAGGAAACGATACTTAAAGAAATAGAGAAAGTATTATGATTCGGCAAATCTATATGGTATGCGATTTTAAAACGTCGACCTATGGAGAAAAATAAAATTCAAAAAACATTTTATACGTACTTTTATGACTAAAAGTACCAAAAGTCCCGGGGGTTCGGATTCCCCCGGCCCCTAAAACTGCTCAGGGGTTCCCCCCCCTAAGAACCCTTTTGGGCTAGTGCATAAAGCAAATCATCACAAACCTATATGGTATGCGGTTTTAAACGTCGACCTATGGAAGAATTGGAGTACAAATTACAGCGAAGGCGTTACTGCTTAAACGTAAAACGGCGCGGTTTTATTTTCTTATTACAAAAATAGCGCCGTTTTAGCACAATCAGGAATGAGTTTCCGTTTTGTGCGGCGGTTAAAAGCAGAAACGCCGAGTGTTTAATTTGTCCGATTCTGTAATCAGTCGACTTGGGGATACAAAGGGGAAACCCCTTTGAAAAATATTAAAAAACATTTTATACGTACTTTTATGACCAAAAGTACTAAAAGTCCCGAGGTGATACTCATTAACGGAATTATAATCGTAAATAAAGAAAAAGACTTTACCTCGCACGACGTTGTTGCCGTAATGCGTAAAATCCTCGGCACAAAAAAAGTAGGACACACCGGCACACTTGACCCTCAGGCAACGGGTGTTCTTCCGATATGTATAGGCAAAGGCACAAAAGTAAGCGATATGCTGATGTTCAGTGACAAAGAATACATAGCACGTGTGCGTCTTGGTATAACTACTGACACACAGGATATATGGGGTGAGGTTTTAACCGAAACCGACTGCTTACATATAACAGAGGACAACGTGCGTGATACCGCAAGAAAATTTGTGGGTAAAATCAGCCAGACGCCGCCAATGTACTCGGCTGTGAAAATAGGCGGAAAAAAACTATACGAATACGCACGAAGCGGAATTGAAATTGAACGCAAAAGCCGTATTGTTACGATAAACAGTATAAGCATAAGCGATTTTGAAAACGGCGAATTTTCTATGCGTGTGTCCTGTTCAAAGGGCACGTATATCCGCACACTCTGTGCAGATATAGGCGATGCACTCGGTGTAGGTGCAACTATGACGGCTTTAATCCGTACAAAATCGGCTATGTTTGAGTTGTCTGACGCAAAAACGCTTGATGAAATACGTGGAATTGCCGAAAACGGCAATATAGAAAGTCTTATCATTCCGACTGACGCAGTTTTTTCTGACTTTCCCGAATTACGTCTTGACGAAAAACGAACTGCACAGATTTTAAACGGAATGTTTTTAAACCTCGGCACATCAGACGGTCAGTACAGAGTGTATGGCAACGCAGGTGATTTTCTGTGCGTTGGAAAATCGGAAAACGGAATTTTAAAAATAGTTAAAAACTTTTATGCAGGTAACTGAAAATGATTTTAAAAACAAGAGAATTCTCTATGCCGTCAGCCGTTGTTATCGGAAAATTTGACGGCGTACACAAAGGGCATCAGCGCTTGCTCAATCTTGCGCTTGACGTTTGCAAAAATAACGGTCTTTCACCGCTTGCATATACTTTTTCAAGCGGAAAGAATGCCATAACAGACGATAGCGAAAAGCACACCATTTTATATGATAACGGCATTGAAAATATATACTGTCAGGTGTTTACGGACGATTTCAAATCAACAACACCTGAAGAATTTGTGCGTATATTAAAAAATGACCTTTCGGCAAAACACGTTATTGTGGGCTTTAATTTCCGGTTCGGCAAAGACCGCGCGGGTGATGCACAGACTATGCTTGAACTATGCAAAAAAGAGGGGATAGGCATAACGGTTGCCGAGCCCGTAATTTTTGAAGATGAGCCGATAAGCAGTACACGTATACGTGAAAAAATCAAAAATGGCGATGTTAAATCCGCATATCTCATGACCGGCAGATTTTTCTCTGTTACATCAACAGTTGAGCGGGGGAAAAAACTCGGCAGAGAAATGGGGTTTCCGACAATCAATATGAACACGGAAAAATTCACTCTGCTTCCCGAAAACGGTGTGTATGCAACAAAAGTTGAACTTGACGGAAAAACATACCCGTCTGTAACAAACATCGGTGCAAATCCGACAGTTGACAGCGACAGCAAAATAAAAGCCGAAACCCATATAATAGGCTTCAGCGGTGATTTATACGGAAAAACAGTAACAGTAAGTTTTATTGAAAAACTGCGTGGTGAACGTACTTTTGAAAGCATTGAAGAATTAAAAAACCAGATTAGTGCAGATAAAGATAAGACTGTTGATATATTTAATTCAATTTAAAATCCCGAAACATCTGATTGATGGTTCGGGATTTTTTAATTCTGTTTTCTCACAATACTATACTCGTCATAAAAACGATAATACGGACACGAGTTATGCCCGCCAACGTATGAAGCATAATCGTCCTCGTCCACATTTATTGTACACACATAGCAATCATATTCTTCGTCATAATCAAAATACGCACAACTTTCGCATTGAGAAATCTTTTCTTTCGCCATATTATTTCCTCCCCGGAAGTTTTTCGAGTGCAAAATCCGATATCCACGAGGAACGGTATCCATTGTCAACACACCATTTAACTCCGCGGAAAACACGTTCACGGTAATCGGGCTCGTAAACTTCGTAATCCTCATAAAAATACTGCTCATGTATCAACAGATACATAAATGCGTGGTCATCTGCTTTTTTAAGTTTGTCAAGTTCAGCATCAATATCTTCAAGCGAATAGAAAGGCTCATTTAAGATAATATCATCTTTTACAAAAATTATATCCTCTTTTGTGTCTACCCAGAAATCTCTGGTGTGTGCGTGTTTTGCCTGCTTTGCATTAAGATAATACGAAACCATAGGATTGCCGTTTTCATCAAAAATAAAATATCCGTCAATAACTTTGAATCCGAGTGCACGGAACGCACGTGTTCCGTAAATATTTGAATCCGCCCAGTGCTGAGATGTAACGTGGTCCATAACCTCTGCTCCGGCAAATCGCAAAATCTCACGTTCAACCATACGTCCGTCATTCATCACCTGCTCATAAGTTGAATTTTTGTACGGGCTGTCGGGCTTGTCTGAAAGCGAATGGAATGAAAACCGTAGCCAGTGGGAATTTGCAATGAACTCGTCTTTGTATTTATCGGGGAACATAGAAAGATTGAACGAACCGTCATCATTCTGATAGTAAATATGCATGTGCACGTGTGTGCCGTATTGATTATGTACATCACGGTAAATTTTTAAAAACGGATCATCAAATATGGATTTGTATTCGTCCTGATGTTTATAAATGTTTTCAAAGCAACGGATAACATCATCAATGCCGAGCCGGTACGTTTTGTATCCGCCTTTAAACCAGAACAGAACGGCTGTTTGTTTATCGCCGTTGCACACCGCCTCAACAGTGTTTCTATAAGAGTCAATCGGTATATTTGCAAGGTAAAATCCGTCTGCTGTTTTTTCTGCTTTAACGCCGTTCACCGTTACATCAGCACCGTCAGGCGCACTGATTAAGATGTTTGTATGCAAAAAACCGTCTTTAACCATGCCGTCTGCAACTTCAAACAGAACATCGCCGTCAATCGGCTTTATAAACTCAATGATACTCAACTATATCTTCCTTTCACATATTATCTCAATCCGGGAATTGCTTCCGTTAAAACAATATTTTCTTCCCCATGTAAATACTGTTATATTTCTGCGATTGCTTCAACCTCTATCAATACGTCTTTCGGAAGTTTTGCAACCTCTACACAAGAACGTGCAGGATAAGGCTTGGAAAAATAATTCCCATAAATCTCGTTCACAGTTGCAAAATCTTTCATATTCTGAATAAACACAGTTGTTTTAACTACATTATCTATGCTTGTCCCTGACGCTTCAAGCAAATTTTTCAGATTCAAAAAAACCTGATTTGCCTGTGCTTCAATTCCATCGGGGATTTCGCTCGTTTCAGGGTTTACGGGGATTTGCCCTGATGTGAACACCATATTGCCTGTTATAACAGCCTGCGAATACGGACCTATCGCCAAAGGCGCTTTTTCGGTTATAACCTCTTTCATATTCTCTGCTCCTTTTATTTTACATTGTCTGTGTAATTCTCATATTTCAACAAAAAGAAAATTACGTATATGACAATTATACCACGTATATTTTTTTAAAACAACACTAATTTTATATTGACAATATCAATTAAATGTAATATACTAAAGAAAATTAAATATTTGGGGAGCTTTTGTCGAAAGGCTGAGAGGGAATTTGAAATTCCGACCCATTGACCTGATACGGATAATGCCGTCGTAGGAAATATATTGGGATACGTATAATATATTTATATGATTTTAAGGCAATCCGCAAAGGGTTGTCTTTTTTGTTGCAAAAAGTCCTGCAGGCTTTTTATAAAATGGAGGTAATAAGTATGACAAAAACTAAAAAAATAACAATTTCCGCCATTATGGTTGCAATGTCAACCGTTCTGGCGATGGTATCAAAAATCATTCCTGCGCCATGGCTTCAGGGCGGCTCCGTGACGCTTGCATCTATGGTGCCGATAGTGGCGGTGTCAATAATTCTTGATTGCAGATGGGGAGTTTTATCTGCGGTAGTGTACTCAGCAATACAAATGCTGACAGGTTTTTATCCGCCACCGACACAATCAATACTTAACTTCTTTCTGGTAATCTTTTTAGATTATATTGCCGCATTCGGTGTCCTTGGTTTTGCAGGCGGGTTTTATAAAATGCTTGGCGGAAAAAGATGGGCAATATCGGTATCTGGTGCATTGGTTGCATTTTTGCGTTATGTGTGCCATATCATTTCAGGGATTTTGATATGGGGAGTGTATGCCCAAGAAGGACAGAGTGTGCTTGCGTATTCTCTTATATATAACGGCTCGTATATGATTCCTGAAATAATCATAACCGCCGTTGCGCTCATCTTTATGGCACCTGTTATAGAAAAGTTAAAAGACTGACAAAAAAAGATGCGTTGTACAACGCATCTTTTTTATTATATCATACATCTTATCTTACCGTTTTCGTCAGTATCTACGGTAATTACGCTTCCTTCACGGATGTCGCCTGCTATCACCATTTCGGCTATCGGATTTTCTATATGGTTCTGTATGGTTCTGCGCATAGGACGTGCACCGTATTTATATACATATCCTTCTGTCACTATAGCGTTTTTTGCATTTTCAGTGATATTCAGTTCCGCACCGAGCGACTGTGTTTCTGTTTTGATGTCTTTAAGCATAAGTTCTGCAATCTGCTTGAGTTCATCATTTGTAAGTGTTTTGAACTCGACAATTTCATCAACACGGTTTAAAAATTCGGGACGGAAAGTTTCTTTAAGTGCAGCATCCACATTTGTGCTTATTTTACCCTCTGCCGCTTCGCCAAATCCCATTGACGATGAACGTGTTCCTGCGTTCGACGTCATTATGATAATTGTGTTTTCAAAATTTATCACTTTTCCGTGGCTGTCTGTAAGTCTGCCGTCGTCGAGTATCTGCAGGAGTATGTTGAACACGTCTGCGTGTGCTTTTTCAATCTCGTCAAGCAGAATAACGGAATACGGTTTAAGACGAACTTTCTCTGTAAGTTGACCGCCCTCTTCGTAACCTACGTATCCGGGAGGCGCACCGATAAGTTTTGAAACCGCCTCTTTTTCCATATACTCGCTCATGTCAAGACGGATAAACATTTTCTCATCATCAAAAAGTTTTTCAGCAAGTGCTTTAACAAGTTCTGTTTTACCCACACCAGTAGGTCCAACAAATATAAACGAAACGGGACGTTTTGCCGACATCTTGAATGCTCTGCGGCGGCGTATTGCACGTGCAACACCGCTTACTGCGGCATCCTGACCTATTAACCGTTCGTGCAGACGTTTTTCAAGATTTAAAAGTTTTGCTCTGTCGGACTCGTGTATGCTTGTGGCAGGGATACCCGTTCTGCGTGATATAACCTCGGCTATATGCTCGCTTGTAAGACGCATCTGCTTCTGCTGTGCACGGTAACCGGTAAGTTCCTGCTCTATCTGGCATCTGCGCGAAACTATGTGCGCATGTTCTTCATAACATTCTTCGCCTTTTACATTGCCGTTTTCGTCCTCAAGAGCAGTAAGTTTTTCGTAAATTTCCTCGTCCTCATCATAGAGTGCACGGATTTCGTTAAGGTTAGGGTCCTTTGCATTGAGTGATGCTGCTGCCTCGTCTAAAACGTCAATGGCGTTATCCGGCTGAAAACGGTCCGAAATATATTTTTCAGATAAATCCACCGCTGCAGTCAATGCGTCCTCGTCAATTGTTATGTTGTGGAAATCGCTGTAAAGTTCTGTTATTCCCTTGAGTATCTCTATAGTCTGTGTCCTTGTAGGCTCGTCAACCACAACAGGCTGAAAACGGCGTTCCAACGCAGCATCTTTTTCTATATGCTGACGGTACTCATCAGCAGTGGTTGTGCCGATAATCTGTATTTCTCCTCTTGACAGTGCAGGTTTTAAAATGTTTCCCGCACCGGGAGATCCCTCTGATGCACCAAGAGTTGCAAGAGAGTGGATTTCGTCCATAACAAGTACGATATCGGGGTTTGCGGCACATTCTTTAACAAGTTTTTCAATCCTTGCCTCAAACTGACCGCGGAACTGCGTTCCGCTTATAAGCGAAGTAAGATCTAACTGGTAAAGTTGGACATTGAACAATTTTTCGGGCACATCACGGCTTGCTATTTTAAGTGCCACACCCTCTACAATCGCAGTTTTACCCACACCGGGAGAGCCGATTAAAACGGGGTTGTTTTTGGTGCGTCTGTTCAATATCTCAATGGTTCTTTTAATCTCTTCATCTCTGCCGATAACAGGTTCTATAAGCCCCTCTTTTGCCTGTTGCGAAAGGTTTACGGCGTACTTTTCTAAAACAGAACGCCGCTCATTTCCAAAAGGCGACTGCATATCGGGCGAAATTCCTATTTTTGACGGGTCAATGCCAAAGATAAATCCGCGTGGCTGCTTTTTGGGTTTGCCGTCGTTTTCAGGCGGAAGCATTTCGTCTTCACCGTCAGCATCAGCATCAAAATCCTCGCCAAACATCTCGGGAAGATTTTCACCAAGACTGCCCTGAAGTTTTTCTACCAGTTCATTTAAATCAAGATTGCTTAAATCACCCTGAATTTCAATAGCCGCACCGTCTATGCCCATAGATTTCATCATATCCTGCATAGCGGCGGTAAAAGCCGATGCGTCTGCCGGCATGGCAAACGTTGGGGGCACAATGCAGTTTTGCGGTGTGATGGGTATATTATTGCTTGCGGCACAGGAAAAGCAGTAAAGTTTTTCTTCGCCGCTTTGCTCGTCTTTATGTTTTACTATTGCGGGCCTTTGTCCGCATATATGACACATTTGCATTTATATATTCTCCAATCTTTTTTGGTATTACATTTTTAAACTGAACATCTTTTATACGTACTTTTGTGACCAAAAGTACCAAAAGTCCCGGGGGTTCAGATTCCCCCGGACCCCTAAAACTGCTTAGGGTTCCACCCTAAGAACCCTTTTAGGTGGTGCGTTAAACAAATTACAGTAAAACTATATGGCACGCAGTTTTAAACGTCGACCTTTAAAATCGCATACCATAAGGTGTTGCAATATCCGGATGCAAAAGCAACCAACAATCATATTTAACCATTATACTTCATTTTCAGAAAATATGCAAGGTCAGAAAATAAGAAATATTGTTAACACTAAAATAATATATAAATTGACATTTGCCATATTTGATGTTACAATTTAAACTAGGTTAGTATGCTAAAGGAGGAGTGTATCGTGCAGGATGCCGCAAGAAAAACTATACTGGTAGTTGAAGACGAAAAACCAATAGCAGAAATTTTAAAAGTTAATTTAGTAAAAAACGGATACAAAGTTTTAAATGCTTTTGACGGTGACGAGGCTGTTAACCTTGCGCTCACAGCCGAGCCGGACCTTATTCTTTTAGACGTTATGCTTCCCAAACAGGACGGCTTTTCAGTTTGTAAAAAAGTGCGTGAAACTATGTCTACACCTATAATTATGCTTACCGCCCGTGCTGAAGAGGTGGATAAAGTGCTTGGTCTGGAACTGGGTGCTGATGATTATATCACAAAACCGTTCAGTCTGCGTGAACTTATGGCAAGGGTTAAGGCAAATCTTCGCAGGTCGTCAATTGTGACGGCGGACACAAACGAACCTCTGTGCTTTGGCGAACTGGAAATCAACGTAGAACGTTATGAAGTTAAAAAGCGCGGCGAGGTTATTGACCTTACCTACCGCGAATTTGAGTTGCTTAAATATCTTGCAACACAAAACGGTAAACTTTTTTCAAGAGAGCATCTTCTCAACAAAGTATGGGATTACGAATATGTCGGTGATGACCGCACTGTTGACGTTACCATCCGCAGACTCCGTGAAAAGATTGAAGACGATCCGAGTAATCCAACATATATTCTTACAAAACGCGGTGTCGGATATTATTTCGGTGGTTGATTATGCTTAAAAGTATCAGTTTTAAGATAGTTATAATGTTCGTGGCGCTTACTTTGTCGGTTATAATATTTATCGGAACGATGATGACTACCGGCACAAACGGATTTTATCAGCAGGATTTTTTGTCGCTGATGGAAAACGTTCTCGGTACGCCTATGAAAAATCAGTTGGAGTTAAACATTGCCGGCGGTGCTACGTTTGACAATATTTACGAAAGTGTTGATGCTTATGCCGTGCAACTGGGACTTGACTCGTTCAGAAACTGCTATGTGCTTGACGGTAAAACAGGTAAAGCGCTTCGCGGTTCAAACGCAGAACTTGCACAGACACTTGAAACATCTTCCAACATAATTGCCGCAATGACTGGCAGAGTGGGAAATGAGCAAAACTCTAAATATATGGACTATGCTCTGCCTATTAACGGGGCTGACGGAACAGTTCAGTATATTATTTATGTTAAAGACAGCAAGGAAGAACCTAACTCTATCCTCTCTCAAATTTTCGGGATAATGTTCCAGTCGCTTCTTTTAGGTATAGTAATATCCGTACTGTTCGGCATAATTCTTTCCAAAACCATTATAAGCCCGATAACTTCGCTTACCCATAAAGCAAAAAAGATTTCGTCGGGTGACTTTGGAAGCACCATTGACGTAATATCCGAAGACGAAATCGGCAGACTTACCGAAACGTTCAACGATATGAGTTACGA
Source organism: Clostridia bacterium (assembly GCA_045589495.1). Lineage (GTDB taxonomy): Bacteria > Bacillota > Clostridia > UMGS1810 > UMGS1810 > SIG455. Next base: position 83,895 of record JAZNPF010000035.1, read on the forward strand.
ACTTGCGCAGACACTTACCGCCATACAGGGCGAAAACGATAAACTTGAAACAATATTCCGTTATATGACCGACGGCGTGGTGGCGTTTGACGAAGGCGGCGAACTTATCCATATAAATCCTGCCGCACGTAAAATGCTGAACATCCCCGAAGGCGAACAGGTCAAATTTGAAACAGTATTTACAAAAGACGATATCAGTTTCGGTGAGGTGGCATTCCTTTCACACGGAAGCACAAAGGAACTGATCTTAAACCGTGACGGAAAAGAAATCCGTGCCTACCTTGCGCGCCTCAGCACAGACGGAAAGGCAGGCGGTGTGGTATCGGTACTTCAGGATATTACGGAACAGCGCAAGTTAGACCTTTCACGTCGTGAGTTTGTGGCAAACGTATCACACGAATTACGCACGCCGCTTACAACCGTAAAAAGTTATGCCGAAACACTTAAAGATTTCCTTGATGACGATTTTGACAAAGACCAGTTTGAAAGTTTTCTCACCGTCATTGAGGGCGAAACGGACCGCATGGCACGTCTTGTCCGTGACCTTTTGATACTTTCAAAACTTGACTATGGCAAAAATCAACTTCGCAAAGAACGTTTTAACCTGTCCAACCTTTTAACCGACGTAATATCTAAAATGAAGATATCGGCAGACAATAAAAATCAGACGCTTATATATGAGCCTACCAACTCAATTTCATCATTTGTCGGCGATAAAGACAGGATAGAGCAGGTAATTATAAATATTATATCAAACGCAATAAAATACACTCCCGAAAACGGAGAAATTTTTGTTACCAGTATGTGCGTTTATGACACGGCATATATTAAAGTAAAAGATACTGGTATCGGCATCCCCAGAAAAGACCTTTCACATATATTTGAAAGATTTTACCGTGTAGACAAAGCACGTGCACGTGCTCAGGGCGGTACAGGTCTGGGGCTTGCAATTGCAAAGGAAATTGTTGAAGCACACGACGGTACAATAGAAATAAACAGTGTATTCACTAAAGGTACAGAGGTTGTAATCAAACTCCCCATACCAAAAGCGGATGACGAACATGACAATGCGTAAAATAAGTTTGGCGTTTTAAAAAACAATGAAATGTTATACTATTTTAAAGTGTTTGTAATATGATTGTAATAATAATATGATAAAATGATATTGTAAAATCTATAAGTGCCCCTTTTTAGTATATGGAGATATAGTTATGAGAAAACTTTTAACAACATTTATTGCTTTGGCTCTGGTTGCTTTAACCTGCCTTTGTCCTCTGGCGGCTTCCGCTTCAAGCGAAACCGTTACAAATGACTATGCAGGCACTTGCAACTGGCTTATCACAATCAAAAATCCCGAATCAGTTTCTTCAACCACATCATCGAAAACATTTGTTATTTCGGCTGTGGCGGTTGAAGGCGCTATGATTACACTTTACAACCTCAACGCTGAAACAAATCTTTATGAAAAGATTTATGTTGACGGCGCACCGCTTGAAACTGTAGTCGGTGCAAGTGGTCTTTATGCACAGCAGATAACCCTTAAAGAAGGTATGAATAACCTTATGGTTTATGCCACAAACGGCTTTGACGATCAGGCAATCCGTCTGGACATCAGCCTTTTAAGCGAAGGATTTATTGACAAAATCAAATCATTTACAATTGATTTTGCCAATATGTTTTAATGCTTATTATGAAAATGAAAAAACGCAACGTCAAGACCTATGTGCTGATTGCTCTCATTATCAGCAGTGTGGTTCTTACGGGCAAAATATGGTTTGATGAAAAATTATGGCCGGAAGGCTATAATTTTTTTGCTGTAATTACGGATAATTTTTCGTTTGGGAATGATGATTTTGTATCATCGCTCACAAAAGAAACAATATCATTTCCGCAAACACTTGTTGTAACCAATCTGGAAAAAAGAAGTGTTTACGCAGCGGACAGCGACTCTTTCAAATCAATGGTGCCCGATGTTAAAGAACTTGTGCGTATATCACTTGAAAGCAGTGATAAAACCGCAATAAGCGAGCAGGACTGGTCGCATGCTCTTAAAACACAGTCAATTCACGTAACATATCCCGTTGCATACGATTCTAAACTTTTTCTTAATATTTTAGGTTCTTACAAAACTGATGATAACTCTATCCCCGTAAAAGAGTTCATAATATCTGCGCCAAACCCCGCCGTAACGGGCGCTGATGTTTATATACGCAGATATGATACGGCTGAAATTTTTAAAGTTTCTGTTGTTTGGGACAAACAGCGGCTTATTGATATGATAAACACCTACGCAGTTGATTCTATCGGCGACTTGTCGTATTCATCGGAACTCAATTTTGACAAAGCCGAAACGGGCAACGGTGCACAACAAAAAGTCTTGATAGAATCAAACGTTCTTATTCTTTTAAATAAACGGTTAAATCATATACTTGAACAAATCAATCCGCTTTATAATCACGACTTCAACTCCGATGTTGTGGAAAAACTGCTTACGCAGTTCGGATATAACGTTTCAGGCGCACGCAAATATACGGAGCGTGATAATTCAATAGTTTTTGTGGAAAACTATTCTACACTTAAACTCCACCCAAATGCACTTGTGGAATATAAAGCCGTGGACGCATCAAAGGGTATAGATTTAAAAAGCGGCAATAACTTTTATGATGGTCTGCTCGGCTGCGTGGATTTTGTAAACCGCATCTGGGGAGAGATACTTCCGTCGGAGCCGCTTAATATTAACATCTCATCTGACGTTATTGACACAAAAACAAACTCGTTCCGTCTGACTATGGATTATTTTGCAGACGGTGCTCAGGTAAATATCAGTATGCCGACATCTACATCGCACCCTGCAATGAATCACGCGGTTGAGATAGAGGTGGTAGGCGGCAAAATAGTTTCGTACCGTCAGGTGATTGCCCACTTTAAAATCATCAATATGTCCACCAACGGTATATCCGCCATCGAAGCGCTTGACAAACTTATGGCAGGCGCCAATACGGAAGGACAGGTTATTAAAAACTTGTACCCCGTATATGTTTCTGACAACACAACATACAGAAAATCCGCCTGGGCAGCACGGACTTCAGACGGCAGAACGGTTATAATTGACTGATACTTTGTAAGGAGGTGTCTTTATGAATTGGGAAAGAGTTAAAAATTTTCTTATCGCCTTGTTTATAGGCATCAATATATTTCTTGTGTTTTTCATGCTCTCCTCTTTTAAAGACAGTGCCTCTGTAAATAAGTCTGTGGTCAAAGACTCTGTAAGTATACTAAACGCAAACGGTATTGCCATAAATGAGGATATTATACCGTCTTCAATTTCAAACCCAGGAACATTTGACGTTGTTGCAATAAACGTAAACAGTTCATATCAATCCCCCAAAACGCTTGATGTGGGAAATATTGAATCGGAACTTAAAAAAGCACTAAAAGTGCTTGGTGTTAAAGATTATAAGATCTTCAAAAAAGACGACTCCAACTATTCCGTAATCCAGAAAACTAACGGATATTATATATTTGACAGCGGTATAAATGCCGTGATTAACGGTAATAACATAGCCTTTAACGGCGTATGGTATAAACAGCAGACAAAACCCAAGTCAGATGGTTATTCAGACGGCGGTATGGTGTATGTTACTGGTGTTTTGATTGATTTTATCAATAATGGTGACAGAAACCCTGCAATCCATACCGAGATTACAGGCATAGACGTCGGGTACTGCGTTCCGCAGTATGACAGCGGACTAGACCACAAATCAATGCCGGCAGTGCCATGCTATTGCATCACTGCTTCGGACGGAACAGCATTTTTATACGATGCCGTAAGCGGTACGTATTTAAAATATAAATAATATTAAATTCAAAAAGGAGATATACGCTATGGCAAAACACAGAATGCCGCCTATGGGAGGTATGGGCGGAATGGGTAACATGAACAATATGATTAAACAGGCACAGAAAATGCAGCAGGATATGCTTAAAATGCAGGAAGAGATGGAAGTTGCTGAATTTGAAGCAACATCTGGCGGCGGTGCTGTAACTGTTAAAGTTTCCGGAAAGAAAGAAGTTACGGAAATCAAAATAAATCCCGAAGTAGTTGACGCAGACGACGTTGAAATGCTTGAGGACCTTATTTTGGTTGCAGTAAACGATGCAATGAAAAAAGTTGACGGAGCAAGTTCAGAAAGACTTGGCAAACTTACAGGCGGAATGAGTATTCCCGGTTTATTCTGATATAACATCAGTTGTCACTCAATTCTAATATGTCAAACAAAAACGGACGATAAAATCGTCCGTTTTCTTTTATATCATTTTTGCTTTAAAAGTATCTTTATATTTTTCTTTAAAGTATATGTATGCCGCATTGAGTGCATCATCATCTTCAAATATGCCGAATACCGACGGTCCGCTGCCGCTCATCATTGAGCCGCTTGCACCAAAACTTATCATATCTGCTTTAATCTGCGCAATCTCGGGGTAACTTTCAAGCGCAACAGTTTCAAAAACATTACCCATGCTTTCACACAAATCGGCTACACAGCCTCTCTCAAGTGCATCTTTGACTTTATCCACATCAACTCTCTCAAATCCAACCTCGTCCAGCCGTTTATATGCCCAAGGCGTGGATATGCCAATCTGCGGTTTTACAATTAAAACATCTGTTTTGATTGCACTTTCAATTGGTGTCAGAACCTCACCTATGCCTTCGGCTAGTGCCGTTTTACCCATTATGCAAAACGGAATATCCGCACCAACAGATGCACCCAGTTCAATCAGGCGGTCATCGGAAAGCGGGTAGCCGTAATGCTCGTTCATCGCTTTAAAAACCGCAGCCCCATCAGCACTTCCGCCGCCGAGCCCTGCCTCTGTAGGCACGTTTTTGTCAATATGGATATGCACACCGTCGCTTATGCCCGTCGCTTCATAAAAAAGTTCTGCAGCACGGTATGCAATGTTTTTACTGTCGGTCGGTATCTGCGAGTTCCCGCAGGACAGGCTTACACCACTTTTCCCAAAAGTCAGCGATATTTCGTCGCAAAGAGTTATCTCCTGCATTATCATTTTTACGCTGTGGTACCCGTTTGGAAGAATCCCCTCCACATTCAGTGCAAGGTTTATCTTGCAGTTGCCTTCAGTCATCATGCGCCACACCTGAAAAATCAGTAAAATCATCAACAAGAGTTTTGTAATCTTCCATCAATTTAAGCGCATCTTTCTGCATTGAAGTAAGTGTTGCTTTAGCGTCTGCAATTTTGGCGGTAAGCACATCACAATCCGCCTGAATTTTTGCACGTTCCGTTTCTGCTTCAGTAACAGCGGCATCCATAATATCCTGTGCTTCTTTCTGTGCTTTCACAAGTGCATCGGCAACACTTAAACGCTCTGCTTCGTATTCGTCAATTTTATTTTCAAGTTCTGCAACTTTTGCAGTCAACTTTTCAATTTCGGCATCTTTCACCTTGGTTTTTTCCAGATATTTTTTGGAAAGTTCCACTAAATATGCCTCTACCTCTTTTGATTTGTAGCCCAGAGCACCTTTTTTAAGTTTTGATTCCATAAATCTACACTCCTTACGCGGACACGAAAAACGTGTGCAGTAAATGATTAGTTATTCTCTCTTGTATAATTGAGCAATCCGCCTGCCAAAATCATATCTTTCTGTCTGTCAGACACGTTGATGATTGTGGGGATTTCTATATTTTTAGTTACGTTCTTAACTATAATTCTGTTGCCATCCATAAGTTGAGTGCGTACATTGTCGATTGCAAGTTCGTCCATCATATCAATATTATCGTAATCTGCCTCGTTTTCAAGTACCAACGGCAAAATACCTGAGTTTACAAGGTTTGCCATGTGTATACGTGCGAATGATTTAACAATAACAGCCTTAATACCGAGATACAGCGGAGCAAGTGCCGCATGCTCACGGCTTGAACCCTGACCGTAGTTTGAACCGCCGATTATAAATCCGCCGCCGTTTTCTTTAGCACGTGCAGGGAATTCTGGGTCACAGGGTGTTAAGCAGTATTCTGAAAGGTAAGGCACGTTTGAACGGTAAGGCAAAAGTTTTGCGTTGGACGGCATAATGTGGTCTGTTGTAATATTATCCTCAACCTTTATGAGAGATTTGCCTTTCAATTTCTCGGGTAATGCCACGTTTACGGGGAACGGTTTAATGTTCGGACCGCGAACCACTTCAACGTCGTTACCCTCGGGCGCGGGCTCTACAACCATATTATCGTTTATCATAAACTTTTCAGGCATCTCGATGATGTTAGACATATCAAGTTCTCTTGGGTCTGTAAGCACACCTTTTATTGCACTGATTGCAGCAACCTCGGGGCTTACAAGATAAACCTGTGCTGAAACTGTACCGCTTCTGCCCTCAAAGTTACGGTTGAATGTTCTAAGTGATATAGCATCTGTTTTAGGTGACTGTCCCATACCGATACACGGACCGCATGCAGACTCTAAAATTCTTGCGCCTGCGGCAATCATATCTGCCAGAGCACCGTTTTCGGAAAGCATATTAAGTACCTGCTTAGAACCGGGAGCGATAACCAGACTTACGTCTTCATGAACAGTTTTGCCTTTTAATATGCGTGCAACTTTCATCATATCCATATAAGATGAGTTTGTGCACGAGCCGATTGCAACCTGATCAACTTTAATAGGACCGATGTTTTTGATTGTATCAACATTATCAGGCATGTGCGGTTTTGCCGCCATAGGCTCAAGAGTTGAAAGGTCTATTGTGAGTTCTTCATCATAAGTTGCGTCAGCATCAGGCAGAATTTCGGTGTAGTCTTCTTCTCTGCCCTGTGCTTTTAAGAATGCTCTTGTTGTTTCATCACTGGGGAACACAGATGTTGTTGCACCAAGTTCTGCACCCATATTGGTGATCGTTGCACGTTCGGGAACAGTTAAAGATTTAACACCTTCGCCAACATACTCGATAACTTTTCCAACGCCGCCTTTAACACTTAAACGGCGCAGAACTTCCAAAATAATATCTTTAGCAGCAACCCATGGGTTTAATTTGCCTGTAAGGTTTACTTTAACAACTTTCGGCATAGTAAGGTAATATGCGCCGCCGCCCATGGCAACTGCAACGTCCATACCGCCCGCACCGATTGCCAGCATACCGATACCGCCGCCTGTGGGGGTATGGCTGTCAGAGCCGAGCAATGTCATACCCGGTACGCCAAAACGTTCAAGATGCACCTGATGGCAGATGCCGTTACCGGGACGTGAAAAGTGTATGCCGTGTTTTTTGGTAACAGTCTGTATGTATTTATGGTCATCGGCATTTTCAAAGCCTGACTGCAGTGTGTTGTGGTCGATGTAAGCCACAGATTTCTTTGTTTTAACTCTCGGGATACCTATTGCTTCAAATTCGAGGTACGCCATAGTACCTGTGGAGTCCTGAGTGAGAGTCTGGTCTATGCGGATAGAGATTTCCTCACCTGCAACCATTTCGCCCGAAACAAGATGGCTTTTGATTATTTTCTGTGTAATATTCACTTTTGTTTCCTCCAAACTACATTTATTCATATTATTATATAAAATATTATTATATTTGTCAAGAATTGCACGCAAAAACGGACGATATTGACGATATTATAGTTATGCCAATGTTGAGAGATATGGGGTTCTCCCCTAAGAACCCCATTATAAACCACGGTGGCTTAGTAGCCATAATACAAAGCGCGTCCGTCAACCGCTTATTTTTCAATGTCTAAAATATTTCCAAAAGGTTGACAACACACCAAAAATTTTATATACTATATAATGTATATTTATGTGTATTTATGTGCAAAAAAATCCGAAAGGAATGAATTACTATATGGAAAAACTGGGACTTAACGAAATAAGAGAGAAATTTCTCTCTTTCTACGAAAGCAAGGGGCATCTTCGCTTGCCGAGTTTCCCTCTTATACCGAGGGATGACAAAAGCCTTTTGCTTATAAACGCAGGTATGGCGCCTTTAAAACCATACTTTACGGGTAAAGAAACACCTCCGCGCAACCGTGTTACAACTTGCCAGAAGTGTATCCGCACTCCCGATATTGACCGTGTCGGCAAAACAGCGCGTCACGGCACATATTTTGAGATGCCCGGAAACTTCTCATTCGGCGATTACTTCAAAACAGAAGCAACTGCATGGGCGTGGGAGTTTGCAACAGAGGTACTTAAACTGCCCGTGGACAAACTGTGGGTTACTATCTATGAAGATGATGACGAAGCGTTTGATATCTGGACTAAAAACGTAGGCGTTGCGCCTGACCGTATTGTGCGTATGGGTAAAGAGGATAACTTCTGGGAAATCGGAACAGGTCCCTGCGGTCCGTGTTCTGAACTTTACTTTGACAGAGGTCCGGAAGCAGGTTGCGGTTCGCCCGATTGTAAAGTTGGTTGCGAGTGCGACAGATACGTTGAATTCTGGAACCTTGTATTTACTCAGTTTGATAAAGACGAAGACGGCAACTACAACCGCCTTGCTCACCCGAATATCGACACAGGTATGGGGCTGGAGCGTATTGCGTGCATTATGCAGGGTGTTAACAATCTTTTTGAAGTTGACACCGTCCGCAATATTATGGCTAAAATCAGCGAACTGGCAGGCGTTAAATATGGCGATAACGAAAAAACAGACGTATCACTCCGTGTTATCACCGACCATATCCGTTCAACCACATTTATGATTGCCGACGGCGTACAGATAAGCAACGAGGGCAGAGGTTACGTTCTTCGCAGACTTCTCCGCCATGCCGCACGTCACGGTAAGTTGTTAGGGCTCGAGGGTGCGTTCCTCTACAAAGTTGTAGACACCGTTGCAAAAGAAAACCTTTCTGCATATCCGGAAATCACTGAAAAAGCAGATTACATCAAAAAGATGATTGAAATTGAGGAGAAGCGTTTTGCCGAAACTATAGGCGACGGTCTTGCTATTCTTGAAAACTACGTAAATGCAATGAAAGAAAACGGAAGCAAAACACTTTCAGGTGCAGACGCTTTCAAACTTTACGATACTTACGGATTCCCGCTTGATTTAACAGTGGAAATCCTTTCCGAGCAGGGATACTCTGTTGATGAAGACGAGTTCACATCTTGCATGGCAGAGCAGAAAAAACGTGCACGTGAAAACCGTGCCAACGGCGAAGGTGACGCATGGAAAGATGATGAATTAAAGAGTGTTTATGACGCTTGCCCGTGCGAGTTTGTCGGCTACGATGTTACAGAGTGCGATTGCAAAATCTCTGCAATTATATTTGATAAAAAATCACAGACAACTGCAGAAAACGGCAACGTTACCGTTCTGCTTGATAAAACCCCGTTCTATGGCGAGGGCGGCGGTCAGTCAGGTGACAAGGGTATAATCAAAACTGCAAACGGCACAATCCGTATAGACGACACCAAGAAAACTGCCGAGGGCGTTATGCTCCACGTTGGCACTGTTACAGACGGAACTGTTTCTGTAGGTGATTGTGCAACTGCATGCGTTGATACTGCCCTACGTTCAGCAACAGAGAAAAACCACTCTGCAACTCACCTTCTCCAGAAGGCTCTGCGTGAGGTGGTAGGTCAGCACGTTGAACAGGCGGGTTCGTTTGTAAATAATGAAAGACTTCGTTTTGACTTCTCTCACTACGAGGCTGTAACTGCAGAGCAGTTGAAAGAAGTTGAAAATATAGTAAACCGTGAAATTTCAAAAGCACTTGACGTTACTTGTGCCCAGATGCCTATTGACGAGGCTAAAAAACTCGGCGCAATGGCTCTGTTCGGTGAAAAGTACGGCGATGTGGTACGTGTTGTTAAAATGGGTGATTTCAGCACAGAACTCTGTGGCGGAACACACGTTAAAAATACTGCAAACATCGGCTTGTTCAAAATTATTTCCGAAACAGGTATTGCCGCAGGCGTAAGAAGAATTGAAGCAATCACAGGTATGAACATACTTGCAAAACTTAACGAAACAGAGGATAACCTTGCAAACATCTGTGCAGCACTCAAGTGCGCTCCTGCAGATGCCGTTGCAAAAGTTGATGCTAATCAGGCAGAAATTAAAAATCTTGAAAAAGAACTTGCCGCGCTCAAAGAAAAAATGGCAAGCGGCGGGCTTGACGATATCAAGAAAAACGCTGCCCAAATTGGCGGCGTAACCGTTCTTACAGGTGCATTTGCCGATGTTGACATCAACACCGCGCGCAAAATGGCTGACAATATCAAGTCTGAATTTGAATGTGCCGTAACAGTATTTGCAGTATATACTTCCGAAAAAGCCAACCTTATTGCGGCAGCAACCGATGCGGCAGTTAAAAAAGGTGTTCACTGCGGAAATATCGTTAAAGAAATCTCTGCTTTTGTTGGCGGAAAAGGCGGCGGCAGACCTGATTCTGCTCAAGCAGGCGGCTCTGACACAAAAGGCGTAGATGCTGCACTTAAAGCAGCGGCAGATGTAATTGCAAAACAGACTAACGCATAAGAAAGGGCGATAAAAATGGATAACTGCATTTTTTGTAAGATTATAAAAGGCGAAATCCCGTCCGAAGTTGTTTATGAAGATGATAAGATTTTCGCATTCAAAGACATAAACCCCGTTGCACCCGTGCACGTTCTTATTATCCCTAAAGAGCACATTGCATCTGCTATGGACCTAACAGAAGAAAACGCAGACGTTGTGGCGCATATCTTCAATTCAGCCAAAAAAATTGCTGAAATTATGGGTATTGGCGAAAGCGGATTCCGTATAGTCAATAACTGCGGCGAAAACGCAGGGCAGACTGTGTTCCATCTGCATTTCCACTTAATCGGCGGAAAGACTCTGCTCTGGCCATAATCTAAAAGGAGAAACAAATGTATTTTGATTCGCACGCACATTATGACGACCGCCGTTTTGACGGTGACCGTCATGAAGTTCTTTTGTCACTTGCCGAAAACGGAATTTCAAATATAACAAACATCGGTTCGGATATCTCAACCAGTAAAAAATCGGTTGAACTTTCCCAAAGGTACGATTTTGTATATGCTGCAGTAGGTGTTCATCCGCACGAGGTTAAGGATATGACCGATGATGACCTTTTGGAAATAGCCGGACTTTCAAAGCACAAAAAAGTTGTGGCAATAGGCGAAATAGGGCTTGATTACTACTACGACCATTCTCCGAGAGAAGCACAGAGATACTGGTTTAAAAAGCAGATGAAACTCGCTTACGATTTAAAATTACCCGTTATCATCCACAGCCGTGACGCCACTGAAGATACAATCAAAATCTGCAAAGAAAGCAAAATCCACGGCGGTATTATACACTGTTTTTCGGGCAGTGTGGAAACGGCAAAGATATATCTTGATATGGGATATCATATCTCGTTTGCAGGTCCCGTGACTTTCAAAAACTCAAAAGCACTCCCTGAGGTTGCAAAAATTGTGCCTGATGACAGACTTTTGATTGAAACAGATTGTCCGTATATGGCACCCGAACCGCATAGAGGCGAGCGCAACTGTTCGATATACGTTAAAAACGTTGCAGAGAAAATTGCTGACCTGCGTGGCGTGAGTGTTGAACATATTGCGAAGATAACAAACGAGAATGCAAAAAAATTGTTTAATATAAAGTAATTTGATATAAAGGAGAGTATACAAATGAACAGAGAAGCAATCATCAAAAATGCAACCGACAAGTTTGCCGCACTTATCAATGAGCAACTTGACCGTGTTGACAGAATGAACGAAACAAAAGATTTTATTGATTATTCCAAACTCGATAAACTTATTATCGGTGTGTGCGGCGGTGACGGAATCGGTCCTGCAATCACACATGAGGCTCACAGAATCTTAGAGTTCCTGCTTGCTGACAAAGTAAAGGCAGGTAAAGTTGAATTCAAAGTTATCGACGGTCTTACAATCGAAAACCGTGTTGCTGCAAACAAGGCTATTCCGGATGATGTTCTGGCAGAACTTAAAGAATGTCACGTAATCCTGAAAGGCCCCACAACCACACCCCGTGCCGGCGATCCTTGGCCTAACATTGAAAGTGCAAACGTTGCAATGAGAAAAGAACTTGACCTTTTTGCAAATGTACGTCCCGTTAAAGTTCCCGAACAGGGTATAGACTGGACTTTCTACCGTGAAAACACCGAAGGTTCTTATGCAATCGGAAGCAAAGGTATCCACGTAAATGACGATCTTGCTATGGACTTCTGCGTTACCACAACAGAGGGCACAGAAAGAATAGCACGTGCTGCATTTGAGTATGCTAAAAAGGCAGGTAAAACTAAAGTTACTGCAGTAACAAAGGCAAACGTTGTTAAAACTACAGACGGTAAATTCCTCGGTATATGCAAAGATATCGCAAAAGAATATCCCGAAATCGAATTTGACGACTGGTACATAGATATTATGACAGCAAAACTGGTTGACGAAAAACGCCGTACACAGTTCCAGGTACTCGTTCTGCCCAACCTCTACGGTGACATCTTAACAGACGAAGCAGCAGAGTTCCAGGGCGGTGTAGGTACTGCAGGCAGCGCAAACATCGGTAAAAAATATGCTATGTTTGAGGCTATCCACGGCAGTGCACCCAGAATGGTTGCAGAGGGCAGAGATAAATATGCTGATCCTTGTTCAATTATCCGTGCAGACGTAATGCTCCTTGAACATATCGGCGAAGTTGATGCTGCAAAACGTTTGGAACGTGCGCTTGATAAATGTATGTACGAGGAAAAGAAACTTGTTATCACAGGCCGTGACACAGGTGCTACAGGCGCTGAATTCGCTGACTACATTATGGAAACAATCAAGGCAGATATGTAATCTGTTTGCTGATTATTCTATATGTCAACGTTAAAAACCGCATATTAAGAGGCATACAAACATATAAAATAAAAAATAAGGTGGATTAAAAGAGTGAAAGAGAAAAGTGTTTCACCTGTGGTTATTAAACGTTTACCCAGATATTACAGATATCTCGGTGAACTTTTAGGCAGAAATGTTGCACGTATATCTTCTAAAGATTTAAGTTCGCTTATGGGCGTAACAGCATCGCAGATTCGTCAGGATTTAAACTGCTTCGGCGGATTCGGTCAGCAGGGGTACGGATATAACGTTGCTGAACTTCATAAGCAGATTGCAAATATTTTAGGGCTTGACAGGGGCTATAAAACTATTATTGTAGGTGCAGGTAATCTTGGTAAGGCTTTGGCAAAGCACAGTAATTTCAGAAAAAGAGGTTTTAACCTTGTAGGCATATTTGATGCTGATGAATCTTTAGTCGGCAAAGAAATAAACGGCATCGCCGTTCAGAGTTCAGAATCAATGGACGATTTCGTTAAAGAGAATAAGCCTGATATCGCCATTCTTGCTCTCCCTAAAAGTGCAGTTGAAAAAGAAGCAAACAGACTTGTTTCCTTAGGCGTTAAGGGGATATGGAATTTCTCATACGGCGAGTTACATCTTCCCGATGGTGTTGCAGTGGAAAATGTCCACTTGAGCGATTCTCTTATGACACTTTCATACAAACTTACAGAATTAGAAGAATAATAATCAAAAGGCAGTACCTTCAAAGGTACTGCCTTTCATTATCAGGAGATGATTAACAATGATTTCACAAAGCAATTATTTTATAACGATAATCTCTCTTACAACCTCGTCGTATACTCTTACAAAGATTCTTGAAGGATCGAGTTCATCGTATTTCTGGATATCACCTGCATCACCAACTGTAATCTGGTTTCTGTTTTTGGTGGTATCAACGTTGTAGATAACAGCATCGCCGATTGCAAAGTTGTGAATTGTGCCGCTGTTTACCTGCATATTGAACGATGTTGAGAATTTCTTAACTACTTTACCGTAGAAAGTGCTCATTTTATCTGATACTTCAACTTCTGCTTCGGTATTTTTGGTGTCGATATCGAAAAGGAGAACAATGCTTTCAATTTCGCCTTTTACGTTTGTTTTATACTGGATAACGTCACCCTGCTCAAGTTTGGTCTGGCTTTCGCCCTCACCTTTAACGAGCACGCCTGTTGCGTTTGTTGAAAGTTCCACTTTTTCGCCGTTTTCGAATGCATAAAGTTTTTCAATCTCTGTTCCGTCTTCGTTTTTACCCAATGCTATGCTGTCTACGATAGCAATTGCAGATTCTTCGTTTGCTATACCTGTTGAGTTGGTTACGATTATCGCTTTCGCGTTTCTGTCCTCTGTTACGTCGAATACGAGCACGTTGTATAAGTCACCGTCTACAAAGAAATCTGAATTTCTGATTGAGAAATCTTCAGGATTTGTTTTGCCTGCGGGGATATCGAATATAACGGTATCTTTTGTTACATTAACACTCATAGATGTTCCCACAAGTTTACCTGATGCTTTTTTGTATTCAACGTCTTCTTCTTTCATATTCATCATGAACTTATCTTCATTGATTGCAGAAGATGCTGTTGCTGTGTTGATCTGTGTTACTTCGCCGTTGCTGTTTGTTTCAAATGTGATAAGCTGACCGTCAGCGCTTGAGCCTTCGCCTTTCAAAAGTGCAAGTGCTTCTTCAGGTGTTTTACCGCTTGCGCCGTTAACCTTAACTGTTGCGCCTGTTTTAACGACTTCGCTTTTTCCCTCTTTTGTGAATACTTTCATTTCAAGGACTTTGTCTATGCTTGTGGTGACACCTGCTTTTGCAAGGTAAGCGTAGTTGCTGCTGATGGTTGTTTCGCTGTTTACTGCGGCGATTCTGCCCTCAATATCAAGGTAGAAAGTACCTTCGTCTTCGAGTTTGATTTCGTTGGGGTAGTTTTTAGCCACTTTGTAGCCTTTGCCGTTGATATAGAATTTGTCATCGCTTTTCTCTGTTACTTTACCTGTTACAGTTTCGTTTGAGAGTTCTGCGTATACCAATTCGCCGTCTTTACTCATAGTTGTTGTTAATACGTCCCACTCGTTAAGTTCAGAAAGTTCAATAACTTCCGAGCCTTTTACGATAACGAATGTGAGGTTATCGTCTTCAGGATCTGCAACGAGTGTTTTCTGACCGTATTTATCTACGATTTTATATGAAGACTCAACAACTTCTTCAACTACATAGTTAACTGTTTCGTTTACGAATACTACGTCATAAGTTCCTTTGCCCTCTGTGTCGAGAAGCACGATTGAACCTGATTCAATCACTTTTAAATCCTCTGTTGTGCCGGCTTTACCGTTATAGAGAATTTTAGCATCTTTTGCGATAGGTGCTTTTGTTGTCTTTTTGTCTTTCTCTAAATCTTTCCAGTACTGGAGTTCTTTCTTATCTTCAGTATTGGTGATTTCTGCGATGTTTTCTGCAGGAACTGTTACAGAATCATTTTTACCTGCTGCAGGACGAGCCAGAAGCAGAACTTTGTTTCCGCGTGCATCTTCACGAGTGTAAGCGTCTACTGTGAATCCGAGAATTGAACGCACGTCTGCAGAACCTGTTTCGTAAATTTTTTCACCGATTAAAATCTGGTCTTTAGAAAGGTTAGATTTGCCGTCAAGTGACGCATTTCCTACTGCCATTACCTGACCGGTAACTTTTTGAACATCAAGTTTGTCTTCGAGCAAGGTTTTATCTACAACTTCGTAGTTGATATCCTGACCGAAACCTGTCTGTTCCATCATATTGATTGTAAGTGCGTTGAACGCTAACTGTGCCACATTACCTCTTGAGATAGCACCGTTCTGCACACCGGTAACGCCTTTTGTAAGACCGATGTCAGATGCTGTTACAAGGTATCCTGTGGGGTATCCGCCTTTTGCCTGCGCCTGAGGTTCATAACCCAATGCACGTACAAGAATTGTTACCGCTTCCTGATATGTGATATCTGCATCAGGACGGAATGTTCCTTCAGCGTCGCCGACTACCATTTTCTGATCGTTTGCTACGTTGATGAAGCCTGTAGCCCAGTGTTCTTTTGATACGTCGGGGAATTTGGACTGACCGCTTGTTACGTTAGCAACTTCTGTAAGGCCGCTGATTGCTACTGCAACTTTTGCAACCTCTGAACGGATGATTGTGTCGTCAGGGCGGAATGCACCTTCGTCATCACCGATCATGATTTCGAGCACGCCGAGAACTTCGGCAGCCTCTTCAAATTTTGTATTTGCCACATCTGACGGTATAGAAGCCATTGCTACAGTTGCCGCCATTGAGAATGTCATTATTGAAGTCAACACAGATGCAATAAATTTTTTGAATTTAAACACGTTGTTTCCTCCTATAATTTTATTGGGGTAACCCCCTGTGTATGCGCTGCATGCAAGGACGCGGAAATCCTTGATGCCGGGCTTGTATATATCATATCGTATATGCAAAAGTATATCAACCATCAATATATTCCAGTATATCCAATGCAAATTTTTGAATTTTTTTGTCATAAAAAAAGCGGACAACACAGGAATTGTCCACTATATATAAAAGTAAAACCACATATATGATGTTTTAAACACAGAAGAAACAGCAAGGGGGCTTCCCCTCGGAGTTCGAATCTCTTTCTTTTTCATGTTAAAAAAAGACAGACCTTCTGGTCTGCTATTTTGTATTGACGATTCGCTCGCAAAAAGGTGGTAGCGACAGCGCATCGTTGTGAGGGCGTTTACAACCGAACAGATAAGCCGAGCGTGCCTTTTTGCGAAAAAGGAGGAACAGTGAAGCAGGTGACTGATTTTTTGCAAAAAATCGGAACTAGCGTAACTTGTTCCGACGCACGCGCCCGGAGAGATATGTCGGCTCCGACGCCATACGCCTTGCCGACCGAAAGCCCTTGGCTTTCAGTACCCGGCTGCACCCCAAAAATCTAAAAAACTTGCCACAGGCAACTTTTTTCACGATTTTTGCCCCCTCGGAGTTCGAATCTCTTTCTTTTTCATGTTAAAAAAAGACAGACCTTCTGGTCTGTCCTTTTTTAACGCGCCCGGAGAGATTCGAACTCCCGACCTACTGGTTCGTAGCCAGGCACTCTATCCAGCTGAGCTACGGGCGCATATTTTCTCAAACATAGGTAGTATACCACAGCAAAAACGAAAAATCAAGTCTTTTCTTGAAATAAATTCATTTTTTACGCACAACTCCCATAATATTGAGTAAAAAGAGGTGGTTGTTTTGAAAAAATTTATCGTTTGTGTACTGATTATTGTTCTCTTTGCCTGCCGTTTTTTGTTACGCAGTGAAAAAATCAAAGTTTACAATCACGTTGATGACAAAGTTATACAGATGGATTTTGAGCAATACATTATGCACGTTCTTGCCGCAGAGATGGGTACATCATTTGAGATAGAGGCACTTAAAGCACAAGCCGTGGCAGCCCGCACATACACGGTTCAGAAAATTGCATCAGGGTGGGACGATCCGTACCACAAGGGAGCAGACATCTGCACAGACAGTTCGCATTGTCAGGCGTACAAAGATTTAAATGGTTTAAGCGGTGATTCTCAAAAAATACGCTCTGCCGTTGACTCTACGTCAGGAGAGATTATAATGTACAACAATGAGCCTATCCGTGCCGTTTTCCACAGTGCATCGCACGGGTGGACAGAGCGCAGTGCGGACGTATGGGTTGAGGATCTGCCGTATCTTCAAAGCGTTGAAAGCCCGTGGGATTCCCTCTGTCCTGACTATATATATGAAACTTCCTTTTCAAAAGATGAGATATGCTCTCTTTTAGATACCGACAATACCAGTATAGAAAAAATCACCAGAAGCAGTGCAGGCGGAATTATGAATATTGTCATTGGCGGAAAAGAGATGAAAGGCACAGAGGTGCGGTCAAAACTTAATCTTCGCAGTACGTGTTTTACTGTTACGGAAAACGGAAATGACGTGATTTTCCGTACAGAAGGGTACGGTCACGGAGTAGGGTTAAGCCAGTGGGGAGCGCAGGGCATGGCAAAAGAGGGGGCTTCTTATAAAGATATACTGGTGCATTACTATAACGGAACGACAATAAAAAAAGCAAAAAAACCATATTTGCATTGAAAAAACCTTTTTAATGTTGTATGATATACATAATTGACACGTAATACCTTTAAAAATATGATAAACAGATAAAAGGAAACAAATAAAATGGACAACAATTTATTTTTTGATGAGAACAAAAAAACACACGATAAAAATTCAGATGGTTCAGTTTCTTGTGACAGAAGGCGTTTTTTGGGGAAATTTGATACGTTAAGCGAAAGATTACAGAAGATTGCTGATTGCATAAGTACCGAAACGCTTGCAGATATCGGCACAGACCACGGCTATATACCGATATACTGCGTAAAAAACGGCAGATGCACCCGTGCCATTGCATCTGACATCAACAAAGGTCCTTTAAAAGCGGCGTGTGATAATATAACAGAAAACGGGCTTTCGGAAAAAATTGAAACCCGGCTTTCCAACGGGCTTGAGGGACTTTTGCCAAACGAGGCAGATACAATTGTTATAGCAGGTATGGGCGGATTTTTAATACGTGATATTTTAATTAACGGTGCAGATAAAATAGGCGATAACACAGTTTTAATTCTGCAGCCTATGGTGGCGGCATCAGAATTGAGAGAATACCTTTGCAAAAACGGGTACGATATTTTTAAAGAATACCTTGCAAGAGAAGAGAGCAAGTTTTATAACATACTCTGTGTAAAAAAAGGTAAGTGCGAATACTCTGCAAAAGATATTCTGCTCGGCAAAATAAGTGCAGACGATAAAAACTATGATGATTATACTGAGTTTCATAAAAACGTGATTGAAAAAATTATCGCCGGACTTAAAAAATCCAGCGGTAAGGAAAAAGAAATCGCTCAGTATAAAGAAAAACTTGATTTGATAACCAAATAAAACAAAAAAGGCAACGCACCCAAAATGCGTTGCCTTTAATTATTTATAAAGTGATTTAATCTATATATGTATAAATTTTTTCGGGCAGTTCCGATTTATCTGCGCTGATGGAAAGCGTAAATTTAATATCATTTTCTTTGCAGATAGCATCAAGAGTATCTACAAACGCTGCAAGATTAGCATCATCACCATCAACAATTTTGAGCAAAGAATCAATATAGATATGGGTAATATCATAATTCTGTGACATAATGCCTTTTATAAAACCTCTGAATTCAGCGAAGTTTTCCATACCACCCTCGGCTACGTCCACTAAACGCACACCGTTTTTAACATCAAATATATGTCTGTTCTCTCTGGCAATGAATACCACATTGCCGTGCTCTATATCAACTGCGTTGTTAACGCTGTCAAGCATTGCTTTTGTTTTACCGCTTCCTTTTTTACCTACGATTAACTTAACCATTGGACTCTCCTCCTTAAAAATGCCTTTAATCGATTATTTTTCCGATATTACTTTTATTTGTATTCTTATTATACAACATTACTGTATAAAGTGCAATAGGAAAAATAAATTTTGTTTGTTTTGCCAAAAAACGCATACCGTTTTTATATGAATTCACGAAATTGGTTAAAACTTCCGTTTTTCGCCATATAACGAGGTTTTTAACGTATAAAAATTCTTGTAAATCTTTTTCAGTTATGATAGAATTAAAATAGTGGGGTTTTCTCACCAATTACGGAAAAGGAATGATTTTTATGAGCAAGCGCATATACATAGGAAACGTTGCCGTAGGCGGCGGTGCACCTGTTGCAATACAGTCTATGACAAATACTAAAACATCGGACGTTTCAGCCACGGCAGAGCAGATTAACGCTTTGGCTGCGGCAGGGTGCAACATTGTCCGTTGTGCCGTTCCTGATATGGAAAGTGCACGCGCTCTTGCGGATATTAAAAAACGTATATCAATCCCGCTCGTTGCGGATATTCATTTTGACTATAAACTTGCCTTGGCATCTATTGAAAGCGGTGTTGACAAAATACGTATAAATCCGGGCAACATCGGTTCAGAAGACGGTGTAAAAGCAGTTGCAGAGGCGGCTAAAGCGGCAGGTGTGCCGATACGCATTGGCGTAAACAGCGGCTCTGTTGAAAAAAGTATACTTCAAAAACACGGCTCACCGACTGCGGCGGCTTTGGTTGAAAGTGCCGAAGAGCATATCGGTTTGCTTACAAAATACGGCTTTGACGATATTCTGGTTTCGCTTAAAGCGTCAAACGTCAGGACAACAATAGAGGCTTACAGAATGTTGGCTTCAAAATATGACTATCCTTTGCACCTCGGTGTTACCGAAGCAGGTACATATCTTGGAGGAACGGTTAAGTCGGCTATCGGCATAGGCTCACTTTTGGCAGATGGCATAGGTGATACGTTCAGGGTATCTTTAACAGACGAACCTATTAAGGAGATAATAGTTGCACGTGAGATTTTGAAAGCGCTCAACTTAACTGATAAGGGTGCAAAACTCGTTTCATGCCCCACATGCGGAAGAACCAACATAGACCTTATTCCGCTTGCAAAAAGGGTTGAAGAGTATCTGCTTACCATTGATAAGCCGATAACTGTAGCCGTAATGGGTTGCGCAGTAAACGGCCCGGGCGAGGCAAAAGAAGCAGATGTTGGCATTGCCGGCGGCAAGGGCGAAGGCTTGATATTTAAAAAAGGCGAGATTATACGCAAAGTACCCGAAAACGAATTATTTGACGAACTGGTTAAAGAAATAGAGAGTATGTAAGAGAGGTTTTATTAAAAATGTCACCCACCCCGATAACTATAGACGAATTATTTGCAACAATCGACGTACCCGAAGAAATTTCGGGTGCGCGTGTTTATAATGTAAAAGCAAGCGCAACTGACCGCACATTGGAACTTACCTTGTATGCGGAGAAACTGCTGCCTTATGATATAATTGAAAACTTCAAAGAAACCGCTATGCGTGAGTGCAATCTGGCAAGCCTTATAATACGTGTTAAATACAACGGTCTGTCACTTGCCAATATTGATCTTGACCGTTACTGGCACAATCTTATTTTTTACGTAAACGCAATGGTGAAAGGTGTTTCAAGTCTTTTTACGGACAGCGAATGTGTATATGAAAACGGCGTGCTGAAGATAACCTGTCGTTACGGAACTGCGCTCCTTACAGAAAGCGGATGTGACAAACTGATAGAAAAACTTGTTCTTGCGCAACTGGGTGAAACAGTGAAAGCGTGCCTTGTGGACGATTTTTCCGAAGAGCAGTTTGAACAGATGCAGCAGGAGGCACTTGAAAATCTGCCCGTTATAGAAGTTCAGGAAGAGAAAAAAGAAGAAAAATCCGCACCTGCACAAGACGGACCTATCCTGGGTAAAGAGATAAAGGACCAACCCGTTCCGATTAAAGATATAAGCGAAGAGATGGGAATTGTAACCGTATGCGGCGAGATTTTCGACATAGACTCACGTGAGGTTAAGAACAACAAAACGTTATACACTTTCTTTGTAGGTGATGACTCATCTGCATATTGCGTAAAGTTTTTTGCTGATAAAAAAGATATGCCGTCCGTAAAGGCGGGCATCAAAAAAAATGCGTACCTTAAAATCCGCGGCAGAGTGCGTTATGACACATTTTCAAAAGAAAACGTGCTTATGGCGAATGATATAGAAAAAGCGAAAAAAGTTTTGCGTGAAGATAATTCCGAAGAAAAGCGCATTGAACTTCACATGCATACCAAAATGTCTGCAATGGACGGAGTATCAAACGCAAAAGACCTTATAAGCACCGCTATCCGCTGGGGGCATAAAGCGATTGCCGTTACAGACCACGGCAACATTCAGGCATTCCCCGAGGCTATGGACACCGCCGTTAGTTTTGAACGTGACGGTTCAATAAATCATAAAATCAAGGTTATATACGGCGTAGAGGCGTATATAGTAAACGATTCCGTACCGATTACATTTGGCGAAACGGATATGGCATATAGCGGCGATTTCGTTGTGTTTGACATAGAAACAACGGGGCTTCGTCCGACAAGTGACGGAATAACCGAAATCGGTGCAGTTAAAGTTTCGGGCGGGAAAGTGTGTGATGTTTTCAACACATTCGTAAACCCTGAAAAACCTATCCCTGAAAATATTGTTCACTTAACCGGTATAACAGACGCAATGGTTGCTGATGCTCCGACTGCAGACAAAGCCGTTGCGGACTTTTTAGAATTTTCAAAAGGCTGTGTACTCGTTGCGCACAATGCAGGGTTTGACACATCTTTTATAAAAGCGGCTGCCAAAAAGCACAACCTTTCTTTTAACAATGCGTATATTGACACTCTTGAACTTTCACGCACTTTGCTAAAAGACCTTAAAAACCACAAACTCAACACACTCACAAAACATTTTGATGTGAAACTGGAAAACCATCACCGTGCGTGTGACGATGCCGCTGCAACGGCAGAGGTGTTTATAAAACTTATCGGTATGCTTGATGAAAAAGGTATTACAAAGGTTGCCGAAACAAACTCTGCACTTGCGGGCGAAACTGATTTAAAATCAAGAAAATCGTATCACGCAACACTTCTTGTGCGTGACTACAAAGGACTCTACAATCTGTACCAACTTATATCAAAATCGTGTATGGAGCACTACCACAAGCGCCCGATTATGCCGAAAAGTTTAATTGAAAAACACAGAGAGGGCATACTTGTCGGCTCTGCGTGTGAGGCGGGCGAACTGTACCGTGCCGTTCTGGAGTCATCGGGTGATGACAAAGAAAAAATCAATGATATCGTGCGTTTTTACGATTATCTTGAAATCCAGCCGCTCGGCAACAACAAATTTATGGTCGCAAACGGCACCGTTTCAAGTGATGAGGATTTGAAATATATAAACAAAAAAATAGTCGACCTTGCAAAAGAAAACGGAAAACTTATTGTTGCGGCGGGCGACGTTCACTTTTTAAATCCTGAGGACGAGGTGTACAGACGTATACTTATGGCGGGGAAAGGTTTTTCAGATGCAGATGATCAGGCACCGCTTTATCTTCGTACAACGGACGAGATGCTTGCAGAGTTTGACTATTTAGGTGATGCTCTTGCACACGAACTTGTAATTGACAATCCGTCAAAAATAGCAGATATGGTGGAATATATTCTGCCGATACCTACAGAAACAGCACCGCCTATTATTGACGGTTCTGACGAGGAACTGCGTGAGATGACTTATGCAAAAGCAAAGTCTATCTACGGCGATCCTCTGCCAGATATAGTTAAAGACAGAATAGAGGTTGAACTTTCGTCTATTATCGACAACGGCTACAGCGTTATGTATATAATAGCGCAAAAACTCGTTAAAAAATCCAATTCAGACGGCTATCTTGTTGGCTCGCGTGGTTCGGTAGGATCTTCACTCGTTGCGTTTTTCTCGGGCATTACAGAGGTTAACTCTCTGCCACCGCATCACGTATGTCCGAATTGTAAGTATTGCGAGTTTATAACCGACGGTTCCATCGGCTCGGGTTTTGACCTTAAGGATAAAACGTGTCCAGAATGCGGAAGTGTGATGAAAAATGACGGTCACGATATCCCGTTTGAAACATTCCTTGGTTTCGGCGGAGGAAAAGAGCCTGATATCGACCTTAACTTCTCTGGCGAATATCAGGGCAAAATCCATAAATACACAGAAGAAATTTTTGGCGAAGGCTTTGTATTTCGTGCAGGTACAATCGGTACTGTTGCGGTCAAGACTGCCTTTGGCTATGTAAAAAAATATTTTGAAGAACGCGGTCAGCACGTCACAAGGGCAGAGATTGCCCGTCTTGTACGTGGCTGTACGGGCGTTAAAAACACAACCGGTCAGCACGCAGGCGGTCTTATGATTGTTCCGCGTACACGAAACGTTCACGAATTCACACCCATTCAGTACCCTGCTGATAAAGCGGACAGCGGTGTTATTACAACGCATTTCGATTATCATTCAATTTCAGGCAAACTTTTAAAACTTGACCTTCTCGGTCACGACGACCCGACGGTTATACGTATGCTTGAGGACCTTACCGGAATAGATGCAAAAACTATACCCGCAGGCGACCCTGAAACTATGAGTCTTTTCAAATCCACCGACGCTCTTGGCGTCACACCCGAGGCTATCAACAGTAAAGTAGGCACTTACGCAGTTCCCGAGTTCGGTACTCACTTTGTACGTCAGATGCTTGTTGAAACCGAGCCGACAACGTTCTCGGAACTGGTGCGTATCTCAGGGCTTTCGCACGGAACTGACGTATGGACGAATAACGCACAGGATCTGGTACGTGCAGGAACGGTTACTCTTAAAGAGGCAATCTGTACCCGTGACGATATTATGCTATACCTTATACAAAAAGGTGTTGCACCAAAGTCTGCATTTAAAATAATGGAGATGGTGCGTAAGGGCAAAGGCTTGACAGAAGAGTACGAAGCCGAAATGCGTGAGGCAAAAGTGCCCGAGTGGTATATAAAATCGTGTAAAACCATTAAATATATGTTCCCCAAAGCACACGCAGTTGCCTACGTTACAATGGCATACAGAATTGCGTGGTTCAAGGTGCATTATCCGATAGAGTTCTATATGGCGTACTTCACTGTGCGTGCTGACGTGTTTGACGCGCTCACAATGGCACAGGGGCACGAAAAAGTTAAACAAACATTACGCGACTACGAAGAACGCGGAAAAGATATTTCAGCAAAAGATAAAGGCGTTATAACAATTTTGGAAGTCTGCAATGAGATGTATGCACGCGGAATAGAGTTTTTACCTATAAATATATTCACATCGCACGCATATAAGTTCCAGAAAGTAGACGGCAAAATTCTGCCGCCGCTGAACGCCATACCGGGTCTTGGCACAAGTGCGGCGGAATCTATTGTGGAGGCTCGTGATGAGGCAGAGTTTACGTCTATAGAGGATATTATCCAGCGTTCCAAAGCCAACAAAACCGTTTTAGACGTTATGCAAAATATGGGTGCTATGGGGGATTTACCTGAAAGCAGCCAGATGAGTTTCTTTTAAAGGGTTTCACCCTTTAAACCCTTTGGGTTTGGTGCATAAACCAAATTACCGCAAACATAAATGGTATGCGGTTTTAAAACGTCGACCTATGGAAGAATTGGCAAACAAATTACAGCGAATTTGCTTTTTGCCTTCCAAAACTGATGCGATTTTATTACCTATCACAAATAAAGCATCGGTTTAGCACGCATAAAATGAGTTTTTATTGCGTGCGGTGGAAAAAGGCAAAAAGCAATGAGTGTTTAATTTGTCCAATTCTGTAATCAGTCGACAAGGTACGTGACACCCCAAATCTTTGATTTGGTTGGTGGAACTTATGCAAGCGAGCAAAGCGAGTCGTAGTTTCAAAGGGGGAATTCCCCCTTGGGCAAAATTAAAATTTTAAAAATATATTTTTATCCGTACTTTTATGACTAAAATCCTCAAAATACCCTCTATCTTATCACAACTCTGTCAAGTATGCCCGTAAGATATGCTATGGCAATTCCGTAATTCGTCATCGGCACACCGCTTTTACGGCAAATCTCATTCCTTGCCATAACGTGTGCACGGTTAAACATACACGCACCGCAATGTATAACGAGGTCATATCCTCTTACATCTTCGGGAAAGTCGTTTCCCGAAACAACAGTTATCTCAATTTCAGGGTTTATCTTCTTATGCAGAAGATTTGGAATCTTAACTCTTGCAATATCGGCATCGGTAGTTGTGTGCGAGCACGCCTCGGCAATCAGCACACGGCTGCCGCTTTTTAATTTACTGATAGTCCTTGCTGCATCTGTAAATGCATCTATATCTCCCTTATATGCAGCAAGCAAAACAGAGAACGATGTCAACCGCCAGTTTTTCGGAATAATCTCATCAACTTTTGCAAAAACCTGCGAGTCAGTTATAACAAGGTCGGGAGCGCTTTTAAGTGTTTCCATAGCCGAGGTAAGTGATTGGAGTGTTGCACATATCGGATTTGCACCTTTATCAAGAAGTTCACGTATAACCTGCACCTGCGGAAGAATAAGTCTGCCTTTGGGTGCAGATTCGTCCTGCGGCATAACAAGTAAAACAGTGTCACCGCTTTTTACAAGTTCACCCGTAATTGTCGGCTCGGCAATTTTTTCGGGTGAAATTTTTTTAATTAGTTCAACAAGTTCACCTATTCCCTCTCCGGTCAATGCACTTACGAAAATGTTTGGCTTGGGAAGTTTATCAATATCGCTTTTTGCAATATCTTTTTTATTCATTACATATATGACATTTTTGCAATTCAATGATTTTGCAAATTCAATTTCATCGGTATAGTCACCGCTTTCGGCAGACACAACCATAAGCACAACGTCTGCCGAACGTACAGCGTTGCGTGTTTTTTCCACACGCATAATACCCAGTTCGCCAACATCGTCAAAGCCCGCAGTATCCACCACAACACAAGGACCGAGCCCTGTGATTTCCATAACTTTTTTAACGGGGTCGGTGGTAGTTCCGGGAGTATCTGAAACAATGGAAATATCCTGACCGGTCAAAGCATTTATAAGAGAGGATTTTCCGCTGTTGCGCTTGCCTACAAACACTATATGCACACGTTCAGATGAGTGTAATTCATTAACAGACATTTAAAAATCCTCCTTAATCATATTCTTTTCCGATACTTTCAAGCAGACGGTTAATCTCGGCACGTTCTTCGGCAACGGATTTGATTTCACCGTGATTTACGGGATAGATTTCATATAATGTTCGGTATTCGGGCGGAGTAACCTTTTTCATAATAACGTTTGCACCGCCGCTGAACACTTTGTTGCGCTCTTCCATATTGAGCACGCCTAAAGATGTAGTTGCCGGAAGATTTATTTGGGGAAGCATAATCCTTGCAGCAGCAACGGCACGGCGTGTTTTTTCCGTACTGCCTGACAGTGCGTTTGCAAGTGGTGTTTGAGGATGCGGAATAAACGGTCCAATGCCAGCCATATCGCAAGGTACGGACGCTATAAACTCAAGGTCGTGTGCAATGGTTTCATCCGTCTGGTCCGGCAGACCTATCATAAATCCGCCGCCCGTTTCAAAACCTAGTCTTTTAAGTGTGTGCAGACACGCTTTTCTGTCTTCAATGCTATATCCCGGATGCAGTTTTGCGTATATATGTGCGTCTGTGGTTTCGTGTTTTAAAAGATATCTGTCACACCCGGATTCTTTTATTATTCTATATTCATCCTCAGTCATCTCGCCTGCGCTGAGCGTTATGGCAACATCACGCTTTGACTTGATTTCTTTTATAATCTGCGCAAACAGTACGGCTGTAAATTCTCTGTCTTCACCGCCCTGAAGAACAATGGTTTTATATCCGGCATCTGCCGCCTTAACAGAAATATCCACAATCTCTTCAGGTTGCATACGGTAACGGCTCAATTCTGTATTATGACAATTAAGTCCGCAATACGCACAATTGCGTTTGCAGTAATTGGAATATTCAACAATAGCACGCACATTTACAAGATTACCCTTTGTTTCGTGCGTGATTTTATCTGCAAGGTCGTAGAAATATTGTATTTCATCGCCTTTTAAGATATTGCATATATCTTCAAAATCCAGTTTGCGTTGCATATACTCTCTGCCTTTCTTTTTGTATATGCCAATTATACAATATATGCAGATTTTCCGCAAGTGTTTTTGGTTGACAAGTAAGAGGATACGCAGTATAATAATGGAAGTGGTGTGCGCTTTTTTTACACACCGATATTTAAACAGAGCAGACATTGCGCGTTAAGTGCCCAAAAATGGGAGTAGAGTTTTGGGACGAAAAGTGTTTACTAAAACACTTGCGGTGCAATGCTTCATCCGCTGTAGCATATTATATGCACAATGGTTGGCTTTCTCTGCTTTTTCCGAGGGGGCTTTTTTACTTATGAAAAACACGTCTACAAAAAACATTGTTCAGACAGCGCTTTTTATTGCGCTTGCACTGGTGGTTCGCCAGTTTTCCGTTATGATTCCGTTCGGCGGCGCTAACGGTATGCGAATAGGCATAAGCGAAGTCTTTACCAAAATGCCCGCACTTATTTTCGGACCTGTTCTCGGCGGAGCGGCATCAGGGCTGGTTGACTTTTTGGCACAGATGATAAAGGCAGAGGGTGCGTATCTGTGGCCTATGCTGGCTGTTATGATTTTAGGCGGAGTGCTTACGGGTGTTTTGTGGAAGTTTTTTAAAAATATTGCGTCTGAAAAACTTCGGCTTGGTTTCACCATTTTTTGCGTTGCCGTGCTTTTTTTCGGTATTTTTAATCACCTGACTCTTACCGTTATTAAAAACGGTGCGTGGTTTAAGTGTCTGGATTCACTAGGAAACAAAGTTTCTTTTACAACATACGGGCTTTATTTCGCTTCTTTTTTTGGTTTTGTATTCCTTGTTGCAGATTTTATATTTAAAAAGAAATCAGAAAATTACAATGATGATTTTCTGCAACTTACATTAACCGTATTTTTGTCTGATATCGTGGTGACTACGCTCAATACGTTCATACTGCGTTTTTACTATTCAGGCCTTGCCAAGATTCCGTTCTGGACGTATTATGTACCAAGAGTTGTGCAGGATTTGATTTCAACGGTGATTTTTGCATACATACTTTCGTGTCTGCTTAAAATCTACCGCAGAATAGCAAACAGATAAATAAAAGATAGGGTTTTCTTTTTCTGAAAACTCTATCTTTTTCATTTTTCAAAATATATTTTCAGGCAAAACTTTTTCTCTTTCCAGAAGTTCGTCAAGCATAAATTTTGCAACGGCAATTTCCTGCAAAGCCATCTCTTCTCTTCCGGCAGAGGCTTCCGCTTTTGCCCGGATAAGACTTGTTGAAACAGACTCTATATCTCTGTGGTTCATAATATACATAAGTTTGTTTTTGTCTTTATCCCACTCTTTTTCTATTTCATTTAAGATTTCTGTCTGCGGATTTTTAAGTGCTTCATCAAGTTTCTCCGAGTGGTTTTTAACTATTTTATCAGTATAAATATATCCGCCTATTGAACCTGTAAGTATCAATATAAAAATAACCGAAACCGATATTATTGATTTTGCCATATACTCATTCCTTATTCTTCATCTGTAATGTTACTTTTTTATCTCCGTCAACGGTTAGCAGAAAAACCTCGTTTTCATCTGTGATTTTTTTGTCGGAAAGTTGTTTTTTAAGCCAGTTTTCATCAACACCCGCCTCCTGCATGTGTTCGGGGTACTTTTTCCCGTCGGCAATTATCACGTGAGGAAGCGTTTGCTGATTTGATTTTATTTGTGCCTCTTGCGCTGTAGCAGGAACAACTCCCGCTTTTGGTATTACAGAAAGCGAGCCGTTTGTTTCCAAAATAGCCATATATACATCATCTACATCAAAATAGTCTTTCATACGAAGTCCTTCTGCAAGGTCTTCAAGGTTATATCTGTTTTTGCGCATCTCCTCACGGCAGATAACGCCTTTTTTAATAATAACGGCTGGCGAGCCCGTTAGAAGTTTACGGATTTTGGGGAATTTCAAGGATAAAAGTGACGCACTCATCTCTGCTGATATAAGAGTTAAAATCGGCACTATACCGCTTAAAAGAGGCAGAGCAGGGTCACTCATCGGGATTGTGGCAAGGTCTGAAATCATAATTGCCACAACCAACTCGCTCGGCTGAAGTTCGCCGACCTGCCGTTTGCCCATAATCCTCAGTGCAAAAACAACCAGCATATATGATATCAGTGTTCGGATAAAAGAAATTGCCGTGCCTTCCACTCTCCTTTTGATGATATTGAGATATGTGGATATTTTAACCTTTTTATGCGGTTTTATACAGGTTTACAAAAATACGTATCCGTGGTATGATATATGGTATAAAATTTAATTGTTTTTGAACAGGAGAAAACAATATGAAAAAAATCTTACTCGGCTTGAGCGGCGGTGTAGACAGTACCGTTGCGGCATATATATTAAAAAATCAGGGTTGGGAAGTTGTAGGTGCAACTCTTGATTTGCTTCCGTGCACGGACGAAAATATCATAAATGCGGCAAAAACGGCGGCAGAGCAACTTGGTATTGAACATCACGTACTGTCATTCAAAGATATTTTTAAACAAAATGTTATCGACAACTTTATAAACGAATATACCTGCGGAAGAACTCCGTCCCCGTGTATAGAGTGCAACCGTCATGTGAAATTCGGAGCGATGATGCAAGCCGCAGAAAAAATGGGTATTGAATTCATTGCAACGGGGCATTATGCAAAAATTGAGTATAATAAAAATACAGACCGCTATATTTTAAAAAAAGCGGACTGCATTGAAAAAGACCAGTCATATATGCTTTACACGCTTAATCAGGAACAGTTGTCAAAAGTTGTTCTGCCACTGCAGTCTTTGAGCAAAGATGAGGTGCGCGATATTGCACGTAAAGCAAATCTTGCCGCAGCAGACAGGGGTGACAGTCAGGAGATTTGTTTTATACCCGATGATGACTATATTAAATTTTTAACCGATAATACAGAAAAACTTCCGCCTGAAGGAAATTTTGTTGACAAAGACGGCAATATCCTCGGCACACATAACGGAATTTACAGATATACGGTGGGACAGAGAAAAGGGCTTGGTATTGCGTTCGGCAAACCGATGTTTGTAAGTAAAGTAAATGCCGAAAAAAATGAAGTTATACTTGGCGAATCCGGCACAGAATTTTCTTCATCTCTTGTTGCGGAAAAAGTTAATTTCATTCCGTTTGATACTTTAGAAAACCCAATTAAAGCGGAATGTAAAGTCCGTTACGGAAATAAATATTTCAACGGAACTGTTTTCCCAATTGATAAAAACTGCGTGCGGGTTGAGTTCGATACTCCTGCACGTGCCGTAACACCGGGGCAGTCTGTTGTTTTCTATGACGGCGATATTGTCCTCGGCGGCGGAATAATAAAATGAAAAACTTTGGAAACGCAAATTTATCTTAATTATATATTATTCATTAAAACCCAGTATACTTTACTGGATTTTAATGTAAGTTGCCCTCTCTACGGACTCGCTACACTCCCTGCATAAGTTCCACTTGCCAAATCAAAGATTTGGAGTATCACTTAATCGTTCGATTCCATTTAATCTTGGTTTACTAAACAAAAAAAGAGGACAACATTTTGTTATCCTCTTTTTATGAGCCGTCGGGGAATCGAACCCCGGACAACTTGATTAAAAGTCAAGTGCTCTACCATCTGAGCTAACGGCCCGTATATTAAACTGGGATAGAAGGACTCGAACCTACGAAATGCCGGAATCAGAATCCGGTGCCTTACCAACTTGGCTATATCCCAATATATTAAATGAAATAAACTGGGCTGGCAGGGCTCGAACCTACGAAATGCCAGAGTCAAAGTCTGGTGCCTTACCACTTGGCTACAGCCCAATATATACTGACTCTCGCGGCAGGAATAACCCGCAGCAAAATCTTTTACCCGAAGGTAAAGGTGGGTAGTCGGATTCGAACCGACGACCTCCGGAACCACAATCCGGCGTTCTAACCAACTAAACTATACCCACCGTAAAAACAGCGCGCCTGGGAAGATTCGAACCCCCGACCTACTGCTTAGAAGGCAGTTGCTCTATCCGACTGAGCTACAGGCGCATAGTACATCCGCGGTATAGTATAAGCAGAAAAAAGCGGGTGATGGGAATCGAACCCACGCAATCAGCTTGGAAGGCTGAGATTCTACCATTGAACTACACCCGCACATTCAAGAAAAACTTTTTCCTTTTTCGTCGGCTGACTTTTAAGATTATATCAAGTCTTATGCTATTTGTCAACACTTTTTTTAAAATATTATCCACTTTTTTTAATATTTGGAGTTTTTATCTTGTTTTTTCGGTGTTTTTTAGCGATTTATATTTTATTTTTCCCTTATTTTTCTTTACTTATTCATTATTTATTTATAAAATGTTACAATTTTTTTATAAAGTTATTGTCAATTTCTATATTGTATAAATCTCTTTTTTTTTTTATAATTAAAA
>JAZNPF010000036.1:0-7087 GCA_045589495.1 Clostridia bacterium
ACCCCAAATCTTTGATTTGGTTGGTGGAACTTATGCAAGCGAGCAAAGCGAGTCGTAGGTTGCCAAGGGGGAAGCCCCCTTGGATAAAAATAAATCTTTAAAAACTTTTATACGTACTTTTGTGACCAAAAGTACCAAAAGTCCCGGGGGTGGATTGCTCCGTACCCCTAAAACCGCTTAGGGTTTCACCCTTTAAACCCTTTGGGGCAGCGAGTAAAATAATTTTTAGCAAAAAATATAAGGTATTGCGAACAAATCTTTTTCATGGTGATAAATATGATAGAAATTATCTGCACAGAAGGCGGTGTCCGCCTTGACAAATATATAAATATAGAAGACTTTTCCCGTTCACGCATACAAAAACTTATCGACGACGGTTTCGTACTTGTAAACGGTGAGGTTGCCAAATCAAGAGATAAAGTCAAAGACGGTGACGTTATCACCATAGACGTTCCCGATGCTGAACCGTTAGATGCCATGCCTGAGGATATCCCTCTTGACATTGTTTTTGAAGACGAGCAGATGCTTGTTATAAACAAGCCTCAGGGTATGGTTGTTCACGCAGGTGCAGGTAACTACAACGGAACACTTGTAAATGCTCTTCTGCATCATTGCGGTGACAGTTTATCCGGCATAGGCGGAGTGGCTCGTCCTGGTATAGTTCACCGAATAGACAAGGAAACATCAGGTCTTCTGCTGGTTGCAAAAACAGACCTTGCTCACACATCATTGTCTGCACAGATTAAAGATAAAACCGCAAACAGAGAATATATCTGTATAACAAGCGGTAATATGACGGTGCTTAAAGGCAAAATAGACGCACCGATTGGCAGACACCCTGCCATACGCACAAAAATGGCAGTCACATCTAAAAATTCAAAAAACGCAGTAACACATTTTACAGTTACAAAGCAACTCAATGATGCATCTGTTGTGGAGTGTAAACTGGAAACGGGCAGAACTCATCAGATACGTGTGCATCTGGCATATATCGGTCATCCTATCCTTGGCGATAATGTATACGGAGCAAAAACCAATCCATACGGATTAAGCGGTCAGGCGCTTCATGCAATGCGGATTTCGTTCAATCACCCAGTAACGGGCGAACGTATGACGTTTTACAAAGAACCGCCTGAATATTTTAATAAACTGATAGAAAATTTATCATAGCGGACGGTGATATATCGTCCGCTTTTTAATGTATACTAATTTTGTATACATTGTGTTCAAAAAAATTTTAAATTTTTGTAAGATATATACTATTGCAATATATGAACGGATATGTTATCATAAATGTGTACCAAACAAGTCCACATTGGAGGAACTTATGAAAATCACCAGAGAATGTGATTATGCAATCAGGATTACGCTTATGCTGAGCGGTCTTAAAAACGGCGAAATAGCAGATGCCGGCACAATATCGGAAACACAGTGCGTACCAAAACAATTTACGCTGAAAATTCTGCGCGAACTCATCAAAGCAGGGTATGTACGATCTTTCAAGGGTGCTCACGGCGGGTATTGTATGAATGTGTTGCCGGAAGATGTCACTTTGCTTGACATAGTCACCGCAATAGACGGAGAAATAGCGGTAAACGAGTGTCTGGAGTGTACCCATCAATGCAACCGCGTGGCCGATATGTCAGCCTGCCCCGTTCACAGACAGATGCGCTCGCTTAATAACCTGATTACCGACACCTTATCCGGCGTAAATTTTGCTCAGTTATTAAATAATTAAAATATAATATAAAAGGAGAATTTGATTATGAAATTTGTTTGTTCAGTTTGCGGTTATGTTCACGAGGGCGATGCTGCTCCCGAAAAATGCCCGGTATGTAAAGTTCCTGCGGAGAAATTCAATGTAATGCAGGAAGGTGCTGCTCTTGCTGCAGAGCACGAGTATGGTGTTTACGGAAAAACAGTTAAAAACAACCCCGACATCAGCGAAGAAGATAAAAAATATATCTTTGAACAACTTATGGCTAACTTCAACGGCGAATGTGCCGAAGTAGGTATGTATCTGTGCATGGCAAGAATTGCTCACAGAGAGGGTTATCCTGAAGTTGGTCTTTACTGGGAAAAGGCTGCTTATGAAGAAGCAGAGCACGCAGCAAAATTTGCTGAACTTCTTGGTGAGGATTTAGAGCCTAATATGAAGGCTACAACAAAAGACAACCTCAAATGGAGAGTTGACTGCGAATACGGCGCAACACAGGGTAAATTCGACCTTGCAAGTTGTGCAAAGAAAAACGGTCTTGATGCAATCCACGATACCGTTCACGAAATGGCTCGTGATGAAGCTCGACACGGTAAAGGTTTAGAAGGACTTTTAAAGAGATACTTCTAAATGTTGAAATAACAACAAATTCGAAACCTCTTGACATTAGGCAAAACCCTACTGTCAAGGGGTTTTTGGCATTATTCCCCCTTGAAAAAAACAGGTGATTACAAATACACATTGAAATATCAATATTTTAACGAAATCGATGTTCAAACCGGCAACAACCGGCAATTTGAAGGTCATTTTCAGGGCATTTTAAATGTAACTGGCAACGAAATTGCCAGTCCCTCCTCGAAAGTTTTGTCTCAAAAGGCGGTGAGGGTGTTACAGTATCAATTTTCGTTGCCGATGGTGTATATTTTTCTCTAGTTTGTATTTTATTTTCTATATTTCATGAAATTAAATATCTTTTTAAAAGTATACTGTCCCTTTAAATCATATTTTTATGATTGGCTTCAGCTATATCCAAGTTTCTAAACTAAAAGACTTGTACGGATTCAAAAAAGATATTGTTTTTTAAAAACACACATGATATAATATTATACAATAAAAGAAGGGATCAATTATTAAGGAATTACTTGTCAAATATAAAACACAAATATTATATTTGCTTTTTGGAGGAGCAACTACACTTATAAGCATAGCATTGTTTAGTTTTTACTATTATCGGTAAACAATATCACTTCTAATGTTATTTCCTGGATTGCCAGTGTATTGTTTGCTTATATTGCCAATAAAATTTGGGTGTTTGAAAACAGAGAATACAAATTTTTCACGGTATTCAAGGAGATTATGTCATTTGTTCTCTGTCGGGTTCTTAGCGGTGCGTTAGAAGTTCTTATTATGTACATATCCGTTGACGTGTTAAATCTTATTGCCTGGCAGTTTAAAATTATTTCAACTATCATTGTTATAATATGCAATTATGTAGCAAGTAAAATAATATTCTCAATGAAAGGTGTTGCTTTCTGTGAAAAAGAAGAAGGTTAACAAAATACTACCGATAGTGTTTGCCTTTGTATTTGTTTTAGGTATGCTTTTATGCTCAGCTTACACCAGCCCGCTTTATCAAAGCTATTATGGTGCTGATTCAGCCTTATTTACTCTTATAGGCAAAGGCATAACCGAGGGAAAAACAGTATATAAGGATTTATTTGACCATAAAGGCCCTATATTGTTTTTCATAGAGGCTTGGGGTTATTTCATTGGGAAATCTGCCGGAATATTTGCACTACAGTGTGTGTTTGGGCTTGTCAATCTTTTATTTTTGTATAAAGCGTGGATAGAAATTAAACGGCACCAAAATAACAACTCTGTTTTAGAACTCATAGTCGTTTTCTTAGCAGGATGTGCTGTTTTCTTTTATACCTTCCAAAACGGCAATTTGTCCGAAGAGTATTCGCTTCCTTTAATTTCGATGTGTATTCTTTTATTTGTAAAATATGCACATAATGTTGAAGACAATGCAAAGCATCCGTATTTGTATTCTTTTATATATGGTGTTGCTATTATGCTTTTAGTGTTGATACGGCTTAACAATGCGATAACTGTTTTAGCAGGCGTTTTTGCAATTGTAATATATCTGATATTCAAAAAAGAATATAAGAACTTATTTTTAAACATACTGTTTGGTTTTTTAGGGTTATGTGCAGTAGCTTTACCGGTCGTTATATATTTTATATCCAAGTCGGCATTACAGGATATGATTTACGCAACTTTCATCTATAATTTTAAATATGCAGGGAATATCAGCCATCAATCCATAATTGCCAACCTGCCCAAGTTTATAGTTTTATATTTCCCGATACTTTGTTCGTTGTATCTTATATCCGTGAAATTAAAAAAAGAGAAAAAAATTGTATTTTTTGACTTTTTAGTAATTACTGTTGTAGTACTAAATGCTATTATTCTGATAGTTTCAAATATCTATCCTCACTATTTCACAATATATATTCCTGTTTTTGTATTAACATTATTTGCGTATTTTACACTTGACTGCAAGATACTGAAAAATATATTGATAATCTTATGTATAGGCATGCATCTTTTCCAAGCAGGGATTGTGTCTGCAAAGAACATTTATGCCAACTATGTTATAGGACACTACCAGGAAAAACACAGTTATATTGCAGAAAAAGTGAAACAGATTCCCGAAAACGAACGTGACTCTGTCGTAGGGTTCAATTTCCCATGTGATTTATATCTGTATGCGGACATAGTTCCGTGCTACAAGTATTATACCCATCAAGAATGGTGGTCAAAAAGCGATCCGACAGTTATGGAATCATTCCTTGAGTACATAAATTCGGGTGAAGCAACTTGGTTGCTTACCCTTCCGAACGAAGACAATGAAGATATATTAGAAATCATATCGCAAAAATATGTCGTTGTAGATGAGGATAAATACTTTAATATGTACAGGATCAAAGAAAGTAGGTAAGTTTATGTTAGTATCATTAATTGTTCCATGCTTTAATGAAGCTTTGTCACTACCGCACTTTTATAAAGAATTGTGCAGGGCGACAGGAGAATTGTCGCAATATGAGTTTGAATTTTTATTTATCAATGATGGCTCAAGTGATAATACCCTCGAAGTGTTATGCAAATATGCTCTGACTGATGAAAGAGTAAAATATATTTCTTTTTCTCGTAATTTTGGCAAGGAGGCTGCTATGTATGCAGGTTTTTGCAACAGTTCCGGCGAATATGTAGCTGTTATGGATGCCGATATGCAAGATCCTCCTTCTCTCCTGCCGGAAATGCTCAAAATACTTGAATCAGGAGAATATGACAGTGTTGCAACCCGCAGAATAACTCGCGAGGGCGAACCTCCGATAAGATCTTTCTTTGCAAGATTGTTTTATCGCATTATAAATAAAATTTCCGACGCAGATATTGTGGATGGTGCGAGAGATTTTCGCTTAATGAAACGCCAAATGGTAGATGCTATTGTAAGAATGCATGAGTATAACAGATTTTCAAAAGGTATTTTCGGATGGATAGGATTCCGTACATACTGGATGCCATACAAAAACATCGAAAGAGTTGCAGGCGAAACAAAATGGAATTTCTGGAAACTATTTAAGTATTCTCTTGACGGAATCATAAACTACTCCCAGGCACCGTTAGCTATAGCTTCGTGGGGTGGAGTATTCTGTACAATATTGTCTTTTATAATGATTCTGTTTATCATTGTTAAAAAGCTTGTATTCGGAGATCCTGTAGCTGGTTGGGCATCTACGGTTTGTATAATAATATTTGTAACAGGAATCCAGTTATTCTGCATAGGCATTATGGGACAGTACATATCAAAAATGTATCTCGAAACAAAAAATAGACCTCAATATATCGTATCCGAAACCAACAAGAAAGATATAGTTTAATAAAAAGTGATGTCGTTTCATATTCCTTGATGGTGATTACAATTCTAATTAATAAATTCAATTTGATTTTATGTAACCGGCATCAAATGTGGCATCGGAGAAAATTTTTGCATCATCCTAAATGCTCAAAACCCTTGAATTTCAAATGAAAACTGATAAAATCAAATTGATTTGAACTATGACGAAGCAAGACACGGTAAAGGATTAGAAGGACTTTTAAAAAGATATTTTAACTAATATATAAAAGTAAAACTAAGTAAACCGGAAATGGTTTGCTTGGTTTTTGCATATATTTTTGTTTCAAGGAGTGACAACTGTGGTTAATAAACCTATATTATGGATGATAATACCGTGCTACAACGAAGCAGCGGTTCTGCCGATAACGGCACCTATGTTTTTAAACAAACTGACCGACCTTATAAGTGCAGATAAAATAAGTGATGAAAGCAGAATTCTGTTTGTAAACGACGGTTCTAAAGATGCAACGTGGGAAATTATTAAAAATCTTGCTAAAGAAAATACGCACTTTGAAGGCATCTGCCAGAGCAGAAACCGTGGGCATCAGAATGCCGTGCTGGCAGGGCTTATGGAAGCAAAAGACAAGTGCGACATAACCATTTCCATAGACTGCGACGGTCAGGATGACATAAACGCCATGGACAAAATGGTAGACGCATACCTCGACGGGTGCGACGTTGTTTACGGAGTGCGTTCAAGCAGAGAAACGGATACTTTCTTTAAACGCTTTACGGCACAGGGTTTTTATAAACTTTTAAATGCGATGGGTGCCGAAATCGTATATAACCATGCAGACTACAGACTTATAAGTTCAAAAGTTTTAAAAGAGTTTGCATCATTTAAAGAGGTAAATATCTTTTTGCGCGGACTTATTCCTATGGTTGGTTTTAAAAGCACATCCGTTGAATATGCACGGAATGAACGTCTTGCCGGCAAAAGCCATTATCCGCTTTCTAAAATGCTGTCGCTTGCGTTTGACGGAATAACGAGTTTATCGGTTAAACCAATCCGTTTGATAACGGGTTTCGGTGTGTTTGTTGCGGCAGTAAGTTTTATAATAGTTATATGGGCAGTTGTAAGCGCAATATGCGGAAACACCATCGCAGGCTGGGCAAGTATGACAAGTATTATAGGCTTTATGTCCGGCGTGCAGCTTATATCTATAGGTGTAATCGGCGAGTATATCGGCAAAATCTATCTTGAAACAAAGCAAAGACCAAGATACATTATAAGCGAGCGCACCTGGGATGAAGAATAAAATTCAAAAACCTTTTTATCCGTACTTTTATGACTAAAAGTACCAAAAGTCCCGGGGGTTCAGATTCCCCCGGACCCCTAAAACTGCTTAGGGTTTCACCCTAAGAACCCTTTGGGCTAGTGCAAAAAACAAAGATACCGCAAACCT
>JAZNPF010000037.1:0-11182 GCA_045589495.1 Clostridia bacterium
AACAAATGGATGTCCAGAAGTCTTAAAACTTTTATTGAATACGTTAAGAATGCAGAATTTTCAAACTGATAACCTCTATTTCTTTATATCTTTTTCAAGCGCTTTTAAGTAGCTGTCGCTTTCCGCCTGCTTGGCGTCAAGGACTTTTTTCTGTGATGCAAGCTCTGCTTTTGCCTCATTTAAAGTTTCATTTTCCTCTTCAAGTTCTCTCTGGTGAACATACGCATCCGTATCTTCAATACCTTTTGCATTTGCCTCACGTTCCATCACCTGACGGCGGATTGTAGATGCAACATTGTTTTTGTCAACACCCAAAAGCACCGAAAGGTCGTCTAAGAGGGAAGTGAATTTATTCTGCAGTTTGCTTGTCTTTTTACCGAGAAAATAATCAACGTCTTTTTGAGTGAATTTTCTCTCCTCCTGCACAGGGGTTTCCTGCGAATTTGAAGTTTCGGAATTGTTATCCTCTGCTTCGGGTTCAACCGTTGCCGGCTGAGTTGCATCAGGCACATTTTCGATGCCTTTATCATCGTCAATATCTGCAGGTTCTTGACGTGCTTCAAGCATTTCATTAAGTTCATCAAAATTTGTGCCATCGAACTTTTCAAAAAGTTCTTCACCGGTTATACCGGCATTTTCCGTGCCAACGTTCACGGGAGTTTCATTTGCATTGGTCATTTTTATTTCTCCTTTTTCAGCATATAAAAAGACACCGGTAATCAAATTACCGATGTCCGTTTATACGAATTTTAACTTAGTTTAAATCTTTTCCTTCTGCCTCTGCTGCTCTTATCTGACCATCATACGCTTTTGTAAGTTGCGCCACGCTGTCTAAATAAACTTGTTTAACATATCGCGGTACCATCACTTCAACACCGCGCTGTATCTGGAATATCTTTCCGT
This sequence comes from Clostridia bacterium, assembly GCA_045589495.1. Classification (GTDB taxonomy): domain Bacteria; phylum Bacillota; class Clostridia; order UMGS1810; family UMGS1810; genus SIG455. The sequence goes on from JAZNPF010000037.1 coordinate 904, forward strand.
TTACACAAATACAGTAATCTGTTTCTTTTGGATTGGTCGGGTCTCTCTGAATTAACAGAGGAACCTTCTCATTCCAATCGATTTCATTTTTTGCTTCAACTGGTGCGTTTTCTGCAGTTGTTTCTTCTAAATTTGTGTTTTCTGCAGTTGTGTTTTCTTTCACTTCATTTTTTGCTTTTGCCATAATACTCTTCTCCTTCTTTGAATTGTGGACACAATATATAAAAACATTTAAAAACTATCTGCTATGCAGATATTAAACAATCATAAAATCTCCCCCTCAATAAATTTTGATTTACAACTCACCACTTTATATCCAATTCCGGTATACCCTTTTTAGTTGCACTTAGGTTAGGCTTTGATTTAATTGGATTAACCATCATCATATATCGGCTTTCGTCATAAATATGGTCCTCGCCTTTGGTATCGACATCTTCAATTTTAGTTTCGTCATATACCAAAGACGGAATTGTTCTTATAAAATCCTTGCAAGTGTTAAAAACATACATCATCGGATATCCCTGTTCATCAAACTGCAGATGGCAATGGAACTGCATTTTCCCTGCTAATCGTGAGTGGTCTGCCGGTTCAAAATATATACCGTGTTTTTCCATTACCTGTGCAGGGGAACTTTCCTCACCGTACCTAACATCCCAAATAGCAGGGTCAGCAACGCCGTTTATAAAATTTCCTTTTTCGTATGCACTTTCAACGTCTACAATTGCCTTTGCAATCTGGTCAGGATTCCATTTAAGTCCTGTGTCGGGTTCATTTGTGCAGCCGTAAAGTTCTCTGTATCTGTAAAGTCTGCCTTCGGTATCTACGGCCCACCAACCAACAGAAAAAGGTTTTGTATATCCAAAGTCAAAACTTCGGTATCTTCTCCAATGCTTAGGTATTTCAAAAGGCTCAATAACGTGTGTATACCGCATAGATTTGTAACCTTCAGGGTTGTCCCTGAATTCTGTAAATACCTGCCCCGAAAAACTGTTCCAATCTCCGTATAATAAAGCCTTGCGTTCTGCCTCAGGTAAAGAGCCGAGTGTTGCAACATAATTCGGGTCATTATCAAGTAATATTTGGTTATCGAAAACGCTCGCAGGAATAAATGCACTTGTTTTGTAATATTTAACACCGTTTACATCTATCTCTTCCGTATAAGTTTCACAGGGAATTTTTCCGTCAATAAACCTTTTCTTTACCCAGGCGTGTCCCACTCCTCCGGGGTTACACGTCATACGCAGATAAACTCTCGTATCTTTTCCGTTTGGTCTGTTACGTGATTTTAAATGCGAATACTCTTCATAAGTAAAATGTGTCAACTCGTCAATGCCTATAAAGTCGTAGTTCTGACCTTGATATTTAATTTTATCTTTTGCATATTGCAGAGAACCGAAATATATTTTTGCTCCGCTCGGGAACACCCAAACATGACTTGAAGAATTATATTTTGCATTTGGATAAGCCTTTGTGTAATAATCCTGTGTTTTGTCAATAAGTGTGGCACATTGCGGATATGTTTTTCGTACGAGTAATCCTCGGTAATGCGGAATATGTACTTGCCTTAATGCTTCAATTACTAATGCATCGCTTTTTCCGCCTCCTGCTGCACCGCCGTATAAAACCTCATCTTCCGAACGTGATAAAAATTCAAACTGTTTAGGCTGAGGTTGCCATATAATGTTACTCATTTTTTCTTAACCTCCGGAATTAAAACCACACCAACATCTTTTTCATCAATATTCAACTGGACATCTTCTTTGTTTCTCCAAACACCGGGCATGCGGTTTTTAAGCCAGAATATCATTGCAGTTGTATCGGCAGATATATGTTTTTTTACACGTTTGGTTACAACCAGTCTGCCATCAATCAACTCTTCTGTTACATCTTCAGCAGTATATCCCAAAGCACGTTTTAAAAGAGAGTTTTCAACCTCTGTATCAACAACCTCTTTGCCTCGAAGTAATGCGTCGGCAAATTCAGGGTGTTGTTTTTTATATTTGTATAGTGATGTTTCACCAATGCCCAGCCGTTTTGCAATATCTAAATCAGTTGCTCCGTTCCTTGCCCATTTTTCTACAAGTTTAAGATTAGGCTTGACTTGTGTGTCATATTTACCGCCTCCCAAAAACTCACTTCCTTTTATCCTGTTTTCGTGTAAAATTGCATTTTTCAATGGTACATTTGTATTTTTTGTTATATACGCAGTTGCTTTTATAGCAAGTTCTTACCCATTTAACTGTATTACTCATATTCCCACTTCCCAAAATAAAAAAATTGACGGTTGCATTGTCACAACCGCCAAACTCGTATACTTTTACATACTACAATTATATCATGTTAAAAACGGACAAAACGGACGTTTTTTAAAATCTCGTTAAAGTCAACTCTCTCAACGTCTCAAATGCTATTTTTTTAACAAAAAACGTGTCGTAAAAATTTCCGAATATGTTAACAACCATTTTTGCTATTTAAACTCCCCACAAACATTTGCAAAAACTATGCTGTACACACCAATCGTAGGGGACGATGCCCTCATCGTCCCGCCCCTGCTTTTAGGTCTTTATCCTCTTTATATGCAGAATTAATGATTTTTCAAATATCTGTCGTGCACTTTCCGAACTTGGTCTGCAGATGAAACACCTAGCCTTTGTTGAATTTTAATCCAGGATTGTCCTTGCACGTAACGATATGTAAAAATCTTTTTAATAAAATCATCCTCAATACCGTAGATATACCCTAAAAGCCTTGAATACTTGCGTTTTATCTTGTCTTTCTGCCTTTGAAGTTTTCGTATTTTCTTCTCTTCATAAGGGCTTATTCCACTTATAGACACAGTTCGGGACAGATAAGGAAAATTTTTATCAGATGCCCTCACAGTAGTGGAAACACCCATACTTTCAATAGTTCTTTCTAAATCATCAAACTCTGCTTTTAACTGTCTTATTTGCTTTAAATCTTCTTTCTTCATACAGTTCCCCTCTTAAGTTTATTATTAACATATCTTCTGTTTTGTTAACTTCCGTAAAACATGCGCAACACTTGGCGGTGCAAAGCCATTTTAAAGGTGCATAAAAATAAAGGCAACCTTTTTCCGATTATGTATATCTTTTCGCACTTTTTTATAATTTAAAGTCTACCATAGCACGTCTTATCCGCTCTCTGGTAATGCCAATATACCGCAGCGTATCCGCTTCGTTATCGTGGTTGAACCATACCATCAGCGTAGCAATATCCTTTGTCTGATTGTAAAAATGATACCCGCAGGTCTTACGTAATGTGTGCGTGCCGATATGTTCAATTCCAAAGCGTTCTGCAGTACTTTTTAAAACCTTATATGCCCACACTCTGCCGATTGATTTGTATTTATTTGAGCGGTGCGGAATAAGGGCTTCCTCATCATTACGCCCCCGGCAGTACTCAGATAACGCATTATACAATTCATCGTTAAAGGCAACGGCAACCTCTTTTCCTGTTTTTTTCTGGTAGACAACAGTTTCTCTGCGCCCTTTCACATCTCCGACTCTAAGAGAAAGTATTTCGTTTATTCTGAGGCCTAAATTTATGCCGACCAAAAACATTATGTAATACTTTTCTCCGCGCTCTTTTAGTTCTTGCTTCATTACGGCTATAATTCTTTTATCCCGTATAGGCTCAACAATTTTCACTTATCATCACCTCTTTTACCAGATGTGTTACTTACTTAAACACGTAACCGGAAATCTAAACGTTCCCATAGAAGCAGTTTTTTGTTTTCGGTTTGTGCATTTAAAATCAAATTCTTCAATGTGCCGTTTTACTTTATCGTAATAGCCATCAGCCTTGCAATCGGCAATTATATCATTGACCTGTTTTAAACTCCGTTTCAGAAGTATTGCAGTTTCTTCAGGTGCATCACCTCTGATATCCCACATGCAAATTATCCACTTGGTGTCTTCGGTCAGTTCTCTTGCAGGATAATTGTTTACGGGAATTCTCTTTTTCTTCTTCATAGGATCCGTTCCTCACTTTTCATCATGTGTGGTCCCGATAACTCTTAAACCGAGTTCCAAACTTTCGTACAGCGTTTCCATAACATCAGAATCAGCATTTATAACATAGCAACCGTTTTTGAAAGAAACCTCTACAGTATGCTTGTTGCCGTCAGTATCAACCCATTCAAGGATATCACCATCAAAGATTTTTGTTCCGTCTAAATCAGTTAATCCTGATTCCTGCCCGATTGTTTTGGGAATCACTTCACCCTTGCCGTATATGCAGGGAATTTTTCTTTTTCCGTCCTCAAGATACACTAAATCACCGTATACCCATTTGCCTTTTTTGTAATTAGCATTTTCTGTTTTCATTTTTCCTCTGAAGATTCTGTTTTGCATGATTTTTCTCCTTTTTCATTTAGTTTATGATATTATTCTTGTAAAACACCAATGCCTTTATCAAGCATTTGCCTAATCTCTTTTGGAAGCATTATTTTTTCTGTTTCCTGTTTTTTTATTACCTTGTATGACCTCATAAGATTACTTGCCACAACTGTCTCAAATTCATTTGAATCCATAATTGCCCACTCTTTTAACTGATTTGGACTCCCTATCAACCGCTGAATTATTTTCGGAAGTTTATCAAATTCTTGCTGATAATTATAAATACTGTTGCTCATGGCTTTTTTTATTGTCGTGATTGCATCATATTCCGTCATACCATTCTGTTGTGTTAAATTTTTAATTTGCTCGTTAATTTGTCCCACATTAGGGGGGTAACCGCTTATATCGCTTGCTATATATGCCTTTAATGCCTGTCCCACTAAATTGTATGGTTTATCGGAGAACATCTCCGTCCACAAATTAACCATAGCTTCAGCGTCTGCTTTTGGCATATTTTTAAAAAAATTTCCGTAATTTGCCTTTATCACAGAAAAAATTTTTAGAGTTTCACACTTTTCCATCAATATATCCCTCCTCAATCAGCATATCAAGAAACATATTTCCCGTCCCCTGCTGTTGCTGTTCCCTGTCATATTGTTTTTCCGCTTGATTCTCTTTAAGCGGATATACGCTTTTCCAGTTGTTTATTATCGCCGTTTCAAGCAACTGCTTTTGGCGGCTTATGCTTGACGGCTCTAATTCATTGACTTTTTTAATCAGCATTGTAAGGGCTCTGTCCGTCATAGGCGCTTTTATAAGTTTGCGCATTTTTATGTATTCGCAATATAACTCTTTCAGTTCATCGTCTTCGACGCCCGAAAGAATTTTATCAAAGTCTGTGTTTTCTCTTTTTCTTTTTATATTTTCTTTTTCTCTTATAGTATTATTATTTATATTACTTATTATTTTTACTTGGTCGTCATTTTGACGAGGGGGGTAATCATTTTGACGAGGGGTATCGTCATTTTGATTAGGGTGTCTAATCATTTTGACGAGGGTATCGTTTTTGCTTATGATTGTTTTTACTATCCTTGGTTTCCCGGCTTGCTGATGCACATATAAATACCCGAATTCTGTCAGTTTTGCAATCGCCCTTGTAACTGTTGCCTCACTGCATTGACAAAACTCTGCAATATGCTTATTACTTGCATAACACCCTTTGTCGCTGTTATCCAGACTGTCTATTTCCATTAAAACTATTTTATCAAGTGCAGATAACCTCTTATCAAGCCAAATTTCTTTAGGTATCCATATACCTTTGAAGTCCCTTATTTCCTCATTCATTTCTATGTTTCCACCTGCCTTATGCCCATTTTTGCACCGCAGTGACAGTACGGTTCTTTATATATCTCTTTTCTGCCACAAACACTGCAGCAGTACTCTGATATACCTTTTATTGTTACTCCTGCAACTGACGTGCCCTCTGATTCAATGGGTATCCACTCGCCATGTACGACCTCAACAGGTACAAACTCCGTCTTAGGCTCATTAAGTTTAACAATGTCATTACCACTATGAACTCTAATTTCGCCGTTTAAAGTGACAATGTCCTGAAAGGTTATAGTTGACTTGCCAATATCAGTAATAACTCCCACGTGCAAAATTTTGCGCACCGTACTGCTTCCGGTACGTTCGTTCTTTATGTATGCACATCTGTCACCGATGCTAAGTTCGTGGCCAAGAAAATCTTTTATAGGTTCATTCATTTGGTTTCACCCGCCATTTCTTTTACAAGGTTGTCAAGTTCATAACTTGTTATATCACCCCAAGTAAAATCACCGTATTTTGTGCTTTTTCCACTATGTGCAAATTTACTTTTCAACCTCTCAGCAAACTCTTTGATTGCTTTAGATGTGGCAGTTGCAACATCATTTTCAAGAATCTTTATAACACCTTTGTACCTCTCAATCTCTGCATTTTGGCGGTTGATTAGGTCAATTGCATCGTTTATAAGTTTTTCTGAACAACTGCCATTTGTTTTAAAATAAGGACATTCTGTACACTCTGCCTTTCCTATCGGTTTGTTACACCTTTCCAAAGCCTTTATAATCTCGTTATCTGTAACATTATCAATATGCCCATCTATCATACTTACATTTGACATTGTTTATCACTCCTTTGAATTGCGATTTTATTGACTTATTTATGCTCATCAAACAATGTTGTATAGCCTGTAAAAATACGCTCTATTTTATCACTATCTCCCAAGCAATTTTGGTTGAACAATTCAATAATTTCGACAAGTTCAAGGTTTTTTATTACCTTTTCAAATATTGTTAATGCAATCTGTAATCCGCAATTTTCAGCATATTTACAAATAGCCTGTTTTACATTTTCTGCATGATATGTTGTAACAACACAATTCTTATCAACTATGATATAGTTTTCCATTTCATCACTCCTGTTTAATTTCAATATACAAATCCGTTTTCGGCACAAAACAATTTTTACCATTTCCAAATTCGTCTATAAGCAAAGGTTTATATCCTAATTCAAGCATTTTTTCAACACAATTTTCTGCAACTTGTATAAACCCTTGCTTTACACCATGCCCGCAACAACTACCGATAGTCCAGACACCGTGTTTACGGAGTAAATCTTGTATTTCATTTTGTAAACAAGTATCTACACAAATAGCCTTTTGGTGGCTTTGTGGCATAAAATGTATTTTGACATTACATTTGTGTTCCCCAATAGGAGAATGTATGCACATTGTTTCATATCTTGCCTTACATAAAGCCTCTACCATATTATCGTTGAAATTTAAATTTTCTTTATCTGCAATTAAATCACAGATAAATTCTGCACTTGTAATATTATCCATTCTCTCACTCCTTAAAATCGTTCTTTTATTCCTCTACATAGCACCAACTTTGGGGCGGTCTTGTAATTGGTTTTTTACGGTTACAACCGCAACTGTCGTATTCTCTTTCCCAATCGCATAAATGACAATTTCCTTTTTCGCAAAGAGAATAAAACTCTCTCAACTCTTTCGGCTTGTCATAGATTACAAGGTCGGATATGTGCCATCCGTAAAATGTAGCAATTCCCGTACCGACATACTTTCTTAATTCCTCAATAGTTACACAAGAGGACTCGCAAAGCATATTTTCTCTCCAAAAATCATCACCATTGTCAGCAATAGTTTTGTACTCGTATTCGCCATATTCTGCAAAATCATCAGGCTCAAAAAACTCTTGTATTCTTTCATAAGTTTCATCATCCCAAAGTTCCGCTTCATAATTAGCAATGAAATCACACACAAATTCGCCTATGACTTTGCCGTTTCCAATATGTACACCGCAAGGAATTGCGGTCTTATAATTTATTGTGTGTATCAACTTCACTCCGTGTTCGTTCTGAACTAAACATTCGTGAATGTTTGAAGAAGTGCAATATATGTAACACTTAAACGGCGTTTCTATCTTTGGTTTTGTTTTTCTTATTTCAACACTTTTTTCATAAATCGGCTTTGTACCTTTTTGACCGATTATGTGTGTAATTTTTTCGCACCATTTAGGCTGTACGCTTATCAATACTGATTTCATACTGTTACCTCTGCTTCCGGATGCATTTTAAGATATGTCATAAGAGTTGTTATTCCGCATCCTGTTGGTGTAAAGTATAAATAACTTCTACTATTAAGAAATATGTCGCTTTCAGGCATAACCAAACTGTAAATCACATTATATTCATTCTTGCCCTGATAAGACTTGTACATATATTCTGTGGCATAAATTATTGCGCCGGTATTAAGTTCAGTTTTATAAACTGCCAGTGCAAGTTCCGGGAGAGTATGGGAAATGCCCCATTTTCTATAATTATCAATAAAATTTCTTCGTTCTTTCATTGTTTTAAACATTTCTTCACACTTCCTTTATTCGTATTCCGTGAACGTGCAGCATCAGTTTACGTTTAATAATATAATCGTCCGTTCTGAAGCCTTTTGCGTCCTCAACTATCTTTTTGCCGTTCTCATAGTAAACAAAATCGGCTACATATTTGACAGATTGCTCAACGCATACCTTTTTCGTTTTTGGTTGGCCCTTTTTAGGACCTCGTTTATATATTTCACCTGTTGGCACTTCCTCAAAGAAAGCAGGAAGCAGTTCAAATGAAACTTGTGTCTGCAGGTCGCTTATTACCCCTGCACGTTCAAGCAGAAGTAATTCCTGATGCCGTTTTGCTTCTCTTTTAGAATCAAAGGTTTGTCCGTTATATGTAACCTTTTTATTCTGATATTTGCTTTTTCTGTAATATCTCATACCGCATCACACCTTAAAACGGCAAATCTTCATCATTTGATGGCATGGGTATATTACTGAAATCAAACGGTTGTGATGCAGAGGATGAAGCAGATGCAGTTTGTGCTGCAGTTGAATTATCGCTTCCTCTGTCACCTGTGAAAGCAACTTCTTCTACACTAACCTCTGTAATAAAATGTTTTTGCCCGTCTTTTTCGTAATTTCTTGTCTGCAGAGAGCCTGCAATAGCAATCATTCTGCCTTTGACAAAGTTTTTGCTTATAAATTCAGCCGTTTGGCGCCACGCAATACAATTTATAAAGTCTGCATCATAATCGCCATTGGCATTTTTAAAACGTCTGTTTACCGCTAATGTAAATGAGCATACGCTTACACCGTTTGGTGTGGTTTTCAGTTCCGGATTACGTGTAAGTCTGCCCATCAAGATTACTTTGTTCACAATCTATCTTCCTTTCGTTCAATATTCCGGATATCTTCTCATCCATAGCACGTGCAAGTTTATAACAGTTGCCCTGCAATATGTGATTTTTCCAAGCGTTGTACGAAGCATAAAACTTTTCTTCTGGCAATCTGCCGGCCACAACCATTTTTGCCATTTTCAAATACTTCTTTTGAGCATTGCGTTTATTCTGATTCTTTACTTTCATTATCACTTTACCGTTTTCCGTAACATAAAAATGAAAGCCAAGAAAATCAATACCATTCTTAAAAGGCGATATCTGCGTTTTACCATTTAACGACAGATCAAGAGTTTTCAAAAATTCCGTTATAACCTCAAGACAATATTTCAGATATTCCTTGCTATGGTGAATTAAATAAAAATCATCCATATATCTGCCATAATACTGAATTCCCAACTCACCCGTTATAAGTTTGTCATTTCCGTCAAGATAAAGAATAGCAAAGCCTTGATTTATTTGATTTCCCAAAGGTGTTCCAACTCCGTCTGTACTGTCAATAAACAAATCGCAAAGCCAACAAATATCTTTATCATACGAAAAATGATAATTAACAATATCCTTTAACTGCTCATGCGGAATACTGTAGAAAAACTTAGATATATCACATTTAAGAAAATATCCGTCAAAATGGTATTTATTATAGAACATCTGCATCTGTTCTTTCAGCCTTGCACGGCCGAGTGATGTGCCTTTTCCTGTTTGCCCGGCATAATTATCATATATAAATACTTCCTGCAACTTTGGCAATATTACATTGTCACATAGACTATGTTGTACGACCTTATCTTTGAAAGAGCACGTTTTAATAATACGTTCTTTAGGCTCATAAACTTTAAATTCGTTATATGGCGAAATGGTATACGTTTTGTTTTTTAACTGCTCTATCAACTGGTGTATTCCATCAAGCGCCATTACACCGAATCTGGCAGCACTCTTTTTAGTGCCTTTACCACTCTTTGTTCTTTTGTATGCCTTGTACATATTTTCAAAATTGATTACTTTTTCAAAGTCGGTCATACAACACAATCCCTTTTTGTTTATCTTTTCAGAAAGGTTATACATTCTTTTGATGTGGTGCATTGATTTCGGCTTTTGCCTACTCTGTCGAGCATACCACCAATACGGGCGCACACCG
>JAZNPF010000038.1:0-143528 GCA_045589495.1 Clostridia bacterium
AAGTCCGAAATACTGACGTATTTCGGACTTTTTTGATGACGTATAAATTAAAAATATGGCTTCAAAACCAATACTTCCTTATGGGGGTGTGGCCTTATTGTTTCAGGTTGTTTTTTAGTGACTAAAAATAGAAAAATGTGCAAAAAATCACACAATTTTACAAATGTAAAACTTTCACTTTTGTGCTTGAAATCTAACAACTCGGGCATACCACAGATTTTGTGTAAGGGTGTGCACAAAACCGCAGTATAGAACGTACAAAAACTCATTCTGTTAATTGTGAGGAGTGCCAAACTTGGTTTTGAGCACTTGAAAAACGGTGATTATTTTAGTAAAGTATTATTGTAAGGGGTTGCTTTTTTAGGGCAAATTCCACATATAAAGCAGAGTCTATACTATGACGATAAAATCATATTTTTTACATAGATTTTAATATTTTTGCGTTACTAATGATTTGTATAATTGAATTAAGCAAAGGGGTACCCCTTTGATATGTTCTTACCAGAACATATCAAACATATCCTAAACAATTTTTCGGGAAACGGTTCTATAAGTTTCCCAATTCTTATCTAAGCCACTTTTTGTGTAAACAAATTCATTATATTAAAAATTTTAAAAGGAGGATGACAACTATGAGATTATTCAAAAAAACTGCAGCACTTGTTATGGTGTTTATGATGCTCGTTACTGCAATGAGTTCATTTACTTTAGCATCTGCAAACGCAGTAGTAGACAAATTTGAAGTTAAAGAGTTCAGTGTGCTTAACTCTACAGGCGGCAACACTTTGGCTGCCGGCGATGTAACAGTTAATGTTACTTTGCAGAGAGTAAAGGGCGACAATAACACAGATGATGTTGCTTCTGTTATTGCTGCTGTTTATTCAGGCTCTGCATTGGTGGATGTAGCAGCCGCTAAAAAGGAATTTTCTTTCTACGGCACTACACATGATTATGATTTAGACCTTGTAATCCCTGCAGAAATTGCTGATCCGGAGTTAAAAGTATTTCTCTGGAGTGGTGATATGATTACCCCTATTGCTAAATCTTCAGATGAAGCAAAAGTTACAGGCATCACAGTTGGTGGCGAAGCAGTTGCATTTGATGCTGCAACAAGCGATTATACAGTTAATGCATTAGCATCTGCTCCTAACCAGCCTGAAATTGTAGTTGAGGCAGACGGTATTGTTAAAGCAACTACAACATGGAGCAAAAATGTTGCTACAGTAACAACAGATAAAGAAACATATACAATCAATTATAATAAAGAAAATCCTGCTTTAACAGAAATTAAGTACGACTACAATAATCACGATGCTAGTTTAGACTATGTAGATATTACAACTACACATCGTGTTGTAAGAAAACCAGATGAGCGCCTTGCTGATACGACTAAATCTATTACAGAGGCTCTTGGATCTGACCTCTCTAACGGATTTGCAAATTACGTTACACAGGCATGGTCAAACAGAACTTATTGGTATTTTAACAATGTTCCTGATGAATTTGTAGGTCTAAACATAATTCCCATGAATTATGATTCATACCCGGCAGGTATGAAGAGTCAGTGGAAGATTACTTCAAATGCAGATACACGTATTTACTTTATCGTTTATGCTGGTGAAGTTATTTCCGGTGCTACTTTGGTTGACAGTGTAGACCTTCAAACAGAGTTTTCTTTGGTGGAAATTGCTGATGTTAATATAAGTAAACCTATATCCGAAGGTACTGTGCGCAAACTTTCTACTGCTTGTAAATTATACTATATTGATTTAATTGTTCCGGATGGCCAGACAACTGCTTCAATAGAACTTAAGACAAGAAACAATACAGATGCGGTGACAGCTGGCGGAACAAGCGGATATTTCCCTGATATTGTAATGTACGAATTTCTTGATGAAGATGACGTTATCACTACAGAAACCCCTCTTTCAGTAACCAACAATACTATATCTGTTACTGATGCTGAAGGTGCGGTAAAATATCCCACATATACTATGTCTGGTAAAGTAAGACTTCCTGTATATGAAGAAGCAGGAACAGATGGATCCGGTAATACAATGTATAAAATTAAGGGGACGAATGGCGATGACGCATACGGAAATTATGCAACACGTCTTGATGCTCATGGATATAACTATATTCAATCTATCCCTGATGAAGTTGTAGGTGCAAATGTATTCTTATGGTTTGATACTTTTGCAAATGCAGACAAAACACAGACACAAACTATGAAATTTACAATCAATCGTGATGCAGTATTGTATTTCAGTACTACACCTGAATTTGCTGCAAAAAGCGGTGCTGTTTTAATGGATGAAGGTATGGGAGTTCTTGGTGCCGGCAGTTCATACAATGCTATCGTGACCTTGAAGATTGATGAGGCTACAAAGAACGGAAAAGGTAATGCTTACCACGATGGCGCTTTGTATAAGTTAGAACTCTATGTTCCTGAAGGTCAGGATTCTGCTACTTTCGAAGTTCCTTTAAGTTGGTATGCTAGCAGTCATCACCCATTCGCATTTATAAAAGCAAACTAATTACAAACAACAATATATTTATGAGGTAACAATATGAAGAAAAACAGACTTTTTTCACTTATTTTACTCGTTACAATGTTTTTTTCATTATATACCCAATCAGAGGTAGCGGCGGAGGATTCCGTCGCTGCTTTTGATGTAGTGACATTTGAATATTGTGACGGTTCTAACAACCCGATTACAGATTTTAACAATTTTACACCTGGTCAGGTTATCAAAGCAAAAGCAAATATTAAAAATATCGGTAATGCATCCGGTGCAACCACTTTAATGCTTATGGCGTATCAAAGTGGTAAATTGATTCAGTTTGATTCTGATAAAATCACTCTTGCGGCAGGTGCTGATGATGATTTTATGGCACAGATAACTCTGCCTGCTGATCCTACCGGCTGTACAGTACAGACATATTTTTGGAGTGACCTTATCAGCATGGATGCAGTTTCAAACCCTGCTGAATTCGGCTCGGATAATGCAGAGGTTCTGTCAATGTCAATTTGTGGCGTAGATGTAGAGTTTGACGATGAAAGAAATGCAGATATTGTTTTACCGTTTAAATTTTCTGGAACAATCACAGAAGACGATATCGACATTGATTTTAATGACCTCTCTGCTTCATTTACATTTACACATGATTCAGACAATAAGGTTATTACAATAACAACTAAATCTTCTTCAGGTAACACAAGCGAAACGTTTATAGTAAATTATACTGTTGCTTTGCCGAGAACAGATGTTACATATTATTATGCGGGTTCACCTACTGAAAGCACGGTTGCGTATGATTTAACAAAGCGTGAGGTTGTAAAAAAACCTGTTGATGCACTGACATCTAATGCTGATAAAACCGTATGGGAAGCACTCGGTATGGAAGAAACATCCATTTCAGATTCCACTGTGCTTACAGATTATGCAACATCTGCATGGGCAGACCGTCCGGGCTCAATTTTCTGGAATATTCCAGATGAACTTCTTGGTTGGAATTATGCTCTTTGTAGAGCCTTTACTGACAGTAACCCTAATGGTGTAAGTGGCGATAGTTCTAACAATATGGCATCTGCCAACTGGACAACAATGGATATTACTATAGAGCAGAATACTACTATTTTATATTCAGCGCGTGTAAACTCCAGAAGCGGAGTTACATGTACATCAGATCCAAATGTCAGTGTAAGTTCTCTTCCTATAGAACTTTCGTCTGATTTAACATATTTGGATTTAAATTATAGTTCGGCTAAAACCACAACAATTGCCTCTGCCAATAAAAGAACATTTGGCGATACACTTTATCTGGCGTTTTTAACTGTTCCTGATGGTCAGGAATCTGCAACATATCGTGTTAATACCACTTGTCAATTATGGTATCCTACGATGCTTCTTTATAAAAAGACAGAATCCTCAGATCGCAATTTTATACCTTTTGCAGTGACTGGCTCCACCATTACCGATGGTACAAATACTGCTTCATATCCTATTTGGGGACACAAAATTATGCTTCCGCAGTTTGTACAGGATACAAACGAGGGTAGTACAACAAAAGACAGATACTTTATTGGTAATGAAAATACCCTTACTTATGATTCGTCAACAAACACAACAACAACTATAGAAGGCGTATGGGGAGTACATGCTACACGTCTTAATGCGTATGTATATGACTATTTTGTAAGTGTTCCTGATGATGATATGCTTGGTGCAGATATCTTCTCATGGGGTACTACTCAAAGTGGTATTACTTCAACAGACGCACTTGCTGCTACATTTACCATTAACCGTGATGCAACAATCTGGTTTGACGCACCTGATGATTTTATAACATCAAGTGGTGCACAAGCGCTTGATGGCGGTTTCTTTACAGCTAATGCCGGAAATTTTGGCGCTGCCGTGAAAACATATAGCGTTGAAGATCCGAATGCTCTTACAGGTACTGCTCATCACAGTGGCAGACTCTATAAACTTGTACTGGAAGTTCCTGAAGGTCAGGAAACGAAAACATTCACAATCCCGTTGCGCTTTGATAATGGCACAAGACCGTTCTTGTTCATCAAAAAGAAATAATTTAAGCAAACCTTTCCCGAAGACGCATTTGTGTCTTCGGGGGGTTAAGCATATATGTAAATATTTAATTTACATATATGCTTAACCTGAAATACCACCTGAAAGAGGGATAATATATGAAAAGATTTTTAATATCGTTCATATCATCAATATTTTTTATGCTTTTGCTTACTGGTATTGCAAGTGCTGATTCCATAATGTTTGAAGCAGAGGATTTTGAAATCACTAAAAATTTCAGAATAGAATCTTCTGATAAGGCATCGGGCGGAAAGTATATATCTGCAACAGGTGCTTACACTACGCACTATACCAGCGAGTCTCAATTTGACGGAGTAGATGCAGAGATACCTTTAAGCGTTGATGCTACATCTTTACACAACATCTATATTCGCATCGCCGACCCATCTGCCTTCGAAACTAATGCTGTTTGGTTTTCAATCGGTGACAGTACAGAAAGACAACTCCACAACGTGTATTTTGGATCATACGATCCATCTTTCCGTTGGCATAAAATTTGTGGTACAAATTTAGAAGCAGGCAAGGATTATACCATCCGTCTTTACAGTCACAAACCACGTGCACAGATTGATAAAATTTTAATCACAAGCAATCTTGCGTATATTCCTCAAGGAATAGTTGAAACTCTGCCAAGCCCTACATATAACATAAATGAACTGCCTATTGATCCGTATGAGGTTAAGCCTGTCGAAGGTCATCCAAGACTCCTTGTGCGTGAATCTGATATCCCTAAGATAAAGGATAACCTGAACCATCCGCAGAACGCTGCTGCATATTCACGCTTATTGGAGTTGGCGCAAAGAACAAATAAAGGTAACCAATCAACATACAGTTTTGAACTGTTGGAAATTATGCAGTCTAAAGCGTTTATGTATCTTATAGACAAGCAGGCAAATAAAGAATATGGTCAGCAGGCTGTTGATATTATATTTAATTATATGGATAGAGTGTACATCGGCGGAAACACTGCAAATGATACTACTATGCGTTATGCGGGATACTTTATATTTGCAACCTCCTGCGTGTATGACTGGTGCTATGACCTTTTCACTCCCGAACAGAGGGAGGCATATATTGCAAAATGTGAAGACTTTGCTACAAAATTTTTTGAAAATGGTTATCCGATTGTTGAACTTCCCGGCACTACCGGAAATGGCGGCCATCGTGACGAAAATCCCATTTTTAAAGATTTACTTGCATTTGGTATAGCCGTTTATGATGAAAAGCCGTTTGTTTACGACTGCCTTTCCGGTGTGCTCATGGAAAACTACATTCCATGGAGAAACGATCTTTATCAATCAGGATGGAACCATCAGGGCGTATACACGTATGGAATTTTTCGCACATACTGGGAAGTTATATCCGCGTATATTTTGAAATACGGAATAGGCGATCCTGTTTTTGATGAAGCACAGAAAAATATGGCATACAAATACATATATTTCCGCAGACCTGACGGCGGTTTCATTATGGATGCCGACGAAACCATCAAAAAATTTGACAATACTTTCCATAGGGTAGACCATTCTCTGTTTTTCCTTATTGGGAATTTATATAAAGACTCCACAGTTAAGTGGAGATATTATCATGATAAAGCACAAACTCAATACACCGATTCAGGTTATACCGGTGTAAATGCACCTTTGTATCTGCTTTTAAACGATACAAGTGTTGGAATTCAAAACAATCTTGAACTTCCATATACCCAGTATTACGGCTCACCAATAGGTGCTATGGTTGCCCGTACCGGATGGGATGAGGGTGCTGATTCATCCACTGCAATCGCAGTTATGAAACCTTTTGAAAACTACTATGCCGGACACATGCACCGCGAGGTGGGTTCATTTGAGTTCTATTATAAGGGTATGCTTGCACTTGATTCAGGTGCTTACGAAGCACCGTCTTATACTGATGAAAACGGCACTTATGTTGCCGGCTCCTCATGGGGTTCAGGGCATTATATGAACTATCTGTCCGCACCAATTGCGCACAATATACTTGCAGTTTACGATTCATCAAATCCGTCAGAAATATACCTTGGCGGTCAACGTATGGAAGATGGTGCAA
The DNA here is from genome assembly GCA_045589495.1 of Clostridia bacterium. Classification (GTDB taxonomy): domain Bacteria; phylum Bacillota; class Clostridia; order UMGS1810; family UMGS1810; genus SIG455. The sequence goes on from JAZNPF010000038.1 coordinate 6,678, forward strand.
AATCTTCTCTTACAACGTATCAGGCATTTAAAGAAGGCTCTCACAAAACCGGTGATATTATAGCATACGACTATGGTCCTGATAAGCACACTCCCGAGTACAGTTATATCGAGGGCGACCTTACTGCCGGATACAAAAAAGACAGAGTTTCGGACTATTCGCGCTCGTATATGTTTTTAAACCTTTTTGATGAAGAAATTCCGGCTGCACTGATAGTGTTTGACCGTATGGAATCAACAAACGCAAACTATACCAAGTCATGGTTGCTTCATTCTCAGGAAGAACCTGACATCAACGGTAACAACATAACCATCCGCCGCAGCGAATGGCACAACAGCGGAAGACTTATCAATACAGTTCTTATGCCGAAAAACGCATCCGTCAATAAAGTCGGAGGCGAGGGCGAAGAGTACTGGACGGGTAAATCCAATGTAAAAATTTATCGTCAGCCAAAAGGTGACGAAAGCGGAACATGGCGTGTGGAAATCAATCCTACAGAAAAAGCACAAAAAGATTATTTCCTTAACGTTATGCAGGTAAGTGACGATGATAACACGATTACACCGCTTAATGTAACTTCAAATGAGCAGGGGAGTTTTATCGGTGTATTCATTGCAGACCGTGCCGTGTTCATGAAAAAAGACAAAGGTACAATGTCTTCAAACTTTACTGTTACCGCAAGCGGTTCCGGTGATATATCCTATATAATCACAAACCTTGCAGAAGGAAAATGGACCGTTAATAATACGTCGGGTAATACTATTGCATCATCTGAAATTGATGCAGAACACGGTGTACTTCGTTTCCGTGCTCCCGCAGGCACTTATAATGTATCATACACCTCACAGTCTGGCATTATGCCGAAAGTTTTCAGCGTAAAAGACGATGCTAAAACGTTGTCATATACACCTGTTAGTGTGTATTTCAACAACAATTACAACGGAAAAGCACTTTTAAGCGGTTCTGAAATTATGATTGCCCTTAAAGACTTGGCAAAGCACACGAATTCATCTTATACAATTGATGGAAATTCATTTACCGCAAATGGTAGTAATGGTGAAATAGTAGGTACTGTGGATTCTGCAACTGCAACCGTTAACGGAGAGAATGTAACACTTACCGTTGCACCGCAGTTTACAGACGGAATACTTTACGTTCCTCTTTCATCAATGCATGATGTATGCAACTTCAAATGGAGTTATGATGAACTTACTTATATATTATATTTAGAATATCTCCCCTCATACAAACTCAATATGGAAGAGTTTTCTCTTGAAAATCCAAAATGGGTTGATGCTGACGGGAACGAAACTTATGATTTCAGCACTGGCAAAGACGTTGTTTTTAAAACAAAATCTACAAGATTGACACAGGGCACAGATGAAAGAAATCCTGCAACTTTATATGCAGTATTTTATAATGGCAGCCAGATTGTATCAATATTCCAAACAACAGAAAAAGGATTAACAAACGATTGTGAGGGATATTTTAAACTTGATATTACCGTGCCCCCTGGAACTGATGGTTCAGAGCCAAGACTGTTTATATGGGACAGTAAAACTTTAAAGCCGCTTTCAAAAGACAGTAGGAATGCTTCTATTGATGCAATATTTTTAAACGGCGTTAAAATAAATGGGTTTAATCCGACTATAACACAATATAACGTGAAATTGCCTTATTTTGAGAGTGAATTTCCTGAAATCGTGTGCACGGGTGATTCTTTTGGAACGGTGATAAGTGGTCTGGTTATTACCAAATCTGATATAGATGAAACCATTCGTTTTACGGTTAATACTCAGCCGGTGCCAACTACTTACACAGTTATCTATACAAGAGATATTCCACATATTACGAATGTATCATATAACAGCAGTTCATCATATATTGAGGACGAAACATCAACGCAAACAACATTGAAATTCGGTGTAATCAAGCCGAATCTTGATGAATCGGTGTTTTATGATGAATCTACCGGTGAATATTCAAAAACGATCAATGATGTATATGGCGTAGAGGTATACACCGGTCTTGAGAATTATGTAAATCCGGTTGTTTCCAACAGATACCCTTATTGGTTCTATATGGATATTCCCGAAAAGTTTGTAGGAATGAATTATATTATGGTTCCCTATAACGACGATACGGTGCATGCAAGTAATGATACGTTGACATTCACTACTAAATCTGATGTGCGTTTTTATGTGTCTTCCGATGAAAACTGGAAAGATGATAATGCAGTATACGCAGGCACATACACATTCAACATGATTAAAGGTGCTGATGCCACCAATATAATTCAAGGAACAAAATCATCTACAGATACGCCGTATACTGAATTGAAAAACACATCATCAACGGGTGATAATACAGTTGATGAACGTATGTATTGCTATGAAATCAAAGTGCCTGACGGTCAGGAATCCGTCACATGCAGTTTAAAAGTTAAAACAGCGGGTACTTGGGATTTTCCACGCATTTTTTATGAGTATATCAATTGATTATAAATTTACAGAATATAGAAAAGGAGAAATTGTATGAGAAAAGTTCTGATTTCATTTGCATCAGTTGTATTACTTATGCTATCGCTTACGATGGTTGCTTCGGCAGACTCAATTGCACTTGAGGCGGAAGACTTTAATATTTACAGCAGTTTTGCCATAACTCAAAGTGATAAGGCTTCCGGAGGTAAGTATATTACTGCTACCGCAACAAATGCTGTTGTTGCAAGAACACCAGAAGATTTAGGTGCTGTGAATACCGAAATTAAAATTGACATTAAAAAATCTGCAAACTACTCTATGTATATCCGTATAGCAAATCCATCAGCATTTAACGGAGACTCTATGTATTTTATACACGACGATGTGGTTCACGAATTCCACTTTGGTGTTGAACATACAGATTTTTATTGGAAAAAAGTTGCTGTTGCCAAGTTTGAAGAAGGCGAGCATATAATAAGACTTTATGCCCGTGAGCAGAATGCAATGATAGATAAAGTTATTATCACAAGTGATCCTTTCTTTATTCCGGAAGGGATAGGTGAAATTCCCGAAAGTGAATCTGTTCTGTATAATAACGGCGCAGGCGATATAAGAGCGCCGCTTCCGGCAGTAGTTCCTCCAAATGAGCATCCAAGACTTTTGGTGCGCAAATCTGATTTGCCAAGAATAAGAGAAAATCTTACACACCCGCAGAATATCGGTGCGTATGAGCGTGTGCTTGAAAAAGCGAAGTCCACTCACAAAGGAGATCAGGCATCATACAGTGCTGACCTTTTGGAAATTATGCAGGCAAAAGCGTTTCTTTATGTTGTAAACGGCGATGTTGAAATGGGACGTCAGGCTGTAGAAATGGTGATGAATCATATTGTAAGACTTCAGGTTGCAACAAGTTTTGCAAGTGACGCCACAATGCGTAGCGCAGGTCACGCAGTATTCTGTACCGCGTGCGTGTATGACTGGTGTTACGACCTTTTCACCCCTGAACAGAGAGCACTTTATATTCAGAAGTGCGAAGATCTTATAACCCTCAACTTTGAGGGTGGCTTTCCCAACGTTGAAACCCAGAACATTCCAACTACTGCCGGTCACAGTGTAGAAAATCCATACTATAAAGACCAGTTGGCATTTGCTATTGCTATATATGACGAAAATCCTTTTGTATATAACAATCTTGTTGGCGTTCTTAATATGAACTATTTCCCTCTTCTTAACTGGTATTATCCTTCACACTGGATGACTCAGGGCGTTTCAACTTACGGTGATTTCCGTTATGTTTGGGAAATGTTCTGTGCGTATATGCTTGAAACACTCGGACAAAAACCGTTTCCTGAAGGACCGCATTATTCAATTTATAAATCTATTTACTGGCGCAGACCTGACGGACACTATTTCACAGACTCGGACGAAACAAGAAAAGTATTTGATAATACTTACGTAAAGAACAACCATGCGCTATATCTTATGGCGGGTAACATGTATAAAGACCCGTATCTTAAATGGCAATATTATAAGAACAAAGCATCTACAGATTATGTAAACTCGGGTATAACAGGTGTTACTGCACCGCTTTACCTTATTATGAATGACACAACTGTTGAACTTGATAATCGTCTGGAACTTCCGCTTACAAAATATTATCCGTCACCAGTTGGCAATATGATGGCGCGTACAAGTTGGGAAGAGGGTGTAGACTCACCTGCAGTTTTAGCATCAATGAAACCCCAGGAAACATACTTCTCTCAGCATACACACGTAGAAACAGGCAACTTTACATTATATTATAAAGGTATGCTTGCACTTGACTCCGGCTCTTATGAAGCACCTGCATATACTAAAGAAGATGGTACTTATGTTGCCGGTTCCGTATGGGGTTCAGGGCATTATATGAGTTATCTTACAACACCGATTGCACATAACGTACTTATGGTATATGATCCTGCAAACACCGCAGAAATCAGATATGGCGGACAGACTATGCGTCCCGGTGCATATAATAGCATTAAAACATATTCTTCATTTATGGGTGGCTCAAATAAAACTGCTGAAAATCTTGAGTATGATTACGGTCCTGATAAGCAGGCACCTGAATACAGTTGGCTTGAAAGTGACCTTTCCTACGGATACAAAAAAGAACTTGTCAAAGATTATACACGTTCATATATGTTCCTGAATCTGTTTGACGAAGAAATTCCTGCGGCATTCATCATATTTGACCGTGTACAGTCTGCAGATGCCGGACTTACTAAATCCTGGTTGCTCCACTCTCAGGAAGAACCAAGAATTGATGGAAACAAAGTTACCATTGACCGTACAGAATGGCACAACAGCGGCAGACTTACAAATACAGTTGTTCTGCCTGAAAAACACAAGATTGAAAAAATCGGCGGTCCCGGTATGGAATATTGGGACGGACAGAGCAATCTTGAAATTTATCGTCAGCCTATAGGTGATGAAAGCGGTTCTTGGAGAATCGAAGTAAAACCTGAAGAAAAGAAAGCACAGGATTATTTCCTTAACGTTATTCAGGTAAGCGATCCTGATGACAGTATTGCTCATCATGAGGTTATTTCAAATGAGCAGGGTGAATTTATAGGTGTGTTCATTGCTGACCGTGCTGTATTTATGAAGAAAAAGGCTGGTAAAGTTTCGAGAAACTTTACAGTAACTGCTGATGGCGAAGGCGAAATTTCGTATATCATCACAAACCTTGCAGAAGGCAGATGGACAGTTGAAGATGCAAACGGAAAACAGATTGCAAGCGAACTTGTTGCTGATGAACACGGTGTACTCCGATTCAGAGCGAAAGCGGGAACGTACAAAGTTAATTGGGATTACGAGTTTGGTATAGAACCTAAAGTGTTTGACATACTTGCTGATGCAAAAAGACTTGACTATACTCCTGTAGATGTGTTCATAAACAATAAAACTTATGACCGCAGAGGCCGTCTTGAAGGCGAAACAATAATGATGGCTTTAGAGGATATTGCATCTTACACAAATGGCAGTGAATTCACTATAGATGGCAACAACTTTACTGCAAAAGGCCGTGTTGGAGAAATGTCAGGTACAGTCGGTTCAACCGAGGCTGTTGTAAACGGTGAAAAAGTAACACTTTCCGTAGCACCTGCGTACTTTGACAATTTACTTTATATTCCTATGGACGAATGTATGAAAAACGTATTTGAATACGTTGCAGATTATGATTCACTCACCTATATCCTTTATTTCCGTGGCGGATATTATATGGTGCCCGGTGCTGATTTTGACATTATCAATGTTGAGGACAGAAACAGAGCAGACATAATAACCGCAACCTGCAGCGAGATTAACGCAGAAGGCAACGAGCCTAATGTAAGTCTTGACAATAACTACTCAACCTACTGGTGCAGCAGCGGTGCAGGGGAATGGATTATATATGAACTTGCAGAAACGTATGACGTTACAGGTGTAGGTCTTGCGTGGGCAAGCGGACATATAAGACAGGAACACTTTGCTGTTCATGTATCTGAAGACGGAGAAAACTGGACAGAAATGTGGAGAGGCGATTCTTCCGGTAAAACAGACAGAATTGAAGACTTCAAATTCAAACAGCCCGTTAAAGCGAAGTATGTGAAACTGGAGTGTAATATGAATACTGTAAACCAGATGAACTCATTGTATGAAACGTTTGTTTACTGTACAGAAAAAATTCCGTATTATGAGAAATAAGATATAAGCGAAAAGGAGAAAACAGATGAAGAAAATAATCTCTATGATTTTGTCGGTGCTGATGATATTTTCTGTATCAGTAACGGCGTATGCGGCTCCTACAGCGGCAGATATCTCCGCAAGCGCCAATATTGTTACAAACAATGAAACACTTACGGCAGTACAGACTGTAACAATTGGCGGCACAGAGATAGAAGAGGCCAAAGGAAAAACCGTTAATTTAAGAATGTGGAAAAGCGGAAAAACAATTGCAGATTATGAGCCCGGAACACCCGGAAAAACTGAATTGGATGTTTTTGCTGCTATTTTGCAGACATCTGCCAATGAGGACGGAACATTCAAGTTTGAATTTCCTTTTTCCGAAGATGCAGCAACATATATGGCGGATATAAAAATTGAGGGACAGCCGATAATTTCAAATATTGCTGTTTCAACTGCCGATGTAAATGCTATAAACACATTCCTTACAAAAATAAATAATTCAACTCAACTTGCGGCAATGACTGTTGCTGATTTTAATCCCGTTATTGCAGCGCCTTCATATTATGGTATTGATTTAACATCGTTTAACGACCTTTTACCTGAAAATAAAACTGCCGTTTTAAATGCGTCTATTAACGTTTTTAAAACGAACAATGCCGCAAATAAAAAGAACACAACAGAGGTTGTGGCATCTGCACTCGCAGAAAACACATTGGTTAAAATTTTTGCACAAACATCAGATGCAACTATTCTCAATAGAGCAATAAGCACATATTCAACCCTTGTTAATCTGAATGATGCAACCGGTATCAAAACGATTTATGACGGATTTGATGCGAACGGCAAAAATGCAGCGGTTTCTGCTATAGGTACTAAAACCTATATCAATTCTGCAGCCATTAAAGACGCTTTAAAAGAAAGCATCTTCTTAAAAGCAATAAAAGAAACAACATACAGTACAGAAATAACTACAATTATAAACGGAAACATTGATTACTTTAACTTTACTTCTGAAACTGAACTTGCTGCAAAAAATGCATATACTTCCAATAGTGCAATCAAAACATTTGTTTGTGACAGTATAAATTTAAGCAAGGGCAGTTTAAATACAATCGCAGAATTTAAAACTGCTTTTGTTAATGCGGTAAATGAATATGTTCCGCCAACACAAGGCGGTTCCGGCGGAAGTTCAGGCGGTGGTTTCGGCGGCGGTTCATCTTCAAGTGTAAGTATCGGTTCAAGTCTTTTGCCGTCTCAAGAACCAGTTTCCACAGTTGCCGTTTTCACTGATATGACAGGTCATTGGGCATCCCCAGCGGTATCTTATCTTGCAAGTAAACGTATAGTTTCAGGACGTGGCGATAATATGTTCTATCCGTCCAATCAGGTAACAAGAGCAGAATTTGTTAAAATGATAGTTGAAGCATACGGATTGTTTGAAAATCACGCAACTGCTGATTTTTCAGACGTTGCGCCTGATCAGTGGTATTATCCCTATGTTGCGTCAATGGTTAAAAAGGGATACGTTCTCGGAAACGATGCAGGCACATTCAATCCCGATGCACTTATCTCACGTCAGGATATGGCGGCAATTCTCTACAGAACTTTACAGGGACAGAACCTTGTAAAAGTTATAAATACACTTGAAATCAAATTTGATGATTTCAGTGAGGTTTCACCTTATGCGCAAAACAGCGTATCATATTTGTCTAATATGAAACTGATAAACGGTTCAGACGGCAAATACAGACCTCACGATTCTTCTACACGTGCAGAGGCTGCACAGATTATCTATAATGCACTTATGGGGGTGGGTAACTGATGATGAAAAAAATATCACTTTTTTGCCTTGTTATCGTAATGATAATGACATCGGCTGTTTGTGTTCCTTTTGCGTACGCAACAGAAGCAGAGGAAACAGTCGAGTCCTCCGAAGTTGAATTTTTGAAAGCAATCGGCATTCTGGATGATGACCTTGCAATGAACACTCCTGTAACAAGAGGTGTATTTGCTAAATATGTTGCCCGTCTTTGCGGGAATGTTCCTGAGTCAACTGCAGCAGCACAGAATTATTATGATGTTTATGAAACTGATGATTTTTGCAACGGAGTATCACTTCTTACCCAACTCGGACTTTTAAACGGATATGGTGATGGTACATTTCTTCCTTCACGTCCAGTCAGCATTTCTGAAGCGGAAAAAGTAACAGTTGACCTTTTAGGTTATAAATACATTGCACACTTAAATGGCGGATACCCCACAGGTTATTCAATCGCCGCACAGAACCTTGGCTTGCTCAAAGGATTAGATACCAATCAGAAATATTTCTACGGTGCAGACCTTGCGCGTCTTATTTATAATGCTATAGATGTTGATATTCTTATGGAAAATGGCGTTATAAAAAGCGATGGCGAATCTTCTGTAAATATGCAGAAGATAGAAGGACACACAATATTGACAGAAAAACTTGATATGTACAAAGGCGAAGGTGTTGTGTATGCAAATGCCATCACAAATCTTAATGGTGCGTCTGTAAATAAAAATCAGATATGGATTGACAACTTTGCTGTTAACGTAACAAACCCCAAACATTTTGATTTAGTCGGATGCCATATTGAGTATGTATATCATCAGGAAGAGAACAGTAATGAAAAAACTCTTGTTTATGCTTTTTCTGATAAAGACAGTACACTTTCACTTACAAAAGAAACCTTTTTAGGTATTGACGGACTCAAGGCATCATACAGTGATGACAATGGAAAAGTAAAAAAAGCACAACTTGAAACAAATGTAAAATTTGTATATAATGGTGATGTGGTTCCTTTTGACCAGAGTTTAATTTCCGGTTTCAAAACAGGAAAAATTACACTTACAGACAGCAATACAAACGGTGTTTATGATTTGGTTAAAATTGAAAACTACACAAGTTTTGTTGCAGAAAGTGTTAATTTAATATCATCTGTTGCTTCCGAAAGTATGAAAGCAGGCGCAGTATCACTTGATTTGGCGGCAGATAAATATACTGTTATGCAACTGATGAATTCAGACGATAATGAAGTTACTGTTGATAGCATAGCACCCGGAAATGTAATTTCTTACTACAAAAATGCTAATAACAGTTTCTTAAAGGCGTATGTGTCTAAAAACCTTGCCGAAGGTACACTTAAATCTATCGGCACAACTAACGGCAGTACATCATACCAGATTGGTGATATAATCTATCCCATTCCTGCAGGATACACAGGAAAAACTGCTAAGGTAGGCGATGTTATCACTGCTTATCTGGATGTATTCGGATATATCGCAGATATTAAGATGGGTACAAATGATGGTTTTACTGCGGCATTTTTGCTTAGCAGTTCATACGATAGCAATGGCTTTAACGATAAATTCTATTTCAAGGTTTATAATAAACAGAATAAAACAGAAACACTTTGTGCAGATAAAAAAGTATTGTACAACGGCGTTAAAACAGAAGTTAAAGATTTAGCGGGATTACTTGCTAATAACATGACTACACTTGGAAACAGCCAGGGAATTATATGCTATAAACTTAATGAAGAAGGTTTGGTTGAAGCAGTAGAAACCTGTATTGGTGAGGCTTCTGCAAACTTAAACGAGGACGGCAGATTAAGAATTGCCGTAACTAATTATGACAAAGTCAAAACTCTCGATTTTGATGTTGCAAACAAGTCAAAACTTCAGTACTATAGCAGTATGATTGACTCAAGAGCAGTATTTGATGATACATCTGTTGTGTTTGCTATTGCTAATCAGTATAATGTGGATAGTCAAAACAAGACTATTACGCCTAACCAGACACAGCCATATACAGAATCGCAGATAAAGGCTATTACCAGAAATGACCTGAATGACAGAGATTCACACTTCGTTGAAGCATATTCATTGTATAACGATGCTCCCAGAGTAAAAGCGGTAATCATTTTTGACAATATTTCAGTTTCAATTCCAAGAGGTGAAAACCTTGCTACTGTTATATCTTCCAGTGCTACTCTTGATGAGAACGGTATGGATGTATATCAGGCTCATATTATGGTTGAAGGAGTAGAAAAGAAAATTACTCTTGCTGAAACAATAACAAAGTATGAAGAAATATTGGTTAATGGTGTAGCCACAGCAAAAGTAACCACAATTAACAGAAACGAACTCAAGCCCGGTGACACATTCCGCTACGGAACAAGTTCTGACGGAGAACTTGATAAACTTGAAATGGTATATACTATTGCAGACGGTTGGAAATATACGTGGTTTGACGGACAGTCTGTAAACGAGCCAAATGCACAACTCGCTTATGGTAAAGTTATTGCTAATGATGGAATGTATACGAGAATAATGTTTGATAAGGACAGTTCGGGTAATATTCAGGATTATACAGGGTTTATTCAGGATTATTATGCAATTCCGCAGTCACACTATAGCAAAGTTACTGTTTTGACTATTGAACCGAGAGGATGTACCGTAACTGCAGGTACTATCAAAGATGCGGAAATAGGTGATTATGTTATTAACTATCGTAATCTTATGGCGGCAGTTGGTTTTGTAATCATTAAGGACAGAAGATAGACAAAAGTTTATAGCACCAGAGCCGAAAGGCTCTGGCGGTTTTATGTATCACATCATACGAGGAGTGGATTTCAATGCTTAAACTTAATTTTAAAGGTGATATTGCAGATATTAAAGAGGGGTTATCTCTTATTTCTGAAAGAATGGGCTTTGCGCTTGAAGAAAGCGGTGTATGTGTGGATGTCACCAAAGCAGATGACGGACTTTGCGCTTTTGCAAAAGACGGAAAATATGAAATTAAATACAGCACTAAAGCAGAATTTTTCAGAGCGCTTTCTTTCCTTGTTTTCAATATTAAAAAGGGCGAGGAGAATTTTGAAATATGTGAAAAAGCAAAAATCAAGACAAGCGGTTATATGCTTGACCTTTCCAGATGTGCTGTGCTTACCGTAGAAAGCGCAAAAGATATAATCGAAAGAACTGCGCTTATGGGTATCAATATGATGATGCTCTATACAGAAGATACATATCAGATGGACAAATATCCGTATTTTGGATATATGCGCGGTGCGTACAGTAAGGAAGAACTTAAAGAAATAGATGCGTATGCACTTAAATTCGGCATAGAACTTATTCCTTGCATACAAACATTGGCACATCTTGGTGCGGCGCTACGCTGGAGAGATTTTGGCGATGTTAAAGACACACCGACAGTATTACTGGTAGGCGAAGACAAAACTTATGAACTTATTGAAGAAATGATTAAAACATGCCGTGAAATATTTGCAACCGACAGAATTCATATCGGTATGGACGAGGCTTTTGACCTTGGTACAGGCGGTTTTTTCCAAAGAAACGGATACGTTCCCTCAACAGAGATTATGAATGCCCACTTGAAACGTGTTTCTGCAATAGTTGATAAGTATAATTATAAACCGATGGTGTGGAGTGATATGTTCTTCACCAGTTGCAATAACGAAAAATATTATTATATCCCTGAAACACAGTTCCCTGAAGATTTCAAAAACAATATCCCCAAAAATCTTGAGATGGTTTATTGGGATTATGAGGGTGACTTTGAGGGAAGATATGATTCCATGCTTAAGGCACATAAACGTCTGGAACACGAAATAGTATTTGCCGGAGCCTGCTGGAGTTGGAATCGTCTTGCACCGAATTTTCAGAAAACATTTATGGCATCACGTGCGGCACTTTCTGCGTGCAAAAAGCACGGAGTACAGACTGCGTTTATGACTATCTGGGGTAACGGCGGCACGCAGACTAATTTCTATGAAAATCTGCCTGCAATTCAACTCTGGGCTGAACTTACATATAATGATGATGTGCCCGATGGACTTCTGGCAGAACATTTCAATGCGTGTACCGGATATGACTTTGATGCGTTTATGTTGCTTTCGTGCGACGATTATTCACCCGAAGATATAGAGAAGCACTTTGCAAAATCACGTGCGTTTTTATGTATCAACACATCTATTCAGATTTTCTATCAGGACGTGCTTTTCGGTTTGCTTGACAAAAATCTGGCTGATTACGACTTTTCATCACATTACCGCAAATATTATGATGATATAACGAAAATTGATAATCAGGGCGATATGCAGGATATATTTGAAATACATAAAGTTCTTTACAGAATTCTGTGGAAAAAGAGCGATATTGGCATCCGCTTAACTGCTGCTTACCGTGCAGATGATAAGAAATTGCTTTCTGATTTGCTTGAAGAACTTAAATCAATAAGAGCAGATGTTGAAACATTGCATATTATGTATTACGAAATGTGGCATACAATGTATAAGCCGTTTGGATGGGAGCAGTTTGATATGAAGTTTGGCGGGCTTAAAGCACGTATGGATACTGCTGTTATGCGTATAAGCAAGTATTTAGGTGGAGAAATATCATCAATCCCTGAATTTGAGGTTGAAAGACTTTATTTTGACGGTTATCCGAATGCTATGATTGAAGTGGGGTCTGTAAACACATTTGACAGACCTGCACTTACAGATTGATTTTATTCTTGAAAATATTCAAATTGTATGGTAAACTAAAAGCAAGATTTTGTTAAAATCTTGCTTTTAATTTTTATGTGAATGGAGAATTCGGTATGATTAACAAAAAAATTCAATTAAGAGATAATAATCCAGATGTGTATATGGAAACATATATTATAGACGTACCTATGGATAATCCACAGGTAGACACAAAATATCCTACTGTTGTGGTTTGCCCCGGAGGCGGATATAAATTTTGCTCAAAACGAGAGGCTGAGCCTATTGCACTTAATTTTAATGCTGCAGGATTCAATGCAGTTGTTGTTTACTATTCTGTTGATACCGCTTACCCTGCTTCGCTTGAGGATTTATCAAAGGCGGTTGTAACTGTACGTGAAAATGCTGATGAATGGAATGTTGATACTGATAAAATAGTAGTGTGTGGGTTTTCGGCAGGCGGTCATCTTGCGGCAAGCCTTGGCGTTCTATGGAACAGCGAGAGTTCAGTAAAAAGAGAAGACGGGCTCAATAAACCAAACGGAATGATTTTATCTTATCCTGTTATTACTGCCGGCGAAAAAGCGCACAGGGGCTCTATAGATGTCCTTTGCGGAGGCGATGACAGTATTATGGAAAAAGTGTCATTGGAAAAGCACGTAACAAGTGACTGTCCGCCTGCGTTTATCTGGCATACTTTTGGAGATGATGTGGTGCCGGTTGAAAACAGTCTGTACTTACTTGAAGCACTTTCAGATAAAAAAATATCAGCAGAAGCACATATATATCCTAAAGGCGGTCACGGACTTTCTTTATCAAATGAATATGTATGTGTTGATGGCGGTGTACCTGAGGTCAGAGAATGGATAAAACTTGCTGTTAACTGGATGAAGAATTTATAATAAGCAAAAACCTCTTATGAATTTAAATTCATAAGAGGTTTTTTATGTATCAGTCATCTAATATGCCGGCAAGAAAAACAACTGTAAGTATAATTATCAGTAATGGATCATCGGCAGAATCTTTAAGCACTAAAAGTATGATTCCAAAAAGAATGATGTCATCAATATCAATATCTTTTAAAAATTTGTTCAGACTCCCGAACTGAGATGATGCGGAGTGATGCATTGCTGCCACTGCCGTATCGCTGTCGTGAACAGCAAATTCTATGTTCTCTTCTTCAATTGATGTGCTTTCGGTTACTGCATCAGGTGGTGGAATTTCTTCAACGTTTTCTTTTGGTATTACCACCTCGCCATTGTACGAGGTGTTGTTTCTTGGGTAGGAACTGTAGCCGTCATAATAACGCTTATACATATAATTCCCGCCTTTCGCTTATTTGAAAATTGATATTATTTTAGATATCTGTATCAGCCGTATTGCCTGATCCATTTTTGTCATACGTTTTTTGCCCATATACGGTTTTAGTGAGTTTAAAAGATTTATTCTCGGGTCATTTGCCGTTGAAGTCTGCTCAAGCATCTGCTTGATTTTAATCATATTGTCTGCCTGAACATTCTGAGTCTGTATTGGCTCTTCTGCAAATTCCGCATCATCCTGAGATGATTGGGGTGGTTGAGAAGAATTGCCTTGCATACTTCCGAGAAGTGAAGACAACATATTTAATGTTTCCGGATTTTCAAGCATACTCTTAAGTTTGTCTGCCATATTATCCATATTAAGCCTCCTTATTTAAAGAAATTTTTAAGTTTATCAAGTATTTCCGGATTTTTGGAAATCTGATTTATAATATCATCATTTGTCATATTCTTTAATTTATCTGCTGCATCGCCAAAGCCTAATTCACGCATTTTTTTGGCTGCTGCCCCTAAATCCACTTTGCTTATACGGTCTTTAATGTTTTGGCCGTTTATCTGCTTAATCATTGCTTTGTCACTATCGCTTATATTACGTGAAATCTGTTCAATATTACGTTTATCCATAACGGTCATTCCTTTCTGTAAGATATCATTTTATTATATGCGTCTTTCTTTGCAATTGTGACGGAATTTTTTATTTTGTTTCTGCCAATAATATAATAAAGAAAGGCGGGTTTGTTTATGTGCGGAATATGCGGATACACGGGCGGCAGTCAGGCTGCAGATATTTTGATTGAAGGTCTTGAACGTCTTGAATATCGGGGATATGATTCTGCCGGTATTGCTGTCTTGAATGGCGGTGCACTTGCTGTGAGAAAAATGTGCGGCAGAGTTGAGGTACTTAAAAATATTTGTGCGCAAAATTCTGTTTGCGGCACAACAGGGATAGGTCATACCAGGTGGGCTACTCATGGGGAAGCTAACACAGTAAATTCCCATCCTCATACCAACTTAAGCGGAACAATAGCGGTTGTGCATAACGGAATAATAGAAAATAACGTGAAACTACGCTCTTTTCTAGTTGAAAAAGGTTACAGGTTTGTATCACAGACAGATACAGAAGTTATTCCGCATCTTATAGATTATTATTACAGAGAGTGCTTTGATTTTCTAGGTGCTGTAAGATGCGCCGTTTCAGACCTTGAGGGGAGTTATGCTATATCGGTTATATGCAGTGATTGCCCGGGAAAAATCATAGCAGTATGCCATCGGAGTCCGTTGGTAATTGGGTTGGGTGATGGCGAGAATTATTTATCGTCAGACATAAATTCATTTGCCGGAAAAACAAATAAAATGTATATTCTTGATAACGGCGAAATTGCTGTTGTAACTTCCGAAGGTGTCAGCATATACGATGAAAAGGGAATTCCCGTGAATAAAGAAATCTATCACAGCAATGCACATACTTGTAATTATGATATAGATGTGTGTGATCATTATATGCTTAAAGAAATTTATCAGCAACCGCATATTTTAAGGCAGATAATTTCTACTAATGTTTTTGCAGACAAAAAAACTTGTTTTGGAGGGCTTGAATATAGAGATATTGAAAATATTGAAAAGATTTTTATTGTCGGTTGCGGAACTGCTTACCACGCAGCTTGTATGGGCAAATACATTATTGAAAAATATGCCGGAATACCGGTTGAAACAGATGTGGCTTCACAGTTCCGTTACAGAAATCCGATTATAAATGAAAAAACACTTGTTATAGCCATAACGCAATCGGGTGAAACGGCAGATACTTTGGCTGCTATGGAATTGGCTAAAAATAGTAATTCAAAGGTTATGTCAATCACCAATACCCCCAGAAGCAGCGCAACCCGTCTGGCAGATTTCACATTCCTTACAACTGCTGGTCCTGAAGTTTCTGTGGCATCTACAAAAGCATATACTGCTCAACTTGCAACGGTTTATATACTGTCATTGTTTTTATCGGAAAACATAAAAAAAGAAGAAAACTCTGTGCTCAAAAATGCACTTTTAAGACTTCCTAAAGATATAACGTCTGCACTGGCTCTTGAAGACAAAATAAAAGATGTAGCAAAATCGCTTGTAAAATGCGAACACCTATACTATATCGGCAGGGGTAAAGACAGTGTAACAGCTGACGAGGGTGCACTTAAAATGAAAGAGATTACCTATATCCACGCAGAATCTTATCCTGCCGGAGAACTCAAGCATGGACCGATTGCGCTTATAGATGAAAAATCCGTAGTGATAGCAGTCAGTACAGATAAAGAACTGCATTCTAAAATGATGTCCAATATAAGTGAAGTTGTGGCACGTGGGGCTAAGGTTTTGTGCATTTCGCCTTATGAGGTTCCGGAAGCATCTTTAACTGTTAAAATTCCTGATGTGCACACTGACTTATTTCCGTTTACGTCAGTTGTTGTGATGCAACTTCTTTCATACTATACTGCTGTTTTACGAGGATGTGATGTTGACAAGCCCCGAAACCTTGCAAAATCTGTTACGGTGGAATAATGCATAGTTGCGGCTTAATATAAATTCTCTTTTTTTCACATTTTTTTGCAAAAAAGACTACCATTGTTGCATTTATTGTGGTATAATGTTATGTGATAAAATAGAGGAGGTGCCGTATGGAAGATAAAATTAAAACCGTAGTCAGAATATGCGGCTCAGATTATACTCTGGTAGGTTCAGAGAGTGAGGAATATATGCAGAAAGTGTGTCTTTATGTTGATAAAAAGATGCGCTCTATTGCAGCCAATCCGCATCTGAATAATGTTCAGGTGGCTGTTTTATCCGCAATCAATATGAGTGACGATTACCACAAAGTTAAGGATTTGCAGGAAGAAACTGCGGCTGAACTTAAAAAGTATAAAGAAGATTACTTTAATGCTACTTCTGCAGGCAAACGTCTTAAAGAAGAAAATTATGCACTTAAAGAAGAAATTCAGAACCTTAAAATCAAAATTGCCAAATTAGAGGGTGGCAGATGAGTATAGAAGTGTTGGTTCCTGCAGGTTCTTATGAGAATTTTGTTGCTGCTGTAAATAATGGTGCAGATGCCGTGTATCTTGGCGGAAGTTCATTTTCTGCCAGGGCTAATGCGGTCAATTTTTCAGATGAAGAAATAGAAAAAGCCGTAAAGTATGCCCACGTACGTGGCCGCAAAGTTTATGTTGCATTAAATACTTTAGTGGAAGACGGAAAACTTGAAAGTGCCTATGAATTTGCAAAGTTCTGTTATAAAATCGGTGTTGACGCGCTTATTGTTCAGGACCTTGGTGTACTTTCTATGCTAAAAGAATGTTTTCCGGATTTCAAGTTAAACGCAAGTACGCAGATGACCGTACATAATTTAAAAGGCGTGAAAGCGGCAGAACGTGCAGGATTTTCAAGAGTTGTATTATCCCGCGAACTTTCAAAAAATGAAATCGGTGATATTTGTGCGGGTTCAGATGCTGAAATAGAGGTATTTGCACACGGTGCACTGTGTATGAGTTATTCCGGTCAATGTTTGATGAGCAGTTTTATAGGCGGACGTTCAGGTAACCGCGGTGCGTGTGCACAACCCTGCAGATTGCCGTATACGCTTATAGATGCAGATGGAAAAACAGTTTGCGAAGAAAAATATCTTTTAAGCCTTAAAGATTTGTGTATGCTTGATGAAATCGGCACACTTTCAAAACTCGGTGTCAAATCCTTAAAAATAGAGGGCAGAATGAAAAACTCTGCCTATGTATCAATGTCGGCACACCTTTATGATAAATACAGAAATGGTAATAAAGCAGATAAAAAAGATATTGATGACCTTGCATCGGTTTTTTCACGTAATGGCTTTACAAAAGGTTATTTTGAAAATTTAACCGGACGCAATATGTTAAATATTGACCGCAACAATGATGATGTATATAAAAATGTTTCCGAAAAAGCAAAATCACGCGCAGAAGCACTTGTAAAGTCGGAAGGGAAAAAGATAAAACTAAACGGAAGTTTTACAGCCTTGCTTGGTGAATTTCCTATGCTTTGTGTGTGGGATAACGAGGGACACAGCACAACTGTTGAGAGTGATGTTGTCACAGAGCAGGCGGTAAAAGTCCCTTTGACTCAGGAGCGTATATGTGAGCAGATGTTAAAGGTGGGCGGAACACCCTTTGAGTTTGAAGATTTTGTTGTAAACACAGACGATAATATCTCTTTGCCAATAAAAGAACTTAACAGTATGCGAAGATATGCACTTGATGATATAGAAAATCAGCGTTCACAGATAATCGGAAGAAATAAATACAAGGATTTTTCGTTCAATATAATTAAGAGTTCACCCAAAACAGAATTCACTGCCACTGCACAAACTTATGAGCAGGCGAAAGTTTTGGAAAGTACATCTGTTTCAAGAATATATATACCTAAGAATATTTATGAGAAGTATAATAACGAATTTGCGTCGGACAGATATATTGTGACCTTGCCGGCGATAGAGTGCAATGATAAAACTGCTGATGGATATGCCAGAATATCTGTGTCAAACTTTTCTCAGGTTTATGACAATGCCAATTTAAAACACGGCGGTTTCAGGCTGAATGTATACAATTCTATGGCGGTTAAGTTTTTAAAGGATGTGGGGTTTGACAGCGTATGTCTGTCACCCGAAATGAATATAAACGCAATACGCAATATATCTAAAGATATACCCACAGAGGTTATTGCTTACGGATATATCCCTGTTATGACGGTGCGCAACTGTGTACTTAAATCTGCAAACGGGAAATGCGTGTGCGACGGAAGAGTTAATTATTTAAAAGACCGCAAAGGTGCTCATTTTCCTGTTATGGCAGATAAAGAGAATTGCACGAATGTAATACTTAACAGTACCCCGATATATATGGGCGATAAAATGAATGATATTTACCGCAGCGGTGTGGCGTATTCCAACTTTTACTTTACTTTTGAAAATGCTGATGAGGTTAAAAATATAATAAGCCTTTATGAAAACGGAATGACTTTTGATAAATCGTATACAAGAGGGCATTTCTACAGAGGCGTATAGAAGGAGAACTTAAAAATGATTGCAGATGTAAAAATTAAGTTTTTAGAAACAAATAAAGAAAAAAATGTGCCGTTTTATGCAACATCAGGTTCTGCAGGTATGGATTTAACTGCTTGTCTTTCGGAAGATGTCACATTAGAACCGTTGGAACGCAGACTTATACCTACCGGCATCGCAATTCAGTTGCCGTCGGCTGATTTTGCGGCATTTATATTTGCTCGTTCCGGACTCGCATCAAAACACGGAATTACATTGCCGAACTGTGTTGGTGTAATTGACAGCGATTATACCGGCGAACTTATGGTGTCGCTTATTAACCTGAGCCGCGAACCGTATACAATTAAACACGGTGAGCGTATAGCACAACTAGTTATAATGGAAGTTGCAAAAGCAAAATTCAATGTTGTGGATGAACTGGGTGTTACCGAAAGAGGTGACGGAGGATTTGGTTCCACAGGTCATTTTTAATCGTATTAAACTCAACCCTTTTGATGTGTGTATAATGCTTTCTGTGGCAATATTTTCGGCGGTTGTGTTTTTATATGCATCAGGCGTGGGCGATATGCCGGCGGTTTGTGTTATTGAAGTGAACGGAGAAGAATTTGCGAGATATGATCTTTCTTCTCTTACGCAGGAAAAAGTTATTAAAATAGATAACGAGTTTGGCAAAAATACAATTGTTATTGACAGACACGGTGCCGCCGTAATATATAGCGACTGTGCAGATAAGACTGAAGTTGAATCGGGGAAGATTACAACAGCGGGACAAAGCCTTATATGCTTGCCGCACAGATTAACTGTAAGGCTTGAAGGCAATGAAAAAACCGACGTAACCGCCTGGTAAACAAATTTAAAGGAGCATACTGAAGATGGCTACATCAGAAAAAATCACACCTATGATGAAGCAATACCTTGAGGTTAAAGCAAACCATGAGGATTGTATACTTATGTTTCGTCTGGGTGATTTTTACGAAATGTTCAATGATGATGCATACGAAGCATCTGAAATACTTAATATCACATTAACCGGAAAGGGTTCCGGACCGGACCGCATACCCATGTGCGGTGTGCCTTTTCACAGTGTAGACGGATATATTGCAAAACTTATTGCTGCCGGTAAAAAAGTTGCTATATGCGAACAGATGGAAGACCCTAAAGAAACAAAAACAATCGTTCGTCGTGATGTGGTACGTATTATCACACCCGGAACGGTTAATCTTGATGGCGTTTTGAATGAACGTCAGAATAATTATCTTGCGTCCGTTTACTATTGTGAAGACGGATTTGGTGTAGTATTTATTGATGCAACAACCGGCGACGTTTTTGCTACATACGGAGATAATGATATTGTAGAAAACCGCCTTGCAAATGCCATCGCGTGTTTTTCCCCTGCTGAACTTATAGTAAATGACGGAGCGGCAAAAAATATAGGCGTTTTTGTTGAAATGAAAAAACGATTTTCGTATTTTGACAGTTTGCTTCCGGAAGAAGATTTTGATATAAATTATGCACGTGAACTTATTGATGAAAATTCGATTTCTCTTGGTGCACTCACTTTCGAAAATCATCCGCTTTGCATACGTGCACTTGGCGGAGCACTTTCTTATCTTAAACAAACTCAGAAGATAAATTTAAGTTATCTTAACGAAGTACGACTTTATTTTAAAAACGAGTATATGGAGATTGATTCGTCTTCCAGAAGAAATCTCGAACTTACCTGCACAATGCGGGATAAATCTAAAAAAGGTTCATTACTGTGGGTTCTTGATAAAACCCGTACATCTATGGGCGCAAGACTTCTGGCGGAGTGGGTTGACAGACCATTGATGGATGCTGACAAAATAAATATGCGTCTAAAATCAGTAGATGAACTTTATGGCGAATTTAAATTAAGAGAAGATTTGCAGGAGGCACTTCGCGGTTTTTCCGATATGGAAAGGATATCTTCCAAAATAGTTTACGGGAATGGTAACGCAAGGGATTTACTATCACTTGCAAGCAGTTTGAAACGTGCTCCGAAAATCAAGAAATTGCTTAAAGATGCAAAATCTCCGCTTCTATCAAATGTGGGTACAAATTTGGATACTGTTGATGATGTTTGTTCAACGCTTTGTGCTGCAATTGCAGACGAACCGCCATTCAGCGTGCGTGAAGGCGGTATGATACGCAAAGGTTACGATTCGCAGTTGGACAGCCTTCGCAGTATGAAAAATTCCGGTACAGGAATTATCAGTACCATAGAGGAAGCGGAAAGAGAAAGAACTGGAATTAAACAACTTAAGATTTCATATAACAAAGTTTTCGGTTATTATATAGAGGTTTCAAAATCCAATACAGACAAAGTTCCGGCAGATTATATACGCAAACAGACTCTTGTAAACTGCGAAAGATATATCACCGATGAACTCAAACGTGTAGAGGATTCCGTAACAAGTGCAAAGGACAAGATAGAAGCACTTGAATATGAGATATTTCTAACTCTTAAAAATATGGTGGTTACAAATCTTAAACGTATACAGAACTGTGCAAAAATGATTGCTGCAGTAGACGTTTTGTGCTCGCTTGCATTTGTTGCCGCAGAAAATGGATACGTAAAACCGGTTGTTGACGACGGTGACATTATTGATATAAAAGAAGGCAGACATCCGTCTGTAGAGATTTCAAATACGTCTTCTCTTTTTGTTCCGAATGACACATATCTTAATACGGACGACGACCGTTTTCTGCTTATAACCGGACCTAATATGGCGGGTAAGTCTACATATATGCGTCAGACGGCATTGATTACCCTGATGGCGCAGATGGGTAGTTTTGTGCCTGCATCTTCGTGCCATATAGGTGTTGTTGACAGAGTGTTCACACGCGTTGGAGCATCTGATGACATTGCCGCAGGTCAAAGTACATTTATGGTTGAAATGAGCGAAGTTGCGAACATTTTAAAAAATGCCACTTCGAAAAGCCTGATTATATTAGACGAAATCGGAAGAGGCACAAGCACATTTGACGGATTGTCAATTGCGTGGGCAGTTGTGGAATATGTGAGTGACAAGCAAAAAATCGGTGCAAAGACTATGTTCGCCACGCATTATCATGAACTTAAAGTTTTAGAGGATAAACTCGATGGTGTTAAAAACTTTTCGATTGCGGTTAAAAAACGCGGAAAAGATATAATCTTTTTGCGTAAGATTATTGCCGGCGGTGCATCGGACAGTTACGGTATAGAAGTTGCAGGCCTTGCCGGAGTTCCTGATGAAGTAACCGACCGTGCTCAACAGGTGCTTTCAAGTCTTGAGGGCGGACAGATAAAAGCAAATGCACCTGAAACGGAACGCATAGCAAAAAAGCAGGAGCAGACACAATTTCCTAACGAACTTGCCGAGCATATAAAAAATATGGATGTGTCAACTTTAACGCCGATTGAGGCTATAAATGAACTTTATACCCTGCAACTTAAACTGAGAGAACAATAAAAAGGAGGCGGAGCAATGAACATCAATATTTTAGATAAAAATCTGGCTAATATGATAGCGGCCGGCGAAGTAGTCGAAAGACCTGCCTCCGCCGTTAAAGAACTTATAGAAAATTCCGTTGACGCACATGCAAAAAATATCACTGTTGAAATCAAAAACGGCGGTATGAGTTATATACGTGTTACAGATGATGGTGATGGAATACATCCTGACGATGCCATAACTGCATTTGCCCGTCACGCAACTAGTAAGATAGCAACCAAAGAAGACCTTGACAAAATTTATACGCTTGGTTTTCGTGGTGAGGCGCTTGCCAGTATTGCGGCAGTTGCAAGGGTGGATATGTTTACAAAGATAAAAGATAACGATTTCGGAGTAAATGTTGTAGTCGAAGGCGGCGAAGTACGGGAACATACTGAAGTCGGTTGCCCTGACGGAACTACAATGATTATCCGCAATCTGTTTTTCAATACTCCTGCACGTATGAAGTTTTTGAAAAATGACGCTGCAGAAACTACTGCCGTTACAGATGTTGTAAATAAAATGATTCTGTGCCATCCTGATGTATCAATAAAACTTATTAGTAACGGAAAACCCGTGGTGTCAAGTCACGGAACGGGGAATGTGAATGATTGTATTCACGTTGTTTACGGCTCTCAGTATTCATCTAATATGATAGATGTAAATTATAAAGAAGAATTTATAAGTGTAACCGGCTGTGCTGGTGCATTTTCGATTGCAAGAAAAGACAGACGCCATCAGGTGTTTTTCTTAAATGGCAGAAATATCGTAAATAAAACAATAAGCACTGCTGTTGCAGAGGCTTACAGAAATTGTGTTATGGCAGGCAAATTTCCGGTGTGCGTTCTTTATATCAATATTGCACCCGGTTTGGTAGATGTCAATGTACATCCTACAAAAATGGAGGTACGTTTTTCTAATGAAAAAAAGATTTACAGTGCAGTTTACTGGGCTGTTAAAGAGGCTATTACAAACACACGCCACGTACCTGAGATAGATGATGAAAAAGTTTTCTCACAACCAAAGGTTGAAATGGAAATACCTCATAATGAACCATCTGTGCAGACGGAACTCCCACTTAAACCTGAAAGAAAT
Organism: Clostridia bacterium; assembly: GCA_045589495.1. GTDB lineage: Bacteria > Bacillota > Clostridia > UMGS1810 > UMGS1810 > SIG455. The sequence goes on from JAZNPF010000038.1 coordinate 30,381, forward strand.
CAGGATAAAATCCGTGACGAAATCAAAGAAAGTATTCGTACTGCTATTGAAAAAAGCAATAATAATACTTTCGCATCTTCGCTTGTATCTGCTCCTAAGGTTTTGCGACGTGAAAATGATTTTGCATCGCTTAATAAAAAGATTGAAGTTGAAAAAGTTGATGAAGTAGAGGAACTTTCATCTGAACCGTATGTTCCGGACATACCTGTTGTTGAAAAAGATGTTGATGAACCTGTTATCCGTGAAGAAGTTGCTGAAATCGAGAAGGAAATTTCAAATTCAGATGAATCCGTTCAAACACATCAATATCTTCCGAACCGGGATTTCACTCTTGTTGGTCAGGTCTTTAATACATATATAATAGCACAGTCGGGTGACGAAATGCTGCTTATAGACCAGCATGCCGCACACGAACGTATATGGTTTGAAGAACTTATGGAGCAATGGAAAAACAATGAAATATCTGCTCAGTCTATGCTTATCCCTGTAACGATGACTCTTGATGACCACGATTTCGAAGTTGCCGGAGCAAATATTGACTTTTTTGCAGACGTTGGCTTTGAGATTGACATTTTCGGCTCCAATGATATAATTATACGTAAAGTGCCTATGGAAATGGATGATGCTCTCATCACCGATACTGTAGGCGATATTATAAATATTTTAGATGGTAATGCAGAAGTTCCTAAACACGAACTTTACGAAAAAACTTTACACACCATGGCTTGCAAACGTGCGCTTAAAGGAGGTAAACCTTTAAGTGATGAAGATATGGAGCATCTTGTCGCCCGTGTTATGGAACTTGAGGGGATTAACACTTGCCCGCACGGAAGACCTATATGTGTGCGTATGAGTAAAAAAACTTTAGAAAAACAGTTTAAAAGAATAGTTTAACGCATCTTTTTAAGGAGTGGTTTTTTGATACCCGTATTAGCGATTGTAGGTCCAACTGCATCAGGAAAATCATCTTTTGCCGTACAAATTGCAAAAAAATTCGGTGGTGAGGTTATATCTGCTGATTCTATGCAGATATATAAATATATGAATATTGGTACGGCGAAAGTTACGGAAGAGGAAATGGGCTCGGTGCCGCATCATCTTATAGACGTTTTAGAGCCGGATGATGATTGTAATGTGACACGTTTTGTATCACTTGCTGAAAAAGCGGTGGAAGATGTTTTCTCTCGCGGGAAACTTCCGGTTATATGCGGTGGAACGGGACTTTATATAGACAGCCTTTTAAAAGGTGCTGCGTTTGAAGATAACAGTTGTGACGAAAACTACCGTGCCGAGTTACGTCAGATTGCTGACGAAAAAGGAGCAGAGTATCTTCATTCAATGCTTTCTGAAGTGGACAGATTAGCGGCAGAAAATATACATTATAATAATGTTAAACGTGTTATACGTGCACTTGAGTTTTATCACATTACGGGAAAATCAATCACCACCCAGAGAGAAAACACGGTAAATGAAAAATACAATTCATTTATAATAGGCATGCAACGTGACAGAGAGTTGCTTTATTCAAATATTGACCTGCGTGTAGATATTATGGTTCGGCAGGGGCTTTTTGATGAGGTTGAAAATCTTTTAAAAAAAGGCTATAGCACCAAATCAAACTCTATGCAGGCGATAGGTTATCGAGAGGTAATTTGGTATTTTAAAGGCAAGTGCACTCGTGATGAGGCAATAAGGCTTATTAAACGTAATTCACGCAGATATGCAAAACGCCAGATTACCTGGTTCGGTGCAAACAAAGATATACACTGGGTAAATCCCGATGATAAAGAAGCAGTAAACACGCTTATGTGTGAAGTTGAAGAATTTAAGAAAGGAATACGCTGATGAAAAAATTTTTGCTGCATGCTCTTATATTCTGCCTTGTGGCATTTCAACTGTGGAATATAATAATATTTTTAAATCCTAATGTAGAAACAGAAATGGTTCGTCACGATACCATTGAAAACTCTGCTGAATATGACGGCATTATTATTCGTAATGAAACTGTTATCACTTCGGATTCGTCCGGTGTGCTTGAAAGTGCAGCAATAGAGAACAACGTTGTAAAACGCGGTAAAACGGTTGCATCTGTGTATACCGGAAGTGTTGATAAAGAAACACAGAACAAACTCAAACAGGTAAATGCCCGTATTGCCGAGATCACCGGTGCACAGGAAAACAGCCTTGTTTTTGAGGGTGATCAGGTAAAAATAGAAAATAATATATCAACACGTATTTCGGACCTTATAATAAGTATAAATGATAAAAATATCCGCCATGTTTCTGAACTTAAGGGCGACCTTAATGTTCTGATAGGCAAAAAACTTGAGGTGTCCGGTGAAAGCGGAAGCGTTGCTACTATGCTGGATGAACTTCAGGCACAGAAATCACAGTACGAACAGATGCTTTCAGCGGCAAAACAGAATCTGTATGCACCCCAGGCGGGGATATATTCAACAAACATAGACGGCTTTGAACAGGTTTTAAACGGTGCGTCGCTGAATTCAATGACGGTGGAGGATTTTAAAACTATTTCAGATACAAAGCCTGAACTTGTTGAAGGGGCAGACCAGCCCGTATGTAAGATTGTAAATAATGTGGAATGGTATATTGCGATGCTTGTTGACGAAAAAAGAGCATCGGAAATGAAAACAGGTCAGTCGGTATATATCAAAATAGGTGAAAATGTGGAAGAATACAATGCAACAATCACATCAATATCTCCGTCTTCTTCAAAGAAATGCGTTGTTGGTGTGACAGTTACCGAATACAGCGACCATGCAATGAAAAACCGCAAAACACCCATAACACTTATAACAAATAAATATTCGGGAATCAAAATTCCTATAAAAGCGATACGTGTAAACAACGGTGAGCAGGGCGTGTATACCGTTACAGAGGGCTTGATGAAATTCAAAAAAGCAGATATAATCTATAAAGACAACAATTACGCAATAGCAAAGGAGAATAATTCAGATAATAAGTCGGTTCTTCTTTATGATGAGGTTGTGATAGACGCTAAGCAAGTAGGCGAAAATATTGCTATAAGATAACGGAGTGGATAATATGGGAAACATCAGCGATAATCTTAAAAGTGTACAAAACCGTATAGATGCCGCATGTGCCAGGTCCGGCAGAAAGGCAGAAGATATTACTCTTCTTGCCGTTACCAAAACTGTTCCCGCAGAAAGAATACTGGAAATAATGGACCTGGGTGTGACAAGTCTTGGTGAAAACCGTGTTCAGGAACTTCTTTCAAAATATGATGAACTTCCAGGGGCATCATGGCATATAATAGGCCACCTTCAGACCAATAAAGTAAAAAGTATCATAGGTAAGGTTAAACTTATACATTCGGTTGATTCAATACGCCTTGCACAAGAAATCGGAAGACAGTCTGCTATAAAGGGTATTACTACAGATGTTTTGCTTGAAGTAAATGTTTCGGGCGAAGAAAGTAAATTTGGAATGAATCTTGATTTTGTGGATGAAATGATAGAGCACTGTTCCGGTATAGACGGTCTTTGCGTAAAAGGACTTATGACTATGGCACCGCTTGGCGCTCCGGAAAACGAAATACGTAAGATTTTTTCGTCTTTATATAAAAAATATGTTGACATATCAGCAAAAAAATATGATAATGTTATTATGGAATATTTGTCTATGGGCATGAGTAACGATTTTGATATAGCAATTGAAGAAGGTGCAAATATTGTGCGTGTGGGCAGAGGACTTTTTCAATAATAAATAAAATTATATAAAATATGCTAAGGGGGCATTTGTAATGGGAAATTTCATGAATAAGATGATGAACGTTATGGGCTTGAACGAGGAGGAAGAAACAGTAGAAGAAACTCCGGTTTACGAACCCAGACGTCATGAAGAAGAACCCACAGGCGGTTTTGGTCTTAAAAAGGGCAAAGTGGTTAATATTCATACAACAACACAACTTAAAGTGGTTGTTATTCAGCCTACATCTTATAATGATTCACAGGATATTGCTGACCATTTAAAAAGCAAGAAACCCGTTGTTGTAAACCTTGAAAGACTTGATAAAGATGATGCACGCAAAATGGTAGACTTTTTAAGCGGCGCTGTGTACGCACTTGACGGCAGTATGCAGAAAGTTGCTAACGGAATTTTGCTTCTTGCACCTTATAATGTAGGTATTATGGGTGATTTCAGCAGCGAACTCAAATCAAACGGTATTTTCGATTTAGACTGATATGAATAAATCAAATCTTCTGCAAGGGCTTGAAGGGGATGAGAAAATTCTTATCTCACACCTTCTTGATTTGGCAGAAAGATGTGAAAAAGCGGGAGTGGTAATGTACTCGCCTTTTCTTAATCCGAGGGAAGCGTCAATTGCGTCGTCAAGATGCAGGGGGAGTTACGTTTTAAAGTCATTCGGCGGATACAAAGATGCTGAAAGGCAGGTTATTGCGTTCTGCCCCAACGAAGATGATGATGCATATTACCCTATTGTAGCAATTAAGATTGCATCAAAGGACGGAAGCACGTTTTTACATCGCGATTATCTTGGCGCCGTGCTTTCGCTTGGCATCAAACGGGAAAAAACCGGTGATATAGTAATTCAAAGTGGTTATGCCGTTATGTTTTGTGATTTGACCGTTGCAGAGTTTATCTGTCTTAATCTGGACAAGGTCGCCTCTGCCAATGTCACTTGCACTGCCTGTGATGTTGAAGATGTTGAGGTGGAACGCAAGTTTGACGAGAAAAGCGCATCGGTTGCATCATTAAGGCTTGATTGCGTGCTTTCTGCCGCAATAGGCAAAAGCCGTGATGTTTCGTGTGACCTTATCAATAAAGGATATGTTCAGGTAAATTACGACATTGCAAATTCTGTGTCTGCACGTATTAAATCGGGCGATGTCATATCTGCAAGGGGATTTGGCAAAATGATTGTAGAAACAGATTGCCTCACTACCCGTAAAGGCAGAATTAAAATAACAATAAGACATTTTAGATAATAAATTAAGGCAAAAGAGGGGAATACTCATGCTTACTCCGTTAGATATTCAAAATAAAAGATTCACAAGCGGTGCAATGGGTTACAAAAAAGCTGAAGTAGAGGAGTTTTTGGAACTTGTACTGCGTGATTATGAAACAATGTATAAAAACAATATTGATTTAAATGATAAAATCAATATGTTAAACAGCGCTTTGGAACATTATAAAGCCATAGAGGAAACTATGCAGAATGCGTTGCTTGTTGCTCAGAGCACGGGTGATGAAGTCCGCAAGACAGCCGATGAAAAGGCTCGTCTTACAGTTGAGGCAGCAGAAAAGCAGGCAAAAGACATAGTTGAAAACGCAATGCGTTCGGCTATGGAAGCAACCAAAGAGGCTGAAAATATAAAACGTTCGACAGAACTGTTCAAGGCTCGTATGATAGGTATGCTGAACTCACAGATAGAGTCGCTTAAATCTTCAGACGCGCCTGCCGCTTGCGAAAGCGACAATGAAGTCAATTGAAAAGTTAGGAGTTGTTACAAATTGGAACAGCAGGATTACGGTAAAACATTAAATCTTCCGAAAACAGAATTTTCTATGCGTGCTAACCTTCCGCAGAAGGAACCCGATATGGTAAAGAACTGGGATGAAGATGGTCTGTATTATAAACTTATGGAGCATAATGCAGGCAAACCCAGATTCGTTTTACATGACGGCCCTCCGTTTGCAAATGGTGATATTCATTTGGGTCACGCACTCAATAAAATTTTGAAGGATATTATAGTTCGTTATAAAAATATGACGGGTTATCAGGCTCCCTTTGTACCCGGTTGGGATACTCACGGTCTGCCGATTGAAATTCAGGCTATTAAAAAACTTAAGATTAACAAGGAAGAACTCAGCCCTGTTAAATTCAGAGAGTTGTGTCATGAATTTGCCATGAAGTATATCGATAACCAGAAAGAGCAGTTTAAGCGTCTGGGTGTTATCGGTGACTACGAAAATCCTTATATCACACTTCAGCCCGAGTTTGAGGCTAAACAGATTGAAGTTTTCGGCAAAATGGCTGAAAAGAACTTTATCTATAAAGGCAAAAAACCTGTTTACTGGTGTACAGACTGTGAAACAGCACTTGCTGAAGCAGAGATTGAGTATGCAGAAGATAAAACTAATTCTATCTATGTTAAATTCCAGGTGAACGATGATAAAGGTATGTTCGACGGATTTGATAAGGATAAAATTTTCTTTGTTATCTGGACAACCACTACATGGACACTTCCGGGTAACGTGGCTATAGCACTCAATCCCAATTTTGAATATTGCCTTATGTCTGCAAAAGGCGAGTATTATGTGGTTGCAAAAGACCTTGCTGCAGCATTTGCAGGTATTGCAGAAGCAGACGATTATGAAATCGTTAAAACATTTATCGGCTCTGAACTTGAAAACATTACTTGCCGTCATCCTTTCCTTGACAGAGATTCTCTGGTAATCCTTGGTGAACACGTAACATTGGATGCAGGTACCGGTTGTGTACACACAGCACCCGGTCATGGTGCAGAGGACTATGTAGCTTGTAAAGATTATGATTTGCCGATAGTTGTTCCCGTTGATAACAAGGGTTATCTTACAGAAGAGGCAGGTCAGTTTGCCGGTCTTTTCTATGAAGAATCCAACCAGAAAATTATAGACCAGTTACTCTCTACAAATTCACTCGTTAAAGTGGAGCCTATTATTCACCAGTATCCTCATTGCTGGAGATGTGGAAAACCCATCATCTTCCGTGCAACAGAGCAGTGGTTTGCATCTATTGATGCGTTCAAAAAAGACGCTCTTGCGGCTGTTGATTCTGTTAAATGGGTTCCGAAGTGGGGCGAAGAGAGAATCAGAAAGATGATTGAAGACCGTGGCGACTGGTGTATTTCACGTCAGCGTCTGTGGGGTGTTCCGATTCCGATTTTCTATTGTAAAGATTGCGGTAAAGAAATTATCAACCCCGAAACAATCAAGATAATTGCTGACCTGTTCAGAGAAAAAGGCTGCTCTGCATGGTACGCAATGGACGCAAGCGAAATCCTTCCGGCAGGTTATAAATGCCACGAATGCGGATGTACAGAGTTCACAAAAGAACATGATATTATGGACGTTTGGTTCGACTCCGGTTCATCTCACTTTGCAGTTTGTGAGCAGAGAGATGATCAGCAGTGGCCTGCAGACCTTTATCTTGAAGGTAATGACCAGTACAGAGGCTGGTTCCAGTCATCAATGCTTACAAGCGTTGCCGTAACAGGCAAAGCACCTTATAAAGAAGTTCTTACCCACGGTATGACCATTGACGATGAGGGTAAAAAGATGTCCAAGTCCAAGGGTAATGTTATCGATCCGTTGGAAGTTGCAAAAAAATATGGTGTTGACATACTTCGTCTTTGGGTTGTTACTGCAGACTTCAAGACAGATATGCGTATGAGTGAAAACATCTTGAAGCAACTTTCTGAAAGTTATCGTAAGATAAGAAACACAGCACGTTATATACTTGGTAACCTGTACGATTTCGATCCGAACACAGATATGGTTGAAACTGCTGACCTTGCAGAAATTGACCGTTGGGCACTTTCTAAAGCAAACGCACTTATATCACGTGTGCGTAACGGATATGATGAGTATGATTTCCATATCCTTTACCACGCAATCCATAATTTCTGCGTTGTAGATATGAGTAACTTCTATCTTGATGTTATTAAGGACAGACTCTATACTTCAAAACCGTCAAGTGCTGAGCGCAGAAGTGCACAGACCGCAATTTATAAAATTCTCGGTATTCTTGTTAAACTTCTTGCACCTGTTCTCTGCTTCACATCAGAGGAAATCTGGAAAGAAATGCCACATACAGACAGTGACAATCTCTACAGCATCACATTTAACGATATCCCCGAGGCGTGCGGTTGCGATTTGCTTAACGATGAAAAACTCAACGAGAAATATGAACTCCTTCTCAAAGTGCGTTCTGATGTAAGTAAAGCACTTGAACTTGCAAGAGGTGAAAAAGTTATCGGACATTCACTCAATGCTCACGTTAAACTTTTTGCAGACGGTGCAACTTACGATTTCTTAAAAGCAAATGAAGAAGACCTTGTAACAATATTCATTGTTTCAGGTGTCAGCGTAGAAAAAGGTACTGATGACAGTGCTTACAAAGGCGAAGAGGTTGCAAATCTTGCTATTAAGGTAACTGCTGCCGAAGGCGAAAAATGTGAACGTTGCTGGATGTTCAGTGATACAGTTGGCTCGAATAACGAGCACCCAACACTTTGCTCAAGATGTGCAGAAGCAATTTCTGAATAATGCTCAATAATGCGGAGCGGAATACAATCCGCTCCGTTTTCTTTATTTGTTAAAGGAGATATTATGAATAAAAAACTTCTTCTTGAATATGGTTTGTCAGATGTTCAGGCTGATAAGTTTGAAAAATATTTTGAACTTCTTGTTGAGTGGAATGAAAAAATCAATTTAACCGCTATCACAGAGGAGTATGACGTTGTAACGAAGCACTTTTTAGACTCTTTAATGTGTGTCAAAAGCGAAGTGTTGTCAAACGGGGCGTCAGTTATAGATGTCGGAACGGGGGCAGGCTTTCCGGCACTCCCGTTAAAAATTGCTGATAAAAGTCTGAATATAACATTGCTTGACTCTCTGGCAAAACGCATTAACTTTTTAAACGAAGTCATTGCGCAGCTTGGTCTTGAGAATATTACAACCGTTCATGCAAGAGCGGAAGACGGAGGCAGAGATGCATCCTTGCGTGAAAAATTTGATGTAGCGGTATCACGTGCTGTTGCAAATCTTTCCACTCTTTGCGAGTTGTGTCTGCCTTTTGTAAAGGTTGGGGGATACTTTGTCAGTATGAAAGGCCCCGGTGCAGAGGAAGAAATTGCAGCAGCGAAAAACGCAATCAAAATTCTTGGCGGAAAATTGGAAAAGGTAATACCTTATGATATTCCGACGACAGATTTACAGCATAATCTTGTAATTATTAAAAAAGTTGCACATATTCCGCAAAAATATCCGAGAATTGCCCCGAAACCTGCTAAAATGCCGCTTTAATTGTCGATATTTTGCGAACGATTTTATTTCCCATCGCATAAAATGTATGTTATACTGGATTTGTGGAAAAATATTCCAATTTTATACAAATGTCAGGAGGCATACAAATGATGGATATGATATCAATGATTAAAGAACAGTATCTGCCAAAAGATAATATTGCACAAATACCGGCGGATAAAATTTTGCCAAATCCGTTTCAGCCACGCAAAAACTTTGACGGTCCGGCTCTGGAGGAAATGAGCCAGTCCATAAAACATTATGGCATACTTCAGCCTATTACGGTAAGGAAGGTTTCGCCTACACTCTATGAACTTATTGCCGGAGAAAGACGTCTGCGTGCGGCAAAACACGCAGGGCTTGAAAAAATACCTGCCATTGTTGTGGAAATGAGTGACAGTGACAGTGCCGCAGTTGCACTGGTTGAAAATCTCCAAAGACAGGATTTGTCGTTTTTGGAAGAGGCTGAAGCGTATAGTGCGTTGATAGCAATTCATGGTTTTACGCAAGAGCAGATTGCAGCAAAACTTGGTAAAAATCAATCAACTATTGCCAATAAATTAAGACTACTCCGCTTGCCCGAAACCGTAAAGAATGCAATAAGCGATAACAATCTTACAGAGCGTCACGCAAGAGCACTTCTGCGTATACCTGATGAAATAAAACAACTTGAAGCGGTAAGGAAAATATGCGACAATTCATATAACGTTAACGAAACAGATGCTTACATAGATAAACTTCTTACTCCTGTTTCTGCACAGGAAGAAAAGCCTGTATCAAAACGTATGGGGATGCTTAAAGATGTCCGTATTTTTATGAACACAATAAACCGTGCCGTTTCAGTTATGATAGAGTCGGGAATATGTGCAGTTTCTCAGCAGACGGAATTTGATGATTATTATGAATATATAATTAAAATACCAAAGTAATATGTACGAAAGGGTATAACTATGCGAAATTTAGCGTCACCTGCAGTAATTAAATCAATACTTGCCGAAAAAGGATTCAGGTTTTCCAAATCACTCGGTCAGAATTTCCTGATTGATGAGGAGGTTCTGGACAAGATTGTTGACGGTTCAGGAATAGACGACAGCACGTATGTTCTTGAAATCGGACCCGGTTTCGGTACGCTGACTCAACGTTTGTGTGCTGCCGCAAAAAAAGTGGTGGCGGTAGAGATAGATGATATGGCAGCAGATATTTTAACGGAAAATCTTGCTGAATGTACAAATCTCAAAATTGTACGGGGCGATATTTTAAAGATTGATTTAAACTCTCTTATTGCAGATGAATTCGGTGAGGGAAGTAAGATTAAGGTTGTGGCAAATCTTCCGTATTACATAACTACTCCTATTCTTATGCTTTTGATAGATGGCGGATTCAATATTGAATCTATAACAGTTATGATTCAGAAAGAGGTTGCAGACCGTCTTGCTGCATCACCGGGCGGAAAAGATTATGGTGCCATAACTTTGTCTGTTCAGTACAGATGCACGGCAACACCGGTTGCAATTGCACCGCCGGAATCGTTTATGCCGCCTCCAAAGGTGACGTCAGAGGTTATCCGTCTTGATTTACTCAGCGAACCATCTGTTAATGTAAATGACGAGAAAATGCTTTTTAAAGTTGTGAAAGCCGCTTTTGCTCAAAGACGAAAAACACTTTTAAATACACTTTCAAACAGTAACGCATTTTCTATGAGTAAGGACGAACTTTCGCAATTGCTTGAAAACCTCGGCATAGACCCACGCAGACGAGGTGAAACACTGTCAATTGAGGAATATGCTAAAATAAGTGATAATATAAAATAAAATTCAACGGAGCAGTGAAAATCACTGCTCCGTTTTGTCTGTATAAAAACAATCCAATTCCCATTTTAAAGGGTTTATGTCTATGTATTCCCATATTTTCTGATAGTCGTTTTTGTCACGGATTATATGGTCGTGATACGAACGTTGAAATATAGAATTTCCGATTTCTTTTGTCACCATAATTTTAAAAGAACGGATAAGGTTTTCAATTTTTTCTGTAGGGGACGATGCCTTCATCGTCCCGTAAAGGGATATAATTAAATGAATATGGTTGGGCATAATAACAAATTTGTCAACCGACACATTTTCATATTTTGTATTTATATTATCAATATATTTATCACATATTAACCCGTAATTTAATAATTGATTTTTCGGGACGATGTGGGCATCGTCCCCTACAATTTTAGATAATAATTGTTTTCTGTCTTTCGTGCAAATCGTTATAAAATAAGACCCCGGTGTAGAATAATCATATCCTTTTAATCTTGTAGGTTTTCTTATAGGTAATGTCATATATATTATCCTTTAATATTAAATATTGTATCAAAATCTACATTTAAAATTTCTTTAATTAAAATTATTTCATCAGGATACAGATGGCGCTGTCCTACCTCAATTTTGGCAAGGGCACTGCGTGTAATGTCGCAACCATTTGTCTGTAATTTTGCGGCTAACATATCTTGAGTCAGTCCACTTTTTTCTCTTAGCGTTTTAATGTTTTTACCGATTTTCTTTTCTATATCGATATTCAATTCTATCACCTCTGCACTTATTTGGGAACAAAGTTCTTGACAATATTATAAAATGATGATAGAATATATTTGCACCTGTACAGGTGCAAATATACAATCGATTGTCAAATATCAAAAAGTTTTTGGAAAGGATGTTATAAATGAAAAAAATTGTGTCAATAGTTTTATGCTTTATGTTGATGTTTTTTGTAATGAGTTCTTTTGCTGAAAGCACAAGCGCTGTTGAACTTAAAAAATATGGTGTGATGAATGGTGACCCGAATGGCGATATTCGGTTAAATGATGATATAACAAGAGCCGAGGCTGTGTGTATGGTTTTCAGAATGCTTGGTATTGATGCCAACAGATTAGAGGATGTGACTGTTGAATTTACGGATATAGAAAATCACTGGGCTGCCAAAGAGGTGACATACGCAAAGAAATTAGGATTAATAGCCTATGAAACCGGAACTGCATTTAACCCTGATGAAAAAGTAACAACTCAGGAATTTATTAAAATGGTTTTAACTGTTTTGGGATATAATGTGCAGGCGGATTCTATGGGTGGATATCCTAACGGATACATACAAGTAGCGTCAATGCGTGGTGTTACGAAAGATGTTACTACAAAAATGCAAGATTATATAACACGTGCTGATGCCGCTTTGATTCTTTGCAATGCGTTTGATATTCCTCTTATGAAAATAGTTGGATTCGGCGCAGAAAAAGAATATGCAATAATGGATGGCACGAACGGGTATGACCTTCAAACCTTGAGAACACTTCTTGAAGTAAAATAAAAAGAAATTTGTATTGAATGGTAAATTAAAAGGCAGAAACGAAAAGTCGTTTCTGCCTTTTATCGTAGGGGACGATGCCCTCATCGTCCCGCACATCACATTTTCGGGCGGATGTGGGCATCCGCCCCTACATTTGTATTATGGTAAAAAATACGTTTTCCTCAACTTTTTGTTTCTTCAACTATATGTACTACAGTAGTATCAAGGTCAAGGTAGTATGTGCCGTAGTATACGCCTTCGGAAAATTCTATAAGGCTCATTGTGCGTTGACCTTCAAAATAGAGTCGTCTGCCCTCAATTCGTGGATTTTTAATTGAACATTGTCCCCAAGCATCATGCATTCTAAAAGGAGATAGAACAGTATTTATACTGTATGACTTCCCGTTGTCGGCGCAATAATACCAAAATGTATTCGATCCGTGTGGAAGTCCTCCTATCCTAAGGCCTACAACTTCAAATCCCTCTCCTTGCAATTGGGTTTCTGTAAAACTTAAAAATGTAGAATATTCTTCTCTGTTTCCGTTGTATGAAAGGAAATCCGCTATCTGTTCTTCCTTAGATGGCAGGGGAGAGTCGTCTATATAATAAATACGCTCTTCACCGTCCCATTTAGGCATAAGGTTGTATTTGTATCTCGGTATGCCGATGTCAAACACATTTTCCCCTGAAACATAATATGTAATTGCGTTTGCGCATATATACATTTTCCCGTTAGAGGCAAACTTGCTGTTCGAATCTAATAATTCGCCGTTGAACATAACCTGAATATCAGTTTCTTTTGCTTTTTTAACATTGCATGGCTCTGGAATAATATCCGATGGCTCGTGAGTTTTATTAACAAACAGAGTGCGTACCTCGTCAATATAAGTAACCGTGTATCCGTAATCGCCAAGATCATCAGCCGCTATATACATAGAGTTATTAACTGCACACGACGGTATCTCTTTACCGTGCAGAATTACTTTTATGTCAGTAGGCTGTGCCTTCATACCGTCAGGTGCGGCGGAAACTGTAGCGGTCGATAATATGATGCAGATTAAAATTGAAACTAATTTCTTCATATAAAACGCCTCCTTTGTGAAAATAATGTATAATATTTTGTTGTATATGTCAATAAAACGCATGCGAATGTAACGATAATGTCAAAAAAATAATCCAAATATTACACTACGGTTAAAACGCAAAAAAATCCTTTATTTTTTGTATAAGTTATGGTACAATAAATTAAAAGGTGAAATGTAACCTTTAATGACTTTTGAGGTGGATAAATGTTTGACAAATTATCGTTTTTAGAAGAACGATTTGCAGATCTTGAAAATAAAATAAGTGATCCTGAAATAATTGCAGATCAGGACCAATGGCGCAAACTTTGTAAAGAACATTCCGATATTACGCCGATAGTTAATAAATACAGAGAGTATAACAAACTTAAAAGCGATATTGATGAGGCAAAGGAAATGCTTGACGGCGATGTTGATAAAGATTTTAAGGAACTTATAGAGGCTGACCTTGCTGAGTGTAAGGAGAAGATTGTAACAGTAGAAGAAGAACTTAAAATACTTCTTCTTCCAAAAGACCCGAATGATGATAAAAACGTTATCGTAGAAATCCGCGGCGGCGCCGGTGGCGACGAAGCAGCACTTTTTGCAGGTACGCTTTTGAGAATGTATTCAATGTATGCAGAAACGAATCGCTGGAGCGTTGAGATGCTGTCATCAAACGAAACAGAACTCGGTGGCTTCAAAGAAGTTTCTTTTTCAATCAACGGAGCAGGAGCATACAGCAGACTTAAGTTTGAAAGTGGAGTACACAGAGTACAACGTATCCCGTCAACAGAGTCGGGCGGAAGAATCCACACTTCAACAGTTACTGTGGCGGTTTTGCCAGAGGTTGAAGAGGTAGAGGTTGAAATTAACGCAAACGATTTGAGAATAGACGTTTTCCGCGCAGGCGGTCCGGGCGGTCAGTGTGTAAATACTACGGACTCGGCGGTACGTATTACTCATATCCCCACAGGTATTGTTGTTTCGTGTCAGGACGAAAAATCGCAGCATAAAAATAAAGATAAAGCGATGAAGATTTTACGTTCAAGGATTTATGACAAAGCAATTCAGGAACATAACGATGCAATTTCGGCAGAACGTAAAAGTCAGGTCGGCACGGGTGACAGGTCTGAACGTATCCGTACCTATAACTATCCGCAGGGAAGAGTAACCGACCATAGAATAGGTCTTACACTCCATAAACTAGACGCGGTTTTAAACGGCGATTTAAACGAGATTATAGATGCACTTATTACAACTGACCAGAGCGAAAAACTCAAACTCAGCGAAAACGGGTAAGGAAGTTTTGTTATGACAAAAATAATAACGGCAGAAAATATTGACGAAGCGGCGCAGTGTATTAAAAACGGCGGCACGGTAGTTTTTCCTACCGAAACTGTTTATGGCCTTGGTGCTGATGCTTTGAATGATGATGCAGTACGTTCAATATTCACTGCTAAAGGCAGACCTGCCGATAACCCTTTGATAGTTCATATAGCACATATTGAAGATGTGGACAAACTTACATCTTTTCAGAGTGAAGATGCAAAAAAACTTATGACCGCATTTTTCCCCGGTTGCCTTACACTTATTATGAAAAAGTCTGATGCTGTTGGTGGAGTGGTTACTGCAGGTCTTGATACAGTTGCAGTACGAATGCCGTCTAATCCAATTGCTCATGAACTTATCGAAAAAAGCGGTTGCTTTATTGCAGCACCATCTGCAAATCTATCCGGAAGTCCAAGCCCTACGGTTGCAAGGCACGTTATAGATGATATGGATGGAAGAGTGGATTATATAATAGACGGTGGTGCAAGCGAAGTTGGGTTGGAATCCACTGTGGTTGATGTCAGCGGTGATGTTCCCGAAATTCTTCGTCCGGGTAAAATAACTTATGAAGAGTTGAAAGATATTGTTCCGGATATAATCATAAACAAAGGTATACTTAAAGAAACAGATAAACCTAAAAGTCCGGGCATGAAATATAAGCATTATGCACCTGAAGCAGATGTCACCGTTGTTATGGGCAGTAAGGAAAATGTGAAAAAATATATTGAAAGCAGGATAACTGACGGCGTCGGAGTGCTCACATATAAAGGCGGCACATACAAAGGAGCATACGTTATAAATGCAGGCAACAATATGGAAGAGTATGCGAACGGACTTTTTTATAATTTAAGATTGTTTGACGAACACGGTATAAGCACTGTATATGCAGAATTTTCAGACGAGGGCGGAATAGGACTGGCTGTTAAAAACAGACTGTTTAAATCTGCCGGACATAAAACTGTAGATGCAGACAACATATAATAAAACTTCTGTTGGCTCACGACGGATAAAATAAATTACTAATGTGGGCAGAAAGGTATCAGGAATTGAACTATGAATATTTTGCTTGTATGCACAGGAAATACTTGCAGAAGTGCTATGGCGGGAGGCTTATTTGAAAAAGCCATTGATGACGACGGTGTCGGGTGCTTGAATGTAGACACAGCCGGTATAAATGTATATATGTCAACACCTGCAAGTGACAATGCAGTTAAGGTTATGGAGGAGATGGACATTGATATTTCCGACCATATGTCAAGACAGATTACAAAAGAGGATATTGAAGAGGCAGACCTTGTACTTGTTATGACTTCAAGTCACAGAAATACGCTTATAGACCTTTATCCGCAGCATAGTGGTAAAATTTACACCTTCCCCGAATACGCCTATGGTAATGACGATGAAATTTCCGATCCGTTCGGCGGAGATGAGGACGAATACAGAGAATGTGCAAATCAGTTGAAAGATGCTATTGATGCTGCACTTTTGAAAATAAAATCAGAATTATGATTACAGATACTTTAAAAAAACAGTATATTGACGGAATAGATGAACTTAACAGACTGTCGTTTTCACACCCGTGGAGCAAAGCGCTTATTGAGCAGGATATGTCAAACCCGAATTGTTTTTATGCAGTTGGTGTTGAAGAAGGTAAGGTTTTAGGATATGCCGGAATGATGGTTATTGCAGATGAGGCAAATGTAACCAATGTTGCCACTCATCCTGACAGACGTCGTGAAGGTATCGGAAAAAAACTGCTTTCAAAGTTGATAGAAATCTGCATTGAAAATAAATTTTTGCTTATAACTTTGGAGGTGCGCAAAAGCAATGAGGCAGCCATCGCTCTTTACAAAAACCTTGGATTTGAAATTGAGGGCGAGAGAAAAAATTATTACAGTGACAATGGCGAAAATGCATTGATAATGACAAGAAGATTTTGAGGTGGTGATACTTTGTCATTGATTTTAGGGATAGAGTCTTCGTGCGACGAAACTGCCGCTTCTGTTGTAAAAGACGGACGTGAGATTTTGTCTAATGTAATATCTACCCAGATAGAAATACATAAAAAATTCGGCGGAGTGGTGCCTGAAATAGCATCACGCAAGCATCTTGAAATAATAAATGCCGTCGTGGACGAGGCACTTAATAAAGCAAACATAACGTTTAATGAAATTGATGCTATTGGCGTAACTTACGGTCCTGGTCTTGTAGGTGCACTTTTGGTAGGTGTGTCGGCGGCAAAGGCGTATGCTTTTGCGCTTAACAAACCGCTTGTTCCGGTGCATCACATACGAGGTCATATATGCGCTAATTTTATTGAACACAAACAACTTGAACCGCCGTTTATATGTTTGGTTGCATCAGGTGGTCATAGCCACATAGTACACGTTAAAGATTATACCGAGTTTGAAGTTTTGGGAAGAACGCGTGACGATGCCGCGGCCGAAGCGTTTGACAAGGTGGCACGAATACTTGGGCTTCCATACCCCGGTGGACCTGAAATCGACAAATGCGCTGCAACCGGTGATGAGAACTTTGCCAAATTCAAAAAAGTTTCGTTTGGCGAAGGATGTTATGACTTCAGTTTCAGCGGCATAAAAACCGGTGTTATGAATTTTGTAAATAACGCACAGCAAAAAGGCGAACAGTTCAAGAAAGAAGATATTGCCGCAAGTTTCCAGAAAAGCGTGGTAGAAGTGCTTGTTGACAGACTTTTAGAGGCATCTGACAAGTGCGGAATTAAAAAAATTGCATTGGCTGGTGGTGTGGCGGCAAATTCAAGATTAAGAAAAGAACTTGAAAGCCGCAGTGATGGATATGACATATATTTTCCATCACTTCCGTTCTGTACAGACAATGCGGCAATGATAGCGTCAAGTGCATATTACGAATTTTTAAAAGGGAATATTGCTGATATGACCTTGAACGCAGTACCATATTTAGATATTGAAAATAATTAAAATAAAATGTATATAATTAAGGAGGAGAAAAGAATGAAAAAATTTAGAGGGTTACTTGCAATGGTAATTGCACTTACATTGGTATGTGCAGCATTTACTGTAGTTTCTGCAAAAGGCTTTGCAGATGTAAGCGCAAGCAAATACGCATGGTGCGTAAACGAGATTTCTGCAATGGCTGATGACGGAATTATCAGTGGTTACACTGACGGAACATTCAAACCTGAAAATACTGTTACTAAACTTGAGGCACTTGCATTGGTTGCACGTGTTCTCGGCAGCCGTGAAGAAATAAATGCTTCATTGGTTGAAAAAGCGAAAGATATATATCAGGAAAAAATTGACGATTATTCATTATCTTTTGGTGATGACGAAATCTGCTATTTGCTTTTCAAAGGCATACTTTTTGAAGACGAACTTGATGATTACCTTGCAGGCGGTGCTGCTAACGAAGGTATGAAACGTTATGAAGTTGCTGTGCTTTTAACAAAAGGTATGGGTGCTGAACAGGAAGTAAAAGATAAAGTAACTGCTGTTCTTGATTATACAGATACACTCCAGATACCCACAAACGCCAGAAAGTATGTTGAATACGTTACAAAGCAGGGACTTATGCAGGGTATGGGCGATAACACCTTTGCTCCTCTTAATAATGTAACAAGAGCACAGGCTGCACTTGTACTTTATAAATTGCAGGATTTAACAGAAACAGATATGTTCAAAGGTATAGTTGCATCTTATGATCAGGCAACAAGAACAATAAGATTTAAACTTGAAGATAACACAAACAAAGCATATACAGTTCTGCCCAAGAGCGTTACACTTCGCTGCGATGGTGATGTTATAGTTCCCGATGCCATCAAAGTTGGTTGGGAAGCAGTAGTTACTACTAAAGACGATATGCTCCACATTGTAGATTTTCTGGTAGCACAGAGCGACGGTCTTATTTCAGGTAAACTTGTATCTGTTGCCAAAACAACCGATGCCACCACTTTGAAAGTTGAAGACCTTGCATCTACAGATAAAAATGTGGTTTCATACAAAACTGCTGACAATGTTGCAATCACATACAACGGCGAAGAAGGTAAACTTACAGACCTTGCTGTAGGCGATTATGTAAAACTTACAGTTAAAAATAACAGAATAACAGTAATCAATGCTGAAGAAGCCAAAAAAACAATTAGAGGTACAATTACTGCAATCGACCTTACAAACGGTGTAAGTATAACAGTGAAATCAAACGATGTTGAAGAAACTTACCCTGTAGCAACAAATGTAAAGGTTGCAAAAAATGCAGACAGTGCAACAATGACAGATGTTTTAGTTGGTGATAAAGCAACAATCAAACTTGAATACAATATAATCATAAGCATTGATGCCACCAGCACAACAACATCTGACACAGGTATTATCCAGTCAATCAACATTTCACAGACACCCACTATTGTTATTAAAATCGGCACACAGACATACGAGTACCCCGTAGCCCGTAATGCTAAAATTCTTTTAGACGGTGAAGAGGGAACAATCTATGATTTGCGTATAAATACAAACGCGTCAATTACTTTGGAAAGCGATAGTATAGTTAAAATTGATACAACTCCGATTGCCGAAGATACAGATGTTCAGGGTCAGGTTGTAAGCGTAAACGTATCTTATAATCTTATTCAGGTTAAATATATGGATGCACAATCCGGCACAGAAAACGTAGAACAGGTATTTGTTAAAAACGGTGCAAGAATTATTTCCACAAATTCTTCAACTGATAAAAAACTTAAAGATGTAGAAGTTGGTCAGACAATAACTGCTATGGGTTCACGTTCATCAGGTGTATTTGAGGCAACTACAATCATTATCAGAAACTGATAAAAGTCAATAAGCGGGCGCAGCGCGCTCGCTTTTTCTTTTGAATTACGTTTAATCACATATTATTTGGGTAAAATAATTCAAAAGAGATGTGAAAGGGTGTTTAAAATGACACAGGACAAAAGAAAGGTTGTTATTATCGGTACCGGCTTTGTCGGAATGAGTTATGCTTATGCAATGCTCAACCGAAATGTTTGTGATGAACTTGTTCTTATAGATATAGATAAAAAAAGAGCAATAGGAGAGGCAATGGATTTAAATCATGGACTTGCTTTTTCCAGTTCGAATATGCGTATTTATGCCGGTGAGTATTCCGATTGTGCCAATGCCGATATTGTTGCTATATGTGCAGGCGTATCTCAAAAAGCAGGAGAAACAAGAACAGATTTGCTTCAGAGAAATGCGGAAGTGTTTAAGTCTATCGTTAAGCCTGTCGTAGATAGCGGTTTTGACGGAATATTCTTAATTGCCACTAACCCGGTTGATATAATGACCAGAATAACCTGTAAAATTTCAGGTTTTGACAGTTCGCGTGTGTTCGGAACCGGTACAACGCTTGATACTGCACGTTTAAGATATCTTCTCGGTGACTATTTCAGTATTGACCCCAGAAATGTACATGCTTATGTTATGGGTGAACATGGCGACAGCGAATTTGTGCCATGGTCGCAAGCGATGGTTACTACAAAACCTGTGCTTGAAATATGCGAAGAGTCACGCGGAAAATATACACGTGATGAAATGGAAGCATTGAGTGTTGAAGTGAGAGAGGCGGCATATAAAATAATTGATGCTAAAAAAGCAACATATTACGGAATAGGTATGGCCATGACAAGAATTACACAAGCCGTATTCGGTGATGAAAACAGCGTACTTACCGTTTCTGCAAAATTGAACGGTGAATACGGTCAGAGGGATATTTTCATAGGCGTTCCTGCCGTTGTCAACAGAAACGGAATACGTGATGTTGTTCGTCTGCCACTTTCCAAAGCGGAACTCAATAAATTTTCCGATTCGTGCGATAAACTGCAAAGCCTTTATAACGAACTGAAACTTTAGGAGATAATTATGCTTAAAATAAAAGAAGCCATTATAGTGGAGGGAGTATACGACCAGAACAAAATAAATCAACTCGTTGATGCCACTGTAATAACCACAAACGGATTCCGTATATATAAGGATAAGAAAAAAATTGAGATGATACGCCGATTTGCCGCTACAACGGGAATTATAATTTTCACTGATAGTGACAGGGCAGGATTTCAGATACGAAACTATGTAAAAAATCTTGTTGGTAACAGAAATGTAAAGCACGCATATATTCCGGACATCAAAGGCAAAGAAAGACGTAAAGAAAAGCCGTCTAAAGAGGGCTTTTTAGGTGTTGAGGGTGTTAGTAACGAAATAATCACAGAAGCGCTTAAAAACGCAGGTTTTACTGAAAAGGAGTTACCTGAAAACATTCGACTTATATCAAAATCCGACCTTTTTGCAGACGGATTAAGCGGTGGAGAACAAAGTAAAACCCTGCGTTGTAAATTACTTAAACATCTTGAACTGCCCGCAAGAATATCATCTAATATGCTGCTTGATATTTTAAATTGTATGTACGGATATGAAGAATATAAAAAAATGGTTTCTGATTTAAAAAGTGAAGTAAGTTAATGTTATATGCGGTCAAAATGGATGCTGTCTGTTTTGACCGATTTTTTGTATATTTTAATTGCTTTAGTTTCTTTTTTGATATCCGAAAATACTTGTAATTTTATTCCTGATATGTTATCATAATAATAGTATATAGTTTTGAAAGGTGTGTGTTGCAAATGGATAACAATACCATGAAATTCAGTGCAATAGGTGAGGGTCAGAATCATGTGCGCGAGGTACTGCGTATTGTGTACGAGGCACTTCAGGTTAAAGGCTACAATCCAATTAACCAGATTGTAGGTTTTATAATGTCGGGCGATCCCACATATATCACCAGTCACAATAATGCCAGAAACCTTATAGGCCGTCTGGAACGTGATGAGATTATTGAGGAAATCGTTACAGAATATCTTAAAAACTTATAAAATCATAAGATAGCAAAGAGGTGCATAAGCACTTGCTTTGCTATTTCTTGTAAAAGGATAAAATATGAAAAAGATTAAAAAAGCATCTGCGTTTACTGCCGGATTTATGGTCGCGGCTACTCTTTTGGCAAAAATCTGCGGAATGTTCAGGGATATACTTATGGCAAATCTGTACGGAACATCTACTGATGCTGCCATGGCGTTTTCAGCGGCGTCAAGGATACCGCTGCTGTTTTTTGATATAGCACTCGGCTCGGCGGTGACGTCTGCATTTATTCCCGTATTCAATGAGTATATAGCAAAAGGTAAAGAGGATGAAGCATTTAACTTTGCCAACTGTTTTATAAACCTTATAATTCTTATAACTGTGGTAATATCGGCATTTGGTATGTTGTTTTCTGTTCAGGTGGCAACTCTGTTTGCAGGTGGATTACAACCTTCTGCATTAGGGCTTTCGTCTGTACTTATAAAAATACTTTTCCCGACAATTATATTCACGGGAGTTGCATATTGCTTTGTAGGTGTGCTTCAGTCGTACGGTGAATTTCTGATACCTGCAATTATCAGTCTGGTGTCAAATGGTATACTTATAATTTATATTGCTGTGTTCGGTGACCGTTTTGGTATACATGGTGTTGCTGTGGCAATGCTGATAGCCTGGGCGTCACAATGCGTTATACAGATACCATCGCTTGTTAAAATGAAATACCAGTACAAGCCTGTACTTGATTTTAAAAACGAGGGAATTAAAAATGTGTGTAAACTTGCGTTGCCCATTATTTTAAGTACGTGGATGCAACCTATAAATACAATGATAAATATTCGTCTGGCATCATCACTTAACGGCGGTGAGGCGATGACGGCACTCGACTATGCAAATAAACTGTATATAATACTGGTCGGTGTATTTACATTTACGGCTACAAATCTGATTTTTCCGTCGCT
This sequence comes from Clostridia bacterium, assembly GCA_045589495.1. GTDB lineage: Bacteria > Bacillota > Clostridia > UMGS1810 > UMGS1810 > SIG455. The sequence goes on from JAZNPF010000038.1 coordinate 53,010, forward strand.
TTCACGTGCAGGTGCAAATGATAAAAGTGATGAATTCAATGCTATAATATCAAAAGCGGTACGTTATGTGGTTTTTATAATTGCACCTGTTATGGTTGGTTTTTTACTTCTTTCAACACCGATAATACGTTTGTTTTATGAACGTGGTGAATTTGATGCGCAATCAACACTTCTTACGTCTACAGCGTTGTTTTGCTATTCATTCGGCATGCTTGGTTACGGCATGCAGGAGATGGCAAACAAAGGCTTTTATGCTCTGCACGACGGTAAAACGCCTATGAAAGTTGCATTTGCGGGTATAGCGGTAAACATTGTGTTGAGTGTAGTTCTTGTTGCAGTTGTTAAGGTGGGCCTTGGCGGACTTGCAATATCTGCATCTGTTGCATCAAATGTTATAGGCTTTACTATGATTTATAGACTGCATAAACGCACTGGCGGAATACTGACTAAAGAGTTTGGCAGATTTGCGGGAAAAATACTTATAAGTGTATTTTTTATGGGTGTTACGGTTTTTGCTGTGAACAGCAAAACTTGTAATATGGATAAACTACTCGCGGTTGCATTTCCTGTATTTGCAGGTGTGGTGACTTATTTTGTTGCGTGTGCCGTGTGCAGAGTAGGAGAGATATACGAACTTTGGGATATGGTAAAAAAATTGTTGAAAAGGGGGAGTGAATGATGAAAAACAGTTTTATATTAAATATGTTTACAAAAATGTACGTATTTTTGACAGTATGTTATGAGCATAGTGGATTCAAAAAACTTTCCGATGCAGTTGTCCGTTTAATTAAAAAAATTACAAAGAACAGTTTTTTTGTAAATTTCTTTTCATCTTCACCCGATAAAAATCTTTGTGCTTCAAGTGTGATATTTACACTTTTGGGTAAAATTCTTTCTTTTTTCCGTCACATATTTTCAAAGGTAGCGGTGCTGTTTAAAAAAAGTTTCATTATCCGTTTTTTTGGAAAGTTTTATAGTAATATACTCCATTATCCTATACGATATTGGGGAATTCTTGCAATGTCAGCAGTTGCCGTTTATTCTGTTATTTCTTTGATTGGCGGAGCGATGACAAATACTATGTCTGTATTTGCAGCATTTCTCCTTCTTGCTTCATCGCTTTGTTGTATAGTTGACACTTCTGTGTATAATTTGTTTACCGGAAGCATAGTTGTTAAACTTTTCAGTAAACTTCTCGGCACTTGTGAATTTGAAAAAAGAGATACTATCCGCTTTTCTTTATCCGGAGCAATAATATGTTTGGCTGCAGGGGTACTGATTGCTGTTGCGTCTGTTTTTACCGGTCCGGTTTATTCTGTTGCATTTGTTTGCGGAATAATTGCTCTTGGCTGGATTCTTTATGATTATACTGTCGGCATTTTTATAGCCGCTGTAGTACTGGCATTTTCGCCGACAATGGCTCTTGTAGGGCTTATTATGTTTACCTTTGCATCGTTTGTGTTAAGATTTATATTTGACGAAAATATGACTTTTAACCGCACTCCGCTTGATATACCGATGCTTCTGTTTGCGTTCATCCTTGTTGTTTCTGCATTGACGTCGTTTGCCGTTAAATCAAGTGTTATGGCGGTGCTTGTATACCTTGCGTTTATACTTTCTTATTTCTTGTTGACAAATTCCGTTACAACAAAGCAACGTTTGTTTGCACTTGTGGTGCTTATGCTTTTTGTTGGTCTGTTTGTGGCTGCATACGGAATATATCAGCATATATTCGGCTTTGCAGAAGGTACAGTCTGGACCGATACTGATATGTTCTCGGATATTGAAACAAGAGTTGTTTCAACATTTGAAAACCCCAATGTGCTGGGTGAATATCTTCTGCTTTTAATCCCTGTGGGTCTTGCGGTTGTGTGGGGGGCAAGAAAAGGATATAACAAAATCGTTCATCTCGCTATAGTAGGTGCACTGTCACTTTGTATGATATACACCTATTCAAGAGGAAACTGGATAGGATTGTTGGTAGCAGTGTTTATGTTCTTTATGTTTTATGACAGACGCTTTGTGTGGCTTGGCGTAATTGCATTATTGCTATCGCCGATGTTTTTGCCGCAAAACGTTATCAACAGATTTTTAAGTGTCGGTGATATGGGTGATACATCTACATCTTACAGAGTATATATATGGATGGGCACACTCAATATGCTTAAAGATTATTGGTTCAGTGGCATAGGAGTAGGTACGGAGGCTTTCAATAAAATATATCCGATGTATGCGTACTCGGGTGTTATTGCACCGCATTCTCACAATCTTTATCTGCAGATAATAGCCGAAAACGGCATTGCAGGGCTTTTGGCTTTTGTATCAATGATTGTGATATATTTCAAAATGTGTATTAGTTCAATCATCAATAATGAACATAAATTCTTAAAAGCACTCGTAACAGGACTTGCGGCAGGTATGCTGGGTTATCTTGTTCAGGGAATGTTTGATAATGTGTGGTATAACTACAGAGTATTCTTGTTGTTCTTCGTTATTATCGGAATAACAGTATCAGCAATTAAAATATTAGAGAAAACTGGTTCGGAGGTGGAAAAATGCTGAAGATTATGAACGTTATAAGCGACAGTAATATCGGCGGTGCGGGTAAGTGTATTCTTACTTTTTTGAAGTATTATGATAAAACTCAATTTGACGTGAAAGTTGTTGTTCCAAGGGGAAGTCTGCTTGTAAAAGAACTTGAAGCACTTGGTGCTTATATAATAGAGGCGGACGGGATTGCGGATAAATCTTTGAGTGTAAAAGGTATAGTTAGTTTAAGGAAGATTTTTGCAAAGCATAAACCCGACGTTATTCATGCTCATGCATCAATGTCTGCAAGATTTGCGGCACGTCTTTATGGCAAAGCAAAAATAGTATTTACACGTCACAGTGTATTTGAGCCGTCAAAGAAAATATCGCAAGGCATCGGAAAAGCCATCAACGGATTTATAAATAATTCCACCGCGGACAAAATCATTGCTGTTGCCGATGCTGCAAAAGATAATATAGTCAGAACAGGGGTTAATCCTGAAAAAATAACGGTTATTAAAAACGGAGTTGAACCGCTTGCTGTTATAAGTGATGAAGAAAAACTGAAACTCAAATCCAACTATAATGTTGGTGACAATGAATATCTTTTAGGTATCGTTGCAAGACTTAATTACGTTAAAGGACATACGTATATTTTAGAAGCACTTAGAAAACTTATTGATGATGGCATTAAAGTCAAACTTCTTATTGCCGGTACAGGTGATTACGAAGAAGAAATCCGTAAGAAAACAGCGGAACTTGATATTGCAGAAAATGTCATTATGGCAGGATTTGTTACTGACGTAACGGGGATAATGAATATACTGGATTTAAACCTGAACGCGTCTTTCGGTACAGAGGCAACAAGTCTTTCGCTTTTAGAAGGAATGAGTATCGGATTGCCGGCGGTAGTCAGTGATTTCGGTGGAAATCCGGGAGTTATTGAACATGGAGTAAACGGCCTTATATTTAAAAAGTGTGACAGCGATGATATGTATCATAAACTAAAAAAATTGTTAACGGATAGTACAGAAATGGATAATCTTAAAAAAGGATGCCTGAAAGTATTTGACCAGCAGTTCCGTGCAGAAGTTATGACTGATGCAATACAGAAAATATACACAGAGGCGATGGGAGTATGAAAATGGAAAAGAAATTCAGATTCAATTATATAGACGTAATAATTGTTGTATTTGTTGTTGCGGCATTTGTGTTTGCGTATAAGTTTATAAACAAAAGTTTTGATGCTACATCTGATATGCCCGAAATAACATTTACAGTAGAGGTTAAGGGTGTTCCTGAAGACTATTCCGATCGCTTTGCTGTGGGAGATAAAGTCCGTGATGCTGTAAAAGGCGGAACTTTAGGTGTTGTTACTGCAGTTGAATCTTTGCCTGCCACAGATTTAGGTGTGGATGATTTAAACGGAAGATGGGTTATAAGCGAGTATAAAGGTCAGGAAGACGCGTATATAACGGTAAAAGGGAAGGCTACTTCATACGGACCTAATATAGTTATCGGGCAGCAGGAGATAAAAGTCGGAAACCTGATACACATAAAAAATACAGGTGCAGTTGGCAGAGGATATATAGTTAAAATGGACGTAGAGGGGGAGAGCACAAATGATTGATAATAAAGGAAGACTTTTCGGTAAAATAAATATTGTTGATTTACTTGTTGTGCTTTTGATTGTTGTGGCAATTTGTGCAACTGTGTATAAATTCGGATTTTCTGCACATAACGATGTAAATGAAACCACTACTAAAATTGAGTATGTTTTAAAAGCGTCAGGAGTTCGTGATTTTACTCTTGACAGTATGAAAACAGGTGATACAATTTATGATGATGAAACCAATAAACCTTTGGGGGTTATTGCTCATGTAGAGGCAAAAGACGCTATGGATTATGCTTTAAAGGCTGACGGTACTACAGTTTATACTTCAAAACCCGGACGTTATGATGCATATATCACAATCGAAAGCGATGCAAGAGTTTTGGATGGCGGATATCTGGCAAACGGTACAAAAGAGATTGGTGTGTTTTCAAACATCAAAATATACTCACAGACTTTTTGCTGTGAAACAACGGTACAGAGCGTAGCCGAATTAAAATAATCATAACAACAATTTAAAGTAAAAAACATATTTATGTCTTGAAAACCGCAAAAAAATATGATATACTTATATTTGATATATTTGCAAAAAAAGGGTAGGATGACATGGGACTTTTTAGAAAAATATTTAAAAAAGGAAAAAAAATAGCAGATTTGCAGGAAGTTACGGCGCAGTACCGTTGTCCACAGTGTGGTAAGTATACCGAAATTACCACGCATCTGGAGTATAAACAATTGTATGATTGTACTCATTGCGGTAGGACAATGGTTATATGTCATGGTAAAACAATAGGCTATAAATAAATTTTGACAATACTTAATTTTTATAAATAAAAAACGGATATCATTCAGATATCCGTTTTTTAATGCTTATTAACTGTAATTTTCCTGCGCGTGACATTTTTTTGATTTCACGTTCACGTTTGAGAGCATACGATTTGTCCGGACACTCTTCGCAGTAAACCATCTCAACAGGAAGTCGGCTTCGTGTGTATTTAGCACCGTTTCCGCTGTTGTGGGCTGTAAGACGATTTTTCGGATCAGTTGTCCAACCGGTGTAGAGAGTGTCATCTGCACATTTCAGTATGTAAACATAATCCATCTGATTATTTAATAAGCGAAAGTGCGTCTTCGTCAGCAACGATAACCACATCAGGGTGGAGTTGCAGAACAGATGCAGGACAACTTGGAGCGATGGGACCGCAAACAGTATCATAAATTGCCTGTGCTTTGCCTTTGCCTGATGCCACAAGAAGAATTTTCTTTGCTTTCATAATGCTGCCTATACCCATTGTGTATGCATATTTGGGAACATCGTCTTTAGATGCAAAGAATCTTGAATTTGCTTCAATTGTACTGTCTGTAAGTTTTACGCAGTGTGTATCACGAATGAAAGAATCGTCAGGCTCGTTGAAACCAATATGACCGTTTCCGCCAATGCCGAGCAATTGAATATCAGTACCGCCTAAAGAGTCGATAAGTGCTTCATATCTTGCACATTCAGATTCACCATCTTCTTTTGTGCCGTCAGGAACATTTGTGTTTGCTTTGTCGATGTTTACGTGATTGAAGAGTTTGTCATTCATAAAATAGTAGTAACTCTGGTCGTGATCGCGAGTTAAACCTTTATATTCGTCAAGGTTAACAGTTTTGATTTTAGAAAAATCCAGTTCGCCGGCTTCGTACTTTTTAATAAGGTTTGCATAAAGACCTTCAGGTGTTGAGCCTGTAGCAAGACCGAGTACAGAATCCGGTTTCAGTGTGATCTGTGCAGCCATAATATTTGCGGCTTTTACACTTAAATCTTCATAATTTTTTGCTTTTACAATTACCATAATAAATTCTCCTTATCTTTTAATTTTAATATTTAAATTTAATTGAAATACTGTTAGGGTACACACTGCAATACATTGGCTGATGTTTAGAATGAGTGTGCAAATTTGCATAAATCATCATAATAGTTATCACCTGAAGTTATTACAGTTGAATCAGGAGTTGTATTTCTTTTTAATGTATTCATCAATTGATGCTGCTGCCTTTTTACCTGCTCCCATTGCAAGAATAACCGTTGCAGCGCCGGTTACTGTGTCACCGCCGGCATAAACACCTTCTTTGCTAGTTGCACATGTTTCTTCGTCAGCAATTATACCGCCCCACGGATGTGTGTCAAGTCCGGCTGTGGTTGATTTGATCAGCGGATTCGGTGACTGACCTATAGCTATAATAACTGTTTGTACATCAATAATATGTTCCGAACCTTTCTTTACAACAGGACGTCTTCTTCCTGATTCATCAGGTTCGCCAAGTTCCATATCAATACATTCAATTCCGTTTACCCAACCGTTTTCACCGGTTATACGTATTGGATTTGTAAGATTCCTGAATATGATTTCCTCTTCTTTTGCGTGGTGGATTTCCTCTTTACGTGCGGGCATTTCTTCTTCGCTTCGTCTGTATATTATATATACATTTTCTGCACCAAGACGTTTGGCACATCTTGCAGCATCCATTGCCACGTTACCACCGCCTACAACAGCAACGTTTTTGCCTACTTTTACCGGCGTGTCGGTTTCGGGGAATCTATATGCTTTCATAAGATTTATTCTTGTTAAGAATTCGTTTGCGGAGTATACTCCGTTAAGAGCCTCGCCCTCAATACCCATAAATTTAGGAAGTCCTGCACCGGTACCTATAAAGACAGCATCGTAACCTGATTCCAGAATTTCATCAATAGACATAATTTTTCCTATAACCATATTTGTGCTGATTTCAACACCTATATTTTTAAGGTTACTTATTTCATTTTTCACAATATCTTTTGGTAATCTGAATTCGGGTATTCCGTACATAAGTACACCACCGGCGGTGTGGAAAGCTTCAAATATTGTTACAGAGTAACCTTTTTTCGCCAAATCCCCCGCGCAACTCAATGATGCCGGACCGCCGCCTATAACAGCAACTTTTTTACCGTTGAGTTCAGGTGTTTGACCTTTTGCAACGCGATTCTCTCTGTAATAATCTGCTGCAAAACGTTCTAGCCTTCCTATGGCAACACTTTCGCCTTTAATACCGCGTACGCATTTACCCTCGCATTGATTTTCCTGCGGGCAGACTCTTCCGCATATTGCGGGAAGTGCGTTGGTCTCGGTGATTTTAAGATATGCCTTTTCAAACTCTCCTTCTGCAATCAACGCAAGAAAGTCGGGTATTTTAACATTTACGGGACATCCGCTTACACATGGCCTGTTTTTACAGTTGAGGCATCTTTTAGCCTCCTCAATCGCTTGTTCAGGCGTGTAACCTAATGCCACCTCTTTAAAATTTTTATTTCTTATCTTTGGTTCTTGTTCGGACATTGGAGTTTTTGTAAGACACATATTAGCCATTATGATTTCCTCCTATTCCTATGCGGCATTTGTGTGCAGAACTTTCATCCTCTTCGTCTTTGTACATTCTCTGTCTGTTCATAGCGGATTCAAAGTCTACCAGATGGCCGTCAAAGTCAGGACCGTCTACGCAGGCAAATTTTGTTTCACCGCCGACAATCACTCTGCAGCCTCCGCACATGCCTGTTCCGTCAATCATAACGGGATTCATACTCACAATTGTTTTGATGCCATATTGTTTTGTGACATCACAAACAACTTTCATCATAATAAGAGGGCCTATTGCTATTACGAGGTCATAATTTGCACCGTTTTCGATATTGTTCTTTAATATGTCCGACACAAATCCCTTGCAACCGTTTGAACCATCGTCTGTTGTAACAAATGCGTTTGTACTCACGGCTTTTACTTCATCTTCAAGAATAATAAGGTCTTTGTTTCTGAATCCTATGATAGAGTCAACCTCTGCTCCCATCAAATGAAGTTTTTTTGCTTGCGGGTATGCGATTGCTGTTCCAAGACCGCCGCCTATAACAGCAACTTTTTTGTACCCGTCAAGATGAGATGCCACACCTAAAGGACCGACAAAATCCAGAAGTGCATCACCCTCGTTTAGACAGCCGAGCATTCTGGTTGTCATACCGACTTCCTGAAATATTATGGTAACAGTACCACGCTCTCTGTCAAAATCTGCAATGGTTAAGGGGATTCTCTCTCCCTCTTCATTGATGCGCAGAATTATAAACTGACCGGGCTCTGCTTTTTTTGCAATAAGAGGAGCTTCAATTTCTAAAAGTTTAACTTGTTCGTTTAAAACACGCTTTTTTAAAATTTTAAACATTAGTTTAAACCCATCCTTCCGATGCTCATAAGATATTTAATATTATACATCAAAATCTCTGTTTTGTAAAGGTTTTTCTACAATTTAAAACACACGGCAAATGCTTGCCATGTGCTTTAAAATCATTTCATATCGTTTATAATATTCTGTAAATTTGATATCTGCTTATCGGTTAAACCCGATACATTGAGATATTTCTGATTGTCAAGCTCCATCAGGCAATCAAGACTTACAGAAAAACATTTTGCTATGTTTACAAGCATTTCAACAGATGGCAGTATATTGTCATTTTCCCAGTTGGAAACGGTTTGTTTGGTTACACCTAATTTTTTGGCAAGTTGAACCTGATTGATACCGTTTGCAATACGCAGATTTTTAATGTTTTCATTAAACAAAATCTTCACCTCTGTAAAATTATTATAATGCTATTTATATAATGTTTGATAGACTACACTTGTTCAAGTTCTTTTATTATTCGTTGAATTTTATCCTGCGGAACTTTGCCATTTGCAAGAGAAAGTACCTGACGCACCGTCATTGAACTGTAAAGTTTTGCAATAGGCGTATTTATAAGAGTAGGGAACTCTCTTGCCAGAATTGCTTTTGCTTTCGGATTGGCAAGCACCTGCCCTACGGTCATATTATTTATATCCAAAGAAAATCACCTCATTACCCATTATATGTATACAGTTTAAAAAGTTTCAATTAACTTGTTCTGCGGGCAGAGGTATCTGACGTCCTGTATTGTCAATTTTAAAGTTGTCTTTATAAATAATTTCTGAAATAGGGACTATTTTGTAACCGTCTGAAGTCAGTTTTTCCAGTATCTGCGGAAGTGCTGCAGGCGTGTTTTTTGCGGCATTGTGAAAAAGAACAATAGAACCCGGACTGACACGTTTTGTGACACGGTCATATATTGCTGACGGTTCAAGGTCTTTCCAGTCAAGGCTGTCAACATCCCATTGTATTGTGTAGTGATTGATTTCTCTTGCAGATGCAACAACTCTGTCGTTGTAATCGCCATAAGGCGGACGGAACAGAGTAGGGCGTACTCCTGTTATTGCTTCAATTTTATCAGAGCAGGAGTTGATTTCTTTTTTAATGCCATCAGCATCAAGTTTTGTCATATGCGGATGAGAGTCGGAATGATTCATAATTTCATGTCCTGCGTCGTGCAGTTGTTTAACCGATTCCGGATATTTATCCACCCACGCACCGACAACAAAAAATGTTGCCTTTACATTATATTTTGCGAGTATGGAAATAAGTTCAGCGGTATCTTCATTTCCCCATGCTGCATCAAATGATACGGAACAGATTTTCTCATCTGCCTTGTCAACGCAATATATGGGCAGGTCGCGTTTTGGGGCAGCGTTTTCAAAAACTTCTGCAACGGCATCATGATTAAAAATTATCAATCCGCTTAAAAGGATGATAATCAGAAAGTAGATTATAAGATTATCTTTACTTGTAACAAATAGTTTCATAATATCTACTCCTTATAATAAAACTGTCTATTATGATTCTATTTGCCAAAACACAAAAAAATAACTTAATATCTGAAATCGAACAAATCTTTCGGTGAAACTTCAAGTGCTTCGCAGATTTTAAATACAACGTCAAGCGATGGTCCGACTTTTGCTATTTCTATTGCACTCATATGGCTTCTGTCTATATCGATTATTTCTGCAAGTTGTATTTGAGTATATCCTCTGTCTTTTCTGTAGTGCGCAATGTTAAGCCCTAATGCTTTGTATTCATCAAAATATTTTGAGTTCATAATATCACCTCAATATAATATTGTATGGTTTTTGTGGAAAATTAAACCTTGTTAAAAACCTATTTTGACTATTGACACACAGAAAAATATGTGTTAAAATCAATACAAACAAAAATAGAAAAGCCATTCTTTTGTATTTTTATACGAAAGAATGGCTTTTTGATGTATAAAAAATGCATAAACTTTGAATAGTTTTGAGTATTCGTTTTATTTCGACGTTATCTTTCCTTTTTCGAACGTGGTTACGTATAATTTAACTTTGAATTGGAGGCGTAGATATGACTTTAAGTAAAAAGGAAACATTATACGAAACTACCGCAAACACATTGATAAAATCTGATATTTCTTCTGTAAGAATAGGATATACATATATTCTTGAGGCTGTAGTGTATATAATATGTAACGGTGGCAGTGTGGCGGGGATTACAAAAATAATATATCCTTATCTTGCTAAAAAATTCTGTACATCGGTATATGCTGTGGAGCGCGCAATACGTACAGTTATTTCAGATGCATGTAACGGCAATAATGAATACATAAGAAGTCTGTGCGGTGCTAAAGAGGGTGATGCTCTGCATATCACCAACAAAGAATTTATATATAAATCAGTAAAGACGGTGAAAAACCAACTTGAAATTGTCAATTATGACGAATATTGACAAAATGCTTTTTTTACCCAAAATTTCTCTTGATTTAGGACTGTTGTTATTGTATAATTATAGCAGAAAATATGATTTATAATAGGAGGAGTTTTGTTCATGATAAAAGGGCTTGAACACGTTGGCATTTTTGCAAAAGATTCTAAAGCACTGACAAAGTGGTATGTTGATATGCTTGGTTGTACTGTTGTAACAGGAAACGACGAAAAAGAATCATATTTCGTTGCTTTTCCTGATAAAAGTATGCTTGAAATTTGCAAAGCAACTGAAGATATGCCGTCATTACCTGAATGTGCAGATGCCGGGTTAAGACATCTTGCTATAGCAGTTGATGATTTTGATGCTGTTGTCGCTAAACTTAAAGACTCTGACACAGAAATACTTGTTGACGAAGTTACATCGGCAACAGGTGTAAAAACTATTTTCTTCAGAGATATTGCGGGTAACATTCTGCATCTTATATACCGTCCAGAACCTTTAATTTAATATATAGTTTTTTGAAGACGGCAAACAGAAATGTTTGTCGTCTTGTAATGAATAGCCGTCCGGTTTTCCGACGGTTGCGGAAAGGCAGTGAAACAAATGAGTTCTTGTAATCCTATAGATATTTTCGGAAGCAATGTTTTCAATGACCGTGTCATGAAAGAACGTCTTCCGGAAGATACATATACAGCACTTAAAAAAAGTATTGAAGAGTCTTTGCCTCTGGACAGTTCTGTTGCAGAGGTTGTTGCAGGTGCAATGAAAGACTGGGCAATAGAAAAAGGTGCTACGCATTATACACACTGGTTCCAGCCTCTTACGGGTATTACGGCAGAAAAACATGACTCCTTCATTTCACCTACAGCCAATGGCGGAGCCATTATGGAGTTTTCGGGAAAAGAACTTATAAAAGGTGAGCCCGATGCTTCTTCTTTTCCGTCGGGTGGACTGCGTTCTACCTTTGAGGCCAGGGGGTATACTGCCTGGGATTGCACTTCTCCTGCATTTTTGCAGGAGGATTTGTCGGGTGTTACATTGTGTATTCCTACGGCTTTTTGCTCATATACCGGTGAAGCACTTGACAAAAAAACGCCTCTTCTACGTTCTTGTGAGGCAATCAATGTTCAGGCAAAGAGAATTTTAAAACTGTTTGGTAAAGAAACAAAAAATATAACTGTATGCATAGGTCCGGAACAGGAATATTTTCTTGTGGATAAAGATTTATATGAAAAACGTCTTGACCTTAAATTCACAGGAAGAACACTTTTCGGACAAAAGCCGCCGAAAGGTCAGGAACTTGATGACCACTATTTTGGTACTCTTAAAGAACGTGTTGCATCTTATATGAGTGATGTTGACCATGAATTGTGGAAGATGGGTGTTTCTGCAAAAACAAAGCATAATGAAGCAGCACCGAGTCAGCACGAACTTGCACCCATTTACAGCAGTTGTAATATTGCCACAGACCACAACCAACTTACCATGTCAACTTTAAAAAGAATTGCACACAGACATAACTTTGCGTGCCTTATGCATGAACGTCCTTTTAATGGAGTAAATGGTTCAGGCAAGCATGTAAACTGGTCTTTGAGCACATCCGATGGTCAGAATCTTTTAGACCCGGGAAAAACACCAAGCGAAAATGCACAGTTTTTGCTTTTCCTTTGTGCAGTTATTGAGGCTATTGACAAACACGCACCGCTTTTGCGTGCATCTGCTGCAAGTGCGGGAAACGATCACCGTTTAGGGGCAAATGAGGCTCCGCCTGCGATTATATCAATCTTTTTAGGTGAACAACTGGAAGAAATTCTTGAAAATATCGTATATGATAATCCGTCCGGTGATACAAAACGTGCACGTCTGGATGTTGGTGTAAGTACATTACCGCATTTCAGAAAGGATACTGCCGACAGGAACAGAACTTCACCTTTTGCCTTTACTGGCAACAAGTTTGAGTTCCGTATGGTAGGTTCTAACGCATCAATTGCAGGTCCGTGTACGATTATAAATACTATTGTTGCCGATACACTTTCGGATATGGCTGACGAACTTGAAAACGCAAAAGATTTCAATTCTGCTTTGCATAATGTTGTTCAGCGTTCAATCCGTGAGCACAGAAGAGTAATATTCAACGGTAACGGATATTCAAACGAATGGGTTGAAGAAGCAAAAAGACGCGAATTGCCAAATATAGACAATACTGTTGACGCTATTGGTGAATTTATTTCTCCGAAAACTGTGGAACTGTTCAGTAAACACGGAGTGTATACACATACAGAACTCAACTCACGTTATGAGATTAAACTTGAGAAATACGCAAAAGTAATTCACATTGAGGCACTTACAATGGTGGATATGGCATCAAAAGATATTCTGCCTGCGGCACTTAAATTTTCAACAGCGCTCAGTGATAATATAATAAAAATTAAAACTGCGGCACCAAATGCAGATATATCCGTGCAGGAGAAAATGCTTAAAAATATTACTGATGCAATTGCAAGTTTCGGCTCTACTTTAGATAAACTGAAACTGTCTATTGATAAAGCAGAGCATATCACGGACGATATTGCACGTCTTGCAGAGTTTTACAGGGACGATACTCTTAATATTATGGATTCATTAAGATTTATCGGTGATTATATGGAATCTATGGTAGGCAGAGATATGTGGCCTATACCTTCATATTCAGATATGCTGTTTTACGTATAAACTTTTAAAAGACAGTAATGCATTAAAGTAATTGTTCAAACGTAAAAAATACGTTAGTATCACAATCTGTAGTACAGACGGTGATGCTAACGTATTTTTAATTGTAAAATAATATACTTTATTTTTTGAGTATTTCAAGCATCGCTTTTGCGGCTTGTTGTTGTGCTTTTTTCTTGCTTGTGCCTGTGCCTGTGGCAGACAGGTCGTCATTATATACTGCTTTGACAGTAAACATTTTTTCGTGGTCAGGACCGCTTTCGTCAATTAAAACGTAATTGATTTTATGCGATTTTGAAAGTGCATATTCCTGAAGTCTGCTTTTGTAATCATCATCGCTCTTTTTGTTGTTTACGGCAGAAACGATATATTTTTCAATATGTTTTGTAACAAAATTTTTTGCAGTAACAAAATCGGAATCAAGATATATTGCGGCTAAAATTGCCTCTACGGCATCTGAAAGTATAGAAGGTTTATCTCTGCCGCCGCTGCTTGATTCTCCGTGAGCCATATACAAAAATTTGCCTAGCCCTATGTCTTTTGCAAGCGAATACAAACCATTTTCACATACGACAACGGAACGTATCTGGCTCATTTTACCTTCACCGAGTTCGGGATAATTTCTGTACATATATTCAGAAACTGCTATTTCCAGCACAGCATCACCCAAAAATTCCAGACGTTCGTTGCATACACGCTCGTTTGACGGACATTCGTTTAAAAAAGAACGGTGTGTCAATGCATCACGCAGAAGTCCCTTATTTTTAAAGGTATATCCCAATTTGATTTCCAGTTCATTAAGATTATTCATTGGTAACTCCTAAAAATACAACCCCCGAAATGAACGGGGGCAGAAAATTCAATTATTTAGAATGTGATTCAATGTATTCAACAACATTGCCTACGGTTGAAATCTTGTCAATATCTTCTTCAGGAATTGTCATTTCAAATTCCTCTTCCATAGCAATCATAAGTTCTACCAAGTCAAGTGAGTCTGCACCAAGAGTGTCTATAAAAGACGCTTCCATAACAACTTCGTCTTCCTCCACGTTGAGTTGGTCTACGATAATATCTCTAACCTTTTCAAATACCATGCGCTCACCTCCTTATTTCCAAATTTAAGTATATAATGAATTTATATAATTGTCAACACATTATTATTCTTATTTTTTCTTTGTAAACTTGTCACGGTTAGCCTTGTACGCAAGAAATGCAAAATAAATGATAAGTGCAGTTACAGGCAGATAGAAAAACGGTGATGTGAAAATATTCTCAAAGAAAATACGTACACTTTTTCCGGATGAATGAGCCACACTTTCATAAGCAATAAGCGGAACGCTTCCGACTTCCTTGCCATCGTATGAAACGCTGAGTGTTCCTAAAACTTCGTCCTTTTCAATCGGTGCACTTAAGTCGTTGTCCTTTGTTGTCATTTTAAAAATCTTTGTTTCGTCATAATTTACGGGAAGCCTTACAGAAAGTTCGTCTGCAGTTTTTAGCAGCACGTGAGATGTTTTTCCGTTTGGTACCTCAACTTCTTCTATTATATCGTCCTTGTCTGCGATTTTTACATTTACAAATCCCGCCACAACGTGTTCACGTAATGATTGTGCATCTGTATGTGCGGCAGTTGCATTTGAACCGCCCGCTGTCACACATAGAAATCTGCCTTTGCTGTTTTCAAATGCAATACATATTCCGTACCCGTGATCTTTCATATACGACGTTTTAACGCCGAAAACCTTTTGTGAATAAAAGTCAAGTGAGCGTGTTTTGCCGACAAACATATTTGTGTTTGCCAGGTATCTTTTTTCACGGTATTTGTTGGTGGCAGGGATTTCCACCATACCTTTTTTTACTATTTCGGCAAATTTGTCATTTCCCATTGCGTATAAAGCAATTTTTGCTATATCCGAAACAGTTGTCTGCTGGTCTTTATCATAGTATCCGCCGGCATTTTTGAAAACAGTTTTTTCTGCACCTGCTTCTTTTGCCAGTTTGTTCATTGCGGCAATAAATTTTTCATAATTACCGAATGTAAAACCTGCAAGGATTTCAGCCGCTTCTGCAGCATCGTATACAAGCATACCTTCAAGTAACGCTTTTGCACTTAAATTTTCTTCTGCAAGCACACCCATATTGCCGAATGAAAAATCGCACGATGCAATGGTTTCTTTTGGAGCAGATATAACCTGACTCAAATCGTCACAGTTTTCAAGAACGACCATAGCGGTTACAATTTTAGTGAATCCTGCGGGCTGAATGATTTGTGTGCTGTTACTGTCGTAGAGAACCATAGAATTTTTCATATCAACAAGTATAACATTTTTTGCATCCAGTTTCAAATCTTCTGCAAACGCAGAAGGCATAAATATGCTTATTATAATCAAAAACGTGCAAAGTGATTTTATAATCAATTTGTTCATCGTCAGTATCCTTTCATTTTAATATATTTTAATTTTATCACAAAATAGTATATGTGGCAATAATCATAGGAAAAAAACATTTATTTTTATTCATTTTTTTCTTTGTAAATAATTGACGCAATAATACAAAATATGATAAAATTAACTCATATAACTGAAAGGATATTTTTAATGAAAACTAAAGAGAAAATCGCTAAAATTTTAACGGTTGCTTTTTTGGCGGCATCAATGATTCTGTCGCCAAGCACCGCATATCATACATCTGCCGACCCTGAAAGTAAGGTGTTGGCTCTTTATGCTGCTGAAAAAAAGTTTGATGTAAACGGAAATCCGTATGAATTGGGTGACGATATTTTATTATATTATTCAAATATTTTTATGCCCGTGGATGATATTTTGCCAAAATGCGGATTTACATTAGGGTGGGATGCATCGCTTCCTGCAACTGTTGCGGTTAAAGACGGGGTAACATCGTACATAATTATGAACAGCCCGGTTGTATGGGTTGGTCCGAAAAGATTTGAATATGATTTGCCGTCTATGGTGTACCATGATAAACTGTATATTAGCCTTGCCATGTTTTCTGATTTGACAGGCTTTTACGTTACTCTTGACGGAAAACTTGAAGAAACAGATTTCAATAAACGTGATTTGCTCACAAACACGTTTATTACGGACGAATATCGCATGCCAAACGAAGATATCGCGTACGGCGGCGGTGTAACTATGGCAGGCGCATTTGCATTTGAACGTGTTGGAGTGTCGGGTGAAAATGCTGTCAACTATGCACACGTTGTAAATACTGTTGCAACTGCGTTACCGCTTGTCAAAACGTATAATATACTGGTTCCTACATCGGGTGAATTTTATGCGCCGAAAGAGATGGCTCTTTACCAGACAGACGGAATAAAGACGGTTTATCAGAATCTTTCTGCTAATGTAACACCTATAAACGCAGTTAAACCGCTTATGCAACACGCAGGAGAAAAGATATATTTTTCTACAGATCACCACTGGACACAACGCGGTGCATATTATGCATATAAAGCGTATGCTGCAAATAAGGGGTGGACGGTGCCTGAACTTTCCGAGTTTACCATGGATAATTCAGAAACTCATGTAGGTTCTTTTGCCAACTTCACAAAAGATACTCCGCTCAATGAAAAAATATGTGCAAACGAAGAACTTTTAGAACGTTTTATGCCTGTGGTGGATGTCAAGGCATGTGCATACAAAGATATGTATATGACCAAAAAAATTGCAGATATAACACCTGTTTCTTCTAAAATCAACTCATATTCTTGCTTTATCGGCGGAGACAATCCGCTTACCGTTATGGTTACAAATGTAAACAACGGAAAGAAACTGGTTATAATAAAAGAATCGTTCGGCAATGCATTTGCTACGTGGGCGCTTAATAATTATCAGGAAGTTTATGTGGTAGACCCCCGTAAATTTAACGGATTCGGCGGAAATACCGAGCGGTTTAATCTTGTTGATTTTTATAAATTCACTCATTTTGACGATTTGGTTATTATCAATTATCCCGTGTCTGTTGGCTCGGTGGGAATACGTGAGGCTATACTGGATATGGTAAGATAATAAGGAGTTTGAATAATGGTATTTTCAAGTTTACTCTTTTTATGTATATTTCTTCCCGTGGTTCTTGTGGCATATAATCTTTCAAAAAATCTGACGTATAAAAACATCGTACTGATTATATCGTCGCTCATATTTTATTCATGGGGAGAACCTGTATGGGTGCTGATGCTCGTTTTCAGTGCTATGGTAGACTATACCTGTGCGCGTGTGATAGATAAATTCAGAGGAAATTGGCTATCAAAGGCGGCACTGTTGTCATCACTCATAATAAATCTCGGCATTCTGTTTGTTTTTAAATATTCGGGGTTTATTGTTGATAATATAAATATGATTACCGGGCTTAATATCCCTTTTAACGGATTTTCACTTCCTCTTGGAATATCGTTTTACACATTCCAGACAATATCTTATACGATAGATGTTTACAGAGGGGATACAAACGTACAGAAATCACCGCTTAAATATCTTACGTATCTTTCAATGTTCCCTCAACTTGTTGCTGGCCCGATTGTGCGATATGCTGATATTGACCGCCAGATTAACAACCGCAGAGTTACCGCAAAGGATTTTGAATATGGAATATATCGCTTTGCACAGGGCATGTTTAAAAAAGTAATCCTTGCAAACAGTGCAGGAGCAGTTGCAACATCTCTTATCGGCGGCGATCTTTCGTCTGTTTCTGTGCTTGGTGCGTGGCTCGGAATGATAATGTATACATTCCAGATTTATTTTGATTTTTCTGGATATTCAGATATGGCTATCGGTATGGGCAGATTTTTCGGATTTAAATTTCTGGAAAACTTTAATTACCCATATATTTCAACAAGCGTAACGGAGTTCTGGAGAAGATGGCACATGTCACTGAGCAGTTTCTTCAGAGATTATGTGTATATTCCGCTTGGGGGAAACAGAAAATTGCAGATACGTAATATACTTATTGTGTGGATGCTTACGGGCTTCTGGCACGGTGCAAGTTGGAATTTTATCTTCTGGGGCTTGTATTACGGAATTTTACTTATCGTTGAAAAGAAACTTTTTAGCGGCATGCTTATGAAACTGCCTAAACCGATTGGTCTTATATACAGCAGTATTATAATCTTTTTCGGATGGACGCTCTTTTACTTTACCGATATAGGAAGTATATGGATGTTTTTAAAAGCGGCATTTGGCGTAACAGGTAAGTTTATTGATTTGACATCACTGTCAACTCTTGCTTCAAACATCTTCTTGCTGATATTACTTTTTGTATCATCAACTCCATATCCGAAGAATATGTATCTTAAAATTACGGAGAAATATCAGGCGGTGGGAACTGTGTGCTCGCCGTTACTTGTTGCAGTTGTGCTTATAATATCTTTCACTTTACTTGTAGGCTCAACGTACAATCCGTTTTTGTATTTCAGGTTTTAAGAAAGGAGTATTGTGATGAAAACAAAAATTACAATTTCCGTTTTTGTGGCATTGCTCCTTGCGTTTTTCGTGATAGGCGTCATTATGCCTGAAGATGAACAAAGTGCTATAAAAGAAAACAGAGCTTTAAAAGAGTTTCCTGAATTCACGGCACAAACGATTTTTTCGGGTACGTTTTCACGTGAATTTGAAGATTATCTTTCCGATAATGTCGGCATGCGAAGTAAATTTACTGCTTTATCTTCCAAAGTTAATGATTTAAAAGGTATTAAAACTAATCTTGGAAGTATTGTGTCTGTAAAAAAAGATTTGGGCGCGGGCGGAGAAAGTGATGAAAGTTCACGTTTGCTTGTACTGCGTGACCGCATTATGGAAATATATAAGGATAAGCCCGAAAGCGGTATGAAATATGCAGAGGCAGTCAATAAATATGCTGACGCATTTTCAGACCGTGCAAAAGTATATTCAATGCTTATTCCGACACAGATTGAATTTGCTGAGGACATTTATGCCAAATCTTCCGATAGTCAAAAAGATGCTATAGACAGAATTTACGGAACAATCTCAGATGATGCAATAAAAATAAACGTTTACGATACAATGAAAGAAAATTCCGGTGATTATATATATTTCCGCACAGACCACCATTGGACACAACGCGGTGCCTACCTTGCGTATAGTCAGTTCGTGAAAGAAGCAGGATATACACCCGTTTCGCTTTCATCGTTAAAACTTAAAACCGCTGACGGATTTTTGGGATTTCTGTATAATCAGGCAAATGACACAAGCCTTGCCAACTATCCTGATACAATAGAATGGTTTGAGGGCGATGAACTGTATACTGTAAAAGCATCTACAGTAGAAAATGGTGAAACAGTTGAGTATAACAGCAGAATTTATGCTGAACCTGAAGGGAATCCGAAATACAGCATATTTATGGGCGGTGACCATTCGCTTGCCGAGATCAATACTGATGTCCCTGACGGCAAAACGGTACTAGTTATAAAAGATTCTTATGCAAACGCACTTTTGCCTTTGCTTACCAATAATTATTCAACTGTACTTGCGGTAGATCCGCGTTCTTACTACGGAACGGTAGAAGAACTTGTAGAAAAATATGATGTTGACGATATACTCATTATGAACTATATCTTTACAACAACATTTGATGATTTTATTTCAAAAATAGATGATATTTGCAAATGATAAGGAAGTGATAAAGTGTCAGATATTATATCGGTTGCCGCAATAAATGATATGTCGGGCTCCGGCAGATGCTCTTTAACTGCAGCGATGCCAATCATCAGTGCGTTCGGACTGCAATGCTGCGCACTTCCTACTGCGATTTTGTCTAATCATACAGGTTACGATAAATATTTTTTTGACGATTACACTGATAAAATGGAACGCTTTATACAGGACTGGAAAGCATACGATATGCATTTCGGATGCATATATACGGGCTTTCTTGGGTCTGAAAAGCAGATTGATATTGCAGAAAAGTTTTTTGAAGCGTTTCGTGAGGAAAACACAAAAGTTCTGGTTGATCCCGTTATGGGCGATGACGGAAGAATTTATTCCACATACACTTACGAACTTTGTGATAAAATGAAACGTCTTATAAGTTATGCAGATGTTGTAACTCCTAATGTTACAGAAGCTTCAATTTTAAGCGGTGTAGAATACTCCGGTGATAATATAACTCTCGAAAAAGCGCATTCTATGGCTGTGGCTATAAGTGAACTTGGTACGCCCAATGTTATAATAACCGGCATTAAACGTGACGGGTATGCCATAAACTATATATACTCCCCTCAAGGCGAACATGAATACACATCTCCGATAGTGCCCGTTTATTATTCCGGTACAGGCGATGTGTTTGCCTCTATTGTATGCGGATTTCTGGCAAAGGGCAAATCTATTGCCGAGGGTGTGGAATTTGCTACGAAATTCATTGAAAATGCGGCTAAATATTCGTATGAGCAGGGGCTTACATATTTAGAGGGTATTTGCTTTGAAAAATTTATAAAGGAGATTTGTCTGCTATGAAAACACGGAAACTAACAATGACGGGGCTTTTTACTGCTTTGGTATGTGTTGCTACTATGTTCATACATCTGCCTGTGCCGATGACGGGCGGATATGTACATATTGGCGATGCATTTATATATCTGGCATCTTGTGTACTACCTGTTCCTTATGCAATAGTTGCAGGTGCCGTTGGTGCAGGTATGGCAGATGCCTTTGGCGGATATGTTGTGTACGTTGTGCCGACTGTAATCATAAAAACACTTCTTGTGCTGCCTTTTACATCAAAATGCAATAAGATAATATCTTTACGCACTTTTGTTTCGTCAGTCATTGCAAGCGTTATCGGTGTTGCAGGCTATTTTGTTGCAGATTACATTATATATGGCAACATGGCAACTGCTTTTGCCAATATGATTGCAGGAACGCTGCAGCCTGTTTTCAGTATAGCGGTGTTTGTGGCACTGGGATATGCTCTTGATAAATCCGATATCAAAAAAACATTAAATATAAATTAAGGAAAGTGATTTTAATGACAACTTTATATGAACTTGACGGAAGTCTGTATGTTAATGTAACTAACAGATGTCCTTGTGCGTGTGTTTTCTGTATACGCAATAATGGTGACACAATACGTGAATCTGGCAGTTTGTGGTTTGAGGGTAACGAACCTTCTGCTGATGACATCAAAGCCGAATTTAAAAACTGGGATTTGACCAAGTTTTCATCAATCGTTTTTTGCGGATATGGTGAGCCTTTGGAAAGACTGGACGTTGTATGTGATGTTGCAAAGTATATACGAACGATAACAGACTTGCCCATACGTATAAATACAAACGGACTTTCTGACCTTATAAATGAAAAAGAACATACTGCCCTTGAACTTAAGGGCTTGGTAGATGTTGTTTCTATCAGTTTAAATGCCCCTGATGCAGAGTCGTATCAGAAGGTAACAAACAGTTGCTATGGCGAAAAATCTTTTGATGCAATGCTTAAATTTGCAGCAGAATGTAAAACTGTTGTAGACAAGGTAACATTTACTGTTGTTGATGTTATATCTGATGAGGAAATAGAACGTTGCCGCAACCTCTCTGACGAAATGGGTATACCACTTCGTGTAAGGGAGTACGTTGGACAGTATTGATTAGTTTAAAACCGTCGCTTAAAATGAATTTTAAGCGGCGGTTTTTTAAACACATATAACATATCATTTTCTGACTTGCCTTTGCATACAATGTAACAACTATTGTTTTTGGGGGAGGAAAATGAAAGATTATATCGAAGAGCGTGTCCTTGAACTCGCGAAGTACATTTTAGAGAATAAATCTACAGTTCGTGCCACAGCAAAGCAATTTAATATTTCAAAATCTACCGTACATAAAGACATAACAGAACGTTTACAGAAAATCAATCCGTATATGGCAAATCAGGCAAAGGAAATACTTGATGAAAATAAGGCACAAAGGCACATAAGAGGCGGCATTGCCACAAAGAATAAATATAAAAATAAAAAGGCATAAAAACCCCCGCCACAATTCCCAACGTGGCGGGGTTTTTATTAAAATATTTGTTAAAATAAATTTACAATAAAATAATAAATAATGGGAACGAATATTGCGGGGAGCATATTTCCTGCACGTATTTTTTTGATTCCCATCATATTTATTGAAAGTGCTATAATCAAAAGCCCGCCTACAGCAGACATTTCATTTATCATTATTTCGCTCATAAAGTTGCCGGCATACATTGATATAAGAGTTATGGCACCTTGATATACAAGTACGAATAAGGCAGAAAACATTACGCCTATACCTAATGTTGCCGCCAAAGATATTGCAGTTATTCCGTCTATGACGCTTTTTGAAATTATAATAGAATAATCACCGTTTATACCTGCCTCCATAGAACCCATAACAGACATACTTCCTACGCAAAAAAGAAGTGATGCTGATAAAAAACCTTCGGCAAAATCGGATGTATCGCCTTTGCTGAATTTTGATTTAAGTTTTTCGCCGAATCCATAGATTCTGTCTTCAATTTTAATTGCTTCACCGATGAGTATTCCTATAACCATACTTATTATAACAAGAGTCATATTTTGTGTTTGTACGGCGTTTTGTATTCCAATAACAAGAACGCATAATGCAAGACCGGTGACGATTGATTTTGAAAAATTTTCTGTAATTTTGTTTTTGAAAAGAAGTCCGATTAAACTTCCTGCAATAACCAAAATAACATTTATAAATGTTGCTGTCATATATATTCGACCTTTCGTGTTTAGTTAATTGGAATTATACCATATTTTATTTTTGTTTGCAATGCATAAAAGTATTGAATTAGTTTGTTATAAATGGTATAATTAAAATATTATAAACTGTTAAAAGGGGGCGGATGCAATATGAAGAAAAGCAAATGGATTATAGCAGAATATACTACAGATCAAATAGAAGAAATTGCCCGCCTTAATAACATACCAAAATTTGTTGCAGCAGTGTTACTTTCAAAAAATCTTACGCATAAAGAGGATATTGATCGTTTTGTTCGTCGTGATGTGACATCGTTTCATAATCCGTATCTTTTAAAGGATATGGACAAAGCAGTAGAACGTATAGACGAGGCTATTGATAATAATGAAAAAATCACTGTTTACGGAGATTATGATGCTGACGGCATTACTGCTGCGTATATTTTATATACATATCTTAAAACTAAAACAGATAATGTTGATTATTACATTCCTGACCGCATAGATGAAGGATACGGATTAAGTAATTCTGCCATAGATTCGCTTGGAAACACAAAACTTATCATAACTGTTGATACAGGTATAACTGCGTGCGAACAGGTAGAATATGCCAGAAAAAAAGGTATTGATGTAATTATAACCGACCATCACACGCCTCTTGACGAAATACCTGATGCGGTTGCGGTTGTAGACCATAAGCAATCGGATTGTCGATACCCGTATAAAGAGTTGGCAGGTGTTGGGGTGGCACTTAAACTTGTGTATGCACTCTCTGATTGTGATGACAGAATTATTGAAAAATATTGTCACATAGCCGCTATCGGCACTATTGCAGATCTGGCGGAACTTGCCGATGAAAACAGGTATATTGTTCAGCGTGGTATTGACAATATACGCATAACAAAAAACATTGGATTGCGTGCACTTTTTGAGGCGGCTAATATAGAACAGAAAAACATTACTGCGTCAACAATAGGTTTTACCATAGGACCTATGCTCAATGCTGCAGGGCGTGTGGCGTCTGCGTATATGTCTATGGATTTGCTTCTTTCGGGAAACTATCAGGATGCACACGATATGGCGTACCGTTTGTGTGATGAAAACAACAGACGGAAAAGCGAAGAAAGGTCTATTGCGGAACAGGCGTTTGAAATTATAGACAACTCGGATATCAAAGATGACGGAATAATTGTTGTTAAAGGAGAAGGATGGCACCACGGAGTTATCGGCATAGTTGCATCACGTGTCACTGAGCGTTATTATAAACCATCTGTAGTTATTTCAACAGATGGTCAAAAGGGTAAAGCGTCGTGCAGAAGCGTAGACGGATTTAATCTTTTTGATGCAATAAATGCCTGCAACGCAGATCTGATTAAATTCGGCGGACATAAAATGGCTGCGGGATTAACAGTTGAAGAAAGTAAAATTGAATGTTTCAGACATAATATCAATGAGTATGCAAAAGATATTTTAACAGAGGAAATTCTAACGCCTAAACTGTATATTGATTGTGAACTTGATGTTTATGAATTAACAACGGATAATATAGAAAAACTAAAAATGTTTGAGCCATACGGAGTGGGAAATAAAACCCCTGTATTCTGTATATGTGGTGCAACTGTAAAAAGTATACGTATATCAAAAACTCATGCGTTTTTAAACCTTGAAAAAGACGGAATACTGTTGAGTGTGCCTGCTTTTAATAAGGCAGAACAGTTTGCTGATGCAGGTGAGGGAGATATCATTGATGTTGCGGGAACTTTAAACATAAATGAATTCAACGGTGTGGCAAATGTGCAGATGATATTAAGCGATTGGCGATATTCGGACCACCTTTATATAAAAAGAGATGATGTTGCTCAGGTTTACAGACTGCTTTGCGCATCTGAAAGCGGAGTGGACAAGTCTTTTATAAAAGCAGCGCTTAAGGGTATAAGTATGCACAAAGTATATATATGTATGAATATACTTAAACAGTTGGATATTATTAAAAACATAGAAACAAACGGAGATTGTATAATTTTTGAAAGAAGTACAAATTTCAATGGTAAAACAGAACTTGAAAATTCGTCGTTGTATAACAGATACAAAGAAAGGAGGCGGTAATCATGGCAGAATCTTATGAAAAACTGTATTCAAAATTATGTGATACTGTAAGGAAATATGCGCCTAATACCAATTTTGAAATGATTGAAAAAGCGTATGAAATTGCTTTAGACGCTCATAAAGAACAAAAAAGAATTTCCGGTATGCCATACGTACTGCATCCTTTAAGTGTTGCAGTTACGGTTGCTGAAATGGAACTTGACTGGCATGCAATATGTGCAGCACTTTTGCACGATGTTGTTGAAGATACTGATTATACAACAGAAGATATTCAGCAGATTTTTGGCAATCAGGTGGCAGACCTTGTAGACGGTGTTACAAAACTTGATAAAATCCAGTATTCTTCAAAAGAAGAACGTGAAATGGAAAATCTTCGCAAGATGTTTCTTGCTATGGCAAAAGACATACGTGTTATAATAATCAAATTTGCAGACCGTCTGCATAATATGACTACGCTTATAAGTATGTCGGAGGAAAAGCAGAGGGAAAAAGCAAGGGAAACGCTTAATGTTTTTGCTCCTCTTGCACATCGCCTTGGTATGTACAAAATAAAATGGGAACTTGAAGATTTATCGCTTAAATATATAGATCCCGTGGCATACTATGAAATAGTGGAGGGAATATCACAAAAACGTCAGGAACGTGAGGCGTTTATTGCACACGTCAAATCTGCACTTATGGATAAACTGGGCGGTATCGGTATAAAATGTACAATTGACGGCAGAGCAAAGCATTTTTACAGCATTTACCGTAAAATGTTTACGCAGAACAAAACTCTTGATCAGATTTATGATCTTTTTGCTGTTCGTATTATAACCGACAGCGTAGGTGATTGTTATGCAGCGCTCGGTGCGGCACACGAACTATATATACCTATGCCTGGCAGATTTAAAGATTATATTGCCATGCCAAAACCCAATATGTATCAATCACTTCACACCACCGTTATAGGCCCCGAAGGTATACCTTTTGAAATACAGATAAGAACAAAGGATATGCACGCTATTGCTGAAAACGGTATTGCGGCGCATTGGAAATACAAAGAGGGTTCCATAGGTTCTGACAGTAACCTTGATCAGAGTCTTGCGTGGGTTAAGCAACTTCTGGAAATCCAGCAGGATGCAACTGATGAAGAGGAATTTATATCATCTCTAAAGATAGATTTGTTTACGGATCAGGTGTTTGTGTTCACGCCTAAAGGTGATGTTATGAGTTTTCCTGCAGGTGCTACACCGATAGACTTTGCATTCGCGGTTCACAGTGCTGTGGGGTGCAAAATGCAGGGAGCAAAAGTAAACGGTAAAATAGTTCCGCTTGACTATGTTATGCAAAACGGAGATATAATAGAGGTTATAACTTCGTCTGCTATTCACGGGCCTAATCTTGACTGGCTGAAAATAGTAAAAACCAGCCAGGCACGCAATAAGATAAATCAGTGGTTTAAAAAAGAAAATCGTGAAGAAAATATTGAAAAAGGCAAGGAACTGCTTGAAAAAGAAATCAAGCGTCAGAGCCTTACTTCTTTAAATCTTATGCGTACAGAATATATGGATCCGCTTATAAAACGATATGGGTTCAGGTCATACGACGATATGTACTCTGCCATAGGTTTTGGCGGTATGCCCGTCAACAAAGTTATTTCAAGGCTTAAAGAAGAGTACAGAAAAGATTCATCTACACCTGATACAATTTTGCCTGTAGAAATTTCCACATCTTCAAAAACAAAGAAATCATCCAATAACAGTGGTATTGTAATTGAAGGTATAGATTCGTGCCTTATACGGTATGCACATTGTTGCAATCCTGTTCCGGGAGATAAGATTATAGGTTATATTACTCGTGGAAGAGGTGTGTCAATTCACCGTCAGGACTGCGCTAATATTGCCAATGCTTATATTGATGAGGAAGAAAAGGCGCGTCTTGTTGATGTTTCGTGGGAAATCAACAAAGAAGTTGCATATCTTTCAAATCTCAAACTTGTTGCCAACGACAGAAATGGTATGTTGCTTGATATTACGAATATAATTGGCGATGCAAAAGTACCGCTTAAAGGAATGAATGCCCGAACCACACGTGACGGGTTGGCTATAGTGGAAGTTACACTTGAAATTACCAATGTAGACCAGTTGGAGCGAATCATAAACAAACTTTCCGCAGTAAGCGGTGTTATAGACGTATCACGTAGCAGACAGTAAGAATTATAAAGAACGGAGAGAGAATTTTTAAATGACGATAGACAGATTGATACTTGGCAACCTGCAGACCAACTGTTATATACTATCTGACGAAGCAACCGGCGAATGTGTCGTTTTTGATCCTGCAGCAGAGGCAGACAGAATTATTTCGGCAATTAAAAAACACAATCTTAAAGTTAAGTATATCGTTTTAACTCACGTTCATATTGACCATATACTTGCTCTTGACGAATTAAAATCTGAAACTGGAGCACAGGTTGTTGCAAACAGTTTAGAAGCAAAACTTTTAAATGACATTCACGGTACTCTGGCAGATTTATTTTCTGCATTGCCGCCAAACAGTAGAGTCGATATAACTGTATCAGACGGAGATACTCTTGCATTTGGACAATCAGAACTTAAATTCATTCATACTCCCGGCCATACTGTTGGTGGTATGTGTATACTGTGTGATGATTTGCTTGTGTCAGGTGACACGCTTTTTGCTTCATCTGTCGGAAGAACAGATTTTCCAGGCGGAAATCACGGACAACTTATAGAATCTATAAATTCAAAACTTATGAAACTTGATGATTCTGTCAAAGTTTTCCCCGGTCACGGACCGTCTACCACAATAGGTGCAGAAAGAGAAAGTAATCCGTTTCTGTAAAAATAAAGTTAAAGGATAGTGCTATGAAAATATGCCTTGTTAACCATAATGAGCGTTATGCCGTGTGTGAGATTGCCATGGCATATTTTCCGCGCACAAAATTTGAAGATGCCGAATTTGTGCCCACAGACGGCGACTACATAATCAGTGAATTACAAGAAAAAAACGGAATATACAAGTATATAACCACATTAAGTTATAACGGAAAAGTACATATAAATATTGTTGAATCTAATGAATATAACAAAACGTATTTCAAACAATCGTTTCACGCTATTGCAAAAGAAACTGTAGGCGGTTTTTTGCCGTGGGGCGTGCTTACGGGTATACGCCCGGGTAAAATAGCGCGCGAACTTTTTGAAGTCGGAATGTCGGAAGAAGATGTCAGAAAGCGTTTTCTTAACTTTTACCTTACTGATGAAAGCAAAGCAGACCTTGCTATAGCGGTTGCAAAAAATGAGATGAGGACATTAAAACATATTGATAAAGATGCTGTCAGCCTTTATATCGGAATACCGTTTTGCCCAACAAGGTGTCTTTATTGTTCGTTCACATCACAGTCGATAAAATTTACATCAAAATTTGTAGAGCCTTATCTGGAGGCACTTTATAAGGAGATAGAGTATACTGCACAAAAACTTAAAAACACACCTTACCACATTGAAACAGTTTATATCGGCGGTGGCACACCGACTTCGCTTACAGACAAACAACTGGACACTCTTATTAAAAAAATATATTCAGAATTTGATTTAAGCCATATTAAAGAATTTTCTGTAGAGGCAGGAAGACCTGATACCATTACTTTGGACAAACTTAAGGTTTTGAAAGATAATAACATAACAAGAATAAGCATAAATCCGCAGACTATAAACGATAAAACGTTGAAGATAATAGGCAGAAATCATACGGCACAGGAGTTTGTTGACAGTTATCGTATGGCGATAGATTGCGGCCTTACAAATATAAATACGGATATTATTGCCGGGCTTCCGGGCGAGAGTGTAGACGATTTTTTGAAAACACTTGATTGTATAAAACAGTTAAATCCGACCAACGTAACAGTACACACAATGAGTATAAAACGCAGTTCGTTTCTTGCGCAGGATTACGATGCATATTCTGTTACAAGTGCTTCAAATGTAAATACTATGCTTGATGCCGCCTATGAGTGTATGAACGGATTGGGTAAGATTCCGTATTATATGTACAGACAGAAAAATATGCTCGGCAATTTAGAAAATGTCGGATATTGCGATAAGGAATTTGAAAATCTTTATAATATTTACATAATGGAAGAAGTGCAGTCAATCATCGCACTTGGTGCAGGTGCTTCCACAAAAATTGTAAGAGGCGATAATATAAGCCGCGTATTCAACGTAAAGGACGTTTACGAATATATTACACGCCATGACGAAATGCTTAAACGCAAAGACGAAGTTTTTAAATAGGAGGAAACTCTTATGAATGAAATTAAAATATTACATATTGCAGATGTACATTTTGGCAGACCTGCAACAGGATTGCCCGAACATCTGCGTGATATACGCCGTCAGGAAGTGAGGACGTCGTTTTCTGCGGCATTGTCGTATGCAAAAGAAAACAATGTTGATGCAATACTTATAGCCGGAGATTTATTTGATTGTGCAGATGCTGATAAAAGCACCGTCAATTTTGTTGCCGGAGAGTTCTCCAAGATAAAAGATATTCCTGTATTGATTGCACCCGGTAATCACGACCCGCTCGGCAGTGCATATAATTCACTTGTTTCGGCGGATTGCCCTAATGTAACAGTTTTTGATGCAGAATGCAGAGTAAAGGTTTTTGAGGATAAGAATTTTGCGGTTTATGGAATAGGGTTTGGTTCAGAAGTTGTAAATGAGCCACTTTTGAAAAACTTAAAAGCAACCGATGAAAGTATGATAAATATTGCTGTTGTTCACGGTGAACTTGCCACCAAAAGCGACTATAATCCGATTACAGATGAGGATATTGCTAAAACAGGTATGGATTATATTGCTCTGGGACACGTTCATACATATTCCGGTATAAAAAAAGCAGGCAACACTAACTACGCATACAGCGGTGCGCTGGAAGGCGGAGGTTTTGATGAGTGCGGAGCAAAAGGCGCAATATCCGGCACTGTTTCAAAGGGCAAATGTACTCTTGAACTTGTACCTTTTGCAAGACGCACATACAATACTTTAGAGGTGGATGTAACCGGAACATCAACTTTGCAGGAGATTATTGACAGAGTGCTTGACGTTACTCAAAACAAAGATGATTTGTATAAAATTGTTTTAGTTGGTGAGCGACCTGAAAAAATACCGCCGAATGTCATAGAGAACGAAATCGGTGCATTCTTTGCAAAGACTAAAGATTTGACACGCGGTGCGTATGATTTGAAAGAAATATCTGCTGACTATACAATTGGCGGAATATTTGCAAAAAACATTTTAGAACGCATGGAAAATGCAGATGATGCAGAAAAAGCCGACCTTATGGCTGCGGCAGATATTGTGCTTGATATTTTAGAGAGGTAAAGTTTATGAGTGATTATAAAAAACTTATAAACTCGCCTATCCAGTATGTGAAAGGAGTAGGCGAGAAGCGTACTGCTCTTTTTAATAAACTGGGTATATATAACGTAGAGGACCTCATCCATTATTTTCCGCGTGAGTATGAGGACAGACGGCATATATACAATATATCACAACTTTCCGATGGTATGGTGTGTTGCATAAAAGCACCTGTGCTCACAATTGCCACAGAACGCAGATTCAAGTACAATCTTGCAGTATACTCGCTTTCAATTGATGATGGGACCGGCAGTATAAATGTTTTCTGGTTTTCGTCACCTAAATACAAACGTAAGTTTGAACGTGGTGCAGAATATATATTTTACGGGAAAGCAGTAAGTAAAAACGGATGGCTGCAGTTTGAACTTATAGAGGTTGAGCCTGCTAATAAAAACACAAAAACGGGTAAAATTCTGCCCGTATATCCGCTTACAAAAGGCATAAACCAGACAAATTTACGTAATATGATGTCGTCTGTTATGGACAACATAGATTACTTTGAGGATTTTCTTCCACCCGATATTATAATCAAAAATAACCTTATGAGTTACGACAAAGCAATGCGGTGCATACATTTTCCTGACGATATGGACGATTTTGAACGTGCAAGACGCAGGTTTGTATTTGAAGAACTGTTTGTGCTTCAACTTTCGCTCAATTATATGAAAGACAGCCGTTCACGTGCGGACGGTCTTATGTATTCAGATATTTCATGCGGCAGGGCTTTTGTGGATTCACTTCCGTTTGAATTAACCGGTGCTCAAAAACGTGCTATACGTGAAATCTGCGATGATTTTAAAAGTGGCACACCTATGAACAGACTGGTTCAGGGTGATGTCGGCAGCGGTAAAACCGTTGTTGCGGCATGTGCCATGTATATAACTGTATGTAACGGTTATCAGGCGGCACTTATGGCACCTACGGAAATACTTGCAAATCAGCATTATAACACGTTTAAAAAGTTTTTTGGCGATACATTCAAAATTGCACTTCTTACCGGTTCTGTAAGCGGTAAAAAGAAGATTTTGGAAGATATACAATCGGGTGAGTATGATATTGTTATCGGTACTCATGCTATTATAGAGGATAATGTCAATTTCAAAAATCTTGGTTTCTGCGTCACTGACGAGCAACACCGTTTCGGTGTAAGCCAACGTTCAAAACTCAGCAGTAAATCGCAGTTTTCCCATGTTCTCGTTATGAGTGCCACGCCCATTCCGAGAACGCTTGCGCTTATTCTTTACGGTGACCTTGACATAACTATTATTGATGATAAACCTGCCGGCAGGCAGAACATAGACACTTTCTGCGTTAATGATTCAATTCGAAGCAGAGCATATAATTTTGTGCGTAAGCAACTTTCCGAGGGCAGACAGGCTTATGTGGTTTGTCCGCTTGTTGAGGAGTCTGAAAGTTTAAATGCGGTGGCAAGTGTGCAGTTTGCAGAAAAACTGCAGACGCAGATTTTCCCTGAATATAAAGTCGGTCTTTTGCACGGCAAAATGAAAGCAAAAGAAAAAGACGAAGTTATGATGCAGTTTAAAGCGGGGGATATCAATCTGCTTGTTGCAACAACTGTTATAGAGGTTGGGGTAGATGTTCCAAATGCCAATATTATGGTTATAGAAAATGCTGAAAGATTTGGGCTTTCTCAACTTCATCAGTTAAGGGGAAGAGTCGGCAGAGGCGATTTCAAATCTTATTGTGTACTTATTACTAACAGCCAAAACGATGCCACACAGCAGCGTATGCAGACTATGACATCAACTAATGATGGATTTAAAATCTCTCAAAAAGACTTGGAACTTCGTGGTTGCGGTGAGTTTTTCGGGACTCGTCAGCACGGGTTACCTGAACTTAAAATAGCCAATCTTTTTACGGATATTGATATTTTAAAAGACGCTCAAATCCAGTGCGAAGAACTTCTGGAAAATAATCCTCATCTTTACGGTCCTGACTATGAAAGGCTTAAACAACGCATAACACATATGTTTGATAAATTTGATGGTGCGGATATATTCAATTAAATATTTAAGATAATTTGTTAACAATTCCGTTTTGAATTGATTTTTATACATCAACTGTATATAATTAAATCAGGTGATAGAAATGGGTAAATTTTTCGGTAATCTCTCATATAAATTCCAGCGTTTCATGACCGGAAGATACGGATATGACGCATTTTCTAAATTTTTGCTTATAGTGGCTTTGATAGGCTTTGTGCTTTCTACGGTGACCAATATACGTATTTTTTATACGATTGCTGTTGTGGCACTTATCTATTCATACTTCCGTATGTTTTCAAAAAACATCTATTCCCGTCAGGGCGAGTTGAGGAAATATCTTTTGATAAAGGGGAAGTTTTTGCAAAAATTTAATTTGTATAAAAAAATGTGGAATGAAAGAAAAACATATAAGTATTTTAAATGCTCTAAATGTAAGTCTGTATGGCGTTATCCCAAGGGCATAGGAAAAATTGAAATAACGTGCAAAACCTGTAAAAACAAAATGATAAGAAAAACATAAAAGGCTGAACGAAATCAATCGTTCAGCCTTTTAAATTTACTTAACTTATTTTACAACGATATTTAAAAGTCTTCCTTTAACAAGGATTGTTTTAACAATCTGTTTGCCCTCTGTAGCCTTAATGATATTTTCGTTTGAAAGAGCAAGTTCTTTGATTTCGTCTTCAGAAGCAGAAGCAGGAACATTTATTTTATCCTTAACTTTGCCGTTAATCTGGAGAACGAGTTCAATTTCGTCTTTAACGAGTGCATCTTTATCATAAGTTACCCAGTTCTGATTATGAACGCTGTCTTTGCCGCCGAGCATTTCCCACATCTCTTCTGCTACGTGGGGGATAAACGGAGCGAGCATAATAACAAGTTTTTCAACACATTCGTTTACAAGTGCTGTGTTATCGCCTGTGTAAGCATACATAGCATTAACAAGTTCCATAATGCTTGAGATTGCAGTATTGAAATTGAAACGTCCGCCTATATCGTCTGTTGCACGTTTTACAGTGTTGTTGAGTACAAAACGGAGATTTTTATCGTCCGCCGTGAGTGCGGAGATATCATATTTGCTACCGAATGAGAATGAATCTTTTTTGTCATCAACAAATCTGAACACACGGTTTATAAATCTGTGTGAACCCTCAACCGCAGTATCACTCCATTCAAGGTCACGTTCCGGTGGAGCAGCAAAGAGTATAAACAATCTTGCGGTGTCTGCACCGTATTTTTCAATAATCTCATCAGGGCTTACAACGTTTCCTAAAGATTTACTCATCTTAGTACCGTCTTTCAATACCATACCCTGTGTGAGCAGGTTTTCAAAAGGCTCGTCGCATGAAATATGACCTAAATCGTGCATAACCTTTGTAAAGAATCTTGCATAGAGCAAGTGAAGAATTGCGTGTTCTACACCGCCGATATACTGGTCTACATTCATCCAGTAGTCAGTGGTTTCTTTGTCGAATGCTTTTTCAGCATTTTTGGGGTCGCAGTAACGCATAAAATACCATGATGAGCATACGAATGTGTCCATAGTATCTGTTTCTCTGTGGCCCATTTTTCCGCAGATGGGGCATGGTGCATTTATAAATGTTTCAGAAGTTTTAAGCGGAGATTCGCCCTGACCTGTAAACTTAACATCTTCTGGAAGAAGTACGGGCAGGTCTTTTTCAGGAACCGGAACAGCACCGTGTTCTTCACAATAAATAATCGGGATAGGTGCACCCCAGTATCTCTGACGTGAAATCAGCCAGTCACGCAGACGGAAGTTGACTTTCTTCTCGCCCATATTGTTAGACTGAATGTAATCAATGATTTTCGGCATTGCTTCTTTGTTGGATAAACCATTGAAATCACCGGAGTTAATCATTGTGCCTTCTGCCTCAAAAGCGGCTTCGAGTGTTGAACCGTCAATTTCACTTCCATCGGGAGAGATAACCGCCTCTATAGGCAGATTGTATTTTTTAGCAAAGTCAAAATCTCTCTGGTCGTGCGCAGGAACAGCCATTACAACACCTGTACCGTAGTCGAGGAGAACATAGTTTGCAAGATAGAGAGGAATTTTTTTGCCTGTCAACGGATTGATAACGTATTTACCGGTAAATACGCCCTCTTTTTCGGTATCGGTAGCCGTACGAGCAATTTCGTTTAAGAACTGCATTTTTTTGATGAACTCTTTGCATTCAGCCTCAGTTTCGCTTCCTGCAATAAGTTCGGGGACGATTGGGTGTTCAGGGGCGATTACCATATATGTAACGCCATAGATGGTATCAGGACGTGTAGTAAACACGGTAAGTTCCTCGCCTGAACCGTCAACTGTGAATTTAACCTCAGCACCTGTGCTTTTACCAATCCAGTTGGTCTGCATTGTGCGTACTTTTTCGGGCCATCCTTCAAGACGGTCAATATCTTTTAAAAGTCTTTCAGCATAATCTGTGATTTTAAAGAACCATTGTTCAAGGTCTTTTTTACCAACTTCTGCTTTACATCTTTCACAGTGACCTCCTACAACCTGTTCGTTTGCAAGAACGGTCTGGCAGTCAGGACACCAGTTAACATAAGATTTCTTTTTGTATGCAAGGTTGTTATTAAAAAGTTGCAGGAACATCCACTGTGTCCATTTATAGTAATCTTTATGGCAAGTAGCAACCTCTCTGTCCCAATCGTAACTGATACCCATAGACTTTAACTGTTCTCTCATATTGTCAATGTTAGACCATGTCCAGTCGTTCGGGGGGATGTTGTTTTTGATTGCCGCATTTTCAGCAGGCAGACCGAAAGAGTCCCATCCCATAGGATGCAAAACGTTGTAGCCGTTCATTTTTTTGTAACGTGCAACTACGTCACCGATTGAGTAGTTACGCACGTGGCCCATGTGCAGTTTACCTGACGGGTAGGGGAACATCTCCAGAGTGTAGTATTTGGGTTTGTCGTTGATTTCTGTCTTGAAAGCGTTAGTGTCTTCCCAGACTTTTTGCCACTTCTTTTCAATTTTTGAGAAGTTGTAATTCATAGCAGATACCTCTTTTAATCAATTAAATTTTCTACATCTATCTCCTCGGCGTCTGACCACAGACGTTCAATGGAGTAAAACTCACGTGAATTTTCGTTGAATATATGCACAATTACATCACCGTAATCAAGCAGTACCCAACCGGGATTACCCAGACCTTCCCTTGCGGCAGGTTTAATGCCTGCTTCGGAAAGTTTCATATCGATTTCTTCATAAATAGCGTTCATGTGCGGTGTGGAGGTGCCTGAACAGATTATAAAATAATCGCACAGTGTTGTGAGTTCCTCCACGTGAAGAATTTTAATATTGATAGCCTTTCTGCCGTCAGCGGCTTTTACGGCTGTTTTCATTAAATCGTAAGATTTCATAATTTCTCCTTATTTATCATTCATATCACTGCCAACTATGACAGTAACAGTAGTGCCGTTGCCTTTATCCTCGTTAATTATAAAACTGTCCATACCAATTGCTTTTGCAATTTTTGCACCGCTGTCGTTGTCTTTTTTAGCAATTACCACTGATTTTGAATAGTTTACAGTGCTTGCATCGTTAATCTTTTTAACTGTAAATCCGTATTTTTCAATGTCGGCAACAATTCCGTCAATATCTGCTTTGCCGCTTGAACCGTCTATAATATCAACAGTTAAAAATCTGTTGAAGAATGAATTTTCAAGTACAAGTCCCTGCGGAATGTTGTTGGTTTCGCTGTCATCACCGATAAGTTGGTCACGGATTGCAAGTTCCTGAGTGCTTATTTCATCACGTTCAGGTGTAAGATACTGTTTTATCATCTGTGATGTTGCGGCACGGTCGTGTATAAAGTACCAGGCTCCGTATTCATATCTGTCCTCACCGGGAAGTGACATTATGTTGAATGAATCAGTACCTATTTTAAGCACCATGGGCGCATATTTTGCAAAGTCGTCATAGGTAAAGTTTGTAGTTACATTGTCTGTTGCAATAGAAATAAGTTTCGGTACTTTCAGTACGTTTTTGATGCTTAAAATCTGGTCAATTGCGGTGTAGATAAACTCGCGCTGCATATCAACTCTTGAAATGCCGAGCAAAGTTTCAATATCGTTGCCGTCGTTGTCTTTTCTGAAACGTACAAGTTGCTCTGCTTTTTTGCCGTTTAAGTTCTGCATACCTTTGCTGAGGTCGATATGCAGATCCTGATACGGATCGTCATACTTGAGATTTGCCGGAACATTGAATTCCACGCCGCCTATGGCATCTATAATTTCACGGAAACTTTTTATGTTTACCAGCATATACTTATCTATTTCCACACCGGGAAGAATATATGAAACTTCTTTGAAAAGTTGTTCTTCTTTGTTATATCCGTATGCGGAATTGATTTTTTTATCTATGTGGTTGATGTCAACATAGGTGTCACGCGGTATCTGCACCATATTTATAGTATTGGTAATAAGGTTCATCTGTGCAAAAATCAGCACGTCTGTGCGGTATCCGTCTTTATCTACTCCGCACAATAGTGCATTTACATACGATTTTTGCATAGTTTTGTCGTTTAAGTCTGATGTTGAACCATATAAATAATCTTTAACCCAGAATGCACCGAGAATTACGGCAGCCAATAAAACAAAAATCAGGGTAAAGGCAATAGTCATTCTTATGTAAATTTTTGTTTTGCGTGACAATATGTTCACCTCGTTTTTTCAATGTAAAAGTTGCGTGTATCTATCGTGTTGGTGTGCAGGAGAGTGCCTTTTTTAAGGACTGACCTTATAGTGTTATCAAGCTGGATTATAAGTGCTTTGTCAATATCGTTGTATACTTCGTTGCGGATATCGTCTACCCAGGGGGCAGTACGCATAGGCTCTACACAGTCTGCTATAAAAATGATTTTTGTAAGCAGGGGCATATCAGGTTTGCCAATGGTGTGATAGTACACAGCGTCAAAAATTTCTATATCGTCAATGCCGTATTCATCTTTTAAAATATTTGCACCGACAAATCCGTGCAACAGACCAAATTCTTTTTTTGAAACATCGTCAAGGTCTATAGCGTATTTATCACATAAACCGTACATATCATCTTTAGAATAGTTTTTTGCGCAGTCGTGCAAAAGCCCGGCAATACGTGCTTTTTCAACATCTGCACCGTGACATTCGGCAAGTTTAACAGCCGTTTCCATAACGTTTACCGAATGGTTGAAACGTTTTTCTTCTAAAGTATTGCGGAGTTTGTCCGTCATCTGTTCTATAGTCATATATGCACCTTTACAAATAAAGTTTGTTGTTGTAGATATACTCAATTACTGCGTCGGGTGTAAGACCGGATATGTCTGCCCCGTTTTTGACTTTGGCACGGATATCCGTAGATGTGATATTTACAAGGGGCATATCACAAAGCACAATATTGCACCCGTCTTTTTTCAAACGTTCAACCTCAGCAACGGTGTCGCCCTGACGCTCTCTGTCACAAACGATAAATGAGCATATTTTTTTTAATTCATCAGGGTTTTTCCAGTAAGATAACTGAAAAAGAGAGTCTGCGCCTATTATAAAGTAATACTCATCATCGCCCATGGAATTAAAATATTTTATTGTATCAACAGTATAACAATGCTTGTCCTGCATTATTTCATAGTCTGACACATAAAAATCAGGATTATTCTCAATTGCCAGTTCAACCATTTTAAGTCTGTGATGTTTATCCGATATTTTATCATTCTTTTTATGTGGCGGCTGACCATTTGGGAGAAAACAGATTTTGTCTGTTTCCGTATTTTCAAGTACATACTGAGCCATTGCTAAATGCCCTGAATGAATGGGATTGAACGTGCCGCCTAAAATACCGATTTTCATAATTATTTCACCAGAACTATCTGTGGATTTTCTTCTGATTTACGATATATAATGAATTTTCTGCCAATCACCTGAACAGGATCTGCACCGGTTGCTTCAGCCATATCCTGGCAAGCCTCGCGCACTTCAAGCGGAGAGTTTTCCAGAACGTGAACTTTAACAAGTTCATGCATTTCCAAAGCATCACTTATCTGGCGGACCATATTGGGGACAATGCCCGATTTGCCTATCTGAAATGTTGCGTTCAATGAATTTGCAAGCCCTCTTAACTGTGCACGTTGTCTGCTGTTTAACATATCAAAAGTTTCCTTTCAAACTCTGTTTTAGACTAACTTTAATTATACAATTTTTCGCCTTAATTGTCAACTTATTCTATATATTCAAATTCCAATTCGTAAATCCTTATAAGATCGCCCTCACCGGCACCTTTTTCTACAAGTGCACGGATAACGCCTTTTTTGCGGAGTGAGTTCTGGAAATACTGCAAGGATTCATTATCTTCAAAGTTTGTTGAGTTGATAAGGCGTTTAAGCCATTCGCCCTCAACTACGTATGCTTCATTATCACGGTAAACTGTGAACGGTGCTTCTTCCTCAAATGTGATAACCGTTTCTTCCTCTTCGTTTTCGTCATAGAGAACGGGAACGGGGATAGAATCCAGTATACTGCTTACATAAAGCATCAGTTCGTTTACACCGGATTTTGTTGCTGCGGAAATTTTAAATAATTTATATCCGCGATTTTCAATTTCCGTGCAGAAGTCTTCGTACATTTTTTCATCAGTAATGATGTCAGTTTTATTTGCAACAACAATCTGTTGTTTTTCAGCAAGGGTAGGGTTGTACATCTTTATTTCATGATTGATGCTGTCAAAATCCTCTATAGGATTTCTGCCCTCAATACCCGATGCATCAACTACGTGCAGCAAAAGTCTTGTGCGTTCAACGTGGCGCAAGAACTCATGACCGAGTCCTATGCCTTCGTGTGCACCCTCAATTATACCCGGAATATCGGCAATAACAAAACTGTTGCCCGCACCTAAATCAACTACGCCGAGATTTGGTTCCAACGTAGTAAAGTGGTAATTTGCAATCTTTGGTTTAGCATCACTTGTAACGGAAAGAAGTGTTGATTTTCCAACGTTTGGAAATCCTACCAATCCTACGTCAGCCAGGAGTTTGAGTTCCAGGACAATCTCACGTTTTTCGCCGTCCGTTCCGCCTTTTGCAAAACGTGGTATCTGTCGCACAGCAGTAGCAAAGTGAGAGTTTCCCCAACCGCCGCTTCCGCCTTTTGCAACAACGAATTTCTGGTCAGGACGTTTTATATCAGCGATAATTTTTCCGCTTTGAGCGTCTTTAACAACAGTTCCGACAGGAACAAACACCACAAGATCGGCACCGTTTTTACCGCTGCCTCTTGCTGCTTTCCCGTCACCGCCATTTTGAGCCTTGTATTTTCTTTTATAACGGAAGTCTGCCAGTGTGCTCATTTTAGGGTCAGCCGCAATTATAACGCTT
This sequence comes from Clostridia bacterium, assembly GCA_045589495.1. Classification (GTDB taxonomy): domain Bacteria; phylum Bacillota; class Clostridia; order UMGS1810; family UMGS1810; genus SIG455. The sequence goes on from JAZNPF010000038.1 coordinate 93,124, forward strand.
CCGCCATTACCACCGTCGCCACCGTCAGGGCCGCCTGCTGCCACGTATTTTTCTCTATGGAAAGAAACCAATCCGTTTCCTCCGTTACCTGCTTCTATGCTAATCACAGCGGTATCAGCCAACATAGTTTTAACCGTCCTTTCAAGTATATCGTGTGCTTAATATATGTAAAGAGAATATATTTAATTCAAAAGTAAAAATCCCGGAAAAAGATATTCCGGGATTTTGAATAAACAAATTGATTATTGTACGACTTCGTAAACGCTAACCTGTTTCTTATCGCGTCCCAGTCTTTCAAATTTTACTTTGCCATCAACGAGAGCGAAGAGAGTATCATCGCTGCCTCTCTTAACATTCACGCCGGGGTGGATTTTTGTACCACGCTGTCTAACCAAAATATTGCCGGCTACAACGTACTGACCGTCGCCTTTTTTAGCACCAAGACGTTTGGACTCACTGTCACGGCCGTTCTTTGTAGAACCCATACCCTTTTTATGAGCAAAGAGCTGTAAATCTAATTTAAACATTGTTACACCTCCGTTTTGGAAACTCTGATATTTTTTCCGTACTGTTTTTCCAGTTCAAGTAGATACAGATACAGAGTTTTAAGTAAATCATCTACTCTGTCTGATAATTGTGGCGGTAAATCATCAGGGATTGTAAAGTACAGGTATCCGTCAGCGGTTTCGTAACCGAACGGAACACCGAGCACATTTTCAATACCGTTTAAAATTGCAAATGATACAGATGAAACGGATGCACACACAATATCGTTTGATTCAGCAAACTCAGCATGACCCGATATAGTACCTTTAACAATTCTGCCGCCTTTAGTTCCAATTTCAACCTTAATCATAGATTACGCATTGATTTTTTCAATCTGAACTTTTGTGAAAGGCTGTCTGTGACCCTGTTTTGTTTTAGAGCCTTTTTTGGGTTTATACTTGAAAACAATAATTTTCTTACCCTTGCCCTGAGCTAAAACTTTAGCATCAACGCTGGCACCGTCAACAACGGGTGTACCGATAACGGCATTTTCGCCGCCAACAGCCAGAACCTTGTCAAACTTAACAGCATCGCCTTCATTAGCAGCGAGTTTCTCAATGTAAACTACGTCGCCTTCTGATACTTTGTACTGTTTGCCGCCTGTTTCAATAATAGCGTACATCTTCTTGCACCTCCCTAACCAATCTCGCTGAAAAAGGGTATTCCGTAAGGAATTTCCAAACCCAATCCATGCGGTTACCGTAAAATTATATCACAATAAATACGGTATGTCAAACATTTTTTACAAAAAAATGAAATATTTTTAAAAGGCGCAGAAAATATTTTTCCGCGCCGCTTAAAATCAAATCTGGTCAAGTGCCTGACGGATATCGTCAATTAAATCGTCAGCATCTTCTATACCGCATGAAAATCTTATAAGGTCAGGTGAAATACCTGCTTCAATTAACTGTTCATCAGTAAGTTGTCTGTGAGTATGGCTTGCAGGGTGAAGCAGACAGGTTTTTGCGTCTGCTACGTGTGTTGCAATTGTTGCAAGTTTCAAACTATCCATGAATTTAATGGAAGTTTCTCTGCCGCCTTTAACACCGAAGCAAAGTACGCCGCATGTGCCGTTGGGCATATATTTTTTTGCAAGGTCATAATACTCATCGCCCTCTAAATCGGGATAGTGTACCCATGCAATTTTATCATTGTTTTTAAGGAATTTTGCAACGGCAAGAGCATTCTCACAATGCTTTTTAACGCGTAAGTGCAGAGTTTCCAGACCGAGATTAAGGTAAAAAGCGTTCTGCGGTGACTGGATAGAGCCAAAGTCTCTCATCAACTGTGCGGTTGCTTTTGTTATATATGCACCTTTGCCGAATTTTTCTGTGTATGTGATTCCGTGATAAGAATCGTCAGGAGTTGTAAGACCGGGGAATTTATCAGCGTATTTTGTCCAGTCAAAATTACCGCTGTCTACTATACATCCGCCTACGCCGACACCCTGACCGTCCATATATTTTGTTGTTGAGTGTGTAACAATGTCAGCACCCCATTCAAAAGGTCTGCAGTTGACCGGTGTGGCAAATGTGTTGTCAATTATAAGCGGAACACCATGAGAGTGTGCCAGACGTGAAAATTTTTCAAAATCAAACACAGTAACGGTGGGGTTTGTAACTGTTTCTCCAAAAACTGCTTTGGTGTTAGGCTTAAAATATTTAGCCAGTTCTTCTTCAGGTAAAGACTGGTCTACAAATGTACATTCAATACCCATCTTCTTCATTGTAACTCCGAACAGATTGTATGTTCCTCCATAGATTGAAGAAGATGAAATGAAGTGATCGCCTGCTTCACAAATGTTGAAAATAGCATAAAAGTTTGCTGCCTGACCTGATGATGTAAGCATTGCAGCAACACCGCCTTCAAGAGCGCATATTTTCTCTGCTACAGCATCATTAGTAGGATTCTGCAGTCTTGTGTAGAAATATCCTGAGGCTTCAAGGTCAAAAAGTTTTCCCATCTCATCACTTGTATCATAGGCAAAAGTGGTGCTTTGGTAAACGGGCAACTGTCTTGCTTCGCCTTTTTTTGGTTTATAGCCTTCATGGATAAGTTTTGTATCAATTTTCATTTGTATATCCTCCTTGGAATGTATTTTATATATTAAATAATGCTTTAAGCATATCTATAAACGCATCTAATACACTGTTGTTATCCGAAACACTTTGAGTAAGTAATCCCGTTATGGAATTAAGTTCGGATTTTGCATTTTCTGTGGAGTTTGTGCCCCATATTGGTGAGTAACAAAAAAGCATAAAACCTTTTGTGTTTGAAAAGTTGCGTATATCTTTTATCTGCCGTGTGCATATATCTGCATTTTCAATCCACTCATATTTGCCGTTGCCAGCCCATTTATCCTCTTTACCGGCTTTGTATGTTGCCAGGCCGATATAAAGTTCGGGAACTGTACAAAGATTACACCATCTTTCAAGCACTCTGTCAAACGGCATTGTGGAATTGAGATATCCGAAATAAATCTGCGGTGTGATGTAGTCAACGTAACCGTATTCGGTTGCCCACTTTTTGACATCTGCAAAATATTGAGAGTAGTTTTTTTCAATATCTGCATTGGGGCTTATACCAAATACAACATTGGCATCAATCTCTTTTATACTATCATAAGTTTTCTTAATTAGCAAGTTAATATTTTCAATGCGCCATTCATTGAGCGAAAGTGCAGTGGCAGATGCGGCATAAGATGCTTTGTCAAAACTTTCGTCAGCAGTGGGGTAGAAGTAGTCGTCAAAGTGAATTCCGTCGATATCATATCCTTTTACTATTTCACGTACACCCTCAACTATATATTCAATTACTTCTTTGCTGGCGGGGTTGTAGTACCATAATCCGCCGACATCGCATACACGTTCATCGCCGTATGTGTTTTTCCATGCGTATGCAACAGAGTTTTCGGTTACGTTTTTAGGACTTCCGATCCTGTAAGGATTTATCCATGCGTGTATGTCAATGCCGTTTGCGTGTGCAACTGAACACATTATATCAAGCGGATCATAATCGGGAGCAACACCTGCCTGACCGCAAACGTATTTAGAATACTGAAAATATGATGAATTGTAAAACGCGTCGGAAAATGCTCTTACGTGGAATATAATTGTATTTAGTCCTGAAGATTTGATATTTTTACATATTTCGTGGGCTTTTACTTCAAAATCCGCTTTATTGAGTGAACCCAGTTGTGAAGCATAATCTTCATACGAAAACCATACTGCGCGCATTTCAGTATTGTCGGCTGATACGGGTATGGAAGAGAAAAGCAAAAATATTAAAGTGAAAAAACATAAAAACTTTTTCATTTAATTCTCCTCAAGATAAGTTTTTACCAATGATAAAAATTCTGTCCAGCGTCCGTCGTTGCGGATGTTTTCAGGGCAGTTCTTATCCATAAAATCTGCATGCTGTTTAACAGAACCTGCCGAAAGACCATAAGTTTTAATCAGTTTAGCAGTAAGTCTTGCGCCGTTTCTGAAAGTCTTTTCAAAATCACCGCCCTGATTAACGCATAGTTCAATGCCTATGCCGAAGCGGTTTCCTTTTCCTGCGTGGTAAGCGATTTCGTCATCGGGAATATGGTGATAAGCAATATTTTCGTCCACCGTATAATGCCAGGCGGTGCTTCCGTCACCATCACATTCAAGATAATGATTGTGTGCAGGTGCGTTTGCAGTTGATGACGGATTCCCCGTTTCGTGAATTACTATGTATTTGATTTTGCGTGGTATATGTGTTCTTAAAGGGGAATCTTCAGGCAATATACTGTTGACAACTTTAAGTCCGTAGGCGTTTTCTATTATCTGACCGTCAATATGCCTGTCTGTAAAAATTGCTTTAACGCCCCAGAGCAACAGAAATAAAAACACAAGAAAAAATGTGCCTAGCCGTAAGTTTATATATATTGATGTACATTTTCTTGATTTGACCTGCAATTTAAAACCCCGTTCGTTATTTTCTTATTAAATGTAACGGCAGACCATCTGCCATAGGAACTGCAATCTCACCCTGAATAAGAGGTTTAGCATATTCTATGAATTTATCTGTAATATCATTACCGTCTTTTGAAATATATTCATCAGGAACTTTATTTTCTGCATTGGCAATTCCTGCAATTTGAACTGGGATAATATCTGTTTCAAACGGTGATGTAGATTTGTGTTTGTATGCCATCATCACGCAACTTTTGCCGTCCAAAGCGGCGTTTACAGCGGTGTTGCCTATGGCAACAGAAAGGTTTATGTCTGTTTCAGAAAGCAGATGTCCGGCACATCTTTGTAAAAGATTTATTTCAATTGAACGCGCTTTGCAATGGAGAGTATTTTTGATTAACTCTTCCAGTGTTTTGCCTGCACCACCCAGTTGTCCGTGACCGAATGAGTCGTCTTTGAAAGCGGCAGACTGTTCAGAGATATATTTTCCGTTTTCGTCACGTATACCTTCGGATATAGCAACAACTATGCTGTGCTTTTCCTCAATTTTCTCTTTTACGTCACGTATGAAATCTTCAACAATGAACGGATGTTCGGGAAGATATATAAGGTCGGGGGTTGTGTTTCCGTTGCAACGTGCAAGTGCAGATGCAGCAGTGAGCCAACCGGCATTTCTGCCCATAATTTCTATTATTGTAACCGAGTTCAAATCATAACAAGTGCAATCCCGTGTTACTTCCATAACAGAAGTTGCTATGTATTTTGCCGCACTGCCAAAACCGGGACAATGATCTGTTCCGTAAAGGTCGTTGTCTATAGTTTTTGGTACGCCGATAACCTTAACTCCGTATGCAGTTGCTTTTTCAGATAATTTCGCAACAGTATCCATAGAATCATTTCCGCCTATGTAAAAGAAGTAACCTATATTATACTTTTCAAACAGAGCAAAAACATCGTCAATCTGTTCATTTTTGAGTCTGTATCTGCAAGAGCCGAGATATGATGACGGTGTAACTTTCAAAAGTTCAATATTATCTTTGTTTGAAAAAATATCGTTAAGGTTAATAAGTTTTTCTTTAAGCAGTCCGTCTATACCGTTTACAGCACCGTACAGTATGCCGATTTCATCGGTTGCAAGGCATTTTTCTATAACACCTGCTAAAGTTGCATTTATTGCGGCAGTGGGACCGCCTGACTGTCCTACTATAGCGTTTTTTATCATTTGCAATTCTCCTTTACATATTTTTCTGCCCAGTTAAGGTCTATTCTTTTCCAATCAAGAGTTGGAGATGATATAATTTCTTTATCAAGCATACGGCTTGTGTTAAAGTATGAATCTATCGCAACACAATGATGTGCAACAGGTTTGTCGAATTCATCACACACGGCAAATTCAAGTGCGTTGGCGGTTGTGTTGGAAAGAATTATCTTTGCGTTTGTGCCCAAGCCTTTTGGCGATGCAACATATTTATATTTTATAATTTCAAGTACACGGTCGTCAAGGTCATATTCAAAAATTCTTGTTTTTTCGGATGCATATATAAATTCATTTACATATCTTAATCTGAAGTCGTTTTTGTTAAGTATGTTAAAGAGAGCAGTTTTAATTTCTTCTACAGGTTCAAAACCATTGGGAACAGAGATAATTGAATAATTTTTGAAAGCATTTATTATCTGGAATTTGTGCTCATAATAAAACTCTTCTCCGCATTCATGACATTTAATGCGGTTGACTTTACCGGCAAGCATACTTTTCAGTGCATCTTTGTCATGGTTGGAAATTATTTGTCTGTATATTGGTGCATCTGTTTCAATGTATTGTCTGCAAAACGGACACACAGCCATTTGGGGATAAATAATGTCTATTTTTATCAGTCCTTAATTATTCATTAGTGATACGGCAAGTTTTTCCAATGCCAGCCACGGTTCGCATAATCCGGTCTTTATATTCTCGTCTGCCTCATTACACATATATATGGCGTTTTCGAGTTCATCAAGTGTGAAGCGTTTCAGTTGAGAAAGATTTTTTCTTACAACGAAATCAGGCACTTTTGTTTTCTGTGCAATTACCGATGTAGGCTCATTTTCAAACACTTTAGTTTTACGTAAAATTGAAAATTGTCTGAAAATAAGAGCAATTATCATAACAGGTTGTTCACGTAGAGTTTTAAGGTCACGAATGCCTTCAATAACTTTGCTTTTTCTGCCTGCTGTTATGTTGTCTATAAGGTCGAATACTTTACCTTCTAAACTTTTGCAGATACAGGCCTCAATATCTTCTCTTGATATAAGTTCTTCTTTGCCTGATGTAAAAGCAATAAGTTTGTCTGCCTCGTTTTTAAGCAGATACATATTTCTGCCCACGTTTTCTATAATAAAGCAGATATCTTCTTTTGTCATGGATTTTCCGCTTTGCAAAAGTATTCTTGCGAACCAGTTTATAAGGTCGCTTTCTTTAGCCAATCCAAACTCCTCTGCTGTGTGATTCTTGGAAACTGCTTTAAAAAGAGCACTGCGTTTATCTACATTTGTTTCGCAAAAAACTATAACCATATAATCGGGAAGAGTATCAAAAATATCAGTCCAGAATTTCTTTGTTGCGTCATTTGATTTTGAAAATATTCCGCTGTTTTTGAGAACGAGAATTTTTGTGTCCGACATAAAAGGCATAGACACCACAAACTCTGTAATTGCATCATTGTCAGGTTTTTCTGTGTTAAGTTTCATACAGTTAAACTCTTTCGGTCCTTCCTGCGTGCAGAGTTCTGTTATCTTGTCTGCGTAGAAGTCTTTCATAAAATCCTCTTCGCCATAGAGCAGGTATATACCTTTAACTGATTTATCTTTTATCTGTTGTTTTATATCAGGCAAAGTTGTTTGCCTCCTTTATCAATGTATTTTGATTTTTCCGTTTTTGTTTATGGTAAACTTTAAAGTTTTGTCTAAATCAGTACGAAGAACAGTAACGTTTTTATCGGCATATAAGTGTAAGATCTTATCGTCAGGATGTCCGTAATTATTATTTTCGCCCACGCAGATATATGCGTATTCGGGAGATGCTGAATTTAAAAATTTCTCAAAAGACGGAGAATAACTTCCGTGATGAGGTGTTTTTAAAATATCGCACGATATGTTGTCGTTCTGAAGCAAAATCTGTTGAGTATAACTTTCTATATCACCGGTGAAAAGTATGGATTTTCCGTAAACGGTAATTTTAAAAACAAGGGATGCGTTGTTTTCGTCATATATGTATTTGTTGTCGGGACTCAACACTTCAAACGAAGCGATGTCGCCTATGTTGAAATCATCGTCTTTGTCAATCATATACAATGGGATGTTTGAATCGCAACACACATCAAAAACAGATTTCAGTACATTTTCAGTTCCCGCTTTAAAATAGTTGGGTGTAATAATGCAACCTATATTAAAGTCATCCGCCAGATTGATTATCCCGTTTGCGTGGTCTTCGTGAAAATGAGTGATTACAGCATAATCTATTTTGTTCGTTCCGTTTCTTATTAGGAAAGGTTTTATGATTTTCTCGGCAGTGTCATAATCACTTTTTGCCATGCCACCGCCGTCAATAAGCATTGTTTTTCCGTCAGGGAATTCCATAAGAGTGCAATCTCCCTGGCCGACATTTATAACTGTCAGTTTAACGTTGTTTGATTTTGGCGGGAAGAATATGAGAATCACTGCGATACATGCTATTGAGAACCTGATTGCATTTTTGTAAAAGCATCTGCATTTAATTGTCTTTTTAATCATATATACTGCAAAAATAGTAAGCAGTACAGATGACATAAATTGTATGATGCTTGTTTCCAGTATAGCAAAAGGGAAGGCTGAAATATATTCGGATATAATAAGAATAAACTTTATCATCAACCATATTCCGTTTGATAAGAATTTCGCAATCACATCAAAAGGAAATATCATAAATGCAATTGAATTACCCATAAGGTATGGCATCATAGGTACTACTATGAGGTTTGTTACAATACCGAGAGTAGAGATTGTGCTAAAATAATATACGCATAATGCACTTGCGGCAATCTGTGCTGAAACTGACATTGAAAGAGTAGTACGGATGAATGACGGTTTTATAAAACGTGATAAAATTTTATCGACTTTATCATACAAAAGTATTATTCCAAGTGTAGATACTGCTGAAAGTACAAGCCTTACATCAAACAATGAAAAAGGATTTGCCATCAGTAAAATCAGCATCGCAAATGCAAGAGATTGAACAGAGTCGTTTTCCCTGTACACTAAAGCTGCTGAATTGGATATTATAAGCATTATAGCCGCGCGTTTTACAGACGGTGAAAATCCGGTGATGGCGGTTATGAATACGGCTGAAATAATGTTGAAAACAGGGATTATAAATACGCATCCTTTGAATTTGAGTTTTTGTAAGAGAAAATTTATTATGATAAGCATTACTGAAAGATGCATACCTGATACAGACACTATGTGCGATATTCCTGCCCGTTTTACGGATGTTGCTATATCCTCCGGCATATCTGCTTTATACCCCAGCAGAATTGCTTTTAAAAATGATGATATATCACCGTTTAAATATCTGTCACACTTTTGAAGCATAGCATCTCTTAATACAAATATTTTATGTATTAAAGGATTTATGTTTTCGTAAGTTCCGTGATTTGAAATTGCAAAGTCGGATGCTTCGCATACAATGTGAATGTTTTGTGAACGCAGATACTCTCTGTAGTTGAAACTGCCGTCATTTTCGTTTTCGTCAGGCAGTGTAACAGAAGTTTTGAATTCAATTTTATCGCCGTAATCGATATCTGCGTCAGTTCCGTTTACAAAAACGCGTATTTTACCGTTTAACTCAATAGTTTCGCCCATTGATACTGCAGATATCAAATTTGCAGTAAACAATATGCGGTCTTCGTCATATACAGGAGTTTCGTCAACTGCGCATACAACAGTTGCGGGTTTATCAATTATAGGATAAAAACTTTTGTTGCACAAAGAATATGTTGATGTACAATTGAAAAATGAAAACACGGTGAAAAACAGGATGAGGATAAATTTTGTTGTATGTTTTCTTCTGATAAAATTTATAATTGAAAATATAGCAATTGTCAGAATATATGCATCAAAATACTCTGTTTTAAAAAATAAAATCATCAGCAAACAGGGTATAAGCACATATAGAGAAATGCGTTTCATGATACTTCTCCGATAATGTAGGTAATATATAGTATAATTATATATTCTTGATATTATAATGTCAATAAATATATAATTATGTAATATATTAAAATTACTCTTGAAAAATTTGTAAGATGAATGTATAATAAAGATATACTATGTCTTTAAGAAAGGAATTGTATTTATGTATAGTACAGAAGAAATCAGAAAAGTTGATGCTCAGATTGCTGATGCTATTGAGGCGGAAGTAAATCGTCAGCGCAGTAAAATTGAACTTATAGCAAGTGAAAACTTTGTAAGTAATGCTGTTATAGAGGCGATGGGAACACCTCTTACAAATAAATATGCCGAGGGCTATCCCGGAAAACGTTATTATGGCGGATGTGAATGTGTTGACGTTGTTGAAAATCTCGCCATTGAACGTGCTAAAAAGATTTTTGGAGCAGAACACGCAAATGTTCAGCCCCATTCAGGTGCACAGGCTAATATGGCAGTATTCTTTGCATGCCTTGAACCCGGTGATACCGTTATGGGTATGAATCTTTCTCATGGCGGACATCTGAGCCACGGCAGCCCTGTTAATATGTCAGGTAAATATTTCAATATCGTACCTTACGGTGTTGACGAAAAAACCGAAATGCTTGATTATGATGAAGTACGCAGAATTGCTCTTGAGTGTAAACCCAAACTCATTGTTGCAGGCGCAAGTGCATATTCACGTACACTTGATTTTGAAAAATTCTCTGCAATTGCTAAAGAAGTTGGTGCATATCTTATGGTAGATATTGCACATATTGCAGGTCTTGTTGCTGCAGGGCTTCATCCCAACCCCGTGCCTTATGCAGATTTCGTTACAAGTACAACTCACAAAACATTGCGCGGTCCAAGAGGCGGTATGATTCTCTGTAAAGAAGAACACGCAAAAATGATAAACAAGGCAGTGTTCCCGGGTATTCAGGGTGGACCATTGATGCACATTATTGCTGCTAAAGCAGTATGCTTCGGTGAGGCTCTTACAGACGAATTCAAAGCATACCAGACACAGATTGTTAAAAATGCTGCAGCACTTTCGGAAGCACTTAAAGAAAAAGGTTTCAAACTTGTTTCTGATGGCACAGATAACCACCTGATGCTGATTGATTTGAGAAATATGGACATCACAGGTAAAGATGCAGAAAAAATGCTTGACGAAGTTGGAATTACTGCAAACAAAAATACTATTCCGTTTGAAACAACATCACCATTTATCACAAGCGGTTTGAGAATCGGTACACCTGCTGTTACATCAAGAGGTATGAAAGAAGAAGATATGGCAGAGATTGCTGACCTTATCGGCCTTACATTGAGTGATTTTGAGAAGAATCAGGATAACGTGCGTGAAAGAGTAGCGGCTCTTTGCGACAAGTATCCGCTTTACAGATAATTTATATATAAAATATTAAACCAAGCCGCATATATCGTGGCTTGGTTTTGATTTTTTAAGAGGTGATTTATATGACATCTCCCCTTGCTGACAGAATACGTCCCAAAACACTGGAAGATGTAGTGGGGCAGAGCCATATAATAGGTGAGGACAAACTGCTTACAAATCTGGTTTGCGGCGGTGATATTCCGAATATGATATTTTTCGGACCGTCAGGAACGGGAAAAACAACTGTTGCCAATATTTGTGCTGAGGCAAGCGGAAAAGTTTTTTATAAACTCAATGCTACTAATGCGTCCACAAAAGATATTAAAGATATTGTAGCAGAACTTGACACTCTGCATGCCGGAGGCGGTGTTCTTCTGTATCTTGATGAGATACAGAATTTTAATAAAAAGCAGCAGCAGTCGCTTTTGGAGTATATAGAAAACGGCAGTATAACGCTTATTGCAAGCACTACGGAAAATCCGTATTTTTATGTGTATAATGCTATACTTTCACGAAGTACAGTGGTGGAGTTTTTACCTATTGAAGCAGATGATGTTTTAAATGCTGTACGCCGTGGTGTAGAGTGCATTAAAAGTGATTATCCCGATAAAGTAATAAATTTTTCAGATGAGGCTATTATCCATATCGCACATACGTCGGGCGGCGATGTGCGCAAATCTTTAAACGCAGTTGAAATGTGTGTTAAGATGCGTCTTTACAGAGATAGCGACGAACTTAATATTGATATAGAAACCGCCTGTGCGGCCACGCAGAAATCTGCGTTTATGTTTGATAAAGACGGTGACAGTCACTATGATGTTATGAGTGCATTTCAAAAGTCAATACGCGGAAGTGATCCCGATGCGGCGGTTCACTATCTTGCACGCTTACTTGAAGGCGGCGACCTTATATCTGCGTGCAGAAGACTTATGGTTATAGCGGCAGAGGATATAGGACTTGCGTATCCGAATGCGATAACCGTTACAAAATCATGTGTTGACTGTGCTTTGCAACTGGGACTTCCCGAAGCACGTATACCGCTTGCCGATGCTGCCATAATGCTTGCGTGCCTGCCAAAATCAAACGCAGGGATATGCGCTATTGATGATGCAATAGCGGATATAAAATCAGGAAAAGGCGGAAGTATACCGTTGCATCTTAAAGATGCACATTATTCCGGTGCGGGTAAACTTGGCAGAGGAAAAGAATACAAATATCCGCATGCATACAAAAACTCGTATGTGGAGCAGCAGTATCTTCCTGATGCATTGGTTGGCAAACATTATTATGTTCCACGTAAAAACAAAACTGAAGAGGCATATAAAAAGTACCTCGAATTTTTAAAAGAAGATAAATAGCAATAAAAAATCCCATTCGTTAGGTCGAGGTTGACAAGGAAGTAATGGTTTTGAAGCCTGATTTTCCGTTTATGCTTCGCAAAAAAACCCCGAAATACGCTAGTATTACGGGATTTTTGCTTTTATAAAAGATTCATTATGCTTTGTTAACAGAACCGAAAAGTTCCATTTTTTCTTTGACCGTTGCTTTAATGGCTTCAAATCCGGGAGCAAGAAGTTTTCTTGGGTCAAAGCCTTTGCCCTGCTGATCTTTGCCTGCTTCGATGTATTCTCTTACTGCTGCTGCAAATGACAACTGACATTCTGTGTTTACATTGATTTTTGAAACACCTAAAGAGATTGCTTTTTTAATCATATCTTCAGGAATACCTGTGCCGCCGTGCAGAACTAATGGCATACCGTTTGTAACTTCCTGAACTTTTGCAAGAACATCAAAGTTAAGACCTGCCCAGTTTTCCGGATATTTGCCGTGGATATTACCAATACCGGCTGCAAGCATATCAACGCCGAGATCAGCAATCATTTTACATTCAGCCGGATCTGCAACTTCGCCGTTTCCTACAACGCCGTCTTCTTCTCCGCCGATAGCACCTACTTCAGCCTCGATACTCATACCTTTAGCACGTGCTGCAGCAATGATTTCTTTTGTTTTTTCAATATTTTCATCTATAGCATAGTGAGAGCCGTCAAACATAACAGAAGAGAAACCTGCTTCGATTACTTTGTAAGCCCCTTCATAACTGCCGTGGTCAAGATGGAGTGCAACAGGAACTGTGATACCGAGTTCTTTCATCATTCCGTTAACCATACCAACAACAGTGGTGTAACCGCACATATATTTGCCTGCGCCTTCAGACACACCTAAAATAACAGGTGATTTACATTCTTCGGCTGTAAGCAAAACTGCTTTTGCCCATTCTAAATTGTTGATGTTGAACTGACCAACAGCGTAGCCGCCGGCTCTTGCTTTTGTAAGCATTTCTTTTGCAGAAACTAACATTTATATATCCTCCCGGTAAAAAATATTGTGCATATATATTGCCACTGAATATTATATATTATTTATGAAGTTATGTCAACCGCAAAAAAGAGGCAATTTTCAAAATTGCCTCTTTTAAAATTAAAATTATCAGTTGAGTTTCGGAAGACTTGCAGCAGCAACAGACTGACCGACTCTTCGTGAACTTTCGTCAGGAATATGAAGTTGGATTTTTTCAGCGAGTTCGGGGAATTCTTTATCAAGAACTTCCTGAGCGCGATTTAAGAGAATAACTCCGCCTTCTCCTGATGTTACACGACCCATGATAAGTACGTGTTTGATGTCATAGAATTCAGTATAGAATGCAATTGCATAACCGAAGTATGCACCGATTGTGTCATAGATTGCAGCGGCACGCTCGTCGCCTTTTTCCATAAGCCCCTGAACAACTTTGAGTTTTTCAGCAGGAGATAAGTTTTCGTCGAGTTCAATACCGGCGTACGGAGCAAGTTTGATAACGCCGTCCTGAGAGAAGTATTTAACACCGCAACCATAGTCGCCTGTCCATTCGTCTACCATCGCATCTTCGCAGAAATCAACGGGGACAAATGCAAGTTCGTTCAGCCATCCTGTGATGTTTCCGTCGGGATCAACGTAGCCGCCTGCTTCGGATGTGCCCATTGCAACGCCCAATACAGCATTGTCGTTTAAGTCCATAGCACCTGCAAGAGCAGTAACGTCACCGTCGTTCGCAACTTCAATCGGGATATCAGCACCAATTTCTTTTGCAACGTCAAGATACATATTTTTAACTTTTTTATCAAATTCTTCATCACTTACCTTTAAGAAAAGTGAAGCAACCATAATTCTGTTGTCAACATAAACACCGGCACTTGAAACGCCTATAGCGTCAACACGTGGCATGTGTGAAGCGGCAGTTTTCATAGCCTCTAAAATACCCTGATAGTGATAGTCGGGGTCAGAGTTGATTTTAGGAAACCATACCACTTCTTCAGAGTATACACTCTCGCCGTTTACAACAGCACTTACTTTACGGTCAGAACCGCCCGCATCAAACCCGATACGGCAACCGTCAAGATGTCTGCCAATAGGTGCTGCAGCAGATTTGTCTTTTGGAGCGTCAGCAAGTGAGCAAACAATAACTTCAAACTTCTGTTCATAAACACGTTCCATAAAGTTGACGTCAAAATCACGAAGACCGCCGTATGTGTATGCATCTTTGATTTTGTTACCAACAACTTCGCTTCCTGCGATAATTACTTTGTAACCGCCGGCAACCCAGAGTAAAGATTTAACCATTCTTTCGATGAATTTGAAGTTTTCTTCATCGTGACCTGTGCCGTCAGCAAAGATACGTGTTTTGTATGTGCTTGTATAACCTTTGTTTCTTTCTATACCGATAACGATGTCCTGGCCGTTATTTTTTGTTTCCTCACGCATATAGCGGCAGATGAGTGAAAGTGGCTGGAACTGTGGGTCCAGTTTTGCATTGACTTTAAGATTCATATTTAATCTTTCCTCCTATAATAGTTTTTTCTACATTGAATTCATTATCTGTAATGATGATGTCGGCATCTTTGCCTACTTCGATAGAGCCTTTGCTCTTTTCTATACCAAGTGTTGTTGCGGGGTTTAAAGAAGCGCCGTTTACACATTCCCAAAGCGGAATTGTTGAGTTGGTGTATACGTTCCATACGCCCTTGTTAAGATGGAGTACGCTTCCTGCAACAGTTCCGTCTTCAAGACGGCATACTATGCCGCGATATATAATTTTCTGACCGCCGAGAGTATATTCGCCTTCGGGCAATCCGCCTGCTGGCAGACAGTCTGTAATGAAGCAAAGTTTTCTGCCTTTGATTTTCCATAATAAGTCATAAAATACTGGTGATACGTGGAAAGTATCAACAATAACTTCACAACTTACATCAGAATTAAATGCTGCTGTAACAACACCGGGAGCACGGTGAGCCAGAGGTGTCATAGCGTTGAAAAGATGAGTAACGTGTGACACGCCTACTTCTGTACTTGCCATAGCAGTTTCGTAATCAGCAGAGGTGTGACCCATAGAAATAACGACATTTGTATCTTTGGTGATTTCTCTTATAGCCGCAAAATCCTCTGTATCAGTTTCCGGTGCAAGTGTTATCAGGTTAATGATGTCTGCGTATTCTTTAACAAAGGCGGCATCGGGTTTTAATATGTATTTAGGGTCCTGTGCGCCCTTTTTAGATTCACTTATAAACGGACCTTCAGCGTGGCAACCGAGAATAATACTTCCGTCCCAGTCTTTACTTTCTTCTTTGAGAGAACGGCATACTTCCAGAGCCTTTCTGATAACTTTCATATCTTCAGTCATTGTAGTGGGCTGATATGCTGTTACACCGTTTGCGAGCAAGCCTTTGGAAATGGTTCTTATACTTTCCTCTTCGCCGTCACAAACGTCTTTTCCAAGATATCCATGAATATGCAAATCAATAAGTCCCGGTGAAACGTAACCGCCTTTGGCGTCAATTATTTCACAACCGTCGGGAATGCTGTCTGTATTAACAATACCTTCAATTACGTCTGTAAACAAAAGTACGCGATTTTCAGTGATTCTGTCCTTTAAAATGATTTTTCCGTTAACAATTGCTTTCATATTTTCCCCTCCTTGAACAAAAAACTCTTCATTTATGATATAATTATAGCGGTTGTCATCACGAAAGTCAACACTTAGCAACCAATTTTAACACAAAAATGCAACTATTTTTAACATTAACTCCCTTAGATTCGAACTTTTTTGTAGGACAAAAATATTTTTTACTATGATTTTTTAAAAAACTATTTCTTTTTATTGAAAAATAGTTTATAATAATAATGTATTACTGTTAAAAGGCGGTGTTTTAAGTGAGCAACGGAAAAGGTGTAACGTTATACGCACTTATAAAGGAATTTAATCTTAAATGGATAAATGAAGAGTTTGATGTTACGGAAAGAAAAGTTGTCAATAACGAGGTAAACAGACCAAGTTTGCAGATAGCAGGTTATTTTGATTATTTTGATGCCACCCGTATACAGATAGTGGGCAGGGTGGAAATATCGTATTTGTCTAAAATGACAAGTGAAGAGCGTACAAAATCTCTGGAACAACTTTTTAAAACGGATATTCCGTGTATAATAGTAACCAGAGGTATGCAGGCTCCGCAGGAGATGGTTGAACTTGCTGCAAAATACAATGTGCCGTTGTTTTTGACAGAGGTTGCAACATCAAGATTTATGAGTGCTCTTATTGCGTATCTTAATATTCAACTTGCTCCTGAGGTTACCATGCACGGAGTATTGGTTGAAGTTTACGGTGAGGGAGTACTTCTTCTGGGTGATAGCGGTGTAGGAAAAAGCGAAGCTGCTATTGAACTTGTTAAGCGCGGTCACCGTCTTGTTGCAGATGACGCTGTTGAAATCAAAAGGGTTTCTGATAAATCGCTTGTAGGTTCTTCACCTGAAATTATACGCCATTTTATAGAACTTCGCGGTATAGGTATAATAGACGTAAAACACATTTTCGGTATGGGTTCTGTTAAGGATAGCGAAAAGATAGACCTTGTTATAAAACTTGAACCGTGGGTATCGGGTAAAGTATATGACAGACTGGGAATGGCTACAGAATATGAAACTATTCTGGATTTGTCTGTTCCGGCGCTTACCATACCGGTAAAACCGGGCAGAAACCTTGCGGTTATTGTTGAAGTTGCGGCAATGAATAACCGTCAGCATCGTATGGGATATAATGCTGCAGAGGCGCTTAACAACAGACTGATGAGCGAAATGCAGGAACAACTTGAAAAAGGACAGGCTGATTGAGAGGGAATTCCACATTGAAGATTTTAACTGATTTACACACGCATACAGTTGCAAATACGCATGCGTATTCTACTGTTTTGGAAAATGCTGTTTATGCCGGTAAAACGGGGATAGAGGCTATTGCTATAACTGACCATGCACCCGGTATGCCCGATGGCGCACACAGATGGCATTTTATAAATCTGGACGTTTTACCGAGAGAGATAGAGGGCGTTAAAATTCTGCGAGGTGCAGAAGTTGACATTAAAAGTGTTGATGGTACGCTTGATCTGGATAACCACTATATGGAGGAGCTTGATTGGGTGATAGTAAGTTTCCATAAGCCGGCGTGTGAAGATATAGGTACAAAGGCAGAACGTACTCAATGCTACATAAATCATCTTGCAAATCCGCAGATTGATATGATTGCACATAGCGGCTCACCTGTTTTTGATTTTGACATACCCGCAGTTATTGATGCTGCTAAAGAGTTTGATAAAGTTATAGAAATAAACGAAAACACGTTCAATATACGTCCGGACAATGTAACTATTTGCCGTGAGATTGCGCTTGAATGTGCAAAAAAAGGTGTTCGTATATCTGTTGATTCAGATGCACATTTTTGTTATCATATCGGCAAGTTTGAAAGGGCTGTTAAAATGCTTGAGGAAATCGGATTTCCTGAAGAACTGATTGTGAATTCAAACTGGGGAAAACTTGAAAAATATTTAAACAACCGTGTAAACGGGAAAAAATTCATATAATGCAATAAGGAGAGAATACAATGTATATTGGTATAGATATAGGCGGAACGGGAATAAAAGCAGGACTTGTGGACGAAAAGTATAATATTGTTGTAAAAGACAGTATCCCCACACCTAAAGGCACTTATGAAAATATGCTTAACGGCATAATAGGAATTGCGGAAAAGGTTGCATCTGCAGGTGGAATTAAATTGAGCGAAATTGAGTCTATAGGTATAGGCTGTCCCGGTTCTGTTGATGACAAAAAAGGTATAGTTACTTATTCAAACAATCTTGATGTTCCGTATATGCCTTTAGGACCTGATATATCTGAACGTACAGGTTTGCCGGTGTATGTCGGAAATGATGCAAACTGCGCGGCGCTTGGCGAATTTTTTGCTCTTGACGAAGAAGTGGAAAACTTTGTTGCCATCACTTTAGGTACAGGTGTCGGCAGCGGTGTGGTAATAAACAAAAGAATTTATTCCGGATTCAACGGTGCTGCAGGTGAACTTGGCCATACACTTTTAGCTATGAACGGTGAACCTTGTACTTGTGGACGTAACGGATGCTGGGAGGCATACGCATCTGCAACTGCGCTTATACGTGATACAGAACGTGCGGCAAAATCCAACCCTGATTCCGTGCTTTCAAAACTGATTGCTGAAAACGGCGGTAAGGCAAACGGCAAAACTGCGTTTGACGCTGCTGAACAGGGAGATGCTGCGGCAAAAACTGTTGTGGATAACTATATTAGATATATTGCAGAGGGAGTTGTCAATGTAATCAACATTTTCCAGCCTGAAGTTGTAGTTATTGGCGGAGGTGTAAGCAGACAAGGCGATAACCTTATCGTGCCGCTTCGTAAATATGTAAAAGAATATGCATACGGAAGTCAGGACGGTGTACAGATAGGTGATGTACGTATCGCAAAACTCGGCAATGACGCTGGTATTGTCGGCGCTGCGCTTTTAGGGCTTAATAAATAATAAAAAACGGAGGTATGGCTTTGAATAACGATGTATTTTCATTGCTTTCGGGTGTTGTTGATAAAAATTTAATACTGTGTGATGAACCTATGGATAAGCATACCTCATTTAAAATTGGCGGTAATGCTGATTTTATGGTGCTTCCGGAAAATATAAAACAGATTAAAGACACTGTTATGATGCTGAAAGAAAACGGCATAAGATATACGGTTATCGGCAACGGTTCTAATCTTTTGGTTGATGATGACGGTATACGTGGGGTAGTTATAAAACTTGCCAAAAATTTTTCTGAAGTTGTTGTTTCGGGTGATACGATAATTGCAAGATGCGGAGCACTCCTTTCACGCATAGCAAATGTTGCGTTGAATAATTCACTTACTGGTTTTGAATTTGCATCCGGAATTCCCGGAACTCTTGGCGGAGCAGTTGTAATGAATGCCGGTGCGTATGACGGCGAAATGAAAGACGTTGTCGTTGAAACAACGTATATGAATGGCGATGGCGATGTGCTGACCGTATCAGGAGCAGAGCATGGGTTCGGTTACAGAAAAAGTATTTTTGGAAAAGACGATATAATATTGGAGTCTACGCTTGTTTTAAAAAAAGGGGATAGAGATGCTATAAGTGCACGTATGTCCGAACTTAATTCACAAAGGCGTACCAAACAACCGCTAGAACTTCCGAGTGCCGGTTCAACGTTTAAAAGACCTGAAGGACACTTTGCCGGAAAACTTATTCAGGATGCCGGTTTAAAAGGATATAAAATCGGCGGAGCATCTGTATCTGAAAAGCATAGCGGATTTATAGTGAGTGACGGAACGGCAACATGTGCTGATGTCCTTGCACTTATTGAATATGTACAAAATGAAGTTTATGATAAATTCAAAGTAAAACTTGAACCCGAGGTGAGATATATAAAATAACATCTTACTGGGTTGCATCAAGGAGGTGTATACTGTGTCATTTTCATCTGATTTAAAATCCGAACTTTCTATGTTGCCCATTGATGATATGTGCTGTGCCTGTGCAGAACTTTCTGCAGTAGTGGCATTTTCGGGCAGATTGAAAAAAAGTGAAAACGGATATGTTTTTTCGGTAATCACAGAAAATGCAAAAGTGGCAAAAAGGGTATACGACCTTATAAAATTTGTTTTTGATATAACCGCCAAAATCCTTATCAGCAAAAATAAAAGCAGTAGTTATAATGTATGCGTAAAAGGCGATGGGGACATACTTAAAATACTTAAAACATTGGATTTGATACCAAACGATTCCAATATAGATAAAATTCTCGGTATTACCCTAAATCTTGAACTTATGGATAAAAAATGCTGTAAAAAATCATTTATACGCGGTGCTTTTATTGCAGCAGGGGCGATGATAAACCCTGAAAAGAATTACCATCTTGAGTTTGTTACTCACCGATACAGACTCCATACTCAATTCGGGCATTTACTTGCTGATTTTGGGCTTAATTCCAAAACGGTAGTGCGTAAATCAAATTATGTAATGTATTTTAAAAACAGTGAGGAAATCGGTGATGTACTTGCGCTTATGGGTGCGTCTAGTGCGGTTATGGAGTACCAGAATACTCGTATATACAAAGAACTTAGAAATGATGCTAACCGCCGTATGAACTGTGATATGGCGAATCTTGATAAAACAATTTCTGCCGCGTCAAAGCAGATAGCGGCTATTGAAAAACTTATGCGCAGAGATGTGTTTTCAAAATTGCCTGAGCAACTCCGTCAGGTTGCCGAACTGCGTATGGAAAACAGTGAGATGAG
The DNA here is from genome assembly GCA_045589495.1 of Clostridia bacterium. Lineage (GTDB taxonomy): Bacteria > Bacillota > Clostridia > UMGS1810 > UMGS1810 > SIG455. The sequence continues at coordinate 113,902 of JAZNPF010000038.1, forward strand.
CCTTACGGAAATAGGACAGATGCTTGTACCTGCCATAGGTAAGTCTGGTGTAAACCACAGGTTGCGCAAGATTGTGGAAATTGCCGAGATGTACGAAGATTAGAGGTGTTGCAAAGTGACGGGCTTTACTCATTTGCACGTTCATACTGAATACAGTTTGCTGGACGGTGCGGCAGGTATAGAAAAACTTGTTGCACGCACGGCGGAGTGCGGCTTTGAGTCACTTGCAATAACTGATCACGGTACAATGTATGGCGTGATAGATTTTTATCTTGCAGCAAAAAAGCATGGGATTAAGCCAATAATCGGCTGTGAAGTGTATACTGCCCCCAAATCAAGATTTGATAAAGATAATGACGACAAATACTATCATCTTGTTCTGCTTGCCAAGAACGAGCAGGGTTACAGAAACATTATGGCGTTGTCGTCGCTTGGATTTATAGATGGATATTATTACAAGCCCCGTGTAGATTATGAACTTTTGCAAAAATACAGCGAAGGCATAGTGGCTCTTTCTGCGTGTTTAAGAGGAGAAATTCCCTCTGCGCTTTTAAAGGGTGAAACAGCCAAAGCGGAAAGTATTGCAAAAAAACTTCAGTCAATCTACGGCGAGGGCAATTTTTATATAGAAATACAGAACCACGGTCTTGATGATGAACGCAATGTTCTGCCAATGCTTGCCGAACTTTCACGTAAACTTGATATACCCATGGTTTGCACCAACGACGTGCACTATGTTGATAAAAGCGATGCATTCCAGCAGGATGTTTTAACATGCATACAGACCGGTAAAAAGATTTATGACACCGACAGACTTAAATTTACTGCAGATGAGTTTTATCTCAAAACAGCGGAAGAAATGTCGTCTTTGTTTTTGCAGTATCCGGAAGCGGTTGAAAATACTCAAAAAGTTTCTGATATGTGTAATCTGGAACTTGATTTTGACAAAATGTTTTTGCCTGAATTTAAAAGCCACGTTGATATGGATAATAAAGAATATCTTAAACGCCTTTGCATAGATGGAGCAAGAAAAAAATATGGCGAACTTAATGACGAAATTATAAACCGTCTTAAATATGAACTTGAAACAATAGATAATATGGGGTATACAGATTATTTCCTTATAGTCTGGGATTTTGTGCGTTATGCAAGGGATAACGGGATTATAGTCGGACCCGGCAGAGGAAGTGCTGCGGGAAGTCTTGTTTCGTATACTCTTAACATCACACAGGTTGATCCCATAAAATTTGGATTGATATTTGAAAGATTTTTAAACCCGGAACGTATCACGATGCCTGATATTGATATAGATTTCTGCTATCTGCGTCGTGACGAGGTTATAGACTATGTACGTGAAAAATACGGGATGCTTAATGTGGCAAATATAGGTACATTCGGCACACTTGCCGCACGTGCCGCAATACGTGATGTCGGCAGAGTTATGGATGTTCCGCTTCCTGAGGTTGACAAAACTTCAAAACTTGTTCCGCGGGCTATAAATATGACTATTAAAACAGCACTTGAAAAGTCGCCTCAATTATACGATATGTATAAAAGTTCAGACACGATAAGAAAACTTATAGATACTGCTGTGTCCCTTGAGGGGTTTCCCCGAAATGTGTCTACTCATGCAAGCGGTGTTGTTATTTCTGATAAAAATCTTTTTAATTATATTCCGGTACAGACGGGGGATAAAGGACTTTTAACTCAGTACCCAATGAATATACTTGAAAAACTGGGACTTTTAAAAGTCGATTTTCTTGGACTTCGAAACCTTACCATTATACACGATGCAGTTGAACTTATAGAAAACACTACCGGTGAAAAGATAGATATAGAAAGTGTGCCGCTTGATGATAAGGAAACATACGAACTTATATCGCGAGGTGAAACAGACGGTGTATTTCAACTTGAAAGCCGTGGTATGCAGAGTTTTCTGCGTCGGATGAAACCTGATAAATTTGAAGATATTATTATGGCAATATCTATGTATCGTCCGGGTCCTATGGATCAGATACCGATGTATATTTCTGTGCGTGAGGATCCGTCAAAAATACGATATAAGCATGAACTTTTAAAACCTATTCTGGAAGAAACCAGCGGGATGATAGTTTATCAGGAGCAGGTTATGAGGATTGTTTCATCTCTGGCTGGATATTCTTCAGGCCGTGCTGATCTTGTCAGACGTGCTATGGCTAAAAAGAAACACGATGTTATGGAAAAAGAGCGAAGTGTTTTTGTAACCGGTTGCGCAAATAAGGGAATAGACATCAAAACAGCAGAAGAGATATTTGATGAACTTATGGCTTTTGCAAACTATGCATTCAACAAATCGCATGCTGCTGCATATTCTTATATTGCATACAGAACGGCATATTTAAAGTGTCATTATCCTGCGCAGTTTCTGGCGGCTTTGCTTAAAAACCTGATGGATGGCACCGGAAGTAAATTGCCGAGATATATCTCTGATTTTTCAAAATACAGTGTAGCGATACTTCCGCCTGATATAAACAGAAGTATGGCTGATTTCTCTGTTGAGGATAACAATATCCGTTTTCCTCTTTCCTCTGTTAAAGGCGTAGGAATAACGTTGGCAGAAAAGATAGTTTCTGAACGCAGAAAATCGGGTGCATTTTTAACGTTTGAAAATTTTCTGCAGAGAATGGCGTATCACGATATAAACAAAAGAAATGTTGATTCTTTAATCAAAAGCGGTGCGTTTGACAACCTGTATTCAAACCGCCGCGTTTTGTGCCTGAACTGTGAAAAACTGACAGAATACTATGCACAAAAAGCGAAAGGCGAATCTATCGGACAGATGTCGTGGTTTGATGAAATTGCTACGGCAGATGCTTCGTCCGGGCTGAACTTTGAAGACGAACACGACTTTGTGCCGTCCACACGTTTGAATTATGAAAAAGAAGCAACCGGTCTTTATTTAAGTGGTCATCCGCTTGACAGATTCAGGCTTGTTATGAAAATTTTGCAAAAAACAGGTATATACGAAGTGGTAGAGAGTGAAAATAACGAAGACCAGACTGTGCGCTTGTGCGGAATGATAGCATCTCGTCAAGACCGCAGAACGAAAAAAGGTTCTGTGATGTCAACTCTGGTTTTAGAGGATTTATATGCTTCTGCAGATGTTCTTGTTTTTTCAAATACGCTTATTCGTCTTAACGATGTGCTTGCAGAAGGAAGCGCGGTTTGTATTGATGCAACAGTAACCAGGGAAGATGACGGAAAAACTGTTTTGATTCTTAAAGAGGCGTACTCTTTAACAGAACTCAAAATTCCAAAACCGGAAAAACTTTTTGTTAAAGTAAAAGATAGAGAGTACCTTGACGCTGTTTTGGATATTACAACCAAACACAAAGGTGCTACACCCCTGTGTATATATTTTTCCGACACGGGTGATATGATAAAATCCGATGATTCAAAGGGTGTTGAACTTACAAATCAACTTATAAGTGAACTTATATGTGCCTTTGGAGATTCGTCTGTTGCCGTAAAGTAATAAAATTTTGCATATATAATGTAATAATTATTGAAAATTACTATTGATTTTTGTCATATATTAGGATAATATAGTATGGGGCTTTGTTTAGCCCTGTTTGATGTGCAAAGACATAAAAGAAATGGAGATTTATATGTGGACAGTTGTATACATGGCTCAAAGTGCTGAAATTGCTTTGAGTGTGCAGCAATTACTGGAAAAGAACAGTATCATTGTTAAGATGCGTTCAATAAGCGGTGAAGACAATACGTCTTGCGATTGCTGCGAACTGCTTGTGCCGGAATCTGAGGTACAGCAGGCCCTTTCACTTATTATAGATGCAGATTTTTAAACATTATATACGGAGGACATAAAAATGAGTAAAACAAAAACAATTGGTATTCTTACAAGCGGTGGTGATGCACCGGGTATGAACGCTGCAATCCGTGCCGTTACAAGATGTGCGTTGAGTTATGACATGAAAGTTCTTGGTATCCAGAGAGGTTACAGAGGACTTTTGAATGGCGAAATCAATAAAATGACCGCACGTGACGTGTCTGATATTATCCAGAGAGGCGGTACTGTTTTGCAGACTGCACGTTGTAAGGAATTTACAACACCTGAAGGAGTGAAAAGAGCAGCCGATATGGCATCTCTTTATGGCATGGATGCACTTGTTGTTATTGGTGGTGATGGCTCTTTCCGAGGTGCACGTGACCTTTCTAATGCAGGAGTGCCTGTAATCGGTATCCCCGCAACAATTGATAATGATATCGGGTGCAGCGACTATACACTCGGTTATGACACTGCCATGAACACTGCTATGGACGCTATCGATAAAATCAGAGATACCGCTACCAGCCACGAAAGATGTAATCTTATTGAGGTTATGGGAAGATCTGCAGGTTATATCGCTCTCAACGTTGCAGTTGCAAGCGGTGCGGAAAAACTTCTCATTCCTGAAAGAGATTATGACCTTGATGATATTATCCGCAGTATTATTGACGGAAGAAACCGTGGTAAAAAGCACTATATTGTAATAGTTGCAGAGGGCATCGGCGGTTCAACTGAAATGGCGAAAATCATTGAAGAGAAAACAGGTATGGAAACACGTGCAACAATTCTCGGTCACATGCAAAGAGGCGGTTCCCCGTCACTGCGTGACAGAGTTATGGCAAGCAGAATGGGTTACCATGCAATAGAACTTATTAACGAAGGTATCGGAAATCGTGTTGTGGTTACCAAAAACGGTGCGGTTACTGATATAGATATTACAGAAGCACTTAATATGACCAAAATAATTGACGATAAAGCACTCGATATGGCGGCCAGACTTTCTATATAATTCCAATTGAAAGAGTGATTTTTTTAAATGCGTAAAACAAAAATAGTATGTACTTTGGGACCTGCAACAAACGATCTTGAAGTGCTTAAACAACTTATGATCAACGGAATGAATGTGGCACGTATAAACTTTTCGCACGGTGACCACACGGAACACGCAAAACGTATCAGCGAGTTTAAAAAACTCCGTAAAGAACTTGATCTTCCTATAGCATTGTTGCTAGACACAAAAGGTCCTGAAATCAGAATACAAGATTTTACGGACGGCAGTGCGGTTTTAAAAAACGGTGATACGTTCACTTTGACTACAGATGATGTTGAGGGTAACAATGAAAAAGTATCTGTCACATACGCAAAACTGCCCAATGAACTTTCAACCGGCACGAAGATTTTGATTGATGACGGTCTTATAGAACTTTCCGTAAAAGAAATTTCCGGAAACAATATTATATGTAAAGTAATAAACGGCGGAACACTCTCGAATAAAAAAAGCATCAATATCCCTGGAGTTTCCATCAAAATGCCGTATATGAGCGAAAAGGACAAGGCAGATATTATCTTTGGTATCAAACAGAATGTTGATTATATAGCGGCATCGTTTGTCCGTAATGCTTACGATGTAATGGAAATACGCAAAATTTTAGATGAAAACAACGGTCATGACATACAGATAATTGCCAAGATTGAAAACCATGAGGGTGTAGACAATATTGATGATATTATCCGTGTCAGTGAGGGTATAATGGTTGCCCGTGGTGATATGGGTGTTGAAATTCCGTTTGAGGATTTACCCTCTATACAGAAAATGCTCATAAAAAAATGCTATAAAGCAGGTAAAAAAGTTATTACTGCTACACAGATGCTGGATTCTATGATAAGAAATCCGCGACCTACAAGAGCAGAAACAACTGATATTGCAAATGCGGTTTTTGACGGTACAAGTGCACTTATGCTTTCCGGTGAAACGGCTGTCGGAAAATTCCCCGTTGAAAGTTTAAAAGCCATGGCAAAAATTGCTGAAAAAACCGAAGAAAGTATTGACTATCAGGCAAATTTCCGTATGCAGGCTGTTAATTCTACACCGAATATAACAAACGCAATCTCTCATGCAACGTGTACCACTGCAATAGACCTTGGGGCAACTGCTATTATAACAGTTACAAAATCAGGCGATACGGCACGTATGATTTCAAGTTACCGTCCGCCGTGCCCGATTGTAGGTACTACAACAGAGAAGAAAGTGTATTATCAACTGGCAATGTCCTGGGGCGTTGTACCTGTGATGAGTCAGGAACAGGATTCAACAGATGATTTATTTGAACACGCAGTTGACTGCGCTCTTAAAACAGGATGTGTTAAAAACGGAGATTTAGTTGTTATTACCGGTGGTATTCCCGTTGGTGTAAGCGGAACTACAAACACTTTAAAAGCCCACCTTGTAGGGCACGTGCTTGTAGAGGGAAAATCCGTTACTGGTAAATCTGTTTCCGCACCTTTGTGTGTTGCTCATTCTGCAGAGGAGGCTATACACAATTTCAACGATGGAGATATTCTGGTTATTGACCAGACTTGTAATGAATTGGTACCAATTTTGAAAAAAGCATCAGGAATTATAACGGAAAGCGAGGGGTTGGCAACTCATGCCGCAATAGTGGGTATGACGCTTGATATTCCCGTTATAACCGGTGCCAAGAATGCTGTTAAAATACTCAAAAGCGGTACGGTTGTTACGATTGACGGTCACCGCGGTCTTGTATACAGCGGTGTCACAAAGATAATTTAAAGGATTGATAAAAATGAAAATATTATCATTTGCACTTCTTGTTATCGGTGCAGTTACAGCATACGGTGCAAAATTCTTTTTGGACAAGTTTTATAAAAAAGAATACAGTGAAAAAGAGATAGGGATTTTAAAATCCGCAGGACTTTTTACAGCACTTGCAGGTGCGATAATAATATTTACTATAAAATAAAAGGGGAAAGTGAAAATGTGCAACAAATGCAGTAAAGAACTTCCAAAAAATTATAATCCTGCCGAGGCGGAGGAAAGGATATATAAAAACTGGGTTGAAAAGGGCTATTTCAAACCATCTGATGACCGCACCAAGAAACCCTTTACAATTGTTATTCCGCCACCTAACGTAACAGGTCAACTTCACATGGGACACGCTCTTGATGAAACACTTCAGGACGTTTTAATCCGTTATAAGAGAATGGCGGGTTTCAATGCTTTGTGGATTCCGGGTACTGACCACGCAGGTATTGCAACACAGATTAAAGTTGAGGAAAATCTGCGTAAAGAAGAAGGTCTTACACGCTATGACCTTGGCAGAGAGAAATTTCTGGAACGCGTATGGGATTGGAAAAATCAGTACGGTGACAGAATTGTTACTCAACTTAAAAAATTAGGTACTTCTTGTGACTGGTCCAGAGAAAGATTTACCATGGACGAGGGCTGTTCAAAAGCAGTTAAAGAAGTATTTGTTAATCTTTATGAAAAAGATTTGATTTATCAGGGCAGCAGAATCATTAACTGGTGTCCGAACTGTACTACGGCACTTTCTGATGCAGAGGTAGAGTATGCAGAGCAGGAAGGACATTTCTGGCATATCAAATACCCAATAAAAGATAGTGACGGATATTTAACAATTGCCACAACACGTCCCGAAACATTGCTCGGTGATACTGCCGTTGCTGTACATCCCGATGATGAAAGATATACTGATTTAGTCGGAAAAATGCTTATTTTACCGCTTGTCGGCAGAGAAATTCCAATTATTGCCGATGAGTATGTTGATAAAGATTTCGGTACAGGTGCCGTTAAGATTACACCAGCACACGACCCGAACGACTTTGAGGTTGGTTTAAGACATAATCTTGAACAGATTAAGGTGTTGAATGATGACGCCACAATCAACTCTTACGGCGGTAAATATGAGGGTATGGACCGCTACGAAGCACGCAAACAGATGGTTGCAGATTTAGAGGAGCAGGGTTATCTTATCAAAGTTGAACCGCACACACATAATGTCGGACAATGTTACCGTTGTTCAACCACAGTTGAACCTATAACAAGTAAGCAGTGGTTTGTTAAAATGAAACCTCTGGCAGAAAAGGCTATCGAGGTTGTTAAAGACGGAACAGTTAAATTTGTTCCCGACAGATTTTCTAAAACATATCTTAACTGGATGGAAAATGTACATGACTGGTGTATTTCCCGTCAACTCTGGTGGGGACACAGAATCCCTGCTTATTACTGTGAAGACTGCGGTGAAACAACAGTATCCAAAACAAATATTACGGCTTGTCCCAAGTGCGGTGGTAAAGTAAAACAGGACCCCGATGTACTTGATACATGGTTCAGTTCTGCACTCTGGCCGTTTTCAACACTCGGCTGGCCGGACAAAAATGACGATCTGGATTATTTCTATCCTACAAGTGTACTTGTTACCGGTTATGACATAATCTTCTTCTGGGTTTCAAGAATGATTTTCTCTGCACTTGAACATACCGGTAAAGAACCTTTTGAACACGTGTTCATTCACGGACTTGTACGTGACAGTAAGGGAAGAAAAATGAGTAAATCATTAGGTAACGGTATCGATCCGATTGAGGTTATTAACCAGTATGGTGCCGACGCTTTAAGATTTACACTTGCTACAGGTAACACGCCTGGTAACGATATGCGTTATTATGATGAGCGTGTGGAAGCAAGCAGAAACTTTGCAAACAAAATCTGGAATGCATCAAGATTTTTGATGATGAATTTAAATATCGACAAAGTAGAACTTCCTTCAAACGATAAACTTGCTTTGGAAGATAAATGGATACTTTCAAAACTTAATAAACTTGTAGCGGAAGTAACTGCAAATCTTGATAAATTTGAACTTGGTATTGCAGTATCAAAACTTTATGGTTTCTTCTGGGATGATTACTGTGACTGGTACATTGAACTTGTTAAACCACGTTTGTACGATGGTTCTGACGAAAGCAACAAAACTGCACAACAGGTACTTGCGTATGTACTTATCAATTCACTCAAACTTCTGCATCCGTTTATGCCGTTTATAACAGAAGAAATATTCTCGTTCCTGCCTCACGGTGAGGAAAGCATCGTAATTTCAAAATGGCCTGAATACATTGAAAGTCTTGTTTTTGAAGAAGACGAAAAACGTATGGGTGTTGTAATGGGTGCAATCCGCGGAGTAAGAAATCTGCGTACACAGATGAACGTACCACCATCAAAAAGAGCACGTATTACTATCGTGACCGATGATACATCGCTTTTTGCAGGTACAGAAAAATACTTTGAAAAACTTGCAGGCGCAAGCGAAACTGTTATTGCATCTGATATGACCGGTATTGACGAAAATGCCGTTAATACAGTTGTTGAAGGTGCTACGGTTTACATTCCTCTTGATGACCTTGTAGACCGTGAAAAAGAAGTTGAACGTCTTACAAAAGAGCAGGCAACTTTGGTTTCTGAAATCAAACGTGCCGAGGGTAAATTGAATAATGCCGGCTTCGTTGATAAAGCACCTGAAAAAGTTGTTAACGAAGAACGTGAAAAACTTGCAAAGTATAAAGATATGCTTGCAAAAGTCGAGGAGAGTTTGGCAAAACTGAAAGGATGATAGAATGAACGCGGTAGATTATATTCATTCTCTCAAAACTTTCGGTAAAAAAGCCGGACTGAAAAATATAGAGGCACTCCTTAACGAAGTTGGGAATCCGCATCTGGATATGAATTATATTCATGTTGCGGGAACTAACGGCAAAGGTTCTGTGTCATCTATGATAAACAGCATTTTAATTGCTGACAGCAAAAAGGTGGGGTTATTTACCTCACCTTTTATTGAATATTTTAATGAGAGAATAAGGATAAATAATGTTCCTATACCCGATATTGAACTTGAACGTATTACGGGACGTATAAAACCTATAGTGGAAAAACTGGCAAAAGACGGGATTTGTTGCACTGTTTTTGACGTTATATGTGCAATAGGTTTTATATGGTTCAAAGAACAGGAATGTGATATTGTTGTGCTTGAAGTCGGTCTTGGCGGACGTTTTGATGCTACAAACATTATCTCAAATCCGTTATGCACGGTTATATGTGCAATCGGATATGACCATATACAATATCTTGGGAACACATTAGAGGAAATTGCTTTTGAAAAATGCGGAACAATAAAGCGGAATTGTCCGGTTGTGTCGTATCCGTTGCAAGAAGAGAGTGTAGTAAATGTTATAAAGAAAAACTGCATTGATAAAAGCACGTCTGTTGCAGTTCCTGATGTAAATAAACTTAACATCATAAAATGTGATATAAACGGTTCTGAGTTTGAATATTGCGGACATGAATATCGTTTAAACCTTGTGGGTGAGTATCAGATTTATAATGCTTTGTGCGCTGTTGAAACTGCAATAATGTGCGGTGTAGGGTATGATAAAATCCAAAAAGGGCTTGAAGAAGCAAAATGGAAATGCCGGTTTGAAGTTTTTGATATTGACGGAAAAACAGTTGTTATTGACGGTGCACACAATTCGCATGGTATAAGTGCATTTTTACGTTCGGCACAAAAATTTTTTGCAGGCAAAAAAGTACACTATATATTTGGAATACTGAACGAAAAAGATATTTACAGAGCGTGTGATGTTATTTCCGGTGTAAACGGCGCAATAACAGTTACATCTGTTCCTTCGGAACGGTGTATAAATCCCGAAGAAGTTTATGAACTTATATCAAAAAAACATACCGACACAGTTTATAAACAAAATAATACAGATGCACTTGAATATGCTTTGCAGAGCGATTGTGAAGTCGTTTGTATTCTCGGTTCACTGTATATGGCGGGCGAAATGCGGAAGATTGTCGAAAAGTTTTCACGTTTCGACAAAACTATATAATTTTCATCAAAGGATTTTCCGTACAAGTATAGAATATTCCATATATTACCAATTTATAGGAGGGATATTCTTGCATATAAATCTATTAAGTCAGCAAAACAAACTCTATGCTAAAATTATTGGCGAGTTGGATCATCATTGTGCTGCCGAAATTAAAGAGCAGATAGACAATAAAGTTATCAGCGAAGGTATCAGTACGCTTGTTTTTGATTTGACTGCACTTACGTTTATGGACAGTTCAGGAATAGGCGTTATAATCGGAAGATACAAACTTATGAAAAGCCTTGGAGGACAGGTATATATTGTTTCTTCAAACAAAGCGGTGGACAAGTTGTTGTTTCTTTCGGGGATACCGGATATTATACAAGTAACCGATAACGTTGATGAGATTGACAAATTGGCATAGGAGGAAAAACGATGGAAATTAAAAATAAAGTCAGTATAACATTTTTAAGCAAATCTGAAAATGAGGGGTTTGCACGTCTTTGTGTGGCGGCTTTACTGTCGCAGGCGGACCCCACAATAGAAGAAATGGCTGATGTAAAAACCGCTGTTTCGGAGGCTGTAACAAATGCCATAGTTCACGGATATGGCGAAAAACGTGGCGATATACATATGGAATGTACGTTGGAGGATAAACTTATTACTGTTGTTATAAAAGATAACGGAAAAGGTATTCCTGATGTTGAGAAGGCAAGAGAACCGCTTTATACTACCAATCCTGAAATGGAACGGTCGGGAATGGGTTTTACCGTTATGGAAACTTTTATGGATTCTGTTGATGTGGAATCGATAGTTGGTATAGGAACTAAAGTCACTATGAAAAAACGCATAGGCTCACGGCTTTAAGGCGGAGGCTGTGCAGATATGTATGAGAACACACCAGAACTTATTTTAAGGGCAAAAGACGGTGACAAATCTGCACGTGATGAAATAATCAATCAGAATTTGGGGCTTGTACACAGTATAGTCAAAAAATTTGTTGGCAGAGGGTATGATGCCGAAGACCTGTTTCAGATAGGATGCATAGGCATAATAAAAGCGGTGGATAAATTTGATGTTTCGTACAATGTTCGTTTTTCTACCTATGCCGTTCCGATGATAATGGGTGAAATAAAACGCTTTCTTCGTGATGATGGTATGATAAAGGTATCCCGCAGTTTAAAAGAGATTGCAGGTAAAGCGTGTGCTGTTAAGGAGATTATCGAAAAAGAACTCGGCAGAGCCGCAGGCATAAACGAAATTGCAGAAAGAATAGGCGAGAGCCGTGAAAATGTCATCATGGCACTTGATGCCGTCAGTCCGACAGAGTCACTTTATAAGTCGGTTCACGAGGGTGAAAGAGGCGATATATATCTCATAGACAAACTAGCGGACGAAAACTGTGGCGAAGAGATTCTTGTAAACAGTATTGCTTTACGTCAACTGATAGAAAAACTGTGTGACAGAGACAGAAAAATAATTCTTATGCGATATTTCAAAGGTAAAACACAACGTGAGATTTCCGATATACTCGGAATATCACAGGTGCAGGTTTCACGTATTGAAAAAAGAATACTCAATGAATTGAAATTCAAATTAAAAGGAGCATAGTTTAAAAACTGTGCTCCTTTTCGATTTCAAAAGAAAAATTATTTACCGCTTAATTCTCTTTCATACTGTTCAATCATCTTTTTAACCATCATACCGCCAACACTGCCGTTTTCTTTAGCAGTGAGGTCGCCGTTGTAACCTTCTTTAAGGTTTACACCGATTTCATTGGCTACTTCATATTTGAATCTGTCCATAGCCTGTTTGTTTGCTTTGTTCATCATTTTAATTCACCTCCTAAAAAAACGTTACAGCATTAATTTGCTTAAAATCACAGATAATTAAACATGCAATTTATGGTGTGTTTAATCAAAAATTACATTTAACAGATTGATTTTTTTATTAAAATATGATATGATAAAAGCAATATTGTTTATGAGGTGATACATAATGGCTAAAGATACCAAAAAACCTGAAATAAAGGACGGAAGCGATAAGGCTGCCGCTTTGGCTGCTGCTATCGGTCAGATTGAAAAAACTTATGGCGAAAATGCTATTATGCGTCTTGGCGATGCACGTTATAAAAAAGTCGATGTTATTTCCACAGGCTCTATAAGTCTTGACCTTGCACTTGGAATAGGCGGACTTCCCAGAGGCAGAATTATAGAAATTTACGGACCTGAATCGTCGGGTAAAACAACTGTCTGCCTGCATGTGATTGCAGAAGCGCAGAAACTTGGCGGTGAGGTTGCTTTTATTGATGCTGAACACGCACTTGACCCGATTTATGCAAAAAAACTCGGTGTTGATATTGATAAATTGTTGCTTGCACAGCCTGATAGCGGTGAGCAGGCGTTGGAAATTCTTGAGGCACTTGCGCGAAGCGGTGCACTTGATGTTATTATAGTTGACTCTGTTGCGGCTCTTGTTCCGAAAGCGGAAATTGCCGGAGAAATGGGCGATTCACACGTTGGTGCACATGCAAGACTTATGAGTCAGGCGCTTCGCAAACTTACAAGTGTTATAAGCCATTCAAATGCAGTTGTAATATTTATTAACCAGATTCGTGAAAAAGTAGGCGTTATCTACGGCAGTCCTGAGGTTACAACCGGCGGACGTGCGCTTAAATTCTTCTCTTCTGTACGAATTGATGTCAGAAAAGGCGAGGCAATTAAAGAAGGTTCTAACCTTGTAGGTAACAGAACGAAGGCTAAAATTGTTAAAAACAAAATGGCACCACCTTTTATGGTTGCCGAATTTGATATGATATTCGGTCAGGGTATTTCAAAATCAGGAGATATTTTGGACGTTGCTGCTGAATTTGATATTGTTAAAAAAGCAGGTGCGTGGTATTCATATAATGGTGAAAGAATAGGCCAGGGCCGTGAAAAAGCAAAAGAATATCTTGAAGAAAATCCGCACGTTATGGAAGAAATCCGCGCTATGATTATGGATATTGTAGAGAAAAAGCGCAATGGTGAGGATATAGGTGCTGCTGGCGGTAGTGTTGATGAAGATAACTGATGTAACACCGCAGAAGAAAAATAAAAACCGTGTTTCTGTATTTGTTGACGGAGAATATTCATTCTCATTAGATGGTGCTGATGCGCTTCGTCTTGGTGTTAAAACGGGTGCTGAAATATCAGAAAAAGATATAGAAATATATAATCTGGAATCCAATCTTTCTAAAGCAAAAGCAAAGGCATTTGATATAGTTGCGCGTAAAATGGTTACAGAACGTGAACTGAGAACAAAACTTGCAGATAAGGGTTATGATAAAATAATTTGCGATATAGTTATAGAAACAATGCGTGATTATAACTATATAAATGATGCTGATTACTGTGTGAGTTTTTTTGAATATGCCACATCAAAAGGCTGGGGGCAGATGAAAATCCGTGCCGAACTTAAAAGACGCGGTGTGCAAGACTCTACCGTTTCACAAGCCATGGCAGATTTTGAAGATTGTCCGGAAAAACGCATATATGATATTTTGTGCCGTAAGTTTGAAAACGTTGATTTTAAAGATTATAAACAAAAACAGAAAGTGGTTCGTTTTTTTGCGTCAAGAGGATTTGATTTTGACAGTATTCAAAGTGCCGTAAGCAGATTTGTATCTGAAAAAGGTGAGAACGTATGAATCAATTTAACAAAAAAATAGGCTTTATATCATTGGGGTGTGCCAAAAATCTTACAGATACCGAGTCTATGCTTGCAATTTTAGGCAATAACGGTATGGAAATTGTAAGTGATCCGGCAGTTGCCGATGCACTTGTTGTAAACACCTGTGCTTTTATTGACAGTGCCAAAGCAGAATCTATTGATGCTATTTTAGAGATGGCAGAATACAAAAAGGATAAATGTAAACTGCTTATTGTAACAGGTTGCCTGGCACAGCGTTATAAAAACGAGATTTTTGAGGAAATACCTGAGGTTGATGTTATTCTTGGCACTAATGATTATGATAAGATTTTTCACGTTGTTATGAGATTTTTCGTGTCTGGTGAGAAGATAAGTGCCGTGAGTGATGCTGACGCACATATAACAAAACCGTTGCCGAGGGTAATCAGTACACCGTCATATAGTGCATACATCAAAATATCTGATGGGTGCGACAATTTCTGCACATATTGTATTATTCCCAAACTGCGTGGTAAATACCGTGGCAGACCGATTGATGAAATAGTGCATGAAGCAGAAAAACTTGCTGAATCCGGTGTTAAAGAACTGATACTTGTTGCACAGGATGTTGCGTATTACGGCAAAGAAAGTCCTGTCAATAACATTTGCACACTTTTGAGAAAACTTTCGGAGATAGATGGCATAGAATGGATTCGTCTGCAATATTGTTATCCTGAAAATATAAGCGATAAACTTATAGACGAAATTGCAAATAACAAAAAAATTGTAAAATATATTGATATGCCTCTTCAACATATAAGCGATAACGTATTAAAACGTATGGGCAGACGCAGCCGCAGGGCAGATGTTGAAGCACTCCTTGAAAAAATGCGTTCAAAGATTGAGAATCTTGCAGTAAGGACATCTATTATAGTTGGTTTCCCCGGCGAAAACGAGCAGGATTTTGAAGAACTGAAAGAGTTTTTGAAAAAAGCACGGCTTGACAGAGTAGGTGTGTTTACGTATTCAAGGGAAGAAGATACGCCTGCGTATGATATGCCAGACCAGATTGATGAAGATATCAAACAACAACGTCTTGATATCCTCATGCAGCAGCAAATGCAGATATCAGCAGAACTCAATGCTGAAAAAACAGGTAAAACCGTTCAGGCAATTGTTGAGGGATATGATGAAGAAAATTTCTGTTATGTTGGCAGAAGTTATGCAGATACCCCCGATGTTGACGGAATGGCTTATATTTACAGTAAAGACGAACTTGACGCCGGAGATATTGTTAATATAAAAATAATAGATGCACATGAATATGATATAACAGGCGAAGTTGAATAATTGAAATATTTTATATTTGTTTTTCATAAGTGAAGGAGAGAGTATTATGAATACAGCAAATAAAATCACAATATTGAGAATACTGATGATACCGATTTTTATGGTAGTACTTATGATTGATTTTGCATATAATGACCTTGTGGCTGCTCTTATATTTGTTGTTGCTGCAGCAACTGACGGTGTGGACGGGTATGTTGCAAGAAAATATAATCAGATAACAGATTTCGGCAAATTCATTGACCCTCTTGCTGATAAACTGTTGGTAGCAACTGCTCTTATTTGTCTTGTAGATATGGGCAGAATAGCATCTTATATGGCTATAATTATTATTGCACGAGAATTTATAGTGACAAGTCTTAGAATAGTTGCTATTTCAAAAGGTGTTGTAATAGCCGCTGAAATGACGGGTAAAATAAAAACAGTTATTCAGATTATTGCAACTGTGATTTCTCTTGTGTTTTACGGTGAAAAATTCCTTATCGGCAATTTTTCTGCAGGGTATATCGCCATGCTGATTGCTACACTGTTTACAATTTATTCAGGATACGTATATCTTAAAAATAACTGGAGTCTTGTTGCTGACAATAAGTAATATTAAGAAAAGGTGAAGTTGTTTGACAGGATTTTTAATCAGACATTTTATAAAAGATAGTCAGAATGTATCAAACATAGTTGTTCGTGAGAGATATGGTAAACTTTCAGGCGTTGTGGGCATTACCTGCAACGTCTTGTTGTCTTTGGCAAAGTTTTGCGTAGGATTGATTTTTTCAAGTGTTTCTGTTATGGCTGATGCTGCCAATAACCTTTCAGATGCCATGAGTTCGGTGGTCACTCTGGTGGGGTTTAAGATGTCGGGAAAACCGGCGGATAAAGAGCACCCGTACGGGCATGAGAGGATTGAATATGTGTCTGGGTTGATTGTATCATTCCTTATACTTTTTATAGGTATAGAACTTATAAAAACATCATTTTCTAAAATTTTCAATCCCCAATATTCAACTGTCGGAACGGCTGCGTTTGTTGTTCTTTTTATTTCTATTATCGTTAAACTGTGGATGTTTTTGTTTAACCGTAAAATAGGGAAAAAGATAGAATCATCTGTTATAATTGCCACGGCTCAGGACAGTTTAAATGATGCTGTAGCAACTTTTGCAGTTTTAATTTCAGCAATAATAACATATTTTACGCAGTTTGACCTTGACGGATATATGGGTGCGGCAGTTGCAGTGTATATTATATATTCCGGAATTAAACTTATAAAAGATACTGCCGATCCGCTACTTGGATTGGCTCCATCTGAAGAACTCACCGATGATATTGTTAATAAAATAATGTCATATAAAGGCGTTGAGGGGATACACGATTTAATCATACACAATTACGGGCCAAGACGTTGCTTTGCATCAGTGCATATAGAAGTAAGTGCCAAACAGGATATACTTATCAGCCACGATATTGCTGATAATATAGAACGTGATTTTAAGGTGAATATGGGTATAGACCTGGTTGTTCATTTAGATCCGCTGATAAAAGATGATGAAACTTTAAATAACGCAAGAGATATGCTTTCCGATATTCTTTTGGGGATAGATAAAAGAATTACACATCATGATTTCAGAATGGTAAAAGGCTCAACACACTCAAACCTTATTTTTGATATATGTGTTCCCGTAGATTTTGATATGTCGGATGGCGAACTTATAGATATGATTATAAATGCTGTTCATCTTCGTGAACGTAGTTATGAATGTGTAATAACCATTGATAAAAATTATTGTTCTTCAATTTCGGTTTCAGATAAAAACACAGAGAGGTGAGATGTGATGATGGACCCTTTTATTGATGAATTTATCCGTATACGCAAGCAGCGAAATATGTCTGTAGAAGATGTTTCGCAGATTATGGGGATAAGTGCAGACGCAATACGCAGTTATGAATCAGGATTTTCTATTCCGTCTTTAGATTTTATTTCCAAAGCAAAAGAGATTATGGGGATTTCCACTTCTGCAGATACTTTGGAAAATACGTTTGTTCAGGGGAGTTTCGGAAGAAAAATACCGCTTTTAACAGAATATGAACTAATAAATGATTGCAGCGAACGTGTTATGTGTTATTTTGAATTGCCGCATCTTGAAAAATATGGTGAGAACAATATGTTTGCATTACGTTATGTGGGTGACGATGTGCCGGATAAAGGTATACTCAATAATGCCATACTCGTTTTTACACGCTGTGAAAAAGTTGACCGAGATGGTGTGTATGCCATAGTAAAGCGGGATAAGTTGAGTATAAAAACTGCAACGTTCAGCGATGGGAAAATCAGACTGGAGTTGCTCGACGGCAAAAAGCGTACGCCAAATTTTTATAAAACCGTGAATGCCCGCGGCAGAATGGTATCTTGCATCAATACTTATAAATAAAAAACGGTAGTTCATACGAACTACCGTTTTAAAATGCATTTTGATATTAGTTACATTCAGCAACCAACGGACCTGCGAGTTCTTTAAGATAGAACAGTTTACCGGGGAGAGTGGGCATATATGTTGAAGTGATGTTCATATCAGGACCGTAGTGCAGAGTTGTCAAGAAACTCATACCCTGCCAGCCCATGCCGCGTCCGAGAGTACCGTCGCAACCGCCAATGATGTAGTCTGCCTGCAGGAAAAGACCGGGGCCTACAGTGTTTGCACGGCAAGGAACTAAAGTTGTACGGCTCTTGAAACTTGTAAGAGCATTCTGCTCAATTGTCAGCGGATGGAGTTTAGCAGCGATGCGGTAAGGAGCGCTCTTCCATTCAGCCTCTGTAGCATAATCTTCAGCAAACTGGGGTTCCCAGAAAGCAATATGGCACATTCTTCCTATACCGAATACAAGTACAAGTTTTGCACCTTCATCTTTCAATGCTTTGATTTTTTCGGGATATGTGGGAAGATTATCTTTTGTAGCAAAGTTTCTCTGTGCTTCGGGAATTGTGTATTCACCGAGAGGATTGAAAAATGCCTGTTTCATGCTGTACTCAAATGAAGCAGTGTTATCTGAGGGTAATGTGTTACCTTCAGAATCAGCCCATTCATCCATATTGAATGTGTATACGTGATCACATTTAACTTTCCAGTTTGTAAGGAAGTAAACTGCCCATTTGTACATACCCATAGGACCTACGGGGAGAATCATAGCAAGTTTTTTGCCTTCTTCTCTTGCAAGTTTAATCTGCATAGCAATTTCGTGACCCATATATGTGTCAAAGTCGTTAATGTTGTCACATTCTACGGGATTGAAATCTTTGTTCCAGAAATCTTCGCGTGCTACACCTTTTTCGCAGCAAGCATCAATTTTAGCCAAATCCCAGCCTTTTGGAAAAATATTTTCGCAAAGTGAGCCGTTAACTGTTGATAAAAAATCCATTTTTGTTTCCTCCTTGAGTTTATATCTTTTTTATTGTTTATAAAATTATTGTTATGGCAACATTCTTTTTGTGGTTACTTTTGGATAAGCATAGCACTGTTTAAATGCTTCAGCATACTGAACACCAGATTGTATACCACGGAATCTTGCAACAGATTTTATAAGTTCTGCAAAATCAATATGGTCGTGGTCACGCATCCATTTAAGTTGGCTTACGTGACATTCAAGCATTTCCATTTTAAGATCAATTGTATCTGTGATGTCAACATATTCTGTGGGCAGGAAGTTAACACCTGCGAAGTTGTCCATATAGTATATAGGTGTAACTGCTGCTCTGGCGTCAACAGATGTTTTGTACTGTGGAACACTTGCTGCAAAAGATGCTGCAAAAACGAGTTTGCTTACTGCAACGTGGTCAGGCATATAGTCCTCAGGATCGTGAGTGATGATAAAGTCAGGCTGTGCCTTACGGATAACATCTACCACTTTGTCAATCTGCTCTTTCTGTTCGCCGTACACAAGCAAATCGCCGATGTCACAGGTTACGACCTCTATACCTGCCAGTTTTCCTGCATTTTTGGCTTCTTCACGACGCATAAGACGCAATTCGTCTGAAGGTATAATTTCGTGACCCAAATTACCGTTTGCTACGTGGCAAACAGTTACTTTGTCGCCTCTCTGAACGCATTTAGCCAAAGTGCCCGCGCACTGGCATTCGATGTCGTCAGGATGACAACCAATTGCAAGAACGTTCATTTTAAAACCATCCTTTCGTTTATTTGATATGTATTTTTGTATTTGAATTTGATTTAATTATATGATATAATCACAAAAGAGGGAATATATTTTTTTGGCATAAACATATCTTTTTGTAAACAAAACATAAGGGGTTAAATATATGAGGACAAAATTTATAGGTCATAAAATATCAAATATTCTGCCTGTTGACGAGATAGACACAATTCATTATTTTGAGTTGGATAAAGATTTCCAGTCAAGAGGGGAGAGTCATGATTGCTGGGAATTTGTGTATGTTGATAAAGGTGAGGTTATTGCAGAAGCCGATGGAGTCCGTCATATACTCAAGCAGGGCGATGGAATTTTCCATAAGCCCGATGAACACCATACACATTCTGCCAATAAAGTTATTGCACCGAATATTTTTATAATCACATTTGTATGTAAATCTGCAAGTATGGAATATTTTCAGGGCAGGGTTCTGCATATTCCTGAAAAACTGCGTCCGATTATTGCAAGTATTCTGGCTGAAAGCCATAATACGTTTGAAATGCCGTTCAATCAGGTGTATTTAAGGGAAATGAAAGTCAAGCCAGAAGGCGTTATCGGCGGTTTACAGATGATACGCGCTTACCTTGAACAATTTTTGATTTTACTTTTAAGGAATGAGGCGCGTCATCAGGTGACAGTTTATCACTCACGTGAGAATATGGAAGGTCACATAGCACAGCAGATAGCCGATACAATAGAAAAAAGTGTTTACGGGACAAAAACAAATGTTGAACAGATATGCAATCTTCATGGTTACAGCAGAGCGTATCTTTCACGTGTTTTTAAAGAAAATTATAATTGCACAATGACGGAGTATATGTCTAAAGTCAAGATTGACGAAGCAAAACGTCTTATGCGTGAAAAACGGATGAACTTTACGCAGATTTCAGATACGCTTTCGTTTTCAAACCCTCTTTATTTTTCGAGGGTGTTCAGGCGCGTCACCGGAATGTCGCCGACAGAATACTGTAAATCCATTAAAATAGACTGATTATTCTACTATATTTCCGTCAAAAGATATATCAAAAAGTCTGTCACATAAATTAAATGCAGCACCTTTTATGGTTTCTTCGTCCGTAACATTTATTTCGTATATGGCAAGTTCTTTGGTAAGTGCAGGGTATGCGCGTGTAAGCATTTCTTTTTCCGCTTCGTCGAGCAGTGGCTGGCAGCATGCCATATCACCTGAATTTATTACCATAACGGACGGATTGAGTAAATTTATAATATTGGCAAGACCTATTCCCAAATAACCGGCGCACTCTGTTATTGACTTTATAGCAGAAGTGTCGCCTTTTTTGTATTTTGCGCATAATTCTTTCAAATCTGCATTTTCATTGCCGGAATATTCTTTGTATAAACGTAAAGTTCTGTCAACAGAGCACATTGCTTCAAGGCATCCTTTATTACCGCAGAAACACAAATCGCCGTCTTTGTCTACAGTTGTGTGACCAATTTCTCCGAGCACAGCACGGCTTATACTGCCTTTGTAGAACTGTGTTGCACCTATGCCGTTTTCAAGGTCAACAAAAATCATATTATTGCGGTTTGCAGATTTTTTGCAGCAAAAATACCATACTGCTTTAAGATGTGATATGTTTTCGGCAAAAACAGGAAGCCCGGTTTCAGCCATAAGTGTTTTGCGTATGTCAAAGCCTTTCCATTTTAAACTAGACGAAAGTATGAATCTGCTTCCGTCAAGAACCAGACCGGATATACCAATGCTGATGCCGAGAATATTTTCTTTTCCGGCAGACGCAATTATTTCGTTTACACTTTTCCGTACGGTTTTGATAACCTTTTCAGGAGAGTCGCTCATTGGCTCGTGTATGCGTGAGATGATGCTGCCTTCTAAATTTGTATGAACTATATCAATATGATTTTTGCCCAGAATTATGCAAATAAGACCATAAGCAGATGCATTAAATCTTAAAAGTGTACTTTTTCTGCCTACTCTGCCGACTTGCTCCGTACCGCATTCAGTAATAAGGTTAATATCTAAAAGATACGAAGTGGTGTTTGTAATTGTTGCCAGAGATAATCCTGTTTTTTCGGAAATTACCGGACGCACCACATCGGGATTGTTGCGTATAAAATTAAGTACCTTGAGTCTGTTCATCTGTTGCATAAGACGAACATTTCCAACTTGTTTGTTCATTGTTTGTCCTCCGAACATAATAATACTGATTATATTTTACCATTTTTATGTACTCTGTGTCAATGTGATAAAAATATAATTATTATATTGACAATTGATTAGTGAAATGTTATAATTTATTTAAACAGTGAATAAATTATTTTTAAGGAGGAATATAAAATGGGAACATCAGATTTCAGATATAATACAGGTGCCACTAAAGTACCGTGGGCGGCTGTAGGTGAAAACTATAATGTTCATGACTTAATGGAAATTATCCGTTTCCTTATGCAGGGTGAAGGAAAAGAGTATGATGATGCACTTGAGGCTGTTTGGTCACAGGTTAAAAAACTTGATGCACTTGCTACACCTCCGGGAAAACTTTCTCTTGGTAGCAAAGTTGAAGAGGCTGAGGCTGCTTGTAACGAATATCTCGGCACAACAACTTCTACATTTGTAACAAACGCTACAGCAGGTTTTGAGATTGCTTATAAATATGCTAACTTAAAACCCGGCGATGAGGTTATTGTTCCTGCTATCACATTCGTAGCAACAATGGCATATCCTTTGGCTGTGGGCGCAAAACTCGTATTTGCTGACGTTGACCCCAGAACAATCAATATGGACCCTGCAGACGTTGCAAGAAAGATTACTGATAAAACAAAAATGATTGTTCCTGTACATATTGGCGGATATCCTGTAGATATGGATCCTATTATGGAACTTGCTAGAAAGCACGATATTTTAGTACTTGAAGATGCCGCACACGCATTCGGAGCAATGTATAAAGGCAAAAAAATCGGTACAATCGGTGACTTTGCAGCATTCTCAATGCACGAAGTTAAAAATATCACCTCTTTCGGTGAGGGCGGTATTGCTACAACAACTATCCCCGGCTTTGGTTCTGAGATGAAGAGAGCACGTTTCTTAGGTCTTGATTTTACATGCCCCATCAAAGACTGGCTCTATAACATTACACCTATCAAAGGTAAATACGAGCCTTTCGTACCAGGTAACGCATCTACCACAGAAATTCAGGGCTTAGGTCTTACACTTCAGGTTGCACGTAACGAAGAAATTGTTGCAACAAGAAGAAAAGCAGCAGCATACCTTACAGAAAGATTTGCCGCTAACGATGCTATTATCCCTCAGGATTTAGGCAATGATGATATCAAACCTACATTCCATATGTACCTTTTGCAGATTGACCCCGCAAAAGCAGGCGGTGACATTCAGGTTCTTAAAAAGAAATTAGAGGAAAAAGGTGTTACACAGATTGCGCACTTTGGACCTCTGTACAGATTTAAAATTGTTCAGGATATGGGCTATGATTCAGACGAAATTGCAAAAACATGTCCCAACTGTGAAGAAGTATTTTATAAGAGATTCACACATCTGCCCCTGTACGGCTTAAGTGATGAACAACTTGAATATATGGCTGATATGGTACTTGAGTCTGTTGCAGAAATGCAGGCAGGTAAATAATATTAATTACAAAAAGGTGCAAGATTTTCTTTGCACCTTTTTATAACAGAAAGGAAGATTTTTAATGAGTAAAGTTAAATGGGGAGTAATCGGCTGTGGAGGTATTGCAGACCGCAGAACATTGCCAGGAATGATGCTTGCAAATAATGCGGAACTTGTTGCGGTTATGGATACTGATATGGCGGCTGCAGAACGCGTTAAAGAAAAATACAATGCCCGGTATGCGTTTAGTGATATGAACGAACTTCTTGCTATTGATGAAATTGAAGCCGTATATATTGCATCACCTGTATTCTGCCACAAAGAGCAGGTTGAGGCTGCGTGCAAGGCAGGTAAACATATTCTTTTAGAAAAGCCAATCGGTATTGATATTGCAGAAGCAGAGGAGATTGTAAAAATCTGTGAAGATGCAAAAATCAAACTTGGCGTTGGATTTATGATGAGATTCCACGCATATCACGAAAAAATGAAAGAAATTATTGCCGAGGGCAAACTTGGTAAACTCGTTTCTGCAAGAGCAGAATTCACTTGCTGGTATCCCACAATGGATAACTGCTGGCGTCAGAACGTTAAACTTTCAGGCGGCGGTGCTATGATGGACATGGGTATCCACTGTATAGACCTTATCCGTTATATTACCGGAGCAGAATTTACTGATGTTGCTGGTATAGTAGATAATCAGGTGTTTGAGTATAACGGAGTTGAGGACGGCGGATACCTTATCGGACGTATGGATAACGGTGCTGTTGCTTATGTTGGTGCCAACTTTAACCTGCCTGATGAAATTGCAAAATGCCAGTTGGAATTTTATGGTACGGCAGGTTGCCTGACAGCAGAGGGAACACTTGCTCAGGAAGAGGGCGGAAGTGTTAAACTTGTTTGCGGTGATAGCAGTGCTGCTTATGATGCAATGCAGAATCGCACAATGGCTGAATCAGTAGACCTTAAAGTTGATTTTGGAAATATGTACACAAAAGAAATAGAAGCTTTCGGTAAAGCAGTTCGCGGTGAGGACAAAATTGCCGTTACAGCAAAAGATGCAATTGCTGCGCAGAAAGTGGTTGAAGCAGTATATAAAAGCAGCACAAATAAAGTACGTGTAGATTTATAATATTAAATAAAGTGAATTAACAAAAACTCCGCTTTGCGGAGTTTTTGTTTTTATAAAAGATGATACGGAAAACTGATAAAAATCAAAATATGATATTTTGAGCACAAATTGTGAAATTTTGAGCAAAAAGTTCAAAAATGCCTTGTTTTTTTGTTTGTTTTGAATAAAAACTGTTGACATTACGTGATTGATTATGCTAACATAAACTTGATGTAATATGGTTTTATAGTATAAATTTAATAATGTTTAAACCATCGTTCATTTTTAGTAATTACATATTTTGGAGGGATAGTACTAATGAGGCTTAAAGCAAAAACTGATTCTGCACAGTTGCCCCGCACACCTAAAAAGATAGGTGATACAAGAAAGGATTTTCAGAAAAACTGGCCGCTATATCTTATAGCATTACCTGTTGTTTTATGGTATCTGGTATTCTGTTATGTACCTATGGTTGGTATATTGATGTCATTCCAGAATTTCCAGTTCAACATCAAATACAATTTCTTCGAAAATATCATACATAGCCAATGGGTTGGATTTGATCAGTTTAAAATTTTGTTTAACAGTATATATTTTGGAAGGGTTCTTTCAAATACACTCCGTATCAGTATAGCAAGCATTGTTTTCTGCTTCCCTGCACCTATTCTTCTTGCGTTGCTTGTTAATGAGGTTACTAACGAAAGATTTAAAAGAATTACACAGACATTCAGTTATCTGCCGCACTTTATTTCAATGGTGGTTATTTGCGGTATGGTTAAAGACTTTACTACCGACACAGGCTTTATCAGCGTTATGATTGCAAAAATCATTGGTGCTGAACCTGTTAATATGCTGGCAAATCCTGATTTGTTCCTGCCTGTTTACATAGTTTCTGATATATGGCAGAACACAGGTTGGGATATGATCATATACCTTGCTGCTCTTTCCGGTATCGATCCCACACTTTATGAAGCAGCCGTTGTGGATGGTGCAGGAAGATGGAAGCAGACAATCCATGTTACAATCCCAGGAATTCTGCCGACAGTAATCATTTTGTTTATTATGCGTATAGGTCAGATTCTCAATGTATCTTTTGAAAAGATTTTGCTCCTTTATAACGATTTAACTGCTGAAAAAGCTGAGGTAATTTCAACCTTTGTTTATAAGCGCGGTCTTTTAAACAGAGAGTGGAGTTTCTCTGTAGCAGTTGGACTGTTCAATTCAGTTATCAACTTTGCGTTGTTGGTAATCGTAAATAAAATATGTTCAAAAACCACTGAAACAAGTCTGTGGTAAGACTGAATATAGAAAGGAGTACTAAAAATTATGCTTAACAGAAAAACAACCGGCGAGAGAATCTTTTCTGCTGCTAATCTTGTGTTTATGGTGTTTGTAATACTTGTAACACTTTATCCTATATATCACGTACTGATGGCGTCGTTCAGTGATGCCACACAACTTATGGCACACAGAGGTTTGCTTTTAAGACCTGCGGGATTTTCCACTTTTGCATATAAAAAAATCATGGAAAATCAGATGGTAGTGATTGGCTATAAAAACACACTTATAATACTTGTTCTTGGTATGGCGGTAAGTATGCTTTTAACTCTTTTCGGAGGATATTTTTTATCAAGAAAAGACGTTAAATGGCGTAACCTGATAATGATTTTAATTACAATTACAATGTATTTTTCAGGCGGTATCGTGCCGTTGTATTTGGTTGTTAAATCTTTGCAGATGGACAATACATTGTGGGCATTGGTTCTGCCGAGTGCAATCAGTACATATAACCTTATAATTATGAGAACCGGTTTCCAGGGTATTCCTGACGGATTGGAAGAAGCCGCAAGAATTGACGGTGCTGGTCATCTTACAATTCTCTTCCGCATTTGTGTTCCGGTTATAATGCCGACCATAGCCGTACTTCTGCTTTACAGTGCAGTAGGTATCTGGAATGCATGGTTCTATGCATCCATTTTCATTACCGAAAGACAGTTGTTCCCGTTGCAGTTGGTATTGCGTGAAATTCTTATTTTGAGTGATACTCAGGCAATGGCATCTTCTTCTGTTGGTATGGGCGATGTTGAAGCACTCACTGCTACAATCAAATACGGAGTTATCATCGTATCAACCGTTCCGATACTCTGCTTGTATCCGTTCCTGCAGCGTTATTTTGAAAAAGGAATTATGGTAGGTTCTTTGAAAGGCTGATGCTGATAATAAAAATAAGTGCACACCGATTTTAAACGATTTTAAACGGTGTGCACTTTTTGTATAAGAAAAGTTTTTTATTTATTAAATTATCTTATAATTATATATGCAGTGTATGCGACGTATGCTAAAACACAGAATAGACCTTCCGCGCGGTTAAAAACATGCTTTTTACCGGTACATAAAACAGGAACTAAAACAGCAGTTGCCGTCATAACAACAGCATCAATAAATGAAAATTCGGGTGCTGTTATAGGATTGAGTGTGGCAGACATACCAAGTATAAAAGCAAGATTGAAAATGCTTGAACCGACAACGTTTCCCATTGCAAGGTCACTCTCGCCCTTTCGTGACGCAACGATGCTTGTTACAAGTTCGGGTAAAGACGTTCCAATAGCAACAATTGTAAGTCCTATTAAAGTGTCAGATAGTCCCCATGTCCGTGCTATTGCAGATGCATTGTTGACAACCATCTGTCCTCCAAGGATAACGGCGGCCAGACCCACTATACAGAACAACACACTGAGTATTGCACCGGATACGGTTTCTGACGGAATTAAATTCTCCATTTTTTTACTTAATTTTTTGTAAAGAACTGAAGATGTGTCGTTACCGTCATCGTCAAGTTTCCCTTTTTTTGCAGCACGGATAGTCAGATAAATATAAGTAACCATGCAAATTAAAAGAATTATACCGCCGATTCTGGATATTCCGCCCATATAAGCCATAATAGCAATTATTATGCTGAGAATTATGTTTATGGGAAAATCACGTTTTAAAATACCTTTTTCTATGGTATATGGAAGCATAACGGCACAAACACCGGCAACCACCAATATGTTGAAAATATTAGAACCTATAACGTTGCTTAGTGCAATTGCGTTATTCCCGTTAAGTGCCGCAGTAATGCTGACTGCTGCTTCAGGAGCACTTGTCCCCATAGCAACTATGGTAAGACCGATAATTACCGCAGGAGTTTTTAAAAGTCTTGCAATAGACGATGCACCGTCCACAAAAAAGTCTGCCCCTTTAATAAGCAGAACAAAGCCAATGAGTAACAAAACATACATCATAATTTTAAACTCTCCTTTTCTTATGCAATAAAAAAGACTTCTATTGCACCCTGTAAGATACAATAAAAGTCTCATCACAATCATAAAATGAAAGTTACACAACCGGAACCTTTCGGTACGTATTGACGATTGTGTAAACGGAAAAATCCGCCAATTACTCCCCTTTATTATAAACGAGTATACCACATCGTTTATTATAAGTCAATAGTAAAAAAATATTTATCCTATGTCTTTAAGTTCACGTATATCCATAGGTGCCTGATTATAATTTTCTATATACTCAAGCATTTCAATTTCGTTGTCAAAGCATTTGAAAAGTTCCATACTTTTCGGACGCATAAAATTACTTTCGGCAGTTTTATGAAGCATATTAAGCATATCGTTGTAGTATCCGTTTACATTGTATATTGCTATTGGTTTGTTATGTCTTTCAAGTTGTTTTAGGGTAAGGATTTCAAAAAACTCATCAAATGTACCGATGCCGCCCGGAGCAATTATAAAAGCATCAGATTTATCCTCTAAAAGTTTTTTTCTTTCACGCATTGTTTCTGTATATATAAATTCTGTGCATTTGTCGTACAGAACACCGTCAACAGTAAAAAATGTAGGTGCAATACCAATAATTTTTCCGCCGTTATCATACATGCCGCGTGCTGTTGCACCCATAACACCATTTGCACCGCCGCCATAAACCATTGCATGACCTCGCTTTGCCATTGCTACAGCCAAAGAGTAAGCACTGTCACGATAAATTTTGTCTATACTTTCACTTGAAGCACCGTAAACGCAAATATTCATAAATTCAACCTCCTTATATTATCCTATCTTATTTTATACTGTTATAAACCAATAAAAATTCATAAATTTAATAAAATAATTATAACATATGAGTCTAAAAAAAACAAGATATATAAAAAAGCAAAAACAGTAACTTTGTTTTTGCTTTTTATCGTAAAAATTTTTATTTGCTTTTGTTCATTGTCAGCGACATTTCACCATTTAAGTACATTGCCACAAGTCCAAGTAATACTAAAACAGTAGATGTTTTTATTATAACAGGAAAAATTGTTTTATATATAAATACACAAATGGCAGTTGCAATTTCTCCGCCGATGCATAACGCCGCCAGATAGCCAAAAAAAGTGAGTCCGCCTGCAAACAGACAAATAACTATTCCGTAGCCAAATACTGTTTTTAATATATTTGAAATTTTCTTTGCGATATCTTTCATTATTCAGCCTCCTTAAAGCCCCATAATTGGAAGCCAGCCCATAAGTATAACAACTTCCAAAACGAACTGTCCTGCCACCCACCAAAGATTGTTTCTGAAGGTTTTACTGAAGTCAGACTCTGCCAATGTCATACCTGCATACATTCCTAACCCTAAAGGCGGGGTAATTCCACACATAACACCACATATACATGGCAACATAGCGGCTGTTAAAAACGGATTGCATCCTACTTTTTCAAGAACTACAATAAATACAGAGCCGAAAATAACTACTAAAGAAGAACCGGGAATTACCATGCCCATAAAACATGTAATAAGACATACTGCGATTACTGTGCCTAATTTGCCAAACTGCCATGAAGCGATTATAGCGCCAAGTTCCTCTGCAACGTTTAAATCCGCAAACAACGAGCCTATCATATATCCAAATACGCAAACACCTATTGACGGTGCTATTG
>JAZNPF010000039.1:0-11773 GCA_045589495.1 Clostridia bacterium
AACCTTCTTACTGAATACGTCTGCTTTTTTTATTCTATTATAAAAATCTGTACAAATTTTCTTCATAGCCCGCCTCCTATACAATACTGTTATATTGTATGCAGATATATGAAAAAAATTCTAAACGCCTATGATGTGCAAGTTTATGATTTTTTTGCTTTTTTTGAAATAACAAGCGATACCTCGCCTTTTAAATACATACACAAAAGTCCTACCAGAACAAGTATGTTTGATGTTTTGATTATCACGGGAAAAAGACTCTTATAAATAACCGTGCAAATTACAGATGCAGTTTCTCCGCCTATACAAATTGCAACAAGATATCCAAAGAATGTAAATCCCCCAGCAAACAGGCAAATCATAATTCCGTATCCGAAAACCGTCTGAACAGCATCGGCAAATTTTCTTATAAATTTTTTCATAATCTGCCCTCCTATAAGCCCAATATCGGCAGCCAGTCCATCAACACCACAACTTCAAGTACAAACTGTGCTCCAACCCACCACATATTATTCTTAAATGTTTTTGTGAAGTCAGATTCAGCAAGAGTCATTCCGGCGTACATTCCAAGTCCCAGTGGCGGAGTAATTCCGCACATAACACCGCAAATACAAGGCAGCATTGCCGCCACAAGAAGCGGATTACATCCTACACTTTCCAGCACCACAATAAATACAGTTCCAAAAATAACAATCAGAGATGAACCCGGTATTACCATTCCCATAAAACAAGTAATCAGGCATATAACAACTACCGTACCAAGTTTCCCGAACTGCCATCCGGAAATAATGCCGCCCAACTCTTCGGCAACATTTAATTCATTAAAAAGAGCACCAATCAGATAGCCAATCAAACACACTCCAATAGTTGGTGCGATTGATTTAACAGAATCTGAAAAATATTTTGCAATGCTGTTTACTGAAACCATTTTTCTGTCCTTTGTTACAAGGCAGGCATATAATGACGCAAGTCCGCCAGTAAACAAAAGAATTGACGAAGAAAGATATTTCGCTCCGTTTTTCCCAAGTCTTTCCGTGAATAAATTATCATTAAATATGTAATCAAACACAAAAGGTAAAATTATAACAAACGGCAGGATAATTCCTTTTACGTTATCTTTTATCGCTTCTTTAAAAGTTGGCAATTCATCTTTAGACATTGGCTTTACCTTATAATATTTGCAAAATGCCCACACCATAAATAATCTCTGTAAGATGAACCAGAATGATATTCCCCACAAAATAATCCAGAACTGACCGATAGTTAATTCAAGATGAGGATAAAGAGCCGTAAATGCACCTAATGCAGCCACGATATTTGATGACGGCGGAATCATATTTCCCATATAACTTGCATTACTCTCAATATTTGCAGCAAGTTCAGCGGGAAATCCTGAACGTTTCATAGCAGGTATCGTAATCGACCCAGTAGCCATAACATTCCCGGGACCTGAACCTGAAAGTGCGCCCATAAAAGCACTTGCCACAACGGCAGTATATCCTGCTCCGCCTGTCAATCTGCCGATTACAGACAAAATAATGGTTATACATCCGTCAACTATTTTTGTTTTAGTGAGCAACACAGACATGGCAACAAATGCAACCATTGAATACAAAAGCGATGTAGACAGAGCAACGTCAATGTACTCCCACACACTCATCCATGAGCCAGTAATTGCCACAAGTAAAATAAAACTGATAAGAACCGCTTCATAAATTGGTCTTTTTATCAATACAAACCACACTACAATAACAAAAAGCATAATCCCAAGATACAATAATGACGACGGCATATTTCCTCCTCACTCATATAACGTTTTAATTATATGTTTAATATCTTTTTGGTTATATTATATCTTAAACTTTTTAATATGTCAAGTTTTTTATTAAACATACACTCTTGAAAATTTATGTTATTTCGTTTATTATAGTATTGTAAGTTAGAATTTTTATTATAGGTAGGCGGCAAGTATGAACAATAAACAAATACAATACGCTATTGAACTTTCAAAGTGCCTGAATTTTTCGCAGGTCGCAGACAAATTAAAAATTTCGCAACCTGCATTAAGCAAACAGATTTCAAATCTGGAAAAAGAATTAGGCGTGCAGTTATTTGATCGTTCAAAAACTCCCATATCTCTTACGGCTGCAGGTGAATACTTTCTCCGCGAGGCTGAAAATGTAATTTACAAACAAGAGCAGTTATATCGCTCTATGGACAAATTTAAATCAGGCAAACAAGGTACTCTTGTAATTGGCGTTTCTCCATTCAGAAGTTTGTATCTTATGCCGCAACTTGCAAAAACAATAAGAGCGAAATATCCAAATATCAAAATTGTTCTTCACGAATATTCAAGTGACATATTGCGCAAATCAGCAGCAGAGGGAAAATATGACTTTGCCATTGTAAATTTACCTGTAGATGAATCTTTACTAAATGTTATCCCCATTGAACAGGATAAACTCGTTCTTGCTGTTCCTGAAAACTTGCTTTCTTCAATTGACGGTAATATCGGTGATAATTTAGCAAAAATAAATTTCAGCAATTGTGAAAAACTGCCTTTTATAGTTGCAAGTCAGACACAGGAAATGCGTCTGTTGTTTGAAAAAATGTGCCGCACATCAAACATTAACCCAAACATCTCCATGGAGGTAGTCAGTCTTGCATCTGCATGGGCTATGACCCGTGCAGGAATAGGCGCAACATTATTGCCTTTACAATTTATACAAAATATGGAGATTGACAAGTCAATAAAACTTTTCACACCTGATTATGATACAAATATCCGTAAACCCGCTATTATAATGCGGCACGGACAATATCTGTCTGAATATGCTCAATATGCAATTGAAATCTTAAGTGAAAATGATAAAACAAAAAAGTTCTGAATTTAAATTCAGAACTTTTTTAATAATTATTTTTTAAGATATTTTGCCACTTCTGCTGCAACGAGTTTAGTAATCATATCAATATTATCAGATGAAACAGAAGAAGTTGCATAATCTGCTTTTCCGTCACTGCTGAAAAGTTTCATTTTATTCATACTTTCCTGCTTAACGGCTTCAACTGCGGCAGGTATAAGGTCGATAAGACCTTTATCCATACTTGAGAATTTTTTGAATTCTGCTTCAACTGCTGCAACGTTGATATCGGTAAAGATATTAACTTTGCTGATACCCTCTTTTATAGCCTGTCTGAAATCGTTATCTGTCAAACCCGAACCACCGTGAAGTACTAATGGTACATCAACAGTATTTGCAATTGTACGGATTCTTTCAAAATCAAGTTTCGGAGGAAGTTTGTAAGCACCGTGTGCATTACCTACAGCAATCGCAAGTGCGTCAACACCGGTTTTTTCTACGAAATCTTTAGCAAGTTTAGGATCTGTGAAGTATTTTGAAGGATCATCAAGATGTGAACTTCCTTCTGCAGACCCCTCATTATCACCAACGTGACCAAGTTCGCCTTCGATTGTAGCACCGTATGAGTGAGCGATGTCTGCCATCTCTTTTACTTTACGAACGTTATCTTCATAGGAGTCAGTTGAACAATCGTACATGATTGAACTGAAGCCGAGTTCAAGTGCTTTGATGCAAGTTTCATAAGTAAGACCGTGGTCAAGATGTACTACAACCGGAACAGATGCTTTTTTTGCCATCGGAATCAAATAATAAGAAACTTCTTCCAATGGTCCGTACGGAAGCAAAATTTCAGCAGTACCCATAATAACGGGTGATCTTGTAGATTCAGCAGCATTTATAATACCGCGTGCAAGTTCAAGGTTTACTGCATTGAACAGACCAACAGCATATTTATTCGCTTTTGCAGGTCTTAAAACTTCATTCATATTTACTAACATTATCTCGTCCTCCTGTTATTTGCTAAGTATTGTTTTAAACTGTTCGTACGCTTTCTGCCAAGCGTCAACATCTTCAGGTTCATATTGCTTTGTGTCAAAAGACTCTTTTATAATTTTTCTTGCTTCTTTCAAGTCTTTAATCTCACCAATAGCAATCATCTGTACTGCGATATTACCAAGTGCAGTCGCTTCTATAGGGCCTGCATATACAGTTACGTTACAAGCATTGGCAGCCATCTGGCAAAGAAGCGGGTCTTTTGTGCCGCCACCTACAATGTTTATGCTTTCAAAGTTCTTTCCGCTTATCTTTTTAAGGTTAAGGAAAGAATGATAATATTTAAGTGCAAGACTTTCATATATACATCTTACAATCTCGCCTACAGTCTGCGGTACATACTGACCTGTTTTTTCACAATATTTCTGAATTCTTGACGGGATATCTCCGGGTTTTCCGAATTCAGGATAGTCAGGATCAATAAAGCATTTGAACGGCTCACACGCAAGTGCTGCCTTTTCAAGATCATTAAACGAGAACTCGTTACCCTGTCTGTTCCAGGTTCTTCTTGATTCCTGAATGAGCCACAAGCCCATAATATTCGTTAAGAAACGGATTTTTCCACCATAACCGCCTTCATTTGTATAAGATGATTTATAAGCCTCATCAGTTACAACAGGAGATTTAAGTTCTGTACCAAACAGTGACCATGTTCCGCAACTAATATATACAAAGTCATCAACTTCAGTCGGAACCGCAACAACTGCAGAAGCAGTATCGTGACAACCTACCGCAACAACATCTACCGGTTCAACACCAAGTTCTTCACAAATATCTTCAGTAAGTTTACCGAGTATTGTGCCGGGCATTATGATATCTCCAAGAAGTTCTTTTTTAATACCTACTTTTTCAAGCAATTCATAATCCCATGTACGTGTGTTAGGGTTTATCATCTGCGATGTGGATGCAATCGTATATTCATTTTTCTTAACACCGGTTAAGAAATATCCCAGAAGTTCGGGCATAAAAAGCATATCTTTTGCTCTGTCAATTTCGCCTTTTTTATATTTGCACATATAATACATCTGGAACAATGTGTTGAAGTTCATAATTTGTATACCTGTACGCTTATAAACTTCTTCCACACACATAATTTCAAAAAGTTCTTCAGGTATATTATCAGTACGTGCATCACGGTATGTAACAGGGTTGCCTATCAGGTTACCGTCTTCATCAAGCAAACCAAAGTCAACACCCCAAGTATCAATACCTATACTGTCAAAACCGCCTTCAAGTTTTGCATTGGTGATACCCTGTTTTATCTGGTCAAACAAATAAAGAACATCCCAATAAAGTGTTGAACGTACTTTTACACCGTTATTCGGAAAACGGTGAACTTCTTTCAATGTAATTTTTCCGTCTTCCAAAGTCGCCAGAATTCCTCTGCCGCTTGAAGCACCCAAGTCAAAAGCAAGTACACGTTTCATTATGACTACCACCTTTATGTAAAATGTGTTTATTTCACGTTTATAATCTCAACATTATTTTCTTTAAGAGCATCAGCAAGTTCACCGTATATCTGTGCATCGGTCACAAGATAATCAATATTATCAAGCGAGGTGAGTTTCATATATCCAACTCTACCAATTTTAGATTTATCACACAGATAATAGTGTATACGTGAATTTGCTAGCATTCTCTGTTTTATAAAACATTCCTGTTCATTACCTTCAAGTATAATGGTGGATTCACCTATTCCTTTACTTGAAAAAAACATTTTATCTGCAAAGTAATCCGCAATATAGTTCTCTGCCATCGCACCAACCAACGACTGGTTATTGCTCACCATACCACCAATTGCTATCACTTTAATTCCGTCAATTCCAGAAAGTTCATTTATAACACGTATAGAGTTTGTTATAACGGTTATATTTTTCATATTGCGGAGTTCTTTTGCCATATAGAAAGTTGTGGTTGAAGCATCTAAAAACACGCTGTCACCTGATGCTATATACTGCACAGCCTTACGTGCAAGTGCCTGCTTTGCCTCAACGTTTAATCCTTTTCGCTTTTCAAGTGAAAGTTCATAACTGCCTTCGTCTATAGGCAATGCACCGCCATGTGTTCTGCGAAGCAATTCTTTTGCTTCAAGTTTTTCCAAATCACGACGTACAGTTTCTTCTGTAACACCAAGTTCAGAACTGAGTTTGCTAACCATAACGGCGCCCTCGATGCTAAGCAATTCAAGTATTTTCTTTTGCCTTTCAAGTGCAAGCATTTCGCTCCTCCGTTCGTGCAAATTATTTTGTGATTATATGTACCACATCACCATTTTTTAAACCTGATGAGTTAGCATCATCGGTATCAATATGCATTTCTACATTAAAGTCTTCACGCACACGAATCTGCACATCATAAAATTTAGTAGGCTTAATGCCATCAATTACAACATCTACATAATCATTATCTTTAAGATTCAAAGATGATGCAAAATCAGGTGTTAAATGTATATGACGGTTGGCGATAATCACGCCTTCCTTAAGATATATACTGCCTTTCGGTCCTACTACTACGATTTTTTCAGAACCCTTTATCTCACCTGATGGACGTACGGGGGGACTTACTTTCAAAACAAATGTATCTGTACGCGATATTTCAACTTGCGTATTTTTGCGAACAGGACCGAGTATACGGACATTTTCAATTGCTTTAAGCGAAGGGCCTACCAAAGTAACAACTTCGTTTGAAGCAAATTCTTTGCCCATAAGCACCTTTTTAGGTGTAAGTTCGTATCCTTCACCAAAGAGAATATCAAGATCCTCTCTTGAAAGATGTATATGTCTTTGCGAAACACCGATTTTTACATAATCATCTTTCGCACTTGGTTTAGCAGTAATATTCATTTCTTCAACAACTTTTTTAACTGCATTTTCTATTACGTTTAAATCGTACATAATATTGCCACCTTTTTAAACGGATTAGTCTTCAAAATCAAAAAATTTCATTATCTCGCCATGAGGATTTGCAATCACAGCCTGACCATGTATTTTACCAAGTGGTCCTGCGGCTTTTGCACCTGCTTCAATAGCGGCTTTTACTGATGACACACTACCTTTTACAATCAAAGTAACAAGACGGCCGCCGAGTCTTTTTTCAGAATGGATAAGGCTTACATCTGCTGCTTTTACCATTGCATCAAGACCCGTGATTGAAGCAACAAGACCTGATATTTCAAGCAAGCCTATGGCAAAATTCGTTTTTGGAAGTTCTACTTCTTGTCCATAGAAAGTTTTAGGAAGTTTTTTGTTGTATTTATCTTTATTTATATCAAGAAGATATGCCATCTTCTCCATATCCTGACCAGGACGTGATATAACACTTGATATGATATACATACCCTGGTCTTCAGCATACGCTTTAGATGCTTCGATAGCGGCTTTAACAGATGCGTTATCGCCCTCTACCTTCATTTGCATTACCAATGGAGCAGGAACTTTTTCGCTGCCCGGTCTGGTTCTATCAAAAGCAATAACTTTAACATCTGCGGCTTTTGCAGCAATATCAGCCGCGCATACTGCAGTTGTAAAACTATATACTTCAAGCATTCCCAATGCGTTCATAATATTCCTCCGTCAGTCAATTGTAAATCTGAAAGTTTATCATACAATATGCAAACCGTCTACCATTACGCAACGGCGCTGTCTGGTAAATGAATGTGCCGCTGTCAAACCTTCCCCTGTAGGACCTGCAATAGTAAAGGTTGTATAACCCTCACCACCTGCTCCGATACCTGCATAAGAAGGTGCGTTTTTAACAAAAATAGTTGTTTCAACAGCACGCGCAAATTTTGTAAGATTATCAATGTTTTTAGAATGTATGTGCGCTGAATGGCGGTTTCCGTGTTCTGCAGCAACAGCCTTTTCAATTGCGTCATCAATATCAGGAACACGAACTATCGGAAGTACAGGCATCATCATTTCCACCTGAACAAACGGGTGAAGCGCATTTGTTTCACATATAATAAGACGTGCATCTGAATTGATGCCGAGTTCTTTTAAGAATTTTCCTGCGTCTTTTCCAACCCATTTTTTGTTGATTGAGTATTTACCGTCTTTTTCAACCAATGCAAGTTTAACCAATGCATCAACCTGATCGCCTTTGATAAGATATGCACCTGCTTCCTGCATACTTGCTATAAGTGCGTCTGCAATAGAGTCAACTGCAAAACATTCTTTTTCAGCAATACAAGGTAAGTTATTATCAAAACTTGCACCGGCAACAATATCACGTGCAGCCTTTTTGATATCTGCAGTTTCGTCAACAATAACGGGCGGATTACCTGCGCCTGCCCCAATTGCTTTTTTGCCTGATGAAAGAAGTGTACGCACAACACCTGGGCCACCAGTCGCAACCAACATACGTACGATTGGTGATTTCATCATTTCATTAGATGTGTCCATTGTAGGTTTATAAACTGAAACAACAAGGTTTTCAGGACCGCCTGCTTCCAATATAGCACGGTTTACAAGGTCAACAGCATAGTTTGCTGTTTTGCATGCGTTGGGATGCGGATTGAATACTACTGCATTACCGCCGGCAATCATACCTATAGAGTTACAGATAACAGTTTCACTGGGGTTTGTTGAAGGTGTGATACTGCCTATAACACCATAAGGAGCCATTTCCACCAAAGTAAGACCGTTATCACCTGTCATAACAGATGGTGACAAATCTTCTGTGCCAGGTGTTTTGTTGGCAACCAACTGATGTTTGATAATTTTATCAGACACTCTGCCCATACCGGTTTCGCTCACACCGAGTTTAGCCATTTCTTCTGCTTCGTTAAGAGTGAGTTCACGGATTTTTGATATAATCTGCTCTCTCTGTTCAACGGTATAAGAACGGTACTGTTTATACGCTTTATTAACCGCTTCCAAAGCGTCTGACATACTGTCAAATACGCCTTTATATGCGCGCGCGTTTTCTGTAACATTCTCACCTGCAACATTAGCAAGTACGTTTTTAATGATTTCGCTTATCTGATTTTCATCAATTCTCATAGATAATCAACAGCCTTTCGTTATAATAGTAATGCAAATTAAAGTATTTTTTCCCAAAGTCTCGGATCGGGATTTGGAGTGATTGAGTAATCAAGTAACATTCCTTTATCCCCTGCCGCAGCCTTGGCATTATCAACTGCCGCCTGAACTGCTGCGACCTCACCGGTCATTATTAAATATGATTTGCCGCACATACCTCTTGCTATACGCAATTCCACCAATGTGACATCGGCAGTTTTTGCGGCAGCATCGGCAGCAACAATAGCAGATGCACCCGAGTATGTTTCAACAACGCCGAGAGCACGCGGATTTTCAACCTCAACAGTTGCATATATCGCTGGAAATACGCCCTCATGCACGTTACCAAGGACAAAACTGTCTATAAGTTTTTCTCCGTGACGAACTTTTGCAGCATCTACAGATGCCCTTATAGCACTAAGTTCACCTGAAATTATTACTATGTATTTACCGGGACAAACAACCTGTGCTTCAATAATCTCTACATCAGCAGTTTTAACCAATGTATCTGCAGCCTGAATACCGGTAGATACGGTAGTATATTCAATCATACCGATTGCATTAGCCATAAATTCACTTCCTGATCTTCTCTATAATAATATATTTATCGTTAATTTCTGCAATTTTACCGTTTATCGGCGAATGAAGTGCAACGCCTAGTTTTCCCTCGGGTGCAGATGCTATCATTTCACCCTCACCTACTTTATCGCCTTTTTTAACAAGCGGTACAGATGGTGCACCAATATTTTGATTTAAAGAAACGGTAAGTCTTTTAAATTTGATTTCTTTATCGGTAATCGGCGTTTCAACGTTATATTTGGTAAGACCAAGACGTTTCACCAGACGCGACACCGGTACCATTCTGTATTCGCGCTTATCGGATACACCTGAAAATTCAGCATTATCCTTTGAAGGCATTACACCTTTAGCGCGAAGACCTGCTCTGTATTCGCCTATAAGTGTTGCGGGAGAAAGCCCCTGCATACACGAATACATTTCACACAAACCGCATTGTGAACAGTAGAAAGTATCTAAAAACGGTTTTGTATCAAAGACCTGATTATGCGATATACCGTGCATAAAGTCTTTTGGATTTATCGGATGTCCCATAAGATTTCTGGAACATAAATCCGTACACATTCTGCAACTGCAACACGCACTCATAGCACGTTTCATACCGATATTGGCCTTAACCGTTTTTCTTTGAACTATATAATGATCCTGCGGCAATAAAATCACCGCATTAGTTGTTTTCGTAACCACACCATGAGGAGTACCTATTGTACCCGTCATGGGACCGCCTATAAGATAGGCAGGATCTTCAATTTTTGCTCCGCCGCACATGTCAGTAAGTTCTTTAAAGTTTACACCCAAAGGAACTTTCAATACAGACGGATTTTCAACCTCGCCGGCAACCATTACATATTTATGTGTAACGGCAACATCATCATTTACGGCGTAATAAACATTCAACATAGTTTCCACGTTGAACACAGTAACGCCTACAGTAATAGGTATATTACCGGGTTTGATTGTTCTGCCCGTTGCTTCATAAGTTAAAATGACCTCGTCACCCGCAGGGTAAATTTCAGGTAAAAACGAAATTGACACCTTAGGAAAAGCAACCATAGCCGCTTTAACAGCCTCTGCAGCACCTTTATAAGAAGGCTTTAT
Source organism: Clostridia bacterium (assembly GCA_045589495.1). GTDB lineage: Bacteria > Bacillota > Clostridia > UMGS1810 > UMGS1810 > SIG455. The sequence goes on from JAZNPF010000039.1 coordinate 10,607, forward strand.
TGCCACAATGGCACGTTCAGCCTCAACTGCATCGGCAACCAATGACAATGCGCTTACAATTTCATAAGCGTATTTTTCAAGCATTTGCCTATGCACCTTAAACAAAGGTTCACACTCTGCGCAATTTAATATTATTGTGTCTGCTCTCTTATCGAGTTTAGCATAAGCAGGGAATCCGGCACCGCCTGCTCCGACGATGCCGTGCTCCTGCAAAATTTTTGTTAATTTTTCTAATTGCATAACTTACTCCAGTCCTATAGCGTCATCTATGATGCCGACAATTGCAGCATCTACGGGAGACGCTTCAACATTACATCCAATACGTGCGGCACTTCCGGTTGCAACTAAAACGTCTTCGCCAATACCGGCTCCGACATTATCAATAGCCACAATTCTTCCGCTGCCAGCCATATTGCTGTACGGCTCTACAATCAGAAATTTATTACCCGTCAAGTTTTCATTCTTGCGGGTGGCAACAACGCTGCCAACTACTTTACCTACTATCATTACAAGTCACCTTCCGTAATAAATTTAATGGAAGATAATTATTTTAATGTAGGCAGAATTTTTTCCACATCACCGTGAGGTCTGGGAATTACGTGTGTAGCGATGATTTCGCCGAGTTTTGTAGCAGCACTGCCGCCTGCTTCTACAGCAGATTTAACAGCACCTACATCGCCACGTACCATAACGCTTACAAGACCGCTACCGATTTTTTCAGTACCGATAAGTTCAACGTTTGCAGCTTTTACCATTGCATCAGCAGCCTCAATTGCAGCTACTAAACCTCTTGTTTCAATCATACCTAATGCTTCATGTGACATTTTCTTTTCCTCCTTGATATTATTTATAATTTTTGTTTCTTCTAAAACTAATTTTGTTTCTGCTGCCTTTGGTGCAGCAGCCGTTGTTGTTTTCTTAGCAGTCGTTTTTTTTGCTGGTGCTTTCTTTTCAGCCATATCCGTCACCGCCTATTAGAATTTGGGAAGGATTTTTTCAACATCGCTGTGGGGTCTGGGGATTACATGTACAGCAACGAGTTCGCCGAGTTTTTCAGCAGCACTGCCGCCTACTTCTGTTGCAGCTTTAACTGCACCAACGTCGCCACGTAGCATAACGCTTACAAGACCGCTACCGATTTTTTCAGTGCCGATAAGTACAACTTCT
>JAZNPF010000040.1:0-3802 GCA_045589495.1 Clostridia bacterium
TATACCACTGATATGTTACTATATATTCATTTTCATCAGCGTTTGTTTCAACGCTCAACTTTTTATCTGCACCAATGCTTCCGTAGGTTAAGGCATTGGCACCCTCAAATCCCTGCGGCTGGGATGTAATTGCAGGAGCATTAGCCGGAATTTTATTCCATACTGCGAAAAGTGTAATGCTCTCGCCTGCAGCTGCAATATCAGTTACAGACTGTTTATCGTCATATACTTTTGTACCGTTCACCGAAGTCGCCCAGCCTGCAAAGGTATAGCCTTCTCTTGTAAAGGTGTTTTCAGAAAGTGTGGTAGGCATAAGCTCCTTAATGGTCTGATTCGCCATGGTTCCGTTTCCGCTACTTGCATTGAAAATAACCATGTAGGAGCCAAGCATTCCTTGTGTTAGGACAAAGGAATCCCCCGAGCTTGTGAAGGTTCTGGTATATTCCTTTGTTCCGGTATTCTTTTCACTGAATATATTGCTGTCTCCGTTTTTGAGAGAGAAATATTCCTTGCCCTCAACGACTGCAAAATTAAGAGTAGCCTTCCAGTTATAAATGATATTGTTTACGCCCTTTTTGAGTGTACCATCGCCCGTTACCGTGACTGTGCCTGTAAAACCATTGTCAAGGCAAAGAGCTTCGTTCTGCGTGCCGGGGTTAATTGTGTGCTCGTTGAGATTAAGCTTGAAATTTCCGCTGTTCTGATCAAACCGGATTCTGCCCATTACATCCTGTGTGAGTTTTATAACAATAGTTCCATCTTTCTCCGTAACCTCTGCGATACCGCTTAAAACCTCTCGAACACGGTCGATGTCATTTTGAAGCAATGCATAATCCTTGTATATGGACTGCCATTGAGCAATAAGAGTTGTATCACTTGAAAGTGTTATCTTATCTCCCGGTTGTCCCTTGTTCCATCCTGCAAATTGCATTCCGGAAGGTGCTGTGAAGGTGCAGTCGGGAAGTTTGTACTCCTCGCCAATGGGTGAGTAAGCATCTTCCATAATGCCGCTGCCGCCGTTTGCGTTGAAGATTATCGTATATTCGGGGTTTTTAAGGCTGACGGTTGTATCTTTCGTGTTAGACTTTTTATAGATGTCGGTCTGTTTCTGATATACATATACCCAAAGGTTATTGCTTCCTGCATAGACGTCGGGTACGGTGATGGTTGCTCTGCCGTTTGTATCGGGAGTAAATTCGATTTTATAACCGCCGAACTGGCAAACAAAATCTGTTTTTCCCCAATCAGCTTCATCAAGGGTGATTACAAAGCTGTTCACCGTTACATCGCTAATGGTAAATTGTTTTATAATAGCACGGTCAAGCCTTTCAATCATATAGTTTGTATAAGCTGTTACGCCGCCCACTGTGATTTGCGCTTTGTATGTACCGCCTACATTCTCAAAAGGTGTGGTTGTAGCAGAGCTTTCGTCAATATTGGGATATTGTGAATATTTATAATAAACAATATCGGGAAGCTCTGTTATTCCGCCGATTGATGTTGCAGAAAGAGTTGCTGCCGCATTTTTGCCGTCATTCACTTCGATGTGAAGCGGCTCAATAATAGCTAATTCCTTATTTGCTGTCGAGGTACATTCTCCCTCGCCGATACAAGTCGCAACAACGGTATCGGTTTGGTCTGCCTTAATCGAATAGCTCCACTGGCAAACGTGAGCAGGTTTTTCCACTAACTGCAGTTCGCCGCTGCCGTCCGGCTGAACGGTGTAGCTGCTGCCTGCGGAGGTAAAATAGTTCGCGAATTCAACAGATGACATATATGTGTTCCAACCATCTGTGAATGTGCCTGGGAGTTTCATCTCTATGCTGACAGCATCATCCTCTGCATAAGTGAGTACATCATCAATCGTGATGATGCCATCTTCAAGATAGATGTCCGCAGTGGTGCCGGTGATAGTAGGTGCACCGCTGAGGTTAAGGGTACCGTTGTTGCAGTAGATGCCGTAGTTGTTACCATCGGTGCCGGTAGACTTGACGGTGCCGCCACTGACGGTGACAGAGCCGCCGTAGCTGTTGCAGATTCCGTAGCTGCTACCGGTGACAGTGCCGCCGTAGACATTGACGGTACCGCGGTTGTTGATGCCGTAGCGCTTGCTGCTACTGACAGTACCGCTGTATACATTGACGGTGCCGCTGTGGTTGTAGATGCCGTTGCTGCCGTTGCTGTTGTTGCTGCTACTGACAGTACCGCTGTATACATTGACAGTGCCACCCCTGTTTAAGATGCCGGGGTAGTCGGCGGAGGCGCTGGTTTTCTCTATCTTACCAGACTGGTTCGTTGAACATTCGCAGATGTTCAGGGTGGCGCCACTTTCGACATAGAAAGCATCTTGGCTGTTCGTTATCGTGATCGTGTGTCCGTTCAGACAGAGATTGACCGTGCCGGATGAAATGATAAGGGATTCGGTAAGGGTGACATTATCGGTCAGATACACATTGCCGCTGGGCGTACCCGTGCCGTCCCATGCGGTATAGGCCACACCGCTGCCGTGGCTTGTACACTCAGTATCGCCGCAAATGGGGTGCCTGTGGATGACGGGAATATTTTCCACTTTCGCCAGCTTGACGCACTGGCTGGTAGTATCGTAGTAAAGACCGTAGTTGGAGTTAACTGCCTCAAAGCGGTCGCTGTAATCGGTTGCATTGGCTGTTACGATGGTGTATGGAAGTTCATCATAATAAGTGAGACGAACTTTGTAGGGCGTGGTGTTGCTCAGGCTGCCATCGACGGTGATGACCGCATTGCCATTACCTTTCAAATTGATGTCCGCAGCTGTGCCGCTGATGGTGGGTGCACCGGAAAGGGTAAGCGTTCCGGCGTAAACACCGATGCCGATGCCGTCGGAACTGATCTTGGAACTGGTAACAGTACCACCTGTAACCGTAAGGCTGCCGCTGTCAAGTGAAATTCCGGGGTAACCGTTGGAGTTCTTGTTCTCGACGGTGCCACTGTGCAGACTGGCAGTACCCTTGACGGTAATGGTCGCAGCACTGTGATCGCTGGTGATTTTGCCGTTTCCGATGCAGTCGCAGATATTCAGAGTCTTGCCGGAATCCACATAGACCACGTCGGAGTTCCTTGTGGACGATATTTTGTACCCATTCAGGCAGAGGTTGACCGTGCCGGAAGGTTCATATATAGCCGACAAGGTAACGTCTGAGGTCAGGTAGTAGTTCCCACTGGTGGGCAGAGAGTCTGTGGCGGTCCAGGGTTCAAAGGTCACGTCGTCGCCGTGGCTTGCACACTCAGCATCACCGCAGATGGGATGTTTGTGTGGAGGTGCAGCGCTATACACGGGAATAAGGTAGTATTTCAGATCGTCTGATGTCACAAAATACTTAGATGAGAGTGTATAGTCAGCACTTTCTTTTGAAATTCTTTTGTTCCAAACAGTTCCGCTGTGATAACCACTCCAACCGGCACTCCATATATCCCATCCTTCAAGAGTTTTAGAAGAACCAATGACATCTATAACACTTGCCTGTTCTGAAACAGGTACACCTGTTGTAGCAGACACGACTTGGTAATCACCGACAAATTTATCTACTGCAACTTCATCCGCATCGGTATATATCGCAATCTTGCCACTATATATCGGCTCAAAAGCATAATAATCGCCGTTTGCGTAATTCTCGACATCATTAGCTGATAGTGTCCAGTCTGTGTCCTTTGTCAGCAGTTTGTCAGTAATAACATAACCGCTGTTTATATTGTCAAATTCCCATAGGTTCCATCCTGTCAGCGTCACACCATCCCCGAGGGGTACCAACGAAGATAGCTGCGT
>JAZNPF010000041.1:0-70838 GCA_045589495.1 Clostridia bacterium
TATGTGGTACGTGATAAATAAAACGAATGGGATTAAACTGAAGAAGTTCGAAAGAAAAATTATAATTCCGTTGTTTTCCCAAATGATAAAGTACAAAAGTGAATCAAAGACTACAAGCTTTATGGAGTACTTGGAAACAATATCAGATAAAACAGAAAAAGCTTGGTTAACTTCCTTTAGTTTTTCTGCTGCTTCTGCGTTGCCAGGATTCAAATCCGGATGATATTTTTTTGCAAGTTTCCTATAGGCTTTTTTAATATCATCATCAGAAGCGCCTTTTTCAACACCAAGCACTTCGTAATAATCGCGTTTATCTGCCATACATTTCACCTTTCATACACAGCAATAGCGTGGCATATCTGCCACGCCTTGCCAAAGGACATTGTCAAATTATTTATTTTCGTCGTCTACTACAGTATAGTCACCGTCATAAGTTCCGCCCTGACCGCCTGCAGCACCGCCCATATCAGGACCTGCCTGTGCGCCCATATCAGGATTTGCAGCCTGATACATCTTTGTTGAAACTTCATAGAATTTATTCTGTAAATCTGTTGTGGCAGTTTTAATAAGTTCTACATCTGTTCCTTTAAGTGCCTCTTTAACAGCGTCAATCTTTGTCTGAATATCTGTTTTGTCTGCTTCTTCCAACTTATCGCCAAGGTCTGCAAGTGCTTTTTCACACTGATATACAAGTGCGTCAGCACCGTTTCTTGCGTCAACATTTTCTTTATTCTTTCTGTCTTCTTCAGCAAACTGTTCTGCTTCTTTTACTGCTTTTTCAATATCCTCTTCAGAAAGATTTGAACTTGCAGTGATTGTGATATTCTGTTCATTACCTGTTGCCATATCTTTAGCAGATACGTGAACGATACCATTTGCGTCAATATCAAATGTTACTTCAATCTGCGGTACGCCTCTGGGAGCAGGAGCAATTCCTGACAGAGAGAATCTGCCGAGTGTTTTGTTATATGCCGCCATTTCTCTTTCGCCCTGAAGAACGTGAATATCAACACTTGTCTGGTTATCTGCAGCAGTTGAGAACACCTGACTCTTCTTTGTGGGGATTGTTGTATTTCTTTCAATAAGTTTTGTGCATACGCCACCCATTGTTTCAATACCAAGTGAAAGCGGTGTAACATCTAACAAGAGGAGGTCTTTAACATCACCTGAAAGTACACCTGCCTGAATTGCAGCACCCATAGCTACGCACTCGTCAGGGTTGATACCTTTATGAGGATCCTGACCTATGAAACGTTTAACTGCGTCCTGAACAGCAGGGATTCTTGATGAACCACCAACGAGCAATACTTTGCTGATATCGCTCGGGTTCAAGCCTGCATCTGAAAGCGCACGTCTTGTGGGTTCCATTGTGGCTTCTACGAGATCAGCGGTGATTTCATCAAATTTAGCCTTTGAAAGTGTAATATCAAGGTGTTTGGGGCCTGTTGCATCTGCACTTATAAAGGGAAGATTGATGTTTGATGTTGTAACACCTGAAAGTTCTATTTTTGCTTTTTCTGCTGCTTCTTTAAGTCTTTGCATAGCCATTTTATCAGCAGAAAGGTCTATGCCTGATTCTTTTTTGAATTCTTCAACGAGGAATTTTATGATTCTGTCGTCAAAGTCGTCACCGCCAAGACGGTTGTTACCGGATGTAGCCAGAACTTCAAATACGCCGTCGCCTATTTCAAGGATAGATACGTCAAATGTACCGCCGCCAAGGTCGTATACCATAATCTTTTGTTCGTTATCTTTGTCCATTCCATAAGCAAGTGCTGCAGCGGTAGGCTCGTTTATAATACGAAGCACCTCAAGGCCTGCAACTTTACCTGCGTCTTTGGATGCCTGACGCTGTGCGTCACTGAAATATGCAGGAACAGTAATAACAGCCTGTGTTACTGTTTCACCGAGATATGCTTCTGCATCAGATTTAAGTTTCTGAAGAACCATTGCAGAAATTTCCTGAGGTGTGTAGTTTTTATCGTCAATAGCAACTTTTCTGTCAGTACCCATATCCCTTTTGATAGAACTGATAGTTCTGTCGGGGTTAGTGATAGCCTGACGTTTTGCAACCTGACCAACAAGTCTTTCACCTGTTTTTGTAAATGCAACTACTGAAGGAGTTGTTCTTGCACCTTCTGCGTTAGCGATAACTACGGGTTCGCCACCCTCCATTACAGATACACATGAGTTTGTTGTACCTAAGTCAATACCAATGATTTTTGCCATAATTATTACCTCTCTATTCTTATTCCGGCAAGTGCCGTTATTCGTACTTATTTAATTTGCAACCTTAACCATTGCGTAGCGGATTACCTTTTCTTTATACATATAGCCTTTCTGAAATTCCTCTACAACAATGTTTTCACCGACATTTTCATCGTCTATATGCATTACTGCGTTATGAAAATCGGGATTAAATGTTTCGCCAACAGAAGCAATTTCTGTAACGCCCATTTTTTCAAATATTTCTTTTGTCTGCTTTAAAACAAGTTCAAACCCTTTGTAAAATTCGCTTTCGGTATCGCCGACAGATGCAATTGCACGTTCTAAATTATCAACCACCGGAAGCAGTTGTGCAACCGTTGCACCTACGCAGTCAACATAGATTTTTTCTTTTTCTTTAACAGTACGTTTTTTGAAATTATCGTACTCCGCCATAACAGATAAAAGTTGATTTTTATACTGTTCTGCCTCGCTTGGTTCAACAGGCGTATCATCTGTGTTCTGCGCAGTTTCTTCAGCAGCAGTTTCTTTAATTTCTTCTTCTGAGGCTTTGGTTTCTGCTTTTTTGTTTTTCTTTTCAGCCATTCTTATAAGTCACTCCTATTTATATATTCATCAATACACTCGGCCAAAAACCTGAGTGTAGATACAACCTTTGCATATTCCATTCGTGTAGGTCCTAAAATTGCAAGTTTGCCCTTAACATTATTACCCATAGAATAATTAAGCGATACAGCACTTAAATCATGTTGTGCAAGAATCGGATTTTCTTTGCCAATTGTAACACTTACAGAATCTTCGCTATTGCCCGAAATTTCTTTAATAAACGTTTTATTATCTTCTTTTATAAGATGCATAAAATCTTTTGTCCGTTGTATGTCATTAAATTCAGGATAATCAAATATATTCGTTGCACCCGTTACGATAATCTCTTCATCCTCAAAACTTGCCGCAGTTTTAAGCAGGAAATCAAATACAGAATTCAAAAGCCCTGCCTCCACTGGAAGCATTTCTTTTTCAGCCGCCACAACGTCATCTGTAATCATAGCAATATCTATACCAGTAAAACGGTTTGCAAGATATACGGAAAGTTTTTCGATAACATCATCGTCAATCGGTTTTTGTGTCCGTATAGTCTGATTTTTAACAACACCGTCACCCGTTACAAGAATAATAACAAAACTGTGTCTGTCAATATATATCAGCCTGATATTTTTGATTATTTCTTTAGATGCCATTGACGAAGTTACTATCGTTGTATAATTAGTAAGATTGGCAGCAATATCTGAAACAGTTTTAACAAGTTTACTCAACTCAAGATACTGATTCTGGAGTGAGAATTTTATTCTGTTAATTTCACCAAGTGTCAACGTATATTGACTCATAAGTTCGTCTACATACACACGGTACCCCATAGACGACGGAATTCTTCCCGCTGAGGTGTGAGGTTTATCAAGATAACCCATTTCCTCCAGAAGAGCCATTTCGTTCCTTACAGTGGCAGAACTGACGCCAAGATCGTGGTTTTTAAGTAAATACGACGAACCAACAGGTTCAGCAGTGAGAATATAATCTTCTATAATGGCTCTCAGGATTTTTCGTCTTCTGTCATTAAGTTCCATAATGATTATACCCCCTTTTTCACATTTTAGCACTCTTTTTATTCGAGTGCTAACACATAATAAAATACCACTTGGCAAACAGTTTGTCAAGTAGTATTTTACAATTTTACAATTTATTCACTTTTTATCGTATTTTCACATTATAAAATCAGTTAAAATTGCATTGGAAATATAATATGCATTACGTTTTAGTTTTATCACTCCACCATCGAGAGTGATAAAATCTTTATGTTTTAAAAACTGTTTGCCGAAAACATCATATATATTCCTGCCGAAGCGTTTTTCAAACTCGTCTGCATTTATTCCCTTATCTGTCATACGCAATCCGAATATAACAAATTCACTCATTTTGTCTTCTTCATTTAATATTTCTTCAATTTCATTCTTATAATCAAGCAAACCGTCAGTATTCTTACTGCGAACATCATCTATATAAGAGGAGGCACCAGCACCTACGCCCACATACTCGCGGCATTCCCAATATCTGCTGTTATGATGCGAATGCTTTTGAGGCAGACAAAAATTTGATATTTCATACTGAACATATCCGGCATCGGTTAACCGCTTACATATATATTCATAAAGGTCGGCAAAAGCATCATCTTCCAAAGGCGATATTTCCCCTGACTCCATCTTTGAATAAAAAGGCGTTCCCTCCTCTATTTTCAAACCATAACACGATATATGTTCAGGTTTCAAAGAAAGCATACAGTCTATACTATGTGCAAGTTTTCTCTTCGACTGTTCAGGCAAGCCAAACATAAGGTCAAGGCTGACATTATCAAATCCGCACTTACGGATAATATTGTACGTATTATAAATATCTTCCACATTATGAAGCCTGCCCAGAAGTTTAAGTTCATCATCATTAAAAGACTGGGCACCCATACTTATTCTGTTTATCCCTGCCCTTTTATAGTGAAGAAGTTTTTGTTCCGTTACCGATGCAGGATTGACTTCTATTGTTATTTCAGCATCTTCATCAATTTTGAAATGTGACTTTGCGCATTCTAAAATACGAACTATAATATCACTTTCAACAAACGAAGGTGTTCCGCCTCCAAAATAAACCGTATCAACCTCATATTTTGCGTGAGAGCATATTTCTTCAACGACTTTATCACAGTATTCATTTGCACATAAAATTTTATTGGCATACGATGTAAAATCACAGTATTCACACTTTTTTGCACAAAACGGAATATGGATATATAAGCCTTTTTTATCTGACATTTTACCACCTTCTTACAAAAACAAAGGAGGGATTTCCCTCCTTTGAAAAATACTATTCATCAAGTTTAAGAACAGACATAAATGCTTCCTGAGGTACTTCAACAGTACCCACCTGACGCATACGTTTTTTACCCTCTTTTTGTTTTTCAAGAAGTTTTTTCTTACGGGTAATATCACCGCCATAGCATTTGGCAAGTACGTCTTTTCTCAATGCTTTAACAGTTTCTCTGGCAATAATCTTGCCACCGATTGCCGCCTGAATCGGTATTTCAAAAAGTTGTCTCGGTATAGCCTCTTTGAGTTTTTCTGCAATACGTCTGCCACGCGGATACGATTTTGACTCATGCACTATAAACGAAAGTGCGTCAACAACATCGCCGTTAAGCATAATATCAAGTTTTACAAGTTTTGAACGGCTGTAGCACTTCATCTCGTAATCAAAAGAAGCATATCCCCTTGTGCGCGATTTGAGTGCGTCGAAAAAGTCATAAATAATTTCATTAAGCGGCAGGTCATAATGAAGTTCTGCACGGGTATCGTCAATATATCTCATATTTTTATACACACCGCGTCTGTCCTGACAAAGTTCCATAATATTACCGACAAACTCAGTAGGAACCATTATAGATGCCTCAACCATCGGCTCTTCCATATAATCTATTTCAGCCATAGGCGGCAGATTTGTGGGGTTATCAATCCACACCTGTTCACCGTTTGTTTTTGTAACTTTATAAACAACGCTCGGCGCAGTTGTTACAAGGTCAAGATTATATTCACGTTCTAATCGTTCCTGAATAATCTCCATGTGAAGCAATCCCAAAAATCCGCATCTGAAACCAAATCCAAGAGCAACAGATGTTTCAGGATCAAATGTCAGAGCAGCATCATTTAACTGTAATTTTTCAAGTGCTTCACGTAAATCTCCATATTTAGCACCGTCAGCAGGATAAATACCGCAAAAAACCATCGGATTTACCTTTTTATATCCTGGAAGAGGTTCTTTGGCACCATTTTCAGCAGTTGTAACAGTATCACCGACACGTGCATCACTTACATTTTTTATACTTGCAGCAATATAACCAACATCGCCTGCTTTGAGTGATTCAGACGGAATCATACCAAGCGGCGATAACGAACCAACTTCTACAACGTTGAATTCTTTACCAGTTGCCATAAATTTAATGTTCGTACCAGACGAAATCTCACCATCCATAACACGCACATATACAATTACACCCTTATATGCATCATAGTAAGAATCAAATATAAGGCATTTAAGGGGGGCAGTTTCATCGCCTGAAGGTGCAGGTATACACTCAACAATTTTCTCCAGAACGTCCTCAATACCTATCCCCTGCTTTGCAGAAATAAGCGGTGCATCCTGTGCTTCTATGCCTATAATATCTTCTATTTCATTTTTAACAGCATCAGGTCTTGCACTGGGCAAATCTATTTTATTTATAACAGGCACAAGTTCAAGGTTATGGTCCACAGCAAGATATGTGTTTGCAAGAGTCTGTGCCTCTATCCCCTGTGCTGCATCAACTATTAAAATAGCACCTTCACAAGCCGCAAGCGAACGTGATACTTCATAATTAAAGTCGACGTGTCCGGGAGTGTCAATAAGATTAAATATATATTCCTGACCGTCTTTAGCCTTATAAACCACTTTAACAGCACGTGCTTTGATGGTTATCCCCTTTTCACGTTCAAGATCCATATTATCAAGAATCTGATCCTGCATTTCACGTTCAGTAAGAACACCCGTTTTTTCGAGTATTCTGTCAGCAAGGGTTGATTTACCGTGATCTATATGTGCAATTATACAAAAATTTCTTATATTGTCTTGTCTGTTTGACATCAACGCAAAACTCCTCATTATAATATATTGATTTTATTATATACTCAAAAGTTAAAATTGTCCATATTTTTTAAAGAAATAATTTCTTTATTTAAAAAACATATAGACAAATAATTTGTTTTTTGCTAAAATAAATTGTACATATTTCAAAATAAAGGAGATATATCCTATGCAAATTTTATTAACCGACAAATCTTTAATAAAAAAATACTTAATTATAATGTTCGGAAATATTTTAGTTGCATTTGCAGTCGGATGTTTTTATATACCAAACAAAATTGTAAATGGCGGCGTTTCGGGTATATCAAACATTGTCTACAATACAATTGGTCTTCAGCCAAGTATCTCGATGCTTGCTGTAAATGTTTTATTTGCTATTATTTCATTTAAAAAACTTGGCATAAGGTTTTTAGCAACATCTTTTATAAACGCAATCGCAATTGCATTGTTTGCTGACTTCTTTGTTGCCTACGTTCCGCCAATGACAAGCAGCCTTACTCTTGCCGCTGTATTTGGCGGCATCATATACGGCTTCGGAATTGCTCTTTCTTTTGTATATGGAGTATCAACCGGCGGTACAGATATTTTGAGCAGATTTTTGCAGGCAATCAATCCGCACATAAAAATAGGAAGGGTATTGCTTGCAGTTGATGCAAGTGTTATTATACTTTCACTAATCACTTTCCGCCAGATTGATTTGGCTCTGTACGGAATAATTGCACTTTCTATTTCTACTTATGCAATCGACTGGCTTATCGGAAAACTCAACGTGTCCAAACTTGCTTTTGTCGTTACTGATAAGGGCGAAGAAATATCAAAATTCCTCACTTCCACATCACCCAGAGGAGTAACGATTATTGATGTTACAGGGGCTTACACAATGGAAAAGAAAACTTTGCTTATGTGTGCCCTTAAATCAAACGAAATAGTTGAATTTCAGCGCAAAATTCTTGAGATAGACAAAAACTCGTTCATTATTTTTTCAGAATCTCAACAGATAGTCGGAAACGGTTTCAGAGTATATAACTAAAAAAATCCCGTAACATTAGATGTTACGGGATTTTTTTAATTATCGCTTTTACTTAACATAAATACTGCACCGAGAATTAAAACAATACCTGTCAAAGAAATAAAAGTAATCGGCTCGCTGAATATCATTACACCGTAAACAGTTGCAGCCATAGGCTCTATTATACCAAGCGACGCCGCTGTTCCTACCGGCAGATGTTTAAGCGATATTGTATAAAAAATATACGGGAGCACACAAGTACAAATTCCAAGTGCTGTTGAAAGAATTATTATAAGCAATGGATTGGATGGTATATATGTAATGATTTCCGCCGGATTACTTACAAAAAACGCACAGATGGAAGCAAATAAAAAGCAATAAAACGTTGCTTTGAACGGATGCGATTTTCTGCGCATCTGCAATTTTGTAAAAATATTATATGCACTATATGATATACCTGACAACAATCCTAATCCAATACCCAACAAATTGAATTTAAGTCCCCCTATTATACCTGATACCAAACCGCAGCCTATTATCATACATACAAGTGCCAATGCTTTTAAACGTGTAAATTTTTCTCCGAAAAACATTACTGAAAATATCATAACAAATATGGGAGCCGTATACATAAGCATTACTGCAGTTGAAATTGACGTCAGCTGCATAGAAGAAAAATATGATGCTGCAGTTCCAAAAAGACAAATACCGCTGCACGCAAACAATACAAGTTCTTTCCAATTACAACAAAAAAGCGTTCTGTCTTTAATTGCAATATATAAAAGAACCGTCAAAAACGAAACAAACACTCTTAAAAATGTCATCTGTAAAGATGTAAATCCATACAGCGCAAGTATATTTACAAATATGCCAGATGTCCCCCATAAAAGCCCGGCAAGTATAATATATATAAACGATTTTGTTTTCATAAAAACTGTCCCCTGAACATAGTAAAAAATCCGAATGTGTTGTCACATCCGGATTTTTAATATCTTATTTTTTAAGTGCAACAACAACTTTTCTGTGAATTCCTTGACCAATTGAATAAGTAGTAACTTTATCATTATCCTGAAGTGTTGCATGAATAATGCGGCGTTCATAAGCACTCATAGGTTCAAAAGTGAAGTTTTTACGTGATTTTATAACATTGTTTGCTACTTTATTACTCAATGCCTTCAATGCCTCTACACGTTTTTCACGATAGTTTTCGCTATCAAGATAAACTTTTGGTGCTTTAGGTGATTTTCTTGCAAGGGCAAGTGACGCAAGATGCTGAAGAGATGTAATTGTTTCTCCACGTTTACCTATAACAAGACCGGTGTTATTACCGGTGATATCAACACAGATTGCATCGCCTTCTTCAAAAGTTTCAACTTTACCTTCTGCATTAACATCAATACCGGCAAGTTTGAACACTCCGTTTAAAAAGTCAACAACTGTATCAACGTCACCTTCCTGGCAAACTGTTTCTTTTTTAACTTCTTTCTTTTCAGGTTTTGCTTTTACTTCTTTAATATCTTCAATTGCACTTTCTTCGGTTTCATCATCAGCGGCAAGTGTAACTTTTACTTTTGCAAGTTTACTTCCAAGACCAAACAAACCTTTTGAAGGTGCTTCCAAAATTTCTATTTTAACATCATCTATATCGGCGTTTAACTGCTCCAATGCGGCTTTTATTGCCAGATCAACAGTTTTACCGGTTGCTTCTACAAAATTCATTATAAATCAGCCTCTCTTTCTTCTTTTTTTCTTTTCGGCTTCAGCCAATGCCTTTTTCTCTTCCAAAACAACAAATTCAGCCTTGAGTTTTTTTGAATAATAACCGTTCAAAAGAAGAGTCTGTCCGATAGAAACTACGTTACTTATAATCCAGTACAGACCAAGTGCTGCCGGGAACGAAAATGCAATCCAGGTTGTCATAAGCGGCATCACGTATGTCATTGTTTTCATTGTGCTTTCAGAACTGTTAGCAGGTTTCTGCTCGGGATTGAGAACACGTTGAGGCTTTACTTCTTCTTCCTTTTTCTTATCATTACCATTTATCCATGTAGTGATTTTGCTTGTAAGGAATGTTGTAATACCTGCAAAAAGTGGTATAAGCCACAGCCAGTCAATATGAGCAAAACTCGGGGTTACAGACAAATCAAGACCAAGAAAATCAAAATTTACAAGATCTTTTGCTTTCGCAATAGCAATTTCCACCTGCGGTGACTTTGCAAGACTAAGTTCTGACATAAGAGCAGCCACCATATCTTCACCGTAATGAAGCATATAGGTAAGCGGCTGATAAATTACTCTGTAAAGACCAAACAAAATCGGCAACTGTATAAGCATTGGCAAACATCCGCCCATTGGCGAAATGTTATATTCCTTATACAACTTCATTGTTTCTTCTGACTGTTTCTGCTTATCATTTTCATACTTCTTCTGAATTTCCATAAGTTTTGGCTGAACAAGTTGCATTTTTGTCATGGATTTCTGCTGTTTAAGACCTAAAGGCAAAAGAATCAACTTAACTGCCAGCGTAAAAATTATAAGTGACCACCCGTAGTTTGAAACAAAACTGTAGATAAAACCTAAAATATATCCCAACGGATGTGTAATGAGTGTTCGGAACATCTACTCAAATCCTCCTTAATTTAACGGATCGTATCCGCTGCCACCAAACGGATGGCAACGCAGTATCCTGCAAAATGCAAGACACACTCCCTTGATAGCACCGTATTTTTCGATTGCCTGTATAGCATACTCTGAACAGGTTGGTATATATCTGCAACACGATTTTTTATAAGGCGATATTGCCCGCTGATAAAAACGTACTGCGCCGATTAAAAATCTTTTTAAAAAATTACGCATACCCGTTCACCTATTGTCGATAGTCTTTTCAATTAGTCCTGTTTCTTCTGCGGCAAACATCATTGCGCCGCATAATTTTTCAAAAGGAGCATTACATATACGCTCCCTTGCCACTATAACGATATTGTGGCACGAATCAATATCGGAAAAGCATTTCCGGTATGCTTCACGTATTAAACGTTTGGCATAGTTTCTGTCGTGAGCCTTGCCGATTGCCTTTGAAACGGTTATTCCGAGTTTGGTGATATCCGTTTTGTTTTTTACGGTATACATAACAAAATACGGTGTGACACACTTTTTACCTTTTCTATATGCATAAACAAACTCACGATTTTCTTTTATGGTGTTTTTCAAATCAAATTCCACCCCATAGCAACTCAAACATAAATATGCGAAAAAGACCACATCATTTAAGGTGTGGCCTTTTGAGTAGACTATAAATTATGCAGACAATACTTTTCTGCCCTTTAATCTTCTCCTTGCTAATACCTTTCTGCCGTTAGCAGTGCTCATTCTGCTTCTGAAACCATGTACCTTTTTTCTGTGACGTACATTAGGCTGATATGTTCTTTTCATTAGGTTACACCCCCTCCAAAAAACTACGATGTGCTGTATAAGGCGAGCACAAACGCCGTATGCCATCATAAAATCCTTAACTATTATACAACAACACTTCCCCTTTGTCAACAGTTTTTTATCCAAATTTACACATTAAATTTTGACGCACAAAAAATTATCCCGCCATCTTTTTACGACAAATTTAACTTATGCGTTTTATTATAATTATCTTGCAAGGAGGCTTGAGTATGACGGTTTACATTGATGTTCTGTTTACTGTTAATATGATCATAAATTATCTTTTGCTTATGGCAACCTCGAAAATCACCAGACAAAGCACATCTTTTCTGCGTATTTTATCAGGATCATTTGCAGGTGCCGTATATGCTGCGTGTATGTTTTTCCCACAAATAGAAGCACTTTATACCGTGGCATCAAAAATTGCTGTTTCATTTATATTGGTTGCAATAAGTTTCAATATAAAAAAAGTAAAAACTTTTTTCAAAACAGTTTTTGTGTTTTACATAACATCATTTATATTCGGCGGAATATCATTGGGGATTTTCTATTTTACAGGTGCCGGAAGCGGTACAGTTATAAGTAACGGAATCTTTTATTATAATCTTTCTTTAAGATTGCTTATCATTTCTTCCACGCTTGCATACATTATTATCCGAACTCTATGGAAAGTCTGCAAATCTGACAGAATGCGTGACTTTAAAAAAATTGAAATTCTTATGTCCGGAAAAGCAGTATCATTGAATGCATTGGTCGATACTGGTAATATGTTAAGCGACCCTCTTACTCAAACACCGGTTGTTGTTGCAGAATTTGAACGCATTAAAAATATTCTGCCTCAAAAATTCAATGAAGTATATAGTGAATTTAAACATTCACCTGAATCTATAATGCTAGATGAAAACATCGGTGAAATAGCACAAAGGCTACGCATTATCCCCTTTTCATCACTCGGAGCAACAGAAAGTATGCTTCTGGGATTTAAGCCCGATGCAGTAAAAATAGATAAGCAATTGAGAGAAGATATCATAATCGGTATATACGCGAATCATCTTTCAAGCAATAATACCTACGAGGCGTTGCTAAATCCTGAAATTATAAGCGGAGGAATATTACAATGAATTTATTAAAAAAACTTTGTTTTTACATAATATCTTTATTCAAAGGTGCAAAAGAAGTTCACTATATTGGCGGACCTGCTGCTTTACCTCCTCCGCTTTCACGGGAGGAAGAAGAAAAATATCTCATTATGCTTGAAACAGAACCTCAAACCGCAAAATCCGTACTTATAGAACACAATCTTCGTCTGGTGGTTTATATTGCAAAAAAATTTGAAAACACCGGTATTTGCGTGGAAGATTTGATATCTATCGGCACAATCGGACTTATAAAGGCAATAAACACTTTCAATCCGTCTAAAAAAATCAAACTTGCCACTTATGCGTCACGTTGTGTAGAAAACGAAATACTTATGTATCTCCGAAAAAACAGTCACAGACGTACAGAAATATCTATTGACGAACCACTTAATGTTGACTGGGACGGAAACGAACTTTTACTTTCTGATATATTGGGAACGGACGGTGATATTATATATCAAAGTATAGAAAATGATGTTGACAAGCAATTACTATCTATTGCTATGGAAAAACTGTCTTCAAGAGAACGCAATATTATGGAAATGAGGTTCGGAATCAAAACCGGTATACAAAAAACTCAAAAGGAAGTTGCGGATTTGCTTGGAATATCACAATCATACATATCAAGACTTGAAAAAAAGATAATCGGCAGGCTCAAAAGAGATATATCAAAACTGATTTGAAGAGTAAAGTTCAAACACTTTGCTCTTTTTTTAATAAAATGCTTGACAAATGCATATTATAGTGATATACTTGTCAAGTAATTTGCTTTACAGTGTTTGGTGATACTATGAAAAATCTTAATTTTGTATACTTACTTGACTTCTACGGCGGTATATTGAACGAACGTCAGAGAGAAGTTTTAACTCTGTATTATGATGATGACCTTTCGCTTGCTGAAATTGCCGAAATCACCAATATCAGCAGACAGGGTGTGCACGACCTTATAAAGCGCGGAGAGGTTAAATTAACCGATGCCGAAAACGCACTCGGACTTACAGAAAGATTTGAAAACATTAAAGAAACAGTATACCAAATTGAAAAAGCAATAGACACTTCTGACTGTAACAACAAAAGTGAACTTTCTTTATTGATAGAACAACTTAAAAATCAAGTCTAAAGGAGGCGTAATCATGGCATTTGAAAGCATTTCGGATAAATTGCAGGACGTTTTCAAAAAACTGCGCGGCAAAGGTAAAATCAGCGAAGCCGACTTGAAAGTTGCCATGAGAGAAGTTAAACTTGCTCTTTTAGAAGCGGACGTAAACTTTAAAGTTGTTAAGGATTTTATTTCAAAAGTTTCTGAAAAAGCAATGGGCGAAGCAGTTCTTGAAAGTCTTACTCCCGCCCAACAGGTTATTAAAATAGTCAATGAAGAACTCACTGCTCTTATGGGCAGCGAAGTTTCCAAAATACAATATGCATCCAAACCGCCAACGGTTATTATGATGGCAGGTCTTCAGGGTGCCGGTAAAACAACAACTTGTGCAAAAATCGGAAGGGTTTTGAAAAAAGACGGTAAACGTCCCCTTCTCGTTGCTGCTGACATTTACAGACCGGCGGCAAGACAGCAATTGAAAGTTGTCGGTAGTCAGGTGGAAATTCCCGTTTTTTCCATTGATGATTGCAACAATGCTGTAGAAATAGCGGAAAAAGCAATTGAACACGCAAAATTAAACGGCAACGATGTTGTTATAATTGATACTGCCGGACGTCTTCATATTGATGACGAACTTATGGCGGAACTTGAAAATATCAAATCAAGTGTAAACCCAGCCGAAATACTACTTGTAATTGATGCTATGACAGGTCAGGACGCAGTAAACGTTGCTTCTTCATTTGATGAAAGATTATCCATAACCGGTACAGTTTTAACCAAAATGGATGGTGACACCAGAGGCGGTGCAGCATTAAGCGTAAAAGCAGTTACCGGCAAACCGATAAAATTTGCAGGTCAGGGCGAAAAACTTACCGACCTTGACTACTTCTACCCCGACAGAATGGCATCACGCATACTCGGTATGGGCGATGTGCTTACCTTAATAGACAAGGCTCAGCAGGCTTTTGACGAAAAGAAAGCCGCTGAACTTGAAAAGAAAATCAGAGAACAGACTTTTACTTTAGACGATTATCTGGAACAACTTCAGCAAATGAAAAATATGGGTTCTTTAACAGACCTGTTAGGTATGATTCCGGGAATGAATCAAAAGGCGTTAAGCGGTGTAAACATTGACGAACGCAAACTGTTTCAGATAGAAGCAATCATTACTTCTATGACAAAAGCAGAACGCATCAATCCAGATATCATAAATTCATCACGCAAAAAGCGTATTGCAGACGGCAGCGGAACAAAAGTTCAGGACGTCAACATACTTCTTAAACAGTTTGATCAAATGCGCAAAATGATGAAACAGTTCTCCAACCCCAAAGCCATGAAACGTCAGATGCGCGGTCTTGGTCCAATGGGCGGATTCTTCAGGTAACAATTAAATGTTATATATGTTGTATGTAATTACTTTAAGGAGGTGAATACAAATGGTAAAAATCAGATTAAAAAGAATGGGTGCTAAAAAATCACCTTTTTACAGAGTTGTTGTTGCTGATTCAAGATACCCCAGAGATGGTAGATTCATCGAGGAAATCGGTACTTATAACCCCTTGACAGATCCCGCTACAATCAATATCGATGCTGAAAAAGCAAACAAATGGCTCGGCAACGGTGCACAGCCCACCGACACAGTAAGAGCACTTCTGAAAAAAAGCGGCGTATTACAATAATTGAGCAAAGGAGTAATTCAATATGAAAGAATTGCTTGAATTCATTGCCAAAGCGCTTGTTGAAAACCCTGATGATGTCAGAGTTGAACAGAAAGGTTCTGAAAATGCTATCGTTTTAGAATTACATGTTCACGAAAACGATATGGGTAAAGTTATCGGCAAGCAAGGCAGAATTGCAAAATCTATTCGTTCTGTTATGAAAGCTGCTGCAAGTAAGAACAACGTAAAGGTTTCTGTTGATATAGTCTGAAAAAGACTTCTAATATAGCACAGCATTCAGTTTGCTGTGCTATATTAGGTTAAACAGAATAATTATGGTGATTGAATATGAATAATAATCTACTTGAAATAGGTAAAGTTGTAAATACACATGCACTTCGCGGTGCGGTTAAAATGATTGTATGGGCAGATTCAACTGACGTCATCGGCACTTTAAAACGCCTTTACGACAATGACGGAAACTGTTACGAAATCAAATCCGTTTCGTATCAGAAAGATAACGCTATAGTAAAATTTAAAGATATCGACTCTATCGAGCAGGCTGAAAAATTAAAGGGCAAAATTTTACTTGTCAGCCGTGATGAATTTGAACTTCCCGAAGGCGTATATTTTATTGCCGACCTTATTGGCTTATCTGTATATGAAGGTGACACTCTATACGGAAAAATAGACAACGTATTCCCCGCCGGCGGTTGCGATGTCTACTCTATCAAAGGCGAAAAGGAAATTCTTTTCCCCGCACTTAAGGAAAACATATTGCAGGTTGATCTTGAAAACAAAGTAATTAAAGTTAAATTTCCGGAAGGATTACTTGATTTATGATTTTTGATATTCTTACCCTTTTCCCAGAAATGTTTGATGGTGTGCTCAATTCCAGTATGCTTGGCAGAGCCGCTGACAAAGGTATTCTGGAATTCAATGCTGTAAATATACGTGATTTCGCAGACAACAAACATAACCGCGTAGACGATGCCCCCTACGGCGGCGGACGTGGTATGGTTATGCAGGCTCCTCCTATTTACAGTTGTTTTAAAAATATTGAAGAAAAACGTGGCAAAAAGCCGCATCTTATATATATGTCACCCAAAGGTAAAGTACTTACGCAAAAAGATGCAATCCGCTTATCGCAAATGGATAATATAGCAATTTTATGCGGTCACTATGAGGGAGTTGACCAACGCATTATAGACGAAATCGTTGACGAAGAAATTTCGATCGGTGACTATGTGCTTACCGGCGGTGAACTTCCTGCAATGGTGCTTATTGACACAATAAGCCGTATGATCGACGGCGTACTTTCAAATGAAGACAGTTTTACAGACGAATCTCACTTTAACGGTCTGTTGGAATACCCACATTATACACGCCCACCTGAATTTCACGGTATGACCGTACCCGATGTACTGCTTTCTGGAAATCACGCAGAAATTGAAAAGTGGCGCAGACAAAAGTCATTGGAAACAACAAAAAAATACAGACCTGACCTTTTGAAAGGAACAGATGAAAATGAAAATTAACCGTGTGTATATCAAAAACTTTGGCGGCATCTCCGACAGAGAATACATACTTTCCGACGGACTCAACGTAATATTCGGTGAAAACGAATCAGGAAAAAGCACATTTTTATCTTTTATCCGTTTTATCTTTTACGGTGCAAAAAAATCACGGGCAAAAGAACTTTCTTTCCGTGACAAATATATGCCGTGGAGTGGCGAGGATATGTCGGGCGAAATTGAATTCACTTCAAACAGTACTGAATATTCTCTTTCCCGAACAATTTCTGCTACCGGAAGAAAAAAAGATGTTACTTTTATAAACAAAACAACCGGTGATACTTTACCTGTTCCCGACGCCGACGAAATAGGAACAGAACTTTTTAAATTGAGTGAAGATGCTTTTTTAAAAACTCTTTTCCTGGGTGCCGAAGGTGCACAGATTACATCTGACGGTGAACTGCTTACCAAAATATCAAATGTCTCACAAAGCGGCGATGAAAATATTTCATATCAGTCAATATGTGCCCAAATCAATAATATGATTGCTGATTTATCTTCTCCGCGAAGAAACAAAGCAATAATCCCCGCCCTTGAAAGACAACTGGAAATTTTAAAAGAAAAAAAAGAAGATGCACAAATTCTTTATGAAAAGAAAAATGTGTTATCCATCAATCTTGAAGAAGTCACTTTGAAACTTGACGAAGCAATAAGTACAAAAACCAAATTAAACGATATGATTGCCAAAGCAAAGAAATACACCGACTGGCAGACATATAAAAAAGCCGGAGAGAAATTAAAAGAAGCCGAACAACTTTATAAAAACTCTCTAAGCACCGAAGAAACAATTAACGCAAAATACGATTTCTTAAATGATATAACTGACGAAGAAGAACAAATTATTTTAAAAGATAATTCTTTAGATATTTCCTCTGCAAAAACACAGGAGATACTCCTTGGTGACAAGGTCTCAACAAGCAAAAAAATTGCGATTTTATGCATTATTCTTTCAGTAATATCAGCAATCGCAGGGATATTCTCTCCCATTTCATTTATCGGTACTGCGTTTTTAATTTTATTTGCAGTTCATTTTATATTATCATCAAAAAAATTTAAACGTGAAATAGTCCAAATAACCAATAAAATCATCGCAGCCGAACAAGAAAAATCGAAAATACTGAAAAAATACAACCTCGAAAGCACCGAGCATTACAAATTACTAAAACGTGAAAACGCAGATCTATCAGAACGTGAAGAATTGAATAAATCGAATTCAAACGCTCTAAAGGAGATCTATAACGGACGTAAATATGGTTTTGATGCTCTGACTTTACAGGTCATTGAACGATACGGAAGCATTGAAAATCTTGAATGCGAAAAAGTCGATATCGACGAAATCACAATTTCAGAACAAATTAAATCTGTCGACGAAAAAATACTTAATCTCACAGCAGAACGTGCTACAATCAAAAACAACATCAATTCTGCCGAAGATATTTCGCAGGAACTTACAAATATAGAAAGTGAAATCAACTATTTAAACCTTTCTCTTAAAGAAGCAAACGAAAAACTTCGTATCTTAAACCTTGCAACAGAAATTTTAAATCAGTCTTACGAAGAACTGAAAGGTAATTTTGCCCCTCGTCTTGCAAAAACAACAGCAAGTATTTTCAACAAATTAACAGGTGGCAAATACGGAGAACTCATTGTTAATGACGAATTTCAAATTCAGTTGAAAAGCGACGGAAAATACGAAATTTCAAAATTTTTCAGTTCAGGTACAATTCAACAGTTGTATTTTTCTTTAAGATTAGGTATAATAGAATTGATTATGGGTAATTATCCCTTGTTTATTGATGATGCATTCATTACTTATGACGATTCAAGATTCAAAAATGCATCTGATTTTTTAAAGGATTACTCTGAAAATAACCAAATCGTATTTTGTACCTGTCACACGCGCGAAAGCAATATGCAAGGCGCACAGGTACTCAAATTCTGACGGAGGTGTTTTATCTTATGGCAAACGCAAGTGTAGAATTTTTAAAAGGTAATGTTACTATTGACAACGAAGTAATTGCTCAGATTTGCGGAATTATAACAACCGGTTGCTATGGTGTTGTTGGTATGGCTTACAGTTCTAAATCCAAAGGCATCGCATCGCTCCTGGTAAAGGATAAAATTTCTAAAGGTGTAGACGTTTACGTTTCTCCTGATAAAAAAATAAGTGTTGATATTCATATCATCATCGAATACGGCGTCAATATACAAACTACAAGCGATAGCATTATAAGTAATGTGAAATATCATTTGAATTATATGACAGGTCTTGATGTAGACAGCGTAAAGGTGTTTGTTGACGGTGCCAGAGTACGCGAATAGAGGTGAAAACTGTGATAGAAATATTAACAGGTGAACTGCTGGCGGATATGATTGTATCAGGCAGCAATAACCTTTCCAATAAAAAAACCGAAATAGACGACTTAAACGTATTCCCAGTACCCGATGGCGACACAGGTACTAATATGTCACTTACTATGCAATCCTGCGTTGAAGAAGTTACAAAAGCAAAGGACAAGGGAATCGGTGTTGTATCAAAAACTTTATCCTCTGCTGCTCTTCGTGGGGCAAGAGGTAACTCTGGCGTTATCACAAGTCAGTTAATGCGTGGTATCGCCAAAAGATTTTCAGGTCTTGAAACATGTGGTAAAAAAGAATTTGCCGAAGCAATGAAATTTGCTGCCGACTCTGCATACGGTGCTGTTATGAAGCCTATTGAGGGTACCATCTTGACAGTTGCACGCGGAATTTGCAATGGTGCTTTGGAAAATGTAGAATCTGCCGCAGATATTGTTTCACTTCTTAAAAGCAGTATCGAAGCAGGAAATCAAGCATTAGACCGCACTCCCGACCTCCTCCCCCAACTTAAACAAGCAGGGGTTGTTGACGCCGGCGGTAAAGGTCTTGTGTGTTTCTGGGAGGGCGCTCTCTCCTATCTAGAAACAGGTATAATCGTTGAACGCACTGATTCACCTTCAGAACCGTCAACTCCAAAAGCCGAATTTGAAACTTTGGAAGAAATAAAATTTAAATATTGCACAGAGTTTCTAATTCATAAATCTGCTCCCAATGCAGACGTTTTTACGTATAAAACAAAAATCGAAAGATTTGGCGACTGCATGGTTGTAATTGATGATGACGATATTGTTAAAACGCATATCCATACAAATGAACCTAATATTGTAATTGGTGAAGCACTCAAACTCGGTGAACTTTCAAAAATTAAAATTGACAATATGAAAATTCAGCACGAAAACAGAGTTGTGACAGAAGATGAAGTTAAAACAGAAGTAGAAAAACCAGCAGAACCGCCTAAAAAATATGGTTTTATTTCCGTTGCTGTAGGTGACGGAATCGTAAACACAATGCGAGAACTCGGTATCGACCTTATAATTGAAGGCGGACAGACTATGAACCCTAGCGCCGAAGATATTCTCAATGCTATTGAGGCATTGAATGCAGAAAATATCTTTGTTTTCCCGAACAACAAAAATGTTATTTTATCTGCGGAACAAGCTAAAAATCTTACTAACAAAAATGTTGTTATAATCCCCACTAAAAGCATTACTCAGGCAATTTCATGTATGATTTGCTTTGATGAAGACGAAGACATCGAAGAAATCACTGAAATGTTCAATGAAACAATTGAAAATGTTCGTACAGGTCAGATTACTTACGCAGTAAGAAACACCGTGGTGGAAGGCAAAAAAATCAAACAAGGTGACATTCTGGGTATAGTAGACGGTAAGATTGCTGTAGCAAAAAAATCGATTGACAGTGCTTTTTTCGCTACCTTGGATGAGGTTATCGGTGAGGGGGCTGATACGATCACCATATTCTACGGAAAAGATGTTTACGAGAAAGATTTACAAGAAATAAAAGAAAAGATTGAAAAGAAATATGACGATTATGATGTTTCTGTTCAGTACGGCGGTCAGAACGTATATTATTATATAATTTCTGCTGAATAAATATAAAAAGCAGAGTCATTGACTCTGCTTTTTAACTTTATACTTACTTAAAGGAGATTTGAAAATGCTGTTTTTTAAGAAAAAATTTAAAGCCACTATATATATCGACGGAATGTCGTGCAAACATTGCGCGGATAAAGTTGAAAATGCATTAAATGATATTGACGGATACTCTGCTAAAGTAGACCTTAATAAAAAATGTGCTCATATAAAATCCAATGCACCAATTATAAAAGATGATGTATTCAACACCATATTTACAATAGGCTTTACTCCGACAAAAATCGAAATATAATATTATTTTTAGTTTGACATACCAACAATGTCTGTGATATAATATTATGGTATTCATTTGCGGATGTGGCGAAGTTGGCATACGCGCAAGATTTAGGTTCTTGTGTCAGACGACGTGCAGGTTCGACCCCTGTCATCCGCATTAAAGTTTAAAGCACTTACAGTTTTAGATGTAAGTGCTTTTTCCTTTCCACCCCCTATTTCATCCTGCCAACTTTTTTCTTTGCTCTTTTAACTGTCTCGGCATTTCAGTTAAGGTTTTAATGAATTCTGTACCGCTATCCATAAACGGGGCTTTCAAGTTTATATCGAGTGTCAATCCGTTTTTGTCTTCATAGATTATGATTTTGTCTATCAGGAGTGTCAGGTTTGTATGGCTGAGTTTCTTTTCTTTAAGTATTTTCTCAAGTAACTCTGCACTTTCTGCAACGGCGTCTCTTCCATCTTCTCTGTATGGAAACTGGTCAAACGTTATATAGCCCTTATAGTCTGTCTTCTTAAGCCAGTATAAAAATTCAAGATATGCAATTGTATGCACATTTCCTACAATCATATCGTCATCCCATACACCATAGTTATCATTTATATGTATATGCCTAAGTTTATCACCATACATTTTGCACATTGCAACGGACTCGGCAGGGTTTTCATATCCTAAAACAGCATGTCCATAATCGAGTGCTATGCCCGCATTATTACATTTTATGTCGTTGAGCATCATCAGGGTTGTTCCTATTGTGTTTATATATGAATGTGTTCTCGGCTCTTTTAATTTATATTCTAAAGTTATGTTGATATCTTTGTTATATTCGCAGATTTCTTTTAAAGCATCTGAAAACAATGTGCGCTCTTTTATGTAATCAGCCGCAAACATATAGTCGTATCCGTCCTGACCTGGCCATAGCGTTACAATTTTGCATCCTAGTTCTTCTGCAAAATCAACTGCAAATCTAGCATCTTCTATCGCCTTTTTTCGCACATCCATATCTGTAGAAGACAGGCTTCCGTGTTTGAATATAGGATTAGCAAAAGTATCAACTGCAACTGAAGCAAGCTCTAACCCTGTTTCTTTTAAACAGTTTTTGATCACATCAATGTTGTTCTTAAAGTCCTCAGTTAGAACAATATCTACTGCACTAATGCTCGGAATACTCTTAACTCTTTTGAACATTTCTTCGATCGAGAACTGTCGACCGTAAGCACTGCAATATCTGTCACTACAGGAAGCAACATTTGATATAAACACCGAATATTTTATATTCATCATAACTCCTCCTCTTTTTTTAGTTATATTATAGAAGTTGGCAATCTATCATATTATTTTTTTGGTCATATAAACATATATAATTTACTTGTATTTTATATCAGTACCAACAAAGCCAATTGTTTCAAAATCTTTTGGATTCTGACGAACTATATAATCAATATAGGAATCAATTATTTTTGCAGTAAAAATATATCCAGATGGATTCATATGTCCATACAGAAAAAATTTCTCTTCAAATTTATCACCATATACCGGACCATATTTATATAAATCAATAACATATGTATTATCAAAATGTTCAGCAAGTGAATATATCAATTCTGCAACTGATTTTGCCTTATCCTCTTTATCCTGGGTTTTGGGTTTCGGAAGTGTAACAAAAAAGAATTTCGAATCAGGGCTGATTTCCTTATATCTTTGCACAATTGCAGCATAATATCCGGCAAAAGTATGTTTATTGTTAGCATAATTTTCATCATCAATATCATCGACACTTCCGATTTCCATATTCTGACCATATATATCGTTTACACCTAACGCTACGACATATGCCTGACACGCTTTTTCTTTATCCCAAAAGCCATTACTTTCAGCAAAATCTTTTATATATTCTTGTGCAGTCATTCCGCCACGGGAAAAATTATATGCTTTAAGACCATTCTTTCGTGCTATATACTGTCCCCATGAGTATTCGTACAAATCATGATACCCTGGATTTCCTTCTTCATCACGGGTCTCAAACTCACCCGACGAAAGACTATCTCCAATAAATGCTATTGTACGAAAAACAGAAGTATTGCTATATCCGTCAACCAATTTGTCAAGCGGTTTTTCGTTTTCATTATAAAGTTCTCTTTCCCAATCCATTCGATATTTCTCCAATCATTCAGGTTTTTTCTCAAGTTTTAAAGGATAGTCACCGAGTTTGTTCACTTTAAATCCATTTGATTTGTATTCTTCATAATCAAATGCTTCAAGTTCATCTATAGCAAGTTTATGGAATTCATAGAAATTCTTCCACCATTCATATCCAGTGCCAAGGTCAGCATTGAGATATGCATCTACGATATCGCAAGCCATAGCAGGTGCTACATAGAATGCGCCCATTGCTAGAACATTTACGCCATTACCTGTGATAGCACGGAGTGCAGCAGGAACACTCTCAACAACGCCTGCATGTACATGAGGGCATTTGCTTGCAGCGATATGAATACCCATACCTGTACCGCAGAAGAGAAGTGCTCTCTCAAACTCGCCCTCAGAAATCATAGAACCTGCACGAAGGCCTACTCTGTGGAACATAAGGTCTGTATCGTTAGGATCAGAATCAACCTTTACACCAACATCGGTGATTGTCCAGCCTTTTTCTCTTAAATGTTCACATACTGCTTCTTTCAAGGGGAATCCCGCAAAATCGGCTCCTACTAAAATTTGTTTTTCTTTTACTTTTTTCATTTTAATCTCTCCTTTATATAAATTCTTTATGTAATTTGCATTAAATATAAAAATTTTCTTTTAACCAGTTTACAAACAATTCTTTCCATTGTGCAATGTGTGAAGTGCCATTTGCAAGTCCCAATCCATGAACGCCATCAGGAAATATATGCATTTCAAAAAGCACATTCATAGATTTTAGTTTTTCTCCGTACTGCAAACTGTTGCAAACATTGACCAAACTATCATTTGAGGTATGCCATATAAAGGTTTTAGGCGTTTCTTCATCTGCTATTAAAGCAGGATTTAATTCCTTAGCAATTGCTAATTTGTCAGGCGTTGATCCCAATAAATTTATAGTAGTTTGCAAATTGGTTATTGCTAAATCTGACAGAGAAATTACCGGATAACACAAAACCTGGAAATTTGGAAGATAATCAATTTTATCAACATCATCTTGGCCTTCTAAATCTAATTTTTCTCTATAAGTACAGGTAAGTGCAGCCAAATGCCCACCTGCAGAAGAACCCATAACACCAATCTTGTCAGTAATAATATCAAATCTTTTAGCATTTGCCCTTACGAACCTAATACTTCTTCTTGCATCAAGCAACTGTACAGGAAAACGATAAGGGGAAACTCTGTATTGCAACACAAAAGCATCCATACCAATACTGTTTAAATATTCTGCATAATCCTTGCCTTCGTCAGATGCACGGAATGTATATCCGCCTCCTGGAAATATAACAATTGTAGCATCTGTTGTTTTTTCCTTAGCAGGATAATACTCTAAAACAGGTTCATAATCAATAACTCCTGGTGCCTGATCCCATAGTTTGAAAATTTCCATATTGTATCTCCTCAAAAAATTCAATCTAAATGAAATACATTTTTCAAATCAATACTTACGGGACTGTTATCGGGATTTGTTTCCATCATATCTGCCATATAATCCCACCACTTAAGGTTGATTTCCGTATAGTCACGCTGTGCCCATTTTTCTTCATCCTCAACCTCTATATAACCAAACAAAACGCGTGTTTCTTCATCAAGGAAAATTTCAAACTTATGACAACCATGTTCTTTGAGCATATCTCTCATTTCGGGCCAGATTTCTCTGTGGCGCTTTTCATACTCAGCTTCGCAACCTTCAAAAACTTTCATCTTAAAAGCCTTAATAATCATTGTTTTTTCCTCCTTATATTGACGCAGAATTAAAGGTGTTATAGAAAAAGTTATGTACAAAATCTGTTTTGGCAAACGGCAATCTTTCTGCCTCCAACTCTTCTATGCCTGGAATCTCACCGCACAGATAATCCGACAGTCTGCTGATTGCACGGTTAATGCGTTCTTTTACAGCACCAAGGCGCATATCAATTCTATCAAGACCAAAAGCCTTATTGTCTTTAAGCCAAAGTTCCCCAAACAGATTTATCAAATCGCTGATTTCTGATTTGAGATTTTTCAATTCTTCTATATTCGCTTTAAGTGCATCTTTATTATTCTCTTTATAATTTTTAGTGATTTTAAGTCCTATATCGCATTTCTCATAAAGGACTTTTATCAGTTTTTTATGATACGCAAACAGTTCCTTCAAATCTTCGGGGATCTTTACTTTATCCAGGTTTTCCAGAAGTTTTCCGTAATGCTTTTTCATATCAACATTTTCATACTGCTTATCAAACAATCCGTGCAGAATATCCTGATACAGCAAGTGCTTCGACATAGTAACAGTACTTCCCCATGGAATAGCAGTATTTCTGAAATTCTCCGACTCAGGAGGATTATCCGCATCCAATGCAAGAAAACTATCCATTTCGTATCCTGTACATATACGAAACATATTTTCAAGATGATCTTCAGAGACATTTTCGTAATAAATATATTCGGCATATAACTGCAATCCTAAAAGTGAGGTATATATACTGGTTTCTGCACCATCATCACGCCAAAGCGTAGCACAAATCTCGTTAATACAATGCTTTCTGCACGCTTCAACAGCAGGTTTGGTAGTGCGGAAAGTTTTATCATAATTTACTGCCACGCCATTCCATGTCCATACACCGCCGAAAAATGCAATATCACATTTCATAGTTTTATGTGCATTTATCATAGCATCATAAAAATCAGCATCTTCATTATAATAATCCCAATATCCCATTGTAACTTCCTTGGGTATCTTTTCAATCACCTCATCCGGAATTTTTACATTTGGATCATAATAATCATGTATTTCAGATCCTATACGGAAAAACATATCACTCCATATAAATGGTCTTTTATTATATTTTTTCAATATACTTACAACCTTATCAAGATGCTCACACATAATATCGAATCTGTTTTTATAGCCGTGTAATTGCATATATCGTCCGCTTCCGATACCATCTGCCTCATCCATACCAATATGGATTCTGTCTGTGCTTAATGTTCGGCTGAGTGTTTCTATCATCTTATCTATGAATTTATATGTTTTCTCCTCACCAACAAGCAATATTTCAGAAGTATCACGCATATCGCTGGCATAAGGCCAACGAAGAGTTGTATCAAGATGAGCGAGCGTTTGAATACAAGGGACTACTTCTATACCAAAATCTTTTGCATATGCATCAATTTCTTTAAGTTCTTCTTCTGTATACGCTCCACGCATATATCCAAAATAAGGATATTCTTTCACCTTGTATACATCTTCCATATAAAGCATAAACGTATTCATACCCATACGTGCGATACGGCTTATCAAATCTTTAGCCGTTTCTACCTTCATAACAGCATTTCTTGAAACATCTGCCATAATTCCACATAAATCAATTTTTCTTTCTTCGGATACACTGAATTCAGATTGCTGGTTGCGTATTTTATCTAAAACTATACACAAACCGCGACAAAAATCAGGAATAAGATTATAGTAAATTTCAAAAATTCCCTCTTCACCCTTTATACTGATTCCTTTATTTTGAGATTTATACACTTTAATCTCAACACCCGATTTATCATTAACAAATTCCATTTTTGACGATAAATGATTAAGACAGGAATTCAATTCATTTGAATCCAAAACAAAATTAAGTTTATACATCGTTACTCTCCTATTCTGCTAAGTTGGTAAACATTACTGTATGGAAAAAGATTGTCTGCAAACATCATAACCTTAACATCTAAAGTTTCGTATTTTGAAATATCAATATTAACAGGTATGGTTTTTAATTTATACTTTTTCCATTCTTCATCTACAAGGATTGCATGTCCATTAACAAATTCAAATTTATCATTATCGTATATTGCTACAAATATTGTTCCCGGCTTAACAACATCCGAAATCAGTTCTACTGATACTGCATTGATTTTATCTGCATTAGAAAACTTATATACTTCGTTTCCATCAACATCGTAAAGATGCAGTCTGTGTACTCTATATGATGCATTATTATGATTTTCTGGATTTTCTGCACTGTTAACAACATCGTATCGTATATAACCATCTACAAATGTTTCTATGCCATCAAATTCCTCAACAAAGTGTTTGGCAACCTGTGCAGCACCATCTCTTGTTAGATAATGCCCGCCATCTTCCCAATACACATCATGTGTAAGTTCATCAAAGCGATGTTTTATTTTATCGGAAATATCAATCAAAGGAATTTTATACTCAGTGGAGACATTGCGTATTACTGCTTCATAACTTTCATTCAAATCCATATAACTCTCGGATGTTGAAATTGGAGCCATAAGTATTGGATACGCTTTCTTATCCATTATCTCATTCAAATACAAAATCAGTGCTTCTTCAAATTCTTCTGCCGTAGGGTATTCAAACTTTCGGCACGAACTATCTGTATTTCCGTAGTGTACGATAACATAATCGTTTTCAGATACAGCGCCAAAAACAGTTTTTTTATTATATGGACGTGTAATCTTAATATTTGGGGTAGAAAAATCCGCCACAGTCACATTATCATCAAAGAAATGCTGAAGCACTTCGCTCCATCCTCTTATATTGGCATTGTTTGGATCAATATGTCTGCCCTTGCCGGATATTACAGAATCAGAAGCAATAAGTATTTTGGCTTCATCATCTCTGATATTATTGCATTCATAAATATATGGTTTGCAGCACATATTGGCTTCTGTATCAATAATTTCCACCTTAATATAACAGATACCTGTGTTTTCACTGCTTACCGTAATATCAACAGGAATAATACCATAGCCATTCACACTACATTCATCAAAAGCACTCAGCGGAATTTCTTTCGTATCTATGATTTCTTCGTACTCATCCATGATGTATACATATATATTTCCATCGATAATATCATCCGTATATTTTTTTATAACAACACCTGAAATACTACCGTTCTTCACCATTCTTATAACAGATTTGCCATTTTTATCCACAAAGCATATGCGCTTTACATCAAATCCACCACTTACAGTTATACGGGCAGTGACAAATGCCGCACCATTTGCTACAACTCCGTGTATCATTTGCTCCTCATCCATCAAACTCATATCAGGATAACTATCCCATACAACAGGAAGTTGGGTTACATTACCGTTAAACAGTTTAACGCCGATTGCAGTAGGCATTGTATAATTGCCCGTAGAACTAATCTCTTCGATCAATTCGTCGAATTCAACTACTCGGGAGACACTACCTTTTAGGTAAACATTATAATCGCGTTTTTCTGAAACATTACCATTTGTAAATGTAGCAGTAAGCGTTACTGTAGTATCATAATCCGGAATCGAACAAATTACACCTTCATCAGACAACGCCATTTCATACGAAGATTCCCATGTAATACTTCCGAAAGTTTTACCTGATGTCGGTAATGTAAGATCTATTGCAGGCATATAAATATCTGAAAAACTGATTTGCTCTGCAATCAAATCCTCATATATCATAATATTATCAATATAATAATCGGACGAATAACATCTACTGTCAAAAAAACGACCTATAGTGCTAATATTCGGGTTAAAATAACATACGTTATCTGAACCCACTCTTCTTCCATCAATATAAACTCTGATATTTTTATGGTCAATATCAATCGTTAAGGAGAAGTTATACCATTTATTGGTTTTTAAATGTCTGTCAAGAATAACCGATTTGCCGTTTCCTTCTGAATCATAACAATTAAGATATATTTCACTTCCTGTACACCCCAAATATGCAGCAATATTGCCTCCACTTTTATCAGTTATTTCCATAAAAGCAGAATTTTCACCGTTATCAGGTTTCATAAAATCAAAAGACACCACATATACGCCCGATGAAACTGGAGCCACCTGATGTGTTAATCGTTGATTTTTCTGCAACAATATAGCCGGTGCAGAATTACCAATACCATCTGAATCTGTATATGTACCGGTAATAGCTACATAGTTTTTCTGTTCAGAAAAATCATCATCAAACAATATTTTTCTTGAGCTGTTTTCTTCTGCATATACAAAAAAGATTTTAGAACAAAGCAAGACAGACAAAATTAATATTAAAAATACATTCGATGTCTTATTCATAATTTACACTTCTTTCTTCGACAATTCTTTTTCATATTTATTTCTTTCAAACTACTAAATAGTGGCAGGAAAGTCCTTCCCTCCCTGCCACTGTTTACTAAATTATTTTTTAAGACTGTGCTGTGTAACAACTAATGATTTGGGATGACCTACAAGTGTCATACAATCAAGAGTAGTTGCAGGACCAGAAGCATCTCTGAATTTGTAGTTTTTAGCCAATGTGTATGTGTTACCGTCTTCATCGGTTACATAAGCAGAATATATTCTTGCTTCCACATCTACATCCACCCTGATATCATATGTCTTTCCAAGCTCATAGGTAATCTTTTCTTCACTTTGCTTTACATTGTAGTTTATAGCTGAGATTGTTTTATTAGGTCCAAAGCACACTTCTAATTGGAAATGAGCATTAGTACCTACGTTATTCTCGTTACTGCAGAAGTATATTGATGTACCATAAGTATTATCAAGTGGCTTAGCAGTAAAAGTAAATGACGCATTATTTCCGGTTGGTTTAATAAGATATGAACTTTCTATAGGTGAATAAGGCATCCACGCCGGATAATAACCTGGTTCGTCAGTGATAACAGGTACAAGTTGCGGAACTCTCTCATCGATAATTACATCGGGCAAGGTAAATTCGGGGTCACCGTCGCTAAAATCAACTGTAAACAGAATCTCGCCGTTTACAGGTTCAATATTGCCGCCTTTCTTGAATGTAACAATTCTTGAATTGCGGAAAGACTGGTATTTCACATCCACATCATAGTTAGATGTTGCATCACACAATGCCAGATTAACATTACCATTCTCTGCCTGGAGTGACAAAACTATTTCATCATCAGTTTCCTTTATAACTTCCGCCTTGACATCTGATGAATCTGGAAGCACCTTAACATCTGTTTTCAATGCATGACGCACATCTCTTGCATCTACGGGACTGTAAGGCATAAACGAGGGTCGTAAAACTGTTGTTTTGTTGGTTGGAACAATCTGCTCTACGCCATTATAAATGAAATTATCGCCAGTATTTACATCAGCAACATATTCTTGTGTATCCGCATTGTTGATGTATGACATATAAAAAGTTTTTGAATCCCCATTAGACCATACTGTTCCCGTCAGAAGTGTATTGGGATTTAAGGCATTAAACTCTCCAGCCAACATGTCACTGCCATAAAGATAAATATCAACTATATCGCCGTAGCCAATTTCTCTGATTAATTCTTCGTTTTCTCTGATGAAGGGTATAAAGAATGTACCCATCTGTGCCAGTTTATACGATTCTGTATGGACCTCACCGGGAAATCCGTCAGGCTCAAGGGCATATTTTTCAGCCCTTTGCATTTTACAGAAATTTTCTAAATATTTAATATCCTTTGTTTCTTCATATGCGGTATAGAGAATTTCTGCGGCATAACCTGATATAGAACCACCTGCATCACGCCAACCCTCAAGGTCTGCTGAATCAGGATCGCTCATAGTCCAGATTTCACCTGCCGGAGTCATATCTTCAATAAGCCAATCAGCAAGACCAATAAGTATATTACGCATCTTATTGCGATCTACAACAGTATACATTTCATCATCAGGAGATGTGATACGGTAAAGATCGTTTACAGCTCGCAAGCCATAAAGGAGAATATAGTCACTTGTCTGAATACGACTTGGATCATTATCAAACAGTTCAGGAGTTCCATCAAACCAATAACCACTGGCAAGACGACCGTTTTCCATCTGATAATAATCTAACCAATCTATATACCCTTTTGTGATACCAAGATATTTCTTGTCCTCGAAAAGTCTGTATACAAAATATGCAGATCTTGCATGAACTGCGAATCTGGTTGCAGATGTATTGATTACATTTATTTCATCATTCTCAATGTATAAAAGTGTTTCACCAAGTATCTGGAAACCATCTTCGATAGGTTTTGCCTCTTCATATTTTCCGCGTTCAACAAGCGCTTTACCATATTTCTGCGGAGTGTTAGCAATCATATCCTTTGCAATAAGACTTACAGCAAGCGCATAATCATAATGAAGTTTTATAGTATCTTTAAGATATTCATTACCCGTCATAAGGTAACCTAAATACATACCGTCAGGCGAGGTATAATAACACTGCCAGTTCTCAAACTGCATGCTATCATTGAAATAGATTCTGTAACGTCCTGAACCCCAGTGCTGTTTATTGTGGCCTCGGTAAATATTGATATCAGCATAGGTTTCACAACTATCAGCAATTATATCATAATAATCCGCATCATCTCTGCACATCTGTGCGTGCCATGAGTGATATTCAATCTTAGCAGGTTTCTGTGCTACACCCTTAATCATTCCATTAGCTGCTGTTTCGTAAGTAAGCGCACCTGTATCAAGTCTACCCAATCTCACGTCTTTGTAAGTATCTATCATTGCCTGATGATTTCTGTCCATAACAGACATTGTCTCTGCACTACCGATCCACCCTGTATCTACGAAACGTTGGGGATCAACATGTACGTACGGAGGATTGTCGATGGAGATAAACTCGTCATCAAAATTCACCGTGTCTTTTCCTTCAGTTATAAGAATGTCACTATGGAATGTTCTACCGATACCATCATACCATTGATAAACAGCAGGACTACCGGTTCTATAAACCAATGGTGAAAAAGTAAGTGTTTTACGGTTCTTATCAGTAACAAATCCATTTACAACACCAAGATTACCAGCAACACCGGCAAATTTGTTAACATCTCTTGACACCATTGAAACAGATATATTCTTATCCGAACTATATGCACTTACACCACTTTCACGGCTGAGAGTTACTCCTTCCGATAATTGAAGATGGTCTACACCGGAATTGTAATAAGATGTAAAATCATCAGTAAGCAGAAGTTCCTGACCAATACTGTCTACAAAAATATATCCCGAAAGTTCGCCATCAGTGAGTATAAAGCGCTGTTGATTGCCAATACGATTAGAATTTCTGTATATCGTAAACAACTGTTCTACACTCATACCACCATTAAATTCACTTACTGATTTAATAGTAACATAGTTTGGCGTATTTTCATAAACTTCTACTGATTTACCAATACCTTGTATTCTATCACCGTTCTTAACAGAATAAAAAGTATTGGAACCGTTACCCGTGAGCAGAGAAACACTGTTTTTATACACAATATTACTCAAGCCGCCTTTATCAACTGTAATATTCAAAATACCATTTGAAACAGTTATTGAATTGTCTGCTTGATTAATTACAATGTCTTCGCCATCAAACTCAGTTTTATCAACTCGTTTGATTATAAAATCTCTTTTTTCATTAGGTTCAAGGTCCACAAAGAACGAAATAAGAAGCCAGCTTACACTTCCTTTTTCATATTTTTCAAGTGCTTTTGTATATACAGGAAATACCTCGCCTGTTTTAGAATCAATCGCCACAAAATTATCATTTGGCATAACTTGCCCTTCCACGAGAGGTATACCACGCTTTACCATGTGATGCTTAAGTTCCACACCATTTCTTTCGCTTACACTGATATCATATGTGAAATTATCTACCTCGTTTTCCTGGGCAAAAACTGTAATACTGCAAGACATTATTAATGTAATAATAAGTAATATAGAAACAAATTGTCTTAAAATTTTACTCAACACACTTCACCTCCGATTACCGTCTGTAAATAATCATTTCTATCTGCTGCGACCTTCTCTGACGAACCAATACATAATCAGGATTGGTATAAGAACTGTCTTTTAAAAGTCCGTATGCATCTTCGAGAGAAAGTTTTTTGATTTCATCATTTGGAATATCATACATATAAACAGTAGCTGTTATAGGAATGATTTTATCGGGATCATTTGTCAGTCTGAAAGTTTTATCATAGCATTTAGAAATTTTGTCATAATAAGTAACCAATAAAGCACCAGGATCCAGCGGATCGCACGGAGCAGCACCACCATATGTAGATCCATCTCTGTAATCAGTTGGAATATTATTGTTTGTAAATGTTAAAACAGACATAAATCCGTCAACTTCGTTATTATTGTTTTTTGAAAGCATAAGTGCATCGCCGCGTGTCAAGTCTTTCAACTCAGTTTTATAACCATAACTCACAAATGGGCTGTTACTATAGATATCTTTTATATTGTCATTGGCACAATTGTACGACAAATAAACACCATTTTCCCATCCATTTAAAACAGTAGTTGCATCGCCATCTTCATCAAGCGCTTTAGTAATTTTATCTAAAACAAAAATATAAGTTTCCCAACCGCTGTTCCATTCAGCAGAGGTAGTGCCCCCCGTAGTAGCAGTTATATTAGCAACGAGTATATCGGCTTCTAAAGCATTAGATGCGTCATAAACCTGTATGCTGTTTAAATTATTTCTGACATTTCCGGGAACATTACTGGAAGTTTTAAGTACTTTTACATCTGATGCATCGCCGGCAGTATTATTGACAAATATCGGTATACCTGCATTATATCTGTACACATTGTCGATACAGTAATCATGTGCTGAAATAGTTGTTGTTGTTCTGTCTAAAGAAAATCCATCGCTGTATCCGGCGTAATCAGTAGTAGCAGTTCCGTCAAATGGAGCAATAATCTGTTCAAGATTTCCATCTTCCGAAAGAACCAGTTTAAACAGATGTCTTCCTGTAAAATTAGCAGCAAAAATATCAACCAATTTTTCCTGATTGCAAGATGTTTGAACAACCCAGTTTCCATTCTTATCAGGACCTGTATATATAACGGTTTCCGGCATTGTAAATACAATTACTTCTTGATTTAAATTTACAAACTGCATTTGGAATTTGCCTTCCATTCCCTGAGTCATACCGGATTTAACAAAGAAATAGTATTCACCTTCTACAGTATTAATTTGTTCAGCGAAGCATATTCTTCCGAATATATCCAAGTAATACTTATACGGAACACCAATTATCATATCAGCTTCAACTGATTCGTCATATTCATAAAGAGTTCCGTTTATAATTACTTCGTTTTTATCTGTACTGATTTCTGAAATCTTGCCATCCATAGAATCCATAGTCATATCAATATAAATTACAGAAGAGTCGGATATGGTTTCACCTACACCGATTTTAGATGTTCTTACAGAAACAACAGTATCTTTTAAGATGTCGTTAAAATCAACAATTCTGTTTTCGTGAATAACAGAAACAATTTTCTGGTCGCCTAAAGTAAATTCATCGCCGTTTTTAAATACCAGTCTCTTGTTGGCAGCATCAACTCGGCTTACCGCATAACTTACATAATTTGTAATCGAAACAAAGTCATATGTACCATTATTATCAGTATCAATAACGTCTACATAACCGCAATTGTTTGTAAAATCGGCATTTTGTATATTAGCAGTTATAACACCATTGTATGCAACCTGCAAATTCCCGCCGAGAGTTAATGATTTTACTTTTCCGTTTTCACTTGCATATTCAAGTTTAGGATTTCTCTTATACTGTACAGAGTCAGTGGAATCAAAACCTTTTATTGAAATAACTTCTTTTTTGTTTATATGAACAATTTCAGTATCGTCATTAGCTTCACAATAAATAACTTCGTAATTTTCATTTCCAAGGTCACGAATATATGCATCAACATTCTGACCGAGATATTCGCCAATACTTGGCAAAGCGTTATAAGATTTATTTCCTATAGTAACTTTTCCCTTAGGAGCTATTTTATGTCCAAGCAAAGCAGAAACAGAGGTTGCAACAACACGACCTGAAATTTCAAATATATCAAAATATTTTTTAGCATATGTGTCAGCAGACGGGCTGTACTGTACAGAGCCATCACCTGAAACACTGCTGATTTCATACACAGGTGCTTCAAGGAGATTAAATGCAAGTTTGTACGCCATATTAACGTCAAAACCTTCGCCATAATTACACTTTATACCTCTTGTGAGTTTCAATGTGTTTGAAACACTTATATAACCTGAAGGATAGCCGCCTTTTGCATCGGCAAGTTCACCATAACCAGCAAGTGTAACTAAAACTTTTAATGCCTCCTGAAGTGTAATGGGTTTTACTGGCTCAAATTTGTCACCATAACCTGTCATCAAACCACGTTGCTTAACCAGTTCAACCTCGTTTTTGTATGTGTAGTATTCAGAAATATCAGTAAAGGATGTGGAAACATCTGAAACATTTGATGCATTTCCCATAAGGCCTGCAACAAGCACAGCGAATTCGCCTCGGTTAATATAATTCTCTTCTGAAGATATATTGATACCAAGCAAATTCAGAAGTTGCTGTTCACGAGCAACATTTGTAACAACAGACGCCGAATCAACAGTTTGTGCACTGACTACAGTAACTGATTGCATAAGCATAAGCGCCATTAATAAATAAACAATAAATTTTTTCATTATATAAACTTCTCCTCTCCGTCGTTTAAGAATGTGTGAGGTGTATTATTTTGATGTTATATTGCAGATGATTTTAGCAGCCATCGCTCTTGTGAGAGGCTGACGTGGATTGAACTTACCGTCAGAGCCTACCATAAGATTATATTTCTGCATAAATTTAACTGCATCTTTTGCATAATCTGCAATTTCCGTTTCATCGGAGAATTCTTCAACTTCAACTTCTTCAAAATCAAATTCTTTCTGTAATAAATAACGATATACAATAACGGCTATGTCCTGTCTGGTCATTACGTTGCCAAACCCAAATTCATTTTCACTAATACCGTTTATAAGACCTGCTCCATCTGCGGTTGTAATGTATTTATTGCACCACATGTCTTCTGTAATATCAGTAAATGAAGATTGATCATTTTCTGAGGTTATTTCGAATGCTTCAACAATGATTTTAGCCATTTCTTCGCGTTTGAGGTAGTTATCAGGATAGAAGTTTCCGCTACCGTCGCCCGTCATAATACCTTTATCACGAACAGCGTAGATAGCATCTGCAGCCCAGTGATTTTTGTAAACATCTGTATAATCATTATTTGCCGGTTCGGGAGTTACCACAGGTTGCGGAACAACCGGTGTTCCCTCTTTTTTGGTGTCTTCTTTTTTAGAAATGGTAACACTTCCAAATCCGCCACCACCTGAATAAGAAGGTGTATAAGTTGGCTCTGGTTCAGGTTCTTCAACAGGTGCATTTACAACTGCATTTACAGCACCCACAAGTTTTGCCATTTCTGTTGCAAGGTTAAAGTTGTTTGTAAGGCTTAAACCTGCATCTAAAATTGAAGATGCCGCTGCTACCTGAATAGAAGAATCAACTGTTTCATAATCTTCATCAAGACCGCAGTCTTTTAAGATATCATAATATTCATCATCATCAACAAAAGAGTTTAAAACGTCTACAACATTAATTCGTGTAGCAAAATTCAAAGCATAAAACATTTCTGCAGTTTTGATAAATTTGTCAAGAGCAACCTCATCAGTAATTATGCCGACATTTGACACAAGAAGTTCACATATCTGTAATGTATAATCTTTATAGTGACCTGTTAGATCAAGGTTAAACACAGATTTATTTTCTTCAAGCAGTTGCGCAATTATAGCAGGTTCGGTTTTTTCTTTCAATCCCACAAACGTTACTTTGTAAGAAAAAACATCTTTCAATTCCTGAACAGTTTGAAATGCTTTACCTGAAACCGAAGAATATACCTCATTTTTATTAGTCAAAGAATCAAAAAGACTTCCCGAACCGATATCAAGGTCATAAAAAAACTGATCTCCAAAAAGCAGAGCAATAACCTCATCAGTTGTTTTTGATGTAAAGTCAAGTTTTGAAATTCTGTCCGCTGCATCATAAACAGTAAATGTATCGGTATAATTTGTGCCAATGTGCTGTATCTCAATATTTATAGTATAAACGCCTGTATCGTCCGGAGTTTCTATTACAAACGCATCGCTAAAAGTTCCGTCTTCTCCGACAGTTATTGTTTTTTTGCGTATTTCGTTTGTAAGTGCATCTGTTAATTTAAAAGTCAGTTTTACTGGCGATGCCGGAGCAACACTACCTTTAATTTCAAAATTATTATCACACAATGATAAATCGTCTACAGAAATCGTATAAGCGCCGCTTTTATATGCTGACATATAAACATTATCTATATTAACGGCATTATCTGTATAAGAAGCAAGATAAAACATCTGAGTATCATTCCACAGTACATCAGTTGCATTTTCAGACACTTTTGAGAATACTTCAACTCCATCAAATTTCATAGTAAGTTTACCGTTTTCATATCTGTATTCTACAGGATACCAGTTTTTTGCAGAAACACTTACACCATCCACTTTATTACTATCAATAGCTTCAGGCCACTGCCAACCGCTCATTTGTCCATAATAAGCATTTCCGTCTTTCAAAATTAAGGAATGACGTTCGTAGTCAGATATACAATATCTTATATCTGTAAGGTCAATTGTATTTGGATTTTCAATCATGATATCAAATTCGAT
Source organism: Clostridia bacterium (assembly GCA_045589495.1). GTDB lineage: Bacteria > Bacillota > Clostridia > UMGS1810 > UMGS1810 > SIG455. Next base: position 37,795 of record JAZNPF010000041.1, read on the forward strand.
AACAAAAGAGTCTGCACCATTTGAAATAGCATCTGTAAGGTATGTCTCGAAATTTGCTCTGCTGAATGCAAGTTGAGTACCTTGTGTGGCACGGAATGTTTTATTAGTTATACTGTTATCAACACTATCCATAAATTTTTCAATTGCAAAAGTACGAGAATATCTGCCATTCCATTCAGTAATACCACTTGCAGAAGACCCGTTTAAAAAAACACCTGTCTCAGCAAGTTCAGCAACACCGGCGTCTGATCCTGTTGCAATTCCATAATCTGCACCATTTAAAGTAGTACGATATTGCGTATAAGATTCAAAATCTTCGTCACAATACGGCTCGATTACCACTGCACCTTCTCCATCAGCAAAAACCGTAACGACAGAAAATGAAGATAATAACATCATTGTCGAAACCAACAAAGAAATAATTCTTTTTGTAATAGTCATTTTTAAATCCCCTTCCTCATAATAAAGATGTAAAATTAAATGTATCTGACTTAAACAGATATTCCGATATTCAATCCGAAGATTGAATATCGTGATATTTGTTTAAGATTTTTATTTACAAATCAGTTCACTGAAAGAGGTACAAAATCTGTAAAGGGTTTAAAATTATCGCCCCATACAAATGCTTTTACTGTGTAGTTACCAGTTTCCGGAACTGTAAGTGTTGCTGTCTGGCTTCCTGCACCTATAGAAGCAGGAGTTGCACTAACACCTTTAACGACATCAACCATCTGCTTGGTATCTTTGTTATATACAGCAACATATGTCTGTAATCCATGCAATAATCTGCTTTCATAAGTTGCAGTTACTGTTGCATTACCGCCATTGGATACGCTTTCAGAGAATGTAGCATCCAATGTATCAACACCATCGGAGTAGCACTGGAATTTTAAATTATCCATGCACATAGCCGCAGTATTGGCAAGTGCTCCCAGGTACATCCAGTCATATGCAGCGTCATTAGCACTTGCAAAGCCAGATTTTTCTGCTACAAGTTTATCATTGAAGAACGCTCTTAATGTTCCGTCATTATATGCATAAGAAATTTTATTCCATTCATTTGCTGCAATTGTAATACCCTCTACAGGTACCATCTCATCAGAAAAAGTATTATGACCTACTCTTGCATATACTTTATCATCTTTAAAGAAGAACATGAAGTAAGGACCGCCATCTGAAATATTCGCAGGTCTGTATCTCATTTCCAATGCAGTTGCAGGCAACATATCAAGCATAAAATCAAAATCAATTATAAATGACTCTGCACCGCACTCACTGATATATTCGCTGAATTTAGTAAATGGTGTAGTTTCACCGCCCAGATGTGTACCAACTGTTGCTCTGAAATACTTATTGCTATTGCTATCTATCATTATAGATGTATAACGCGCATATCCATTATGGTCGAGGCTACCGCCATAAGCAGCATTAATTACGCCATTTGCTGCCAGCGCCATTACGCCATTGTCACCATCCTGATTAGGATTTGCCTGATAAGTTTCAAATGTTTCATTAAGCCATACGCTGTTTGGCGAAGGTACCCATTTATATGCACCGATTTCCACATTATCAATATTTACAGCATTATCTGTATACGAAGCGATGAAAAACATCTGAGTATCATTCCACAGAATATCAGTCATATTTGCAGATGCCTTCGAGAATACTTCAACCCCATCAAATTTCATAGTAAGTTTGCCGCTCTCATATCTGTATTCTACAGGATACCAGTTATTTGCAGAAACATTTACACCTGCTACTTTGTTAGTATCATTAATTTCAGGAGCCTGCCAACCGCTCATTTGTCCATAATAAGCATTTCCGCCACTTAAAATCAAGGAATGGCGTTCCCAGTCTTGTATACTATATCTTATATCTGTAAAGGATGTTGCATTTGGGTTTTCAATCATGATATCAAATTTGATAGCGAAAGAGTCTGCACCGTTTGTAATAGCATTTGTAAGATAACTTTCAAAATTCGCTCTGCTAAATGCAATTTGTGTATCAAGTGTAGCACGGAAGGTATTATTAGTTTTATCTCCATCTACATATTTTTCAATTGAAAAATTACGTGTATAGTTACCAGCCCAGTCATTACCACCGCTTGTTACAGTACCATTTAAAAAAACACCTGTCTGAGAAAGAGCCGCAATACCGTCTTCATTTCCGCCATCAAATGTTACTGTACCGCCTGTATTAATACGGTAATAGCTATAAGATTCAAAATTTTCATTACAATACGGCTCTATTGCCACTGCGGTTGATGTAGCCGCAAAAACAGTTGTGCTGACAAACATAGATGCAACCATCAGCACCATAAGCGAAAGTGAAACAATTTTCTTAAATGTTTTCATTTTCAAAACTCCTTTTCTTAAATTTGAAATTATTTTGTTATGTCAACAAACATAGCAAAATATAGAAAATATTTCATCTCACACAACCAAGGCGAAATTAAATCACAAGGATTTATTGGTTATGTGTAATAAAATTCAAACTAAATTAACCTTTTACAGCACCAAGCATTACACCGCTTTCGAAATATTTCTGTATAAAAGGATATACACACAGAATCGGAACGGTTGCTACCATGGTTACTGCATACTTGATACTCTCAGCTACACTGTACTGGTCTTCCATACTAACACCTTGTGACATTGACGTGGTATCGTTTTGGATAAGGATTTCACGTAACACAAGTTGAAGAGGATATTTTTTTCTGTCGTTTATAAAAAGAACGGCATTAAACCACGAGTTCCAGTGCGAAACTGCGTAGTACAAAATTACTACTGCTATGGTTGCACGAGCCAAGGGGAATATGATTGAGAAAAGTATTCTCATATGTCCTGCACCATCAAGTATGGCTGATTCTTCCATACTATCGGGTATTGCCGCGAAAGCACTTCTTGTGATAATCATATTGTAAGATGAAAGTGCTGTAGGCAGTATAAGCGCCCAAAGCGAATCCTCAAGACCTATTCCTTTAACCAAGAAGTAAAAAGGAATTGTACCACCGGATATGTACATGGTTATTATGATAAATATCATGATGCCTTTCTGAAAGTACACATTCTTTCTGGAAAGCACATACGCTGTCATCGATGTAATAACTATATTTATAGCAAGACCTGCCGCAACTACAAACAATGTATTTATATACGATGAAAGTATTATTGGGTTTTTTGCAACCGCCTTATATGCTTCAACAGAGAATCCAATAGGTTTTAAAATAACACCTTTATGAGCCAGAAGCATTCCTGCATCGCTGAATGATGCACACAACACATGCCACATAGGGTAAAGCATTATGAATATCATACCAAGCATTATAATTGAGTTAACTACAGTAAAAATCTTTTCACCAGTTGTTTTAATTCTATTATCCATTATGTATTTACCCTCCTTTACCACAAACTACTGTCTGTAACTTTCTTGGATATTGAGTTTGCAAGAGTTACAAGTATAAGGTTGGCAACTGAATTGAATAAGCCAATGGCCGTGGTGTAACTCCACTGCTGTCCCTGAAAACCTATTCTGTATACATAAGTTGATATGGTTTCGCTTTTATCATATATAAGTTCGTTATAAAGAAGAATTATCTTTTCAAAGCCTACAGAAAGCAAAGAACCCACAGTTATTATCAACAATGTAACAATAGTAGGAGTGATACCCGGCAATGTAATATGGATTATCTGTTTTATTCTGCCAGCGCCATCAAGTTGTGCGGCTTCGTACAAAGATCCGTCTATGCCCGACAACGCAGCAAGATATATAATAGAACCCCATCCAATCTCCTGCCATATGTCAGACATAATATACAAGGGCACAAACCATTCACTCTTAGTAAGCAGATTAACATTATTACCTGTAAAAGGTAAAAACATATTAGTAAGAAGTCCGTCTGTTGCCACAAATGTTTTCACCAGACCACAAATAACTACCAATGAAATAAAATGAGGCATATACGATATAGTCTGTGTTACCCTTTTGAAGATTCCATCGCTCATTTCATTAATAAGAATGGCAAATATAATCGGCATAGGGAATCCGAAAACCAACGATGATATACTTATTCTCAGTGTGTTAGTAATCAGACGAACACAGTCAGGGCTATTAAAGAAAGCCTTAAAGTGAGCAAATCCTACCCAAGGACTATCTAAAAATCCAAGTCCCGGTGAATAATCCATAAACGCAATCATCGCACCGTACATAGGACCATAGCAGAATATTATGTAATATACCAATGCTGGTATTATCATAAGATACAGCGACCAGTTACGTTTCAGGTCAGAACGAATTATGCTGCTCTTTTTAAGTTGTTTTTGGTGATTTATCACCGTAACATTATCGTTCATTTAATTTAACATTCCTTCCCAAATTACACAGTTAAAATTCAGTGGCACTCCGAAGTCGCACATATAGGAGATAGTTTCTCCGAAGTGCCACACTATATAAACTGTATTTTTCAATTAACTGACACAATTATCTTGCGTTAAATGCGTCAAGTGCTTCTTGTTTAATTTCCATAAGTCTGTCTATTCCTCTTGATTTCAGACCATCTACAAATTTGTCATAGTTTTCAATAGGTTCTACACCCATAACGAATTTCATAAACATCTCAGATGCATATGTTGTAATATCTGTCTGCAAACGAGTGTATTCACTGATATCCTCTTCCTTGGGATTTACAGGCGGATACATTGTGGCTGATGCCTGATGCTGTCTCCAGATTTCAAGAGTTTTCTTCTGTGAAGGAAGGGCTGCATACTGTTCCATATAACGAGCATCCTGAATTGTAGGTGCAGCTATAGATGCCTGTGTATATCTGCCAAGTGTTTCAGCAATTGCCAGACCATCGGGGTTGTTTGTGATAAGATCAGTATATTTGGGATAGCCGTCAATCATTTCATAAGTTAATCCCTCTACACCGAAGTTCATAAACATACGACCTTCTTCACTATATCCGTAATCAAGCAGTTTAAGTGCTGTATCAATATTTTTACAATTTGTAGTAATTACACCTGCACTACCACCTGAAACAGCAGTACAGTTTGCTATTGTAACAGAATCACCTTTCTGTTTTACAGGGTAAGGTGCACCAACAAGATCGTATCCATCTATTGTAGCAGCGTTCATATATCTTCCTATACCAGAACCGATACTGTTGTATGTAACGCCACTGACACCTGTAAGTATATTTGAATTAACTGTGATATCGTCGATTGTTGCAATGTCTTTATCAATAAGGCCTTCGTTATACCACTGATTCATTTTGGCAAGGTAATCTTTGTATTCAGGCTGAAGCGGACCATACATCGCCTTACCGTCTTTCTGATAGAAATAATCAGAAATACCAAAACCTGTTGCAAAAGGAGACAAGCCCCATGTGCGTGCTGAAAGTGGAGCTTTAGCACCTTTCTGTTCCTTGAATGCCTTAAGAACTATTTCCCATTCCTCAATTGTTTCAGGAATTTCAAGGCCAAGGTCCTGCAACCAGTCACTTCTTAAAATCATACCATCTGTAAGTGTCAGCGCAGAAGTTCCCTTGATAGAAGTGAAGCCATAATAATCTCCGTTATCAGTCTTTGAAAGTTTATCTACATCATCATGTTCCGCCAGATAACTGAAAAAGTTGGGTGCTTTATCTTTATAATCATTCAAGGGAATAATTCTTTTTTCCCTGATCGCTTTTGCAGGGCCACCTGCGTAATTAGCGTTCCAATCCCAGAAAATAATATCAGGCATATCGTTTGATGCAATAAGAAGATTGAATTTTTCAACCTCCTGACCAACGGGAGGATGAATGTACTCTATGTCTATGCCAAGTCTTTTCTGAAGTTCCTGTGCATAAGGAGTTTCATCCATATTGGAAAGTGTCTGTGATACAGCTGGATTAAATTGCGCCCAATATGTCAACTTATTTGGATCGCCTGCAGTTTCTGTTGCTTTTTTTCCGCATCCAGAAAAGATACAAGTCATAACCATAGTCAGCGCTATCAGCCCACAAAATAGTCTTTTCTTGTTCATGTTCTTTACCTCTCTTTTAATTTAGTTTTCCGAGAATTCTCCTCGAATAAATCCTTACAGTTTAATTTTATTTAATCCCTATGTCAAAGTAAAGCGACAGTTTCACTTATTAAAGGACAAATTCAACAATGCCTGCTATATTCTTAGTCCAAATGCGAATTCATGGCTTTTAATCTGTTTAATCGAACACACAAATTGTTTGAATTCCCCAAATCTAGAACAATATCAAATAAAAGAAAATGGATGCTTTCTATATCACACAAGAAAGCATCCATAAATACTTCTTAATCTTCAATCAGCATATTGGTAAAGAGTTGTTTTTTTATTACCCCGTTATTTACTATCGCTGTCATTTTAGTCCCTGTATGGTTTTCAACAGAAAAATCATTAATTACAAAATTATCAATCACAGCATTTTCATCTATCTGAATTGTATGTACAGGGTTTGCATATTCCCTGCGATAAAGTCCGTTTATTGACAGGTGTTTTATGTTTGTTTCACTCTGTATCCATATAAACGGGAAATGAATATGTCTGTGTTCCCACATATGCACTTCATGAAATGGCAGACGCTCGGCTTTTGATGCATGAATATTATTAAGCGATATAGCATCAAAATATCCCGTTGTCTCGACAGAATAAAACTTTGTAAGACCAATACAATATTGATAGTAACTACCAAAAACATTGGAAATTGTTATATGTTCGATATTTTGCTGTACGGTAAGCAATCTTACTCCACTATGGCAGCTTTCCGCAAACAATCCATCTATCTCAATATTGGTAATATCGCCTCCTGAACCTTCATAGGCATTCAGTGCAACAAGGTCATCATAGCATGTACCTTTTATATTTCTAATTACACCATAATGGCATCCACCGTTAAGATGAATTCCATCCATGTTTATCGCATATGGATTTCCATCATTATAATCAAAATCTATATTCTCGACAGTGAAATACGATCCTGTATCAATCATAACAGCAAAATTTGACGGATCCTTTAGTGTCATATTTGAAATCCTGAAATTTTTAACATTATAAAAAAGCATTATATGCCCAAGGAAATGTCTTTCATCAAATTTTTCAGTTTGTATCGGGTTTGGATCTTGATTTTTATTATTGAAATTCCAGATGCCACCCTCAATTTCAAAATTACTACATACATCTTCAGCATCAGGCGAAAACTCGTCAATATAATACCACACATCCCTTTCTAACTGTGAAAGGCCGTCGCGGAGTCGCTTCTGAGGTTTATGCACTGTCTTATTCTTCAACATAAAACAGTTGGCTCCATCAGCGAGCATGATTTCTGCGTATCTTGGTAATTTTAATTTGAAGTTAGATGGGATTTCAATTGGTTTTGTAATCAGATACTTGTTTTCAGGGACAGGCAGGCAAACTTCACACCCACCGTTATCTATCATCTCCTGTATTGCAGGATAATCATCATGAATTCCATCTCCATACAATGTGAATTTATATTCATTCATAATAGTTTCGCCCTCCTATAAAAACAGTAATGTTCCTATGAAGCATATTACAATAGTCAAAATTTGTCTTGCAGAAAGTTTTTCATTAAATACAATCATACCAGCAAAAGAAGTAAGAATTACAGATCCGCCCGTAATAAACGGATAAAGAACTGAGGCAGGAAGAGTTATAGCACCTATAAGCTGTAACATATATGTAAGCCCATCAGCGAGCGAAGCAAACAGCATTATCCATACAGTAGACTTTATTGGGAGTTTCGGTTCTTTTCCTATCCCAATTTTTTTAATGTTTACAAGCATAATTAACATACAAATTATGGCCTTGAACAACATAACAATGAAAGCAAAATCTGTGGATGTCACAACCTCACTAACCGCACTTATCTGGTGTACCTTTGATGTAACACTCGAAATCCCGTTAAGCATAAATACCACTATGCAAAATATAAGTTGTTTTATATCCGGCTTTTCTTTTCCCATGTTAGAAATTGCAATGGCAACTATAATTGCCGCAAGACCAATAGTGCGTAGAACCGTCAGTTCTTCATTTAAAAATATTACTCCAAAAATATATGGTACAGTCATACCACCAGACATAAGAAAAATGGTATAAAGAGACATACTACCTTTTTCCATTATCTTGAATCCAATAAGTGTATACAATGTAATTACCGTAGCAAAAATTGCAGCCATTAAGCAAGAAAAAACTGTAAGTTTTATTTTAAAACCATTTATAAATAAAAACAGAACAGCAGAGAAAAATCCTGTAAGTGCATTATAAGTTAACCCTGCTTTTACAGATGTTCCTGACGTTTTCTGGTACATTTTTTGAAAAACAAAATTTGTAGCCAAGAATACATCCGCAATTAAAATAAGAATGTATGAATTCATATTATTCTCCTTAAAACTATTTACGTTTTGTCAAATTAGAACTGTTTATATTTTTTATCTTCAGTCCTTATAGTCCCTTATATGACCTTGTACCTACGTAAGTGTCAAATTAAAATATATCTGATTTTCTATACTCACCTGGTGAAATCCCCACAATTGTATTGAACACTCTTGAGAATGTCCTAAAACTTGAAAAGCCAACTCTATCCGCAACTTCGCTCGCTTTGATATTTGTATTTTTAAGAAAATGCTTTGCGTGTTCAATCCGTACGTTACTGATATATTCAGAAAGAGCAATACCCGTTTCCTTTTTAAATACGGTTGAAACATAGTTCGCACTTACATTAAATTGCTCTGCTATAAATGCAACATTTAAGTTATGGTCATTATAACTCATTTGAACGAAATTCATAATTCCATCAGACAATCTGTCTTCATTTTTTGATGAGGTTGATTTGGTTATATTACAAATTTGCTTAAAAACATTACATAATTCTTCCTCAATTGCCGCAATTGATTCATACGTATCAATCTTATCAAGCAAATCTGTTTTTTCAAGACTAATACTCTTAGCAACATACTCATTATCGTGCACAACCTTAAAAATCGTTGCTACTATATCGAAAAACAAACATTTTGTTTTTAGAAAAGCAACATTTGAATTTTTAAAATTATTATTGAACACTTCTTTAAGAAGCATTGAAGCATCATCATAATTACCAAATAGCAAGTAATTGATTAGCCTTTGTTCAACCCCAGCAGAATAAAGATATGTTTCCTCTTCTGTCAAAGCCATTTCCTCCATATCAGCATAATTTAAGAAATTATTATTTATTATACGGCATAATTGTATGAGTTCCGTTGCTTCGCGATAGCATACAGAAATATTTCTAAAATCTTCATAAACATTTGAAATCGCAACAGAAAATTTTACATTGGAAATAGATTTTACCATGTTCTGTGAAGTTAACAGGCGTTCACTAAGTTCTTCCGTATCTTCACATCTTTCCAAAGACAGAATAATATTGATTTCATTGCCATTTTCACAAAATGCAAATTCATATTTGTCTCTGATCAGATCCTGTATAACATTTTCAATAATTATCTTTGATAAACTGATGTTTTCTTCTGAATTATTCTCTTCAAAAAAAAGATTGCTGCAATCCTCTATTTTCATTGACACAACGCAAAAATAATTATTATTTATATTGATACCAAAATATTTCAGCTTTTGTTGAATGTCTGGTTGCAGTAATTCTTCGCCTTTCAGGACAGATGAAAGAAATGAATTTTTTGCAAGTTTTTTCTCTATTATCTGATATTGCGAATCATTTTTATATTCACTTATAATTTTTGACACAACAGACGTAAGATACTGATACTCATCAAGCTCAGTATCGTATGCAAAATTCTGCGATAAAGTTTTGGTTATTTTTTTAATAGGTGTATAGTGCTTCTTTACACCATAATAAATAATCACGCCACCAATCAATACACACAAAAGCAAACTATATATGTAGTTACGACTGGTATCTTTTACTTTCCCTAAAAACACATCTTCTGATATGCAAGAAACATATTTCAAATTGCACTGGGTGAGTTGCTGAGAAATAAGCACTTTTTTCTGTCCATTGTAAACAATATTGATTATGCTTTTATCGGGGGGTTCTTTAAGCGCTGAATTAACAGCAATAACAAACCCATCATTCTCGTTACACACAATTACCTGATTCTCTTCAGTGACAAGACAAAGCACATTACTTTCGTTGCTTTCAGATAACAGAAAATCTTTTTTAAATTCAACAATTATATTTGCCAGAAGATTATCATCGTCACCTATATCCATATATGAAAGTATATAGAATACGCTTCCATCACCCGCTTTATTAGGCACTGGCTGAACAACCAATTCTCCATAATACCTTTTTGTCATAAATTTATACCAATCATCAAAACTCTTAAATTTTTGACTGTAATGAGCATTATAAAAATTATTTAAATTTCCCGTGCCGTTCTGACCAACATAATAATCAATATTTTTATACACAACAAACACATTCTCTATATAAAAATCAAAACCACCGTAAATATATGACCTGTCAGTAGATAATTTATATCGTTGTTCATTTGTAAGTGTTCCATCAAGCAAAGACGCATCACGGAACTCTTCATTAAAAAATATTGTATTTACCATCTCAACCACATTGGAAATGGTCGCATCAACATTTCTCACACGCCCGTTAAGATATTCAGCGTTATAATTGCTGATTTCTTCAACCAAAGAATTTTGAATACTTACATAATTAATGCGATTGACAATATATGGAACAATTAAAACAAGAATATACGAGATCAAAAGACTTACAATGATTTTTTTGTTTCTTATTTTTGGGATAAAAATATTCATTGTTAATCCCTCCTCGGCAATATTTAATAATTTATCTCACATTAAATTTTATATTCTTTAATCCATTATTGTCAACCGCTAAAACTTGGTGGATTAATGTCTATGTTTATTTATACATCGTAAGATAATGTGATGTAGCAGCGACCATTCTGTCAAACAATTCGCGTGCTTTTTCACGATTAAGACGAACAAGCGGATCATTAACAAATGCAAGGAATGCTTTATCAAGATTACGTTCTTCTATAGCTTCCATAAGTAACTGCTGGTTACCACTCTCACGGCTTATAAGAGGATAAATACTCTTAGGAATATCTCCCGCAACAACAGGAATAACTGAATTTGCGCTGAAAATTGAATTGGTTTCTACAACTGCGCCTTTTGGCAAGTTTGTAATTTGACCTCTGTTGGGAATATTTACATTTGTAATCAAGTCGCCAAGACCTAAGATAGCACGCATCTGCTTAACGCCTTCTTCACCTGTGGGGCTGAGATCAACTTTTTCCTCTCCTCTAACCAGTTTCTCACTCAATTCGAGACGGCCTTTAAGATACTCTTTTCTCCAACTTACAGGAGTAAGACCAAATCCCCATTTAAGAACTGTTTCGGGATCTTTCAGATACCAGTCTCCGGGGCAGAACTCTGCCAAATGTCTGTCACCCGCAGCCGCTATGTATCCATATTTCATAAACAAATCAAGTTTAACACGCTCTAACTGACGCCAGCAGTTATTAAGATGATTTGATTCGTGCTTAAAGTTATAGCCGTTTTCATAGTGCATATCGGCAAATTCCTTATATACGGGATAAATATCAATATTCTCATAACGAGCCGCAGTAATCCAAGTGAAATGATTAATACCTGTGAGTTCAATTTTAATGTCATCACGGCTTTCTGTATCAATATCTTTTATCTCTTTAAGTGCTTTTCTTAAAATATCTTTAACTTCATAAACCTCGTGACAGCATCCGTATGCTTTAATCTGCGGGAAAGCGTGATAAAGTGCATCTACAGAAAGAGTCATAGGATTTGTATAGTTAATTACCCATGCATCCGGACAATAATCACGGACAGCATACGCAATCTCTTCCATCATAGGTACTGTTCTTAAAGCACGAATAATACCGCCGGGACCTACAGAATCACCAACTGACTGGTAAATGCCATATTCTTCGGGCAAATGTACATCGTATTCCATTTCATCGAATGTACCCGGTAAAATTGAGATTACAACAAAATCAGCATCTTTCATTGCTTCGCCAATAGTTTCTACGGCCTTGTATTCCCATTTTTCTCTTTCAATACTGTTACCAATGATTTCGTTATTCTTAGCAGCAGGGAAATCTATATCATAAAGATATACCTTACCACTCATATCTGTGGTTTTAGAAAGGTCGGACATAAGTGTCCACGCCCATATACGGCTACCACCGCCGATATATGCGATTTTCAAATTTTTTGCATCCATTGCCATAACTACTCCTCCTATTTAATAGATACTTATATTTTATATGCTATCACAAAATAATAGTGCAGTCCACCAAAGTTTTGGCACAATTAAGATAATAGCACTGAAATATTGACATTTTTAGTATTTGTGATAAAATATATAGTTAAGAGGTGAAAAAAATGGAAAACTCTCATCAAATAGAAAACTTACATGGTGGAATTATTGTTGAACACACGAAATCAGATGCACTAAACGAAGAACCGCAGGTTCATCTTCATAATTATCACGAATTGTACTTCCTTCTTTCTGGTGCGAGGCAATACTTTATCGAGCACACTATATACAATGTTGAACCGGGCGAGCTTGTGATTGTTCCGAAAAACCACCTGCATTGTACCACAAAGCACTTATCCGCAGGATATGATCGTTATCTGATTTATTGCTCGGACGAATTTATAAAACCCGTAAAAGCATTATCAGCCAGTGATGAATTTGATAAGATTTTTAACAGCGGATGCATATCATTCTCTGTGTCCCAAAGCGAAAAAATCAAATCACTTATAATATCAATGGAACAGGAACTTAAATCCAATGACTCTTATTCACGATTAATTGTTGCAGGAAAACTGAACGAAATAATTTCATATACATTACGTCACGGCAAGCCAAAACTTTATGAATCGGAAAAAACCGCATTAAGAATACAGAAAGTTGCAAGATACATAAGCGAAAATTACACGGAAGCCATTACGCTAAAAGATGCCGCCCAGAGGGCATATATGGACAGTTCTTATTTTTCACGCCAATTCAAAAAACTAACAGGATTGGGCTTTATAGAATATCTTACGGAAATCAGAATAAAAAAAGCAACAGAACTTGTGGACAACACCACATTGTCTGTAAATCAAATCGCTGAACAATGCGGTTTTTCTAGTGCAAATTATTTTCGGGATGTATTCAGAAAACACTACAATATTTCACCCCTTGAATACAGAAAAAAGGTTTCTCCCACAAAGTGAGAGAAACCTTTTTTTATTCTGCTATACCAGATGCATATCCAGTATATTCATACATAAAATCCTCGGCAGTTTTTATCATAAACACTCCGAGTTCATCACCCTTAAATGCAAAGTGCATATGAAGTATTCCCAGATATTTATCTATGATCTGTACTTTAATCAAGAAAGTCTTTTCGTCAATCCACGCAGCAGATGTTGCGCTGTCATACTTAATATCGGAGGCAACAGTTCCAACTTCATCAGCATATCCCCATTGAGGGAATTTACCGAACACATTTTTACCTATCCCAAAAGGAAGTTCCTTATATCCCTGCTCGTTGGTATAGCACATAGTTCCCTCGTCGTCATTGAGCACGAACTTTATATTTTCGATACCCATAGGGTTTTTGTCCATAATGTAATTTCTGCCGTTTATCGTATCCGCTACGGGAGAAGTTTTTTCACCTATTGCAACTGCGAGCTTAAGATCTGATATATACTCGGAAAGTTCATCTTGCGCCGCTGTATCTTTAGGTAACTCACCGTCGGACACCTTACGGATTATCATGTCAAAAAGGTTATCCATAACAATCTTCGGTGCATAATCCTTACCCTGATTTTCTGCATTGTATATGAACACTATATCTTTATCGGGTACGCATACGGCAAACTGACATCCCATACCGTCAAACATAAATGAATTATCGTATGTACGCCATATCTGATAGCCATATCCCTGCTGATTGTATTCGCAGTCATTCATATAGGCGGTTTCTATCTGCTTTGATGTGGCAGCGGTTACATATTCTTCATTGAGAATCTGCTCTCCGTTCCACTTGCCCTTATTCATCATAAATTTAGCGACACGGAGAAGATCACGAGCAGTACACAGCAATGATGAATCACCCCACGTATGACCTCCAGGGCATTTCAGCATTTGTACATTTTCAGATACACCGATTTTATCAAACAATTTTTCTCTGAGATATTGAAGCAGTGTCTTGCCGGTTACTCTCTCCACCATAGTTCCAAGTATAAAAGAGCCCGTGCTGTCATACTGAAACAGTGTGCCGGCAGGTCTTGACTGCTCTGTCGGGTTCTCAAAATAATATCTTACTCTGTCATCGGGTTTATCATTGAACCAATATCGTTCCAGTTTAGCCGTACTCATCATAAGCATATTTCGGATTGTCTGACGGCGCATATTCTTATCGTTCTGTGCCTTCATCTCTTCGGGAAAATATTTACCGATCTCATCATCAAGATTGATTTTACCGTCCTGCTCCAAAAACCCAACAGCAATAGCCACAAAACTTTTTGTAACAGAATACATTCTGTGATTAAAATCCTTATTAAAGGGCTTCCAATATGCTTCGCATACCACATTATCTCCACGCATAAGAATCATATCATGTGTGGCAAGGCGAGAGCTTTCAAGTTTCTGCATATACATTAGTATATCCTTTGAGCTGATGCCCATTTTCTCAGGTGTTGTATAATTCATTTCTATCTCTCCTTATATGTTTTATTTTACACTTACTCGCCTGACGGTGGAGTATATTCCACATCTGCCTTAACAGGAACTCCTACGTGAGGAAATCCCGTTTCATCAAAGAATACTTTCTGGCAATGACAATATCTATCCATAGGTTCTGCCTCGGGATCAGATTTTTTCAGGCAATGATGACAAATCCAAAGTTCTGTTTTGTCAGGTGAGTAGAAAAATGTAGCATGCCCCGGACCATAGTTACCATTACCTTTTGTCATAAAAGGCACGCTGTATTTAATCCACGAATCCGCTGACATAATGTCATCGCCTACAAATTCTAAAATTCCCAACACATAGTCATCGCTCCAGCATCCATTGCCGGAATAGACAATAAACAATCTATCGTCTTTTTCTATAAAATACGAACCCTCGTTTATAATGAACCCTTTATCATACGGAGGAACAAGTTCCCAGTCATATTGTGGTTCAGCGATTATTTCATATGCGCCAATCGGTTCAACAGGACTTTTAAGTTCCTGAATGACAACTGCCTGGCCATGATCATCTACAACGGAATAACTGATATAAAGTTTATTATTCTTTTTATCCTGATAAATTGTAGGATCTATGGCGTACAAATCAGGATTAATATGAGCAGCCAGTTCAAAACCATCAAAGGGATCCTCTGTTTTTGCTCTTAAGCATATTACATGCTTCGTACCATCAGTTTCACTCCTGCAAGTGCTTGTATATATATACCACATTCCGTCTATAAAGTGCATCTCAGGAGCCCAGAAATATCCATAGGTATTGTCCTCTGCATTTGCTTCATAGACTACGTTAGACTCTCCAGTAAAAATATCGGCAAGTTTTTCTGAACGGTGCATGATGATTTTCATACTTTTACAATCCGCACCTGTGGTATGTATAGCATAATAGCAGTTATGTTTATCAGAAAAAACAATGCATGGGTCCGGTGTGTTGTATTCTCTTGTGAGCGGGTTTTTATAACCACTTGGATGTCTCTGATATTCAAATTTATAATTTTCGTTTTTTCTCACTGTTTTAAACCTCACAAAATTTAAAGTTTCTGTAATGTAACCGTTTTCATATACAAAACCACAGATTTCTCATCATAACGTCGTAGTAAGAATTTTAGAAAAAATTTAATTTATGTCCATAGCATTGAATAAATGCTATGGGCTTGCAACTTATAATTCTATTTTTTCTATAACGGTGCTTAAAGCTGCCGCCATTGCAGCAAACCCGTAATCAGTAGGGTGAATACCATCTACAGTTCCCTCGTTACCACACAGTGAAGTAAGTTGAGTACCATTTATGATATAAACATTTTTGTCTCCCATCATTACTGCTTTATTATAAGTTGATTCAATAATTTTCAATCGTTCTTTTTCATCATCGTTCAAATTTAATTTTGGTCTGGACATCATTATTATAGGCAATTGAGGATGAGCATTTCTTATTTCGTTGAACATCCTTTCGTGTGTCTTCCGGAGATGCTCAACCGTTGGCGCATTATAATCATAATCGTAAACAAAAACAGACATATCCAGGTCTTTTATATATTCGGAAATTTCAACTTCTGCTTTGGCGTTACCGGAAAATCCAAGATTTATATGATCTATATTGAACTGACGCGATATGTAGGCCTGGTAACATGTACCGGGACGGGAAGCACACCCCCCCTGTGTAATCGATGAGCCGTAATATACAATTGGTGCAACATCTCTGTATGGAGTAAGTTCCTCTATCTTTGCACCATCTTCAAGTCCGATATATAATTTGCAGACATCACTGTACAGAGGAAAATCTATTAGAATCTCTCTCATTTCGTTAGTCTCAAGCTCAACAACGCTTTCAAAACCGTCTTCAATATCAAACGGTGGCTCGAATGTACCGGAATACACATTATCTGCATACAGGTCAAAACCTGCAGAACCCACAAGTGCAAAATGTGGCATCTTACCAAGATTCTCCATACATGCCTTGATAGCTACATAAGAACTGTTTGTTTTGAAACAAACTCGTCCACCCGCTGTATTGGCATGAAGTTCATAAACGCCCTCGCTTACAGATGCAGCAACTTTCTCCGGCAAACGGCGAAATTTACCGACCTCATAAATCAAACCATAGATTTTAAAAGGTTCACTAAGCACATCATAAAACTTGATATTATCTTTCTCTATGTTAGTCTCAACCTTAAAATTAACATCAATATCTGATATATTTTTCATTTCAATCTTACTCCTTAATACTCATTTCAAGTACTCAATTTTTTCTGCTTTTCCACTTGCTGCAGATGCGATAATCGCTTCACAAACAGCAACAGTTGCAGCACCTTCTGCACCAGGAATATCAAGTGGCTTTCTATCAAGAAGCACATCCACAAAGTCATTAACTTCTGCGCTTACGTTATGGTTATTGATTTCAATCGGGACTTTAATTGCAATTTCTTTCATATGTATTCCCAAGAATTCTTTTTTACCCTCAAATTCGTCCATATAAAGCGACAAAGCAGGACTTGTATTATCTGTGATAATTGTTCCTTTTGTTCCGTAAAGAATTGTACGCATAGTATAGTCACGTTTACATCCTGTAGAAACGAATACTTTACCCATTACATCGTTAGGAAATTTAAGAACTGTAATAGCAGTATCATCACATGGCCATGTATCATTCAAAACCTTTTTGTTTGTATATGCGAATGCTTCAATAGGATTACCTGCAATCCAGCGAAGAAGGTCAACTGCGTGGCAGCCACCGCCGGTTACAGGATGGCGGGGATTATTTTTATCATTACGCCAATGCAACTCCATATCAGAATAATCATGAGCATATTCGGACTCAACGAACAGCAATTCACCGATAAGGCCCTGATCTATAATCTCTTTCGCCTTAATAAAACCGGGGGTTTTACGGCAAACCTGACCAACCATAAGTTTTGCATTGCTTGTCTTTTCTGCTTCAAGCATTGCAGCACAGTCATCAGAATTAAGCGCAAGCGGCTTTTCGCATAAAACGTGAATGTCTGCTTTCAAAAAGTCAACTACCATTTCGCGGTGCGCCTGATCGGGTGTAGCGATACAAACTGCATCCACAATATTCTTATTCAAGAGATCGTGATAATCGCTGTAACGGTCTTTTACACCATATTTGTCTGATACTTCATTTAAAACTTTTTCGTCATTATCGCATAATGCGACCAGTTCAGCGTCAACATTATCTATAATGCCTCGCATATGATACTGACCTATTCCTTTTACTCCTACTACTGCAAATTTAATTTTTTTCATTGTAATTTCTCCTTTATCATAAATATTTATTATTTATACAAAATTCTTTTTTCTTTGCCCATTCACAATTCAGTTCAGAAAGCATTTTTCCTTGTTTAAATGCGTTTATAAGAAGATCATCCAAACCACTCACAAAAGTTCGTTTTTCATCCTCATCATTTATAATCAAATCAGCAGGAAAATCCTGAACTTCACATTGTTCATACAAACTGTTGATAATTATATTATGTGGCATAGCAGTTTCAGCAACACAGGGAAGTTGAGTACCATCTGAAGCCGCGCTAATAGCATCCCAAAGTTTTTTATTGTTGTCTATATCAATTACAGGATCACCATAATCTTTAACAGTACCATCATTGAATTTTGCAACAATATTTGTTTTTCCGCATTCGTATGTCACAACAGCATTTTCGAATTTAAATTCAAATATCGGGTGTACCCAAGTGGTTATTGCATGTGATGCAATCATCAAAACATCAATATCTTCTTCTGTTTTCATACAAATAACAGCGGTATCATAATTTTCTATTTTATTTGCACGTAAAAGTTCCGCGGAATATTTTTGAGGCAAACAAGTTTTATCCATTGTCTTACCCAAAATAAACAACATATTATGCAAATAATGAGCAGTTGCATTTGAAATTACAGAATCCAAAATCAGGTTATTATTATCATCCCGGATTCTTCCCGCCCAACCACTGCTTCTGCCGTAATATTGCCAATCTCTCGGCCATAAAACTATAGTTTTGAGTTCTATGGGGTTGCCTAAAACACCATTAAGAACATCTGATTTTAAATCAATTATGCTCTGAGCATATGAATGTTGATATCCTATTGCAATAAATTTCCCAGTACGCTCTGATGCCTCACATATAGCCTTAGCATCTTCATAACTTGAAGCAATCGGCTTTTCGCACAGCACATTTGCACCATGCTCAACGGCATATATACAATGGTCTTTATGAAAATGCGGTGGAGTACTTATAACCACTAAATCCGCTGTATTCTCTGCAAAAAAATCTGCCATTGTTTTATACACAGGAATATTGTTTTTTTCAAATTCATCAATATAAGGAAAATCGTCACAAATTTCAACAACACCCACATATTCGTATTTTCCACTATTAATATTATCAAGCAATGGCCGTGTGTATGTAGCACCAAATCCGCCTGCCCCGACAGTTAATATTTTAACACTCATTTTATCTCCTTCTTTCAACAAGTTATTGCCTGTTCCTGAATAAGCAATGTATCTTCTGCAGAGCGAAGAACATCTTCAGTAGTCAAATATAAATCAGTATTTCCACTTATTTCACCTATAAAATCATTCCAGGATGTATGATTTCCTATATCTGTAGGTTCTAAGACATCCGGTTGTTCTTTATCTTTATAATAAACAAGTGCCGGAGTATTGTGCCATGAAAATCTCACTGCACCGAGAGTTCCAAAAATTTCGAAATTAACCTTAAACGAAACACATGCATCATCAGGGATAGAATAAGAAGTATCCAAAAGCATTCCCGCTCCATTAGACAACACGCCCATAACCTGACCGCAATCATCAAATCCTCTTTCCTCAGGCGAAAATCCTCTCCAACAACGTGCTGCAAGTGTTTTTTGCGGAGTAAGATCGGAAATATAGCGAATCATATCTATACCATGGATTCCTATATCATTGATTACGCCACCATGCTTGCCATCCTCATAATACCAGGGCGCCCTGAATTTATAATGTAAAGGATGTTGAAGCCCCATATATATAGTTTTGATATCGCCAATCTTTCCACTTTGAACAATATCTCTGACAGCACATATATTAGGATTATATCTCATATCAAGCATACATCCGAGTTTGAGATTCTTTTCTTTTACTAATTTTTTGATTTCAATAAGTTCACTCGTTTTTGTGCATATAGGTTTATCTACCATAACATGTTTGCCTGCTTTTAATGCTTCAATAACCAACTGACCTCTATCACTAAAGCACGCACCTATAGCAATAATTTCGGCACCACTTTTATCTAGCACATCTTTGTATGTATTGTGTGTAAGTGTAATTCCAGATTTTTCAAGTTGGCATATAACATTTTCGCCTGCTTCCCATATACCTGTTATTTCATATTTGGAGTCTGATTTAACCAAATTATAAACATTGAAAATATGATCATGATCAAATCCTGCAAATGCAATTTTCATATAGTACACCCCAATCTCATATCAGTTAAAACATTTTTTATGTAATTTTACTGAACTAAAATAATAATTTAGATTTCTCATTACTATCTGTAAATACACGTTTTCTATTTTAAAAAAAAGTTATTCAATAGTTTATTTTAAACTTATACACTAATAATAACATTGCTACATTTATACATTCAACAGACAAAATCTATATTAACAGGTCAATTTCTACAAATCATATTCACGCACCAAATTCTCATATTATATCACCTCAAAATGGCATTTTGCTATATGATGTTAGTTTTACTTGTTATGTTTTACCAAATGCTTTTTGATGATGTGGAAGGCGGTATTTTTGAAAATGGATGCAAATAGATTAGGCATTGACGCTTGTTTTGTTCAGATCATCACACGACATATGACAGTATTTTTAAACCAAAATTAAAACAGACGTTTCTTTTCAAACTATAATTGTTAGAAAAGAAACGCCTGTTTAATTGATATTATCTTTTTGTAAGGGCATATTTTTTTGGTGTAATCCCTTTATATTTCTTAAACACGGCAGCAAAATAATTACTGTCGTTAAAACCGCATCTCATGGCAATCTTTGCTATCGGAATATTACTTTTTTTCAACATTTTTTCTGCAGCAGACACTTTTGAAATGTTGATATATTCGCTGAGGGTAATTCCAGATATTTTTTTAAACTGAGTAGAAAAGTGGTTTGGGCTAACGGAATATTTTTTAGAAAGTGTCTTTAAACTTAAGTCGGCATCTACATTTTCACTTATGTACTTCATAGCAGTCTCTACAAGCAAAAATGCTTCCGAAAACTTAGCCTTATTATCTTTAAGACGATAACGTGAAATTATAAGAAGAAGTTCCCTCAAATAAAGTTTTTGCATTTCAACGTAATCATGATGCACCTTAAGTGACTCTTCTGCCATTTTGTTAAGAAGTTCTTCAACTCGTTTTATTTCGTTAGATGGGAAAATAATATGCTTATTTTGAGAAAGTGCTCTTATATAATATTTGTAATCGTCACCTACAAATTCATCATCAAATTCAAGTAATATTCTGTCCTGCTCGCACTTTTGTTCATTATAAGTACTGTGAAAAGCCCCCTTAGGTACAAAGACCATTTCTCCGGCATTAAGCACAAATATTTCACTTCCTATAAAGTAACGTGTGCTACCTTTAACAAGGTAGTACATTTCATGCACATCATGAAAGTGGCTTACTGTCTTGTGATTTCTTTCTCTTTTCCTTCTATCGTAAAACTCAAATCCATCATCAACCCATATTGCCATAAATCTCACCTCAGTAATAGAATATCATGGTTTAATCTAAAACGCAATAAAATTTTCGTGTTTATCGATATAAACAGTAAAATTTTCGTGTACTCCAATACAATACAAGTATATAATTAGAAATTAGAAAACTATATTACACGAAAGGGACCCAAAATGAAAAACTATAAAAAGATAGAAAGATGCGAAAAAATCATCCAATTTGGCGAAGGCGGATTTTTAAGAGGCTTTGTGGACTGGATACTCCAGGAAATGAATGAAAAGACGGATTTTAACGGAAGTGTTGTTGTTGTACAGCCTATACAGCATGGTATGTGTGACAAACTTACTGAACAAAACTGTCTATACACTCACATTATGAGAGGACTTGAATGTGGAAAAGCTGTTTCAAAATTAAAAATAATTGATTCTATTTCACGTTGTGTAAAGCCTTATGACAATTACGAGGAATTTATGGAACTGGCAAACAACCCCGATATGAGATTCGTTTTTTCCAACACTACAGAATCCGGTATAGTATACGATTCAAATGACAAGTTGTTTGACACGCCGCCCAAAACGTTTCCTGCAAAGGTATGCGCGTTTTTATACAAAAGATTCAAACTTGGTCTTGGTGGATTTATATTTATGCCCTGCGAACTTATTGACAAAAACGGCGAAACACTCAAAAATATTGTATTGAAAATTGCTGATGACAACAAACTTGAAGATGATTTCAAACTTTGGGTAAAAAATGAAAATATTTTCTGCAATACACTTGTGGACAGAATTGTTACCGGTTATCCCATGGATGAGGATATAGACCTTGGATACACCGACAACATGCTCAACACCAGCGAACTTTTCCACCTGTGGGTAATCGAAGCTCCTAAAGATATATTAAAGGAAATCCCGTTTGAAAAAACTGGTCTTAATATAATAGTAACCGATGATCTGGAAATGTACCGTACGAGAAAGGTACGTATTTTAAATGGTGCACACACATCAATGATTCCATATGCAATGCTTGAGGGAATTGAAACTGTTAAAGACTGTATGGAAGATGAAAATATGAGCACCTTTGTAAAAAAATGCGTGTTTGATGAAATTATCCCTACCCTTGATTTACCAAGAGAGGAACTTATATCCTATGCAAACGATGTATTTGAGCGCTTCAACAATCCCTTTATAAAGCATTTATGTGCTTCAATTTCTCTGAATTCCGTAAGTAAATTCAAGGTGAGAGTGCTCCCATCAATTACAGAATACATAAAAAGATGCGGTAAAATGCCAGAGAATTTAATTTTCTCGCTTTATAAACTAATAGAATTTTATAAAACCGGCAATCCCAGTGATGATGAAAAAATAATTAAATTTATGAAAGAAAAATCAATAAAGGAAATTCTTGCAAATAAGGCCTTCTGGGATCAAGATCTTAGTTTTTTGTACGATGAAGTTATAAAACTTTCCAAGGAGTAATTTTTATGATTATAAATAAGCTTGACAATGTAGAAATAAATCTCGAAGATGGACACAAGTATGCCATTTGCGACATTAAAAAGGGGAATAACATCATAAAATACGGTTCACCTATAGGCCATGCAACTTGCGATATAAAGACCGGTGAACATGTACATACACACAATGTTAAAACAAATTTATCGGATAACCTGAGTTACACATATAATTACAAAGACTATGGCATAGAATCTATACCAACAGATCTTTGCTTTGAAGGATATGTAAGAGAAAACGGTGATGTTGGTATCCGTAACGAAATATGGATTATAAACACAGTGGGTTGCGTTAACAAAACCGCAGAAATTCTTGCACATAAAACCGATGCAAGGAACTTTTCCCATCCCTTTGGCTGTTCACAACTTGGTGACGACCAAAAAATCACCCAACTTATTTTAAAAGGCATGGTGAACCACCCAAATGCGGCAGGTGTGCTGGTGCTCGGATTAGGATGTGAAAACAACAACATTGAGGTTTTCAAAAATGTACTTGGCGATTACAATCAAAAAAGAGTACGCTTTTTAAACGCTCAGGATTCTGACGATGAAATAGCCGAAGGTATAAAAATAATCAATGAATTAAAAGAATATGCTAATAGTTTCAAGAGAGAAAAAGTGCATATTTCAAAACTGAGAATTGGTCTTAAATGTGGTGGCAGCGATGGATACAGCGGTATAAGCGCAAATCCTCTTGTAGGTTCAATTTCCGACAGAATGATAGCATACGGAGGAAGTTGTGTACTTACAGAAGTGCCCGAAATGTTTGGTGCAGAGCATCTTTTAATGGAAAGATGTGTAACAGAGGAAGTATTTAACAAAACAGTCGCACTTATAAACAACTTTAAAGATTACTACACAAAACATGACCAAGTTATATACGAAAATCCATCACCCGGAAACAAGAAAGGCGGTATTACCACTTTAGAAGAAAAATCCCTTGGTTGCATACAAAAGGGTGGCCTTGGAAAGGTAGTAGATGTGCTTGACTATGGTGATACCCTCGCAAAAAACGGTCTTTCACTTTTAAACGGACCCGGCAATGACATAGTTGCGGTTACAAACCTTATGGCGGCAGGGGTACATATAATACTTTTTACTACCGGCAGAGGCACTCCTCTTGGAAGCAGTGTTCCAACGATTAAAATTTCCACAAACAAAAATCTTGCCGTAAAAAAAGCAAACTGGATAGATTTTGACGCGTCACCTCTACTGGCAGACAAAACTATGGATGCGCTAACAGATGAACTGTTGGAATTTATAGTTGACGTTGCATCAGGGAAAGAAACGAAAAACGAAATAAATGGATATAGAGAGATTTCCATCTTTAAAGACGGTGTAACTCTTTAATAAAGAAAGGATATTAAATTATGGGAATTATAAATGATAAGTTCATGCTTAAAACAGAAACAGCAAAAGAACTTTACGATAGTTTTGCAAAAGATTTACCAATCATAGACTACCATTGCCATATTTCACCGCAGATGATAGCCGAGGATTACAAATTTAAAAGTGCATACGATTTATTTTTAGGCGGAGACCACTACAAGTGGAGACAAATGCGTTCAAACGGTATTGACGAAACCATGATTACCGGTGACGGCGATGAATTTGAAAAATGGCTCGGTTTTGCTGAAAGTTTAAAACGTTGTATAGGCAATCCGCTTTACCACTGGACAAGTCTGGAATTAAAAAGATATTTTGACATCGACACTCCTCTTACAGAAAAAAGTGCAAAGGAAATATGGGACAAGTGTAATGAACTTCTTGCAAGAGATGATTTTTCTGCACAGAATTTAATTAGAAAGTCAAATGTAGAAGTAATATGCACTACCGATGATCCAGCTGATGATTTGAGATATCATAAAAAAATAAAAGAGCAAGGGTTTGAAACAAAGGTATTGCCTACGTTCAGACCCGACAAACTTATTAACATTGAAAAAGACGAATTTATACAATATATATCAGCACAAAAAATAACCAGTTACAACGATCTTGTGGCTTGGCTTCATAAAAGAATTGAGTATTTTGCATCCTTTGGCTGTAAACTTTCAGACCATGCCCTAGAAGACATACCCTTTGCTTTAGGTGACGCCAAGGCAGTTTTCGACAAAAGAATTTCCGGAAAAACTTTAAGTGAAACTGAAATTGATATATTCAAAACAAGCATGCTTGGCGAATGTGCAAAACACTATACAGAACTTGACTGGGCAATGCAGATACACATTGGGGCCCTCAGAAACAATAACGCCAAAATGTTTGAAAAATTAGGTGCTGATACAGGATTTGACTCCATTGCTGACCCCTGTATTGCTGTAAACCTTTCCAAACTTTTAAACAACTTTGCCGAAAACAATTCTCTGCCAAAAACTATACTCTATGTACTTAACCCGAAAGATAACTATGTTATAGGCACTATGCTTGGCAATTTTCAAAACGGTCCAAAAAGAGGCAAAATTCAGTTTGGTTCAGGCTGGTGGTTTAATGATAACCGTGACGGCATGGAAGAACAAATGAAAGCTTTAGCAAATCTTGGTTGTCTTGGTAACTTTGTGGGTATGCTTACAGACTCCAGAAGTTTTGTGTCCTACCCAAGACATGAATATTTCAGACGTATCCTCTGCAACCTTATTGGTAAATGGGTTGAAGATGGCGAATATCCAAAAGATTACGATGCACTAAAAGAAATTATAGAGGGTATATGCTACTATAATGCGAAGGAGTATTTTGAGTTTTAAATTTCTAGAAATACTATTCTTAAATTACAAAATATTAAAACATAGTTTTGAAATTAACAAACAAATTCACATACGATACATAACCATTAGGATCTAGTGATTTTATCGTGGGGGTTCAAGTCCCTTCGCCCGCACCAAATTATAACCCTAGCTTTGATAAAAAGTTGGGGTTATTCTATTCTTTCATAAAATAAATCCTTCAGCCTCTTTAGAAAATGGACAAAACCGCTTCAGATATAACTTGAAGCGGTTTTTCCTGTTTTGTGATATTGTTTGAAGAGCAAAACAGTTATTATGTTTTAAGAAGAGTATTTATAGGCCTTTTTAAATTCTATCACTATACGGTAAAGATTTCATATAATTCTCCATATAATCCCAATCTGGTTTACCATTTTTTGTAGGAAGTTTTATAACGGATTTTTTCATAACTTCTTTTTTCCACTTTCGTCCATAATTATATTTCGGACGTTCTGCCTTAATTATGGTCGCTATAAAAAGGCCAATATACTTATTTAATTCCCAGCCGTTGGGGTACAGCACATTAACATCGTCCGATGCCCAAAATGGTTCAGACTGATAAAAAGTTTCTCCTACACTGCCATTATAATTAACTGTTATGCAATTAGGTTTCCACAATCGTTCGGCTAAAATTTTTTGCCTAACACCATTATTGTTATCAATTGCACCCAAATAGTTATCCGTTCCTTCAATCATATCAGCTTTAGTGAGACGCTTTCCCTTTTCGATCTTAAACAAATGACCAATGGTATATTCTTCCCAATCACATACGGAAAGCGAGAGGCTGTAATCATTGCCGATTTTGGTCGTTATAGGATGGTGACATAACGAAGATATAAATTGTTCAATATAATCCCAATCTGGAACATATCCGTGTTCTGAATATTGATGTGATTTGTCAATTAAAGGGGCACCATTTTCATATTTAATAGGTAACGGGATTTGAGTTTTAGCAATTTTGCCTTTTAAAAAAGCTCGACCGTAAGAATATTTATATTTTTCTTGCTTTATTAAAGAAATTATAAATAATCCTCTTTTTTCGTTTAACCATTCACTACGCAAAATCACCATGTGATCTCCTGTAATGAAGGGCTTGGCTTGGTAATAACAATTGGCTGTAGTATCGCCTATAGTAATTGCATTAGCTTCCTCAATAACGGGTAGTCCTTCATTCAAAACCAAGCATTCACAGGCGTTATTCTCGTTGGTTCGCGTTACATACCTTATGCTATTAGAATTTTGGCTTTTACATAATGTCAAATCCTCTTTGTTATAAGCCATCGCCTTATATATTTTAGGAAATAAATCCCCAACATAAAAATCTTTCCAGTCATCAGTCATTGGATTCATAAACATTTCCTTCCTTCACAAGATATGCCAAATAATCATTTAAGGTCGTTTGGAAATCCTCACGGGTCAATTTTGTGTAATCGGTTTTCATATAGGCCTCGCAAAGCCATTCGTTATTATGACTAACACAAGCCTTGGCGGTCAAGCCATCTACAACCTCTTTTTCGCGATACAACCTTAACCATTCGGATTTTATGGCTTCCCATCTCTCGTATGCATCAACTCTACCAAGCTTTTTACGTTTCACGAATCCGTCGTCTTTATAATATCCAAAAAAAGTTGATACTTTCGAATCATGCTTCTTTTTTGCCTCCCATACCATTACACAAACGCATGTACCTGCTCCTTGACCATAAAAAATATCATCGGGCATGGAAAAAACAGCTTTCAGCGTATGCTTTCCCATCAATCTTTCCCTAACTTCTTTGAACTTTGTGCCTATAGCGCAACTCATCGGGCAAACAACAGCAACTTCTCCACCTTGACAAATCAAGCTCAATTCTTGCTCTAAAAATTCAAGTTCTGCATGATCTTTTTGGGAATACGGAGGGTTCAGTAATCCTTTGTTTAGAACGATATCGTCTCCTTTGGTATCTTTAAGATTCTTGAATTTCTTGATTGTATTTTTATCAAAACAATCCCCATGCAAAATATGAGATTTTCCATCTTTTCTCATAATCATGTTTGCGAGAGCGAGAGTATGTATATCAGAATCTTGCTCAATGCCGTAAAGATTGTTTTTACGAATGTATTCTATGTCATCTGGAGTTGCTGCCTCTTTAAACATTTTCCCCATTGCGGTTACAAGGAAGGCCCCGCTACCGCAACAAATATCTACAACACGAGAGTCCTTGTCGATATTGATTAGGTCGGCCATAAATTCTGTCAAATGTTGAGGAGTCAGGACGATACCAAGAGAGTTTCCATCGCCAGAGGAATAACTAATAAATTCGTGATAGAAAATCCCAAGTGCATCTATGGTGTTCCCAACATAATCCATCATGGGTTTGATCTTCATTTCGAGTTGATTTATATACCAACGCAAAGAATTATCATCAGAAAGAGGGGTAGCCCTCAGTTTAATAACTGATCCGATTTCGGCAAATTTCCCTTTAATTTCTTTTATTTTATTATTGCTAATTTCTCCATCCGATAACACACGCTCTATTGCAGATAAGCTACTATCTAACAAGGTATTAAAACTGGTGATCTTATCATAATCATTACTAAAATCTTCATCTTGCAAAGCTATAAGAACTCCCGCAATAAATAAAGGCTTCAACTTTTCTGTCATTTTGTTTATTCTCAAAGAATCATGGATGTTAACTGCAGTAGCTTTTACTTCAGGCAGACTATATGCTTTTTGTACTTTTTCTCCTCGAACCAACTTTAAATAGTTTTCTGGTTCCAAAATAATATTCTTCGATTTAGTAAGTTCCGTATATGTTGTTTGATTTTTAGCCCAATAAAAAGCATCAACCTTAATATCAGCTTTTTTTGCTCCAGAGATAGCAACAGCAATTACATTGAAATAAGATTTGAGATATTTAGTGTAATATAATACACCGTCAACGGCAAAGTCTTTGGGGTGATCTAAGCACTCGCTTGTATGCTTTTTGACAGAATTTTTACACTCTATTACTAAAATAGTGTTCAAATCGTGCTTTAAAGTGATAACATACTCCGGCTTTGCCTTCCCAGGACCAGAAGTTGAAAAATCATCCAAAGCACAGTCTTTCGGTTTCCCGCCAGCGTTTTTAAGAGCAAGGTTTATATTAGAGTTAGGTGTTGTTTCACCTTGAACATAAACAAATCCAAAATCATTTTCACCATAAGCAGATATTTTCATCTCTTGTTCGGTGAGTTTTTCGGTATATTTTTCAATTTTAGTAGTTGCCATTTTGTTTCCCTCCATCAAGGTTCTCTAACTTTCTCATTATCTTTATAACATCTTTGCCCTTATCTGTAATTGTGTATCCTTTTTTGCCATCAAGTTCAATGCAATGGGCATCTTGTAACAAACGCATTCGTTTATTTATCGTTGTTGGGCTACAATTTAATTCTTCTGCTATTTCTATCTGTGAAAATCTCACAGATACTTTTTTCCTACTTTTTGTCAGGTTTTCCGAAAGCCAAAACAACAAGAAGTACTCTGCAGATGCAAAGATTTTTATTGAATTTTTAACCACAGAAGCACCTCCATATTACTACATAAATCTGTATTATCTTACAATATTATATACGTATATTATACTATATTTTTTTGTAATGTCAATAGTATTTAATAAAATGTAAAATTTATTTTCACAATTGGGAATGAAAATTCTTAATAGAGGAGCATTTTATCAAAATTAGAGGTGTTTTCCACCGACAAAAAGCTTACAGGATTTCAACTGTAAGCTTTTTCGTGCCTGTTATTTTTCAGGCTGATGCTTCCTCGTAATCGTCCTCATATATCATACCGATTTCATCTGTATAACTTTTTTCGAGGAATGGTGCCTTCATTCGTATTTCAAGGCGGAGTCCGTATTCATCCTCGTGGATTATTATTTTTTCTAACAGCAGGCACAAATTTGTGTGGCTCAGTTCCTTTTCACTTAATATCTTATCAAGCAGATTTGCATTTTCGAGCATTGCCTTTTTTCTCTCTTTGATGTTTTTATCAATATTCTCTATTTTGGCAATCTCATTTTTGAAGCCTTCGATTTCTCTGTTCCGCTTTTCTATCATTCTTTCATATCTTTCGGCATTATCCCTGTCCTTGATTTTCTCCATCAGTATTTGTTCAACCTCAAGCTCGGTTGCATTTATACTGTCCTGAAGCCGTTTTATCCTCTTGCTGACATTATTTTTCTGTGACATCCATGACCGTATATCACTTTCGATTTGCCTTGAGCATTTGGCAAGTCCGTCTCTCATTACGGCAAGTTGTTTGTAAATTTGTTCGTCAAGCACCGATTCGTTAATTCTGTGTGAAGAACATACCATATGGGTGTGTCTGTGATATCCATTGCACACATATTCGATTATGTCCGGCTTACCTTTTGTTTTTAGCCTTTTGGCTGTGAATGTGCTACCGCAATCTCCGCATTTTAAGAGAGAAGCATATCTGTGGCAAGGCTGATTATTTTGCGATTTCACTCTGCCCTCTGAGTTTATCCGTATAATCTCTTGTACCTTGTCCCAAATCTCTCTTGGGATAATTGCAGGAACAGCATCCTTATGTATAAATTGTTCCTCTTTGGGTACCTTTATCTGCCTTTTGGTTATACGACTTCGCTCCCTTTGATGATTTACCAAATCTCCGCAGTAGAAGGGATTAGTGAGAACTCTTCGCACTATGGAATATGTCCACAGATATTCAAAGGCTGCTTTTGGTTTGTTCTCACCAAGACTTTTTCCTTTTAACTTTAGTTCATAGTAGGCAGGTGTTTTAACACCTTCTTGATTCAATATTTTTGCTATTGTTTCCGTACCATGACCATCTAAGAACAGCTTATATATTCTTCTGATAATATCTGCCGTTTCCTCACATATCTCAACTTTTTTGGTGTACCTGTCCTTTAGGTATCCCATCGGCACATTGATAATTATTCCTTCAAATTCTTGTTTGTGTCTTAATGCGGCGAGAATTTTAACGATTATGTCTTGCACATAACTATCGTTTATTAAGCCTTTGAAACCTATGATTAAATCATCACTTCTGTTAAAAGAATCTATTCCTTCCGTTACGGATACAATCCTTACATTTCGCTCTTTCATATCCTTTACGATGAGAAGCGTATAGAATCTATCACGGCTCAGCCTTGATAAATCTTTTATATAAACTGTATCAATCATTTTAGCATCTGCCAGTTCGTACATTCGTTTGATACCCGGGCGGTCAAAAAGCGTTCCGCTTATGTTATCCTCTAAAACTTCATCAACAATGGTATCTCCGACCTTATGTACATATTCTCTTACTAAGTCCCTTTGCATGTGTAGGGATTCGTGTTCTGCATCTTCGTCTCGTGAATTTCTGCATAGTATAAATCCTGCCATTTTTTTCACCTCCGTTTTATTCTTGAGGGAACCGAAAAGGTTATTTTCGGCTCCCTTTTCAGCAACATACAATACCATAATAAATTCAATATATCCAGCTAAAAACCTAACCAAAGTTATGCTGAATTTTCGTGCAATTCATCCTCGGCTGATATCATATTTTCAGTCAGATATTCTTGTGCTACCGCCCGAAGAAAATTCATATAATCTTCTTCGGTTCCAACGCACTTTATGCTAACTGTATAAACATAAAGCTCTTTTTCTTTTCTTGCCATTTTAATCTCACACCTCACATTCCAATCATGAAATCGATGTATTCTTCATCCTCAATTTCATCTTCTAACATTTCATCGATTTCTTCCTGTTCACGGATAAGCTCTTCGTCAGGCTCATCTTTTTGTACAAGTGCCGATATAATTCCTGCACCAATACCTATTAATGCTCCAAGATTTCCGCCTGCCATTTTTGCTTCCTGTTCCTTTTTTCTTTCTTCCTCATCATCACTGCCTGAGTCTATCATGTCAGCAAGCGCTGCAGCACCATGAAGAGCAGTGCCGACAACCCCACCGAGGTCAGTCCCACCGTAATGATAATTTTCATCATGCGGTTCTCCAGTTCTTCTCTCAAATCTTCCAGTTCCGATATCTTCTCGCTCATCGTTTTCGAGTAATCCAGAATCTCCGTAGTCATCGTCCGGGATATCTCCGAAATAAATTCCTCTCTCTTTTTCCCATCCTGTTGTATTATCTCCGATAGATTCTCTATCTGTTGTTGGTTCAGTTCCAATGACCGAGCCAGCATATCTGCCATCCCTTTCTGCACTACCGAGGTCTGATTCTTTACGAATTTCTCCAGGTCTTGGCTCGTAGAGAGTCCATCTATCATCCTGTACAGTGTAGGTTGAAATGTCACTGCTTCCCGTAGGAGTCTCTGTTCTTCCAACCTCATCTCTTTGGGTATTGCATACAGTATCGGTTGGTATGGTATATCTTCCAATTTCTTCATCGCCTGACCATTCAGTCTTTTCAATTGTTCCGTTGGTGATGTGTTTTGATAATTGTTCTCGTAGTTTGAATTCATTCTCTATCTTTCCTTTCAAGTATTTTTGTTCGTGTAATTTGAAGTCTCTGCACTTCATTCCGTTGGGACAAATAAATGTAATTGATTTTCTTGTATCTGTCCAAATCATATCGTAGCCACGCCGTTTCATTTCCTGTACGAAATCTTTACGGCTTCCGCTTTTCTTCATGGCTTGATCGATATTCCACATCAGTGCAAACTTCCAACTGGTACCTCGTTGTGCTGCTCTGTACTCTCCCCGAGGGATATAGCTTGTACGCTTTTGAGGATTTTTTATAATCGAGTATCCGTGACTCATGCAAATCCTGTCGCTTTTCTCCCTGAGATGTTGCAGCGTATGAGTGTCTTGCCTCAGCTTATATCCGGTCTCAAAACTTACAGAGTTTATAACAAAGTGCGTGTGAGGGTTTCTTGCATCGAGATGTGTTGCTACTAATATTTCATGTCCGGGCCAAGCTTCTGCCGCAAATTCTCTTGCAATTTCATGTGCCTTATCATGTGTGATTCCTTCTTTGTAAGAGAACGATTGCACATAGTGATAATAATATGTACCTTCCAATTTGTCATAAGCCGCTTTGGTAGTCATAAATTCACGGAAAGCATTTTCACCGTTGCAATTGATTCCGCTGACAATTCTTCTGCCCGATTGCATATCTCTAACCTTGTCCTCTCTCTTGCAATAATTTATTACTCCGTACATCGCAGCCGGGGACTGCTTTTTCACTTTCACATAAGTTACAGTTGCCTTCACTTTCGCCTCCTAATCGCAT
>JAZNPF010000042.1:0-12248 GCA_045589495.1 Clostridia bacterium
CATTTTTTTTGAATAAAATTGTGCAATTTGCCTTTTTATAAGTTTATATTTACCATAGATTTTTTTTTTTATCATTTGTTACAAAAAATTTATTGCATTAAAGCTATAAAGTATTATATTAAATTTATATTTGACATTAAAAAAATGCTTAAAATAGCCTTTTTTTTATTTTTCGTTTTTTTACCTCTTTTTTTATCAATGTAAAACTTTTAATTTGCTAAAAACTAAAAAAATGCACCTGATATACATCAAGTGCATTAATGATTATAAATATACTCCTGCTGCTAAAATTGCTCTTAGCATCTGTTGCTCTGCATCCGTGGCTGGCACTCCTGATAGATCTATGTCTGATACTACTGTAAATCCTGTAAATGCTCCTAATGTATCTGAAAGTATGCACGCATTGCCTACCGTATGCGCATATACATCAGGGTTATACCCATAGATAAATGTTGGTCTATTTACAATCAATGCCGGATATAAATACATCATAGAACCATCACCCGCAGAAGTTGATCCCACTACTGTATGTTTTATCTGTGCCGTTTTTAAATTGTATTGTGCCTGTTTTAAATTGTTATCTGCCTGCATTGCTCCCGCTATACCTGATACTGCACTTCCTGCGGCTCCTACCCCTGATAGTGGGTTTGCCGCCGTTGTTGCTACTGCATCTATCAATCCCGTTGCAGATTGCACATATGCCGTAAACTGTGCTATCTGTGCGTTTTTTAGATTATTGATTGCCTGAAATACTGCGTTTTGATAATCCGCTGATTGTACTCCAGTTATCGGTATCTCTACGGCTAAACTACCATGTGCTGTTAAAATTATATTGCCGTCATAATCATCTGCTGCTACTATTGCTGTACAAGCTCCTGTGCGCACATCTACTTTATATGATACATAAAGTGTTACATCTAATATTGATTTTAAGTCTATTGATGCCGTACCGCAAAATGGTAAATACATTTTAGCATCAGAATATGGCTCATAATCTAAAAAATTGCCGTATGCTGTTTGTGGCGTGAATGATCCCAGATATAACGTAAAATAATAAACTGGATATAATGACGTTGTACCCTGTACTGTATACGTTAATCCTGATTCTGTCCATTGCGCTGTTGCATTTGATATCTGTATTGGTTGCGTTATCGGTACAAATACCATAACATTATCTACTACATCAAATGGATACCAGCGCAGCGATACCATATTATCAATTGGATTACTATTTAAAAATTTTTGTCCCAGAAAATCCCTGTATGCATCAAAATCTGTATATTGCGTTGGAATATATTTTAAGTAAGCTCTAAGATATGTCAAATCGTTTGGTGTCATAGCATACAGTCTTGTAAATGATGCAATTGACAATTGATTTGTTCCTGGCATACCATTAATATAATTGTTTGGATCTTGGTCTGGCTTCGGTGGTTTGCCGGGTTCATATGGGGTTTTTGTTGCCCACTCGTCGCCCCATGTGCGTTGCGGTTGTTGTGCGTTATCTGTGCCTTGTGTATATGCTCCATGCGTTACGCCGTTGCTGTCGATCGTGCCAATAAAACAATCTGCATTTAGCCAATCCTGCGTTGCATCCGGGTAAAATTTTTCTGAAAAATAACATCCGAAGTATGCACAACACTTACGCACATATTCTCGGAACGAATCCAGCCCGCCGAAGTCTGATAATGTCGCCGATACCGATATACCATAGCGGCGTGCATTTGGTAGTGAAGAATCCGCCGAGAATGTTTTTACTGTAAAATCAGTTGATGCCATTGCAACAGGCTGATAATAATAACAGTATGACGTTGGACTTGTATAGCCTGTGGCGTAATGGTCTACACATCCAGCTAATAGTACTGCTGCTTGTGAGTTAAATTGTCCAGATGATATAGTTGATGTTTTGCCGTTATAAATACCGCACGATCCTACACTAAATCCCCTGTTATTTATAAAAACCGGATCTATTTTGATATTGTACTGTGTCGGATCTGTACTATCATACCAATCGTTAAACGTAAAATCTATTGGTGTGTCGTTAGCATGTATCAAATTTAAAAAACACGTTGTGTTAGTTTGTGATCCAGATGATGTATCAGTTATATCATATGTTTTATCATTGTGCCATGCAACATGTACCATATACGCCACAACACCATTAATTATTATTTTATCTGTGCTGTATGTACCGCCATTAATGCGTGTGTAAAATGTGTACAAATCATCCTTTTTAGATGCATCTACCAATGCACTATAATTTGCTGGATCCGTTACTGCACCCCAGTCTGCTATTGTTGCTGTTGATTTTAGCACATAGTAATTTACAAATGGCACTATGTAGTAATAGCCAAAATCAAATTTTAGCACTGGTGATAATCCGGATCCTGCACATTGCATAACCCGTAAACCGCCTGTATAAGTATCTATCGTTGGGGCAAAAGAATAATCTGGCTGAAAATTTAGCGGCACCGTACCCCATTCTGCGCCGCCGCTGGACGATGATTTATAGTACCTTACATACTGCATATTTGATATATATGCAGATTGACTACCCTTTGCGCCTAATCCGATAACATTTTTGCCATTTTGATTTCGTTCATAGCGATCGTGATTTGCATTATAGCCCGTTACGCCATATGTATGATCAAATGGTGCATTGCCGTCTGTGATACACCAACCAAACGATGGATCTAATGGTTGTTTGTATGTATTTATATCTGCACCATATTTGCAAGCTAACCATGTACGGGTTGCTAATCCATATGTACTATGATTGACCGTGCTATATTGTCCCGTTTTGAATGGGTCTGTCATACCTGTAACTGGCGGAAAATCTAACCATGTGGATTCTGCGCCATAGTATTGTGTATTAATTGGCATACTATAACACCTCCAACAAATAGGGATTTGCCGCATTGATGTCAAACGGGTAATTTTGTTCGGCGTCGAACGCCATTACACGGTATACACGTTTATTTGGATCTATCGGTAACTGTGCATCTGGTACTGCTGTTATGCCTGCTGTCTCTGAGCGTGTTACTGTGCATGGACAGTTACGCAGCTGAGCTATCCATGATGTAAGCGCATCAACTGTACACGGTAATATTATGCGCCTGCCTATCTCGACAGATGGACTACTACAAAAATAATAACGTCCAAACGCACTGCAATACACATAATTAACACCGATATAACTATCACTGTAGTCGATCACAAATACAGGCTTGAGGCGGTCAATTGCCGCTGTCGGATTAATCGGTATACCAGTAGCAATGGCAGATAGTGTTTTGTCCGCCACCCTTGCATCATCTGATGTATGATATAGATCAACTGTAATCATGATTATCCTCCCTTGCAAAATATCCCTCCGAAGAGGGATATTTATTATTTTTTGGATTTTGCAGCACCCGTAACCGTTACATTACATGATGCAGTACGTGTTACGCCGTCATTTGTTACAGATGCTGTAACGGTTGCAGTACCTGCTGCTACACCTGTTACTGTGCCGGATGATACTGTTGCAACATCGTCATCTGACGATGTCCACGTTACAGTTGATCCAGCTGGTGTTACTGTTGCGGTTATAGTTGTTGTCGCCTCTG
Source organism: Clostridia bacterium (assembly GCA_045589495.1). Classification (GTDB taxonomy): domain Bacteria; phylum Bacillota; class Clostridia; order UMGS1810; family UMGS1810; genus SIG455. The sequence goes on from JAZNPF010000042.1 coordinate 3,603, forward strand.
CTGCTACTGTCGCTGTTGATTTGTCTAATGTGATTGTCGGTACTGTTCCGCCGCCCGATCCCAGCACAAAAACAATACAATTTTCCGCCGGGTCCGTAAATAGTCTTGTTTCTACTTGATAAAAATTATTCCAGTAGCGCCCCCTGTTATTGTATGACACTGCAACGTTGCGGCGCTCATTAATTATACCGCACGCATCACGGTCAAACATTATGCCCAAAACATAGTTACGGTCTACTGTTGGATTGCCGTCTATGCCGGGGATCTCTGCATATATTGCCGATGTATCAGCTAATGCAAATGTAGTGCCGGAGCCCTGCCAAAATGGTACAGTCTCGTAACTGCCGATCTCCGTAAAATCGTTGTGGTATGTATCGGACTGCAAATAAACATCAATTGATTTTGCAAAATCAGACAGCAACACCAGATGCAAATATTCCGCTGGCGTAAATGTTGTGTAGCCTTCTTCGTTTTCGCAAAATGCGGCTGTCTTTGCCTTCATTCTGTCTTTATATAATAATATTTGATATGCTGTATAGCGTGAGAAATCTTTATTTGTTGCTGTCTCCGCTGCTGTTATTGGTGTAGATACTGTTGCATTATATCCTGCCAGCAAATCAACAACAGCAATATTGCTGTATATACGCCTGCCTGCCATTGCGTTAATATTACGCATAATCAGGCTATCTATTTGTTGTACCTCACTATTTTGTATCTGGGTAACAATCATAGATACAAATTTGTCATATTCAGCTGCAGAAGTAAATGATTGCTCTAACTGATCCTGCAAAAATGAGCAATCTATTTCCCATGGTGTCATCTTGTTGTACAACGTTGTTTGTACTGTCGGAGGCGTATAAACAAATTGATCTACACTTTCGCCCGGGGTCAAATTCCACGCCATGTTAGCGGTTGGCGTAAAATCCTTGACCCTGGATTTTGACATAATAGATCCATATTCCCACGACTCTCTGATGATATTAGGGGCAAATCCCTTGTACGGTCTGTCTACAAATACCATCCTGCCAATCCTGTTTAACAAACTGTTTGTATACGTCTCCCTATAATTTGCTGACAGCAGCGTAGCACCAACATCTGAGATGTTTGATAGATCTTCCTTAACCACGCCTTCCTGCCCTGTAACTTCTTTGTAAATACCTTCCAAAAATTCCCATATTTGCGTTGTAAGCATTATTTTTTTCCTCCTGTTTTTATTTGCGTTTTTTATGTGTTAAATGCCGTTTTTACGCCTGCAAGACATCTATCAGTATATTTTATATTATGGAACTATACCCCTGTAAAAACGGCATTTAAACGCCTATTTTTTACCATGCACCAATAAATATTTTTTGTGCTAAATCTAATTCGATCTGTTTAAAAATATTCATCTTGGCGGCTAAATCTAATTCTGATTCAAGCATCTGCTGACTGGTTGTCACGCCAATATTACCAGAACGTGATCCAGTGTGTGCAGTCGTTTCCGTGCCGGTATTGGTTGCCGTCGTTGTGCCGGTAGATGATGATGTAGCGTTATCTGGATCGCCACTATATGCAGTTGTGGTTGTGCGTGATCCGCTGTCAGTAACTACATTTTGAGATTCTGAACGCATGCCGCTATTATCATACGGATTTACCGATCTAACTGATAATTGTTGATAGTTGTTAGGTGTATCCGTTGTGGTCTGTGTCTGATTGATTTTTGATGTTGTTGCCGTTGATGTAGTAGATGTTGTTGATGCCTGCAAGTTAGGCGTTCTCACATCTGTCATAGTTTCCGTCATATCGTAATTCTGTATCGGATTATAGTCTGCTTCATACACATCAATCAATTTTTCATATTTACGATAATTTACTTTAAACAATAATTTTGTGATTTTTTTTATTTGATCGTCCGTGTAGGGCGTGTATGCATCCGCATAATCAAATCTAAATAGATCGTTTGCCTCGTCAGAACCAACACCCATACCATATATTAAATCCACAAACGGACCCAGTACATCAACTGTAAATGGATTGATATCCATGTCACCATAGCGGCGCAAATTATTCATCGGTTTGCACCTCCACATCGGCATTATCTCCATTTATATTTATTACTACCTGTTGTTTTGCCTGATATTCACTGTCAGCAACTTCTTCCGGTTCTTCCTCTGCCTCACCGTCAGCAGTTTCTTCTTCTGGTTCTTCCTCTGGCTCCGGTTCTTCTTCCGGTGCCGGTTCTTCCTCCGGCTCTGGTTCTTCTTCAGGTGCCGGTTCTTCCTCCGGCTCTGGTTCTTCTTCCGGTGCCGGTTCTTCCTCCGGCTCTGGTTCTTCTTCCGGTGCCGGTTCTTCCTCCGGCTCTGGTTCTTCTTCCGGTGCCGGTTCTTCTTCCGGTGCCGGTTCTTCTTCCGGTGCCGGTTCTTCTTCCGGTGCTGGTTCTTCTTCCGGTGCTGGTTCTTCTTCCGGTGCTGGCTCTCTTGCCAGTATCGGATTAAGATACACAGTAATATTAGTACCAAACATAGCATTTACGGCATCTATGCCATCTTGTATACTGCGCAACACATACTGTATGTTATACAATGCCATATCAGTATTATCATTAATCTCTGCTGTTATTAGCCGCTCTTTTTTGATCTGATCATGTGTTGTTAGTCCTATCTGCTCGTAAAAGTGTGCAAGTATGTACTGATGCAGCTCTATAAGTTGCAGTATGTGCTGATTGTTTGCATTGGTCTGCACTGGCACCGCCTGCAACGTAGATACATAGCGTGTTTGCACAGCTTGGTACGGCTCTCCGGCATACATACGCTGCATGATATCGTCTATGGTACGCTTGCCTATACTATCATCAATACCCAAAATGTTGACCAGCCTTGTATTTTTTTGCGCTATATTGATTGATAGATCATTATCTGCCAGCATTGTAGCAGTCTTTACAACAAGCGTATACAAGCCCCCATACATAGTATCAGGCGTATATCTATCCATAGATGTACAGTATACTACTACACAATCTTGATCACGTTTTAGGGTTTTGGAGCCTCGTAGGACTGGATTAGACACAATCACATCAGTAGGTACATAGTATACATCTGGAGTATTTGACGGTGACGCATTTAGTGCCAGCAGATCATCACCATTTTTAAAAAATACTACCTTGCCTAACAAAAATATGCAGTACTTTAAATATGTCTCGCTTATTGTGCTTGGTAATCCATCAAAACATACAGTATTATATATCAGCTCCGATACTTGCTTAAAGTAGTGCATATAGAGTGTATCAAAATTATAATCACACCGTGCTATAGCAAAAGGATCTATGTAACCGTTGTTATGTCCTCCACTCAAAACGGTATCTCCACCTCCTCAAAAAACGTATCCGCACGATAGCTACATAGTATGTCAGATAGTGCATCTATCCCCAGCGGCTTACTATCTGTTGCATATGTGCTGCCGAAGTCATTTAATGCCATGATAATATCATCAATAGCATCACTTGACAAAGTGCTTATGCTGTCTACGTCCGCAAAATTGATACTGTCTATCTTACTTTTGAGCTCCTCAAAATTATCAAAATAGCAAGTATCATATAGTGCTTTTAAGACCAGCTCATTGTCTGTCATCATATTATCTACCCCCTTATAAGTTGCGACATAGTTACTTTTTTAAGCCAATTGTTTATCAGCTCACCGGTGCTATTGTCGCTGTAAAATGTTTTTTGATCTCTTATGAGTTGCGCTATAAGCTTGTGCGCCCGTGTGTTACCCCCTGAGAGTGTAACCTGATGCAACGGATTACCATCATAACTATCTGGATAATATATAATATCTCGCTCTGGATGCTGCAACGGTGTTGTCTTTGGGTGCCAAAATAGCAGCGGATAATCCTGATATATATATATATCTCCTTGCACGGTCTTACCGGCAAAGACCACAAAACACGATAGCACTATCTCACTATCATCTAAATTTTCCGGCGCATGACGATATAGTGCTATCTCCCATGCTCCCGTTGTAATCATTTTAAGCTGTGGGTTTTCGAAAGCAAAGTATTTTGATACCTTTTTTGATACCGGAGCTGTAGCGCAGTACTCAACTGCAATTTTGAGTTTACTGCGTCCAACAGTGTACAAGTCTATTGTACCCGGATCCATATCTGATATATCATGCAGTCCCATATCCGCAAAATAAGGACAAAACTTATTTACCGTGTTTCCCAACATATATATTTTGACATTATCCCTGTTGCGGATAATGGAAGACAGCAAATTTTGAAACATTATAAATTCGTTGGTGAGATAAAAACGCCTTGTAATAAACTCATCAAAGACAACATACTTAACGGGTCCAGGGTCTGCGCCCTTAGTGGTATCAGCAGTACTTATAGCATACGCCCGGCAAAATGGATTTTTATCCGTTGCTACTCTCTTTGGCTCACCGTTTGCAGTCTCAGCATATCGACATAAGTACCATGCATGAGATACATACATGATACTATTATATTTGCCTTTGCTTAGCTCCTCAATATAAGGTATATGCGGATCAAAAATAAATCCTATATTACCCTTAACAATTTCCTCTTTTTGCCGTCTGATGTATGCAGACGGCAAATTATCATTTATATATGCCTCTATCACTCTATGTAGTATACCATAGGTCTTACCGTTGGATCTCTGACCTATGATCAAGTTATAGACCGCATCCAGCTTATCAATATCATCATAGCTATAATATCCGGCATCATCACTTTTTACTTTTTTTCTTGGCATTTTTACTACTCCGTTTTGGTCGGCTCACTGTTGGTTTACGGTCAAATGCTGCGTTTAGTGTATCCCTATCAATGGATGCATCATCATCAATAAAATTAAAACTGCATTTTGATATCAATACACAACTATCAACTGATACTGTATCAGTGTTACCCAAATAGTCCGTTATGTCCTCCTCGAAGTGTCCATAAACGTATTGCGTACGTTTGTTATTCGCCACATCGGCGGATATTTTCATTTCGCCGCTAAACAATTCCATTTTTTCATCGTTAGTTAATCCGTCAAAAAATGTATTGTCAGCAGACAGCCCAGCGCACACCGGCACAAACTCATCATTATCACTAATATATGCATATCGCTTAACCTTGCAGGCTTTAAAACTTTGATAGTGTTTAAATTTAAACTCTCCCATGCCGTCAATGTCTGCCAACTGGCATATATCTTGATTACGCAGCCAAAAATTTTTTATTTTTCTCTTGCAATCTGCGTTATACTGTGTTATAATATCTATAACAGCACTGTTATACTTAAACTTGACACCATCCGTGTCACCGTACAACACTATATCCAAATTTTTCATTTTGCCGTCTGCACTAATTGCCAAATTGCAGGCGGCAAATATTTTTAGCATCTCTCGATGCTCATACGATAATAGCCACACGCCCCACGCAAAATTAACTGTACAGTCTTTATCAGACTTAACATACTGCTTATCACCAGCAACAACTTGCTGCGCCACTGGATCCCACAAGTAAGATGTCCTGACAGGACGTTGCACAAAGATACCATAGATACGATCCACTTTTGATTTTATGCGGTTATACTCTGCAAGTTCCGCCGGGGTTAATTCTCGGCTCTGCTCAATGCCAGTCTTTACATCTTTTGCGTTACGCTTATCAATGTACTTATCAACAATTGTCTTAACAATGTACGGCGGTAGATAGCCGTATTTTTTAGCGGCGTATACCTCCAATATATCAACCTTGTCAACATCATACTCATAATAATCTTGTAATGTGCGCATATCAATGTCCGTTAACGTCAAAATAATGTCTTTGCAACTATCAATACGGTTGTCATATATCTTTGCATCTTTGGATATTGTCCAGTGCTCTGATGCTGGCAACCATGATACACGAGGATATAGGCATTGTAGATTATGCAGATGCAACTTGATCAGCAGCGGACGGTTAGCATAATCTGATAACAACTTGTTAATGTCGTTATGATCTATGTCAATCGCTGTAAACTTACCACGAGGATATTTGCAGACCAACATCCAATATGGATATGCAGATGATTTATCGGCATCCATAACATCATCTACTACCATATCACGATATACAGATCTGTTATATATCCACGGTGCAAAGTATGCTGATTGCATCAGATCCAGCACATGCATATCTACATCATCTGTATCATCTAACTGTGATTTTTTGGCTACACCTCTATAATACATCGCTCGCATATTGGTCTCTATATCTCTTTTAACGCATCTTGTTGCGGTGAGCGGTATGTTGCCATAGCTGCCATATATCCTGGCTTGTCCGTCAAAATACTTTGTCAGTATCAGCACATCATGCTCACAGTATGCAAGCTCTGCATCAGATAGCGGAGTAGTCGGTAGACGCATCTTATTATAGTCATAACTAAGTTTTTTGATGCCTACAAGCTCTCCCACTTGTGACAGTGGCATCTCAGTATATGTAGCACTGTCACGCAGCTCAAAAACGTCATTAATAACGCATTTGATTATATCATGTTTTTCACGGGCTAAAAAATCGTACTCCATTGTACTTACCGCTATACCCGGAAGTTGTTGCAAAAATGTAAACTCGTAGGACAGCTCATGCACATATACTACCAAGCGATGATCTAACTTTAAGTGCAAATCACCTCGAAGATTAAGCAGAAAATCATAAAACTCATCCCATGTGCGCCCATATACTGCAACATCATTAATTGCAAACTGCCACACATACATAAAACTAAATTTAGGCTGTCCAGCTAATTTGGCATCCGGATAATCATCTGGGTAATGCACACAAGATGTCTCTGTATCAAAAGCCGCTGCAAGATCGCAGTATTTGCCATGTCCGGCAATCTGTGCAAATTGGCTAAAATCAACATCATTGTAATATTGCATTATAACACCCCCCAGTAATCCATAGCAGCCTCAATAGCCGCACCGAAGTATGCAGACGTTTGATTAACACCAGATGCAGTGCGCATATATAGCCAATCAATATTATCTTGCGCTGTACTATCAGTGTAGTTATTTTTGGCATATCGTGCAAATTGTCGCACAACCTGCTCTTTTGCATCTGGATCACCAACTAATTGCGCCATAACTTTTATTGCCTCTTGCATAGTAGGATCGTTTGGATCTGCATTATAAGCATCAATTAAGTCATATAGTGCTTTGCGTGTAGCATGATGCATTTTTGCGTAATTATTATTTGCGTAATCCAGTAAAAAATCAATATTAGCCCTCAAACTATCTACTCTCGATAAGATATTGAGTATATCTTCTGGTGCAGCTTGATTATCAATAGCATCAACGATAGTATGTAATACCTCTTCGTACTTCCAGTCTTTTTGGGTGATGTTATCTAAAGTCCGGAAAATGATTGGCATAATGTCCCTATACTGTTGCGCCTGACTAAAAGTAATACCCATATTATCTGTACGGACATTAGTAGCTCTTACGGCTCCGGCATAAGTGTATGTATCACGCTTCTGCGCATTTTTTATTGCCGCAATATATTTGTCAAGCTCTGCAGCTGTTAATTTTGACAACGTGTTATAATCCGTAGCATAGTATCCATTTTTGCCGCCGATATCCTGCACATAATCCATAGCCTTATTGTTATACTGCGCAAAAAATCCAATACCAGCCTTGCGTATTTTTTTAGCCTCCGTATTGGTCTGGATGAGCAGGCGTTGCAATTCTTGCCGCTTATCAGCCAGAGGATCAGCCCCCACAGAATATAAGCCAGATTTAACAGCTCTATTACGCAGAGATCGCCTATTCGGTGTAATCGTCTTACCTTTACGAGTATAAGCAGATGCATCAATAGCAGTATAGCCACCAGCAGACTTACGCTTACCTGTGAGAGTCTTACCAAGATTGGATGCATTAACACCAAGATCAGCAGCAGCAGCGGCAACACTATCATATATCTTGTCTACTTGCGGTATGTATATTCTTTTTTTCATAGCAGCCTCCCACTATTCTAAAAAAAATAAACATGGAAGTACTGAGCAAGATACTTACGCTGCAACTCTGCTAACTCTGCATCCGTTTCATTACCGCTAACAGCAACAAACACATAATCAGCAGTTTTCTTGATTTTACCGCTCAGTTGTTTAGATACATATGATACAGGCAGCTCACAAGCAGCAGCAGCTTCCGTACACGATGCATACACAACACCATTATTAACGCACAAAACAGGTTTTTTCTTCATTTTTTTGATACCTCCATAATTAATTTAATTGGTGATATCACCATTATTATAGCATATAAGTTTGTTTTTTTCAATGATTTTGTAAAAAAAAAAAAACTTAACAAAATAACGGCAACATTTTAGTCCACCAAAAACATTTTAACATTATTTTGCACTTTTTGCAAGATATTTTTTCAACAAAAACACAAAGCAAAAAAGCCAAAAAAATAGCATAATGCATAAAACACAAATCAAGCACATATTAACTAAGGCAATCGTTCTTTTCTTTTTTTTCTTTTTGCGAGAAAAAAAAGAAAAGAACCAAAAGAAAAAAAAGAAACGCTGCAAACCGCAAACATAAAAAAAATAATAACAAATACACATTGAGTTAAAAATAAAAAAATAAACAGATAATTAATAAGTTAAAAAAAAAAAAAAAAAAAA
>JAZNPF010000043.1:0-21357 GCA_045589495.1 Clostridia bacterium
CTTTGGTACGTTGTCTTGTGATGCGAGTTGTTTTTCTCAAAACGAGCACCAACATCGCATCTATTTGTATCCGTTTTCAAACATTCCGTTTGCTACATCATCAAAAAAGCATCAAATCATAGTTTTGATTTGATGCTTTTGAAATTTAAGAGTATTTTACTCTTTGTTTAATGCGTATCAAAATTTATACTATATAGTATTTCTTAGTAATCTTCTATTATTATGTGGTTACATTGCTAATTACTAGATTATTAAAATAGAATTAGTTTCAATATCCGTAATGAATGATAAATATTCAAAATTGAATTTTTTAATAATTACATTTAAAATATAAATATAATAATAGAAAAGATTTCAAGACATATGTAATTAATTTGGAGGTGCGTTATGAAAAAAATTCTATCTGTAATTTTAATATTAGCTTTATGTATAAATGTTTTACCGGCATATGCGATTCGGGGCGAACTTTATGCTGAAGGAGGATTTGCCAGCCGATTCTTGTCACATACAGATGATTTAACTTTTAAAGCAACACTTAGTAATACATCATCAACCACCAAAAATGCGATTTTGTTTTTTGCTAAGTATTCAGATGGAAATTTACAAGATGTTGACATAATACATAAAGAAAATTTGAAACCAGGTAAAACGGAAATCATAGAAACAACATCTGTATTTAATAATGAAACGGATAAAGTAAGTGCCTTTTTGTTTGACGGCTTTTCTAAATTGGTTCCTCTATTTAGAAGTGATGCAATTTTGGAGGAATATGAATCTCTGTTCAGCACGGTTTTGAACAAAAATCTGAATACCAAAGTTGAAACTAGTATACCAAACGCCGATGAATTGTCGATACGTTTCCCTATAAATATTGAGTTTTCATATGAGGCTGATGGGGGGCCTGTTGGAGGAGGAGGCATGTTAGCTGAATTTGAAGAGGGAGGCCCAGGAGAAATATATATTAAAACTGCAAAGCAAGCGAGCGAGGATATAGTTTTATATAAACAGTTTCGAACGGTAAGAGTTATTGACCCTTATGGAAAAGTTGTTTGCTATTATGATTTTAGTGAAAAAGATTTGGAAAGTGAAGAAATAATTTTATCGGTGCCCGAGGGACCTGCCGGAATTTGGACAATATCTTATACAGGTGGTAAAGGTACATCAGATCTTTTGACTTTTGGCATCCCTGAAAGTAGTGCTTGGGGTGTGAGAGGAGAAATGACCTTTAAGTTTTTACCATATACTCCCAGAGAGTGGTTTATTTATGTGCCGAGTAAATCTACGGCTACTAAGATAAAAACACGGGGATATACCGCAGCACTTACCTTATACGATGAGAATGGGACTCTGCTTGAGGAAACAGCATCCCCCTCTGAAATTAATAAAACAACATATTATAATTATGAACTCCCAATTGAAAACTCCGATGTGGTTTGGAGTTTGAAAAATAGCCGATCAATGGGACACCAACTTACATCGGAAACCATCACTTTTGCAACCGGAATACCGGGACTTTTGTGTCCGACAAAAGAAATGGCACTCAAATTGAAAGGCGGTACAACGGAATCAAGTGATGGAATTCTGCTTGGAGGAGAGTATCAGAAAAGAGTCAGAGAAGCAATGCTGCGTCATAAAGATGATGATTTGAATGTACAGTTGGACTTTCCTTCTGAAATCCCATCTGAAATAAAAAATGAGGACTTAGATACAGAAGCCTTGTTTTATGGGATTTATGGCGGACTTTCAGCATTGCAGTGCGGACTTGAAAAGCAAGTTTTGGATTGCTCAAGTCCGTATTATGGAGCATTTACCGGAGATGAAAATGATTTTTCCGTGAGTTATGAAGGATTTGATTATGGCACCCGCCACACAATGGGGCATACAGCAGGATTGGCAGCACTTAGTGCTGTACCTACTAAATTAAATCCCGCATATGGAAATAAGACCTTAATGACTCGTTCTCTCCTTGCTGCTTTTTGCCATTTTGCCGCGTTATCACCAGATATGATGCTTAGGGAATATAGCGGTTCGAAGACAACATTTGGACCAATGGGACATGTATTCTTTATATATCCGGCACTTGCTACGGGGTATGGTTTGCTAAAAGATAAACTACCCACAGAAGAGGCGGAACTTTGGCGTAATGGACTTGCCTTAGTTGGAGATAAGCTTGCTAATTATACCGCGAATCAGTCAAATCAATGGAGTTGTATTGTTTATGGGCACCTGCTTACATATCGTGTAACAGGGGAGGAACGTTTTTTATCATATTTTGAACGTGCGATAGATGCTTTTATAAAGGAAAATAAAGATTATAATGGTTCATTTGGGCAGCATGCATCCGGATATTATTTGGAGCATTATGCTCCGAGTGGTTCATATCAAGATTTATCTCTGCATAATATAGCAGCATCATATCTTGATTATCGTAAACTTAAAAATGCTGACGACCAATTGGTTATTGGATTAGAAGAGTCGATTAAAAGAGCGATTACATATGAAAGTCTTTTTTGGCTAAAACAGCCGAATGGAGAGGTGATTTCTCCTACTTCAGTTAATCTTCGCTCTCCGATTGAAATGATATCGAATTGCGGATTCCCGGGAACTTTTTTAGCAGCAATTGCCTTTCCTGAAGCAAATGGTTTAATTGATATGCTTCCTTACAATGCTGAAAATTATTCATATGGGACGACAATGCCTCACATTGGATTAAATAAGCCTGAATTGGCAAGAAAGATTATAGAGGCAGGTCTTATTGTTAAAGACACATCAACAAAGCAAGAGGAAATTACTGGCTCATGGGTGCCCAGATTATACGAAGCATATGCACATACTGAAAGGGTAACTGAAAAAAATATACCACCAATATATGAGGTTCAAAAAGTATGGGATTTAGATGGAACAACTGCAATGAAGAAAAATGGTTGGTATGTGCTTACTCCTTATGCTGTACGTACTTCGGATGGGTCTAAAAGAAGCGGATTGCCTGCTGCTATATGGAACGAAGAACTCGGCGCAATTTTAACATCGATGAATCTTTCAGCCAGTGATATATCACAGTCAGCACATTCGAGGCTTGAAATTATAACGGAAGATGGCACATATAAAACAGAGCATGAAAATGGTTCTTTTTCTTGGCTTGTATATGGTGAAAGTTTTAAAATTACACAAGAAGTGGGAACTTTGGGAACTGCAGAAATTATAACGGAAATAAATGATAGCGGATTGAATTTGAAAGTTTTATTTACAAATACAAGTGATGAAAATATAGAAAATGCATATGTGGTTCTTCCTATTAATGTATCTAATGGTGATACAACTATTTCGAATGATATTCTCACTTATACAGTAGGAGACAGTACTATGCAAATTAGTTGTTCAGGTTTAGATTGGGCTGGAGAAAAAGTTATTACTAATGCAGGATACGTTAGAGAACTTAAAATCCCGGTTACATCAGGAATAAGTAGCAATATAGAATTTGTGCTGAAATAAGTGTTAATAATTAATTGAGAAAGGTATGAACTAAATGTATATAGGTATTGACTTGGGTGGGACAAATATTGCTGCAGGAATTGTTGAAAAGAATGGTAAAATTTTAACTAAAGATTCATGCCCTACTTTTGCCAATCGTCATTATTCTGAAGTTATAAAGGACATGGCTGACCTTTGTTTTGAATTGACTAAAAAAGGGGACTTTTCTATTAATGATATTACTGAAATAGGCATTGGCAGTCCCGGGGCAGTAGATGGCAGAGCAGGTATTGTGTTAGACTCGGGCAATCTTAATTGGAATAATGTGCCTTTGGCAAGCGAATTTAAAAAGTATATTAATGTGCCTATCAAATTAGAAAATGATGCTAATTCAGCTGCATACGGCGAATATTTCTTTAATGGATATAATGCTGAAAGTTTTATTGCTGTAACATTGGGAACTGGTATAGGTAGTGGTATAATCATAAATAATAATATTTATAGAGGCTTAAACGGTGCTGGTGGCGAACTGGGGCATTTCACTTTCATACATGAAGGGGAAAAATGTCCTTGCGGGAATTATGGGTGTTGGGAAACTTATGCATCTGTTACTGCCTTGATCAGACAGACGAAGGATGCAATAAAAGAATATCCAAATAGTTCAATGGCAAGATACGAAATAATTAACGGGAAAACTGCTTTTGATGAAGCAAAATCGGGAGATAAAGTAGCACAGAAGGTAGTTAATAAATATATAGAATATGTTGCCGGTGGAATATTAAGTATAGTTAATACATTACGTCCTGATGTTATTGTAATTGGTGGTGGTATCAGCAAAGAAGGCGACTATTTGATTGAACCTGTGAAAAAATATATAAATAATCATACGAACTGTAAAAGTGTTGAAGTGCCTGAAATAAAAGCCGCAACATTAGGAAATGATGCCGGAATAATCGGCGCGGCACTTTTTCCAATATAAAATCAATATAAAAAATTCCATAGTTTCACATATTGGAACTATGGAATTTTTTGTTTATTTAGTCCGGCGGAAATTTCCGGGTGAAATTCCTTCTGCTTTCTTGAATGCTGTCACAAATACACTGCTGTTGGAGTAACCAACGTTTTCAGCTATTTCATTTATGAGCATGTTTGAATTAACAAGAAGATCTTTGGCTATAGAAAGACGATAATTTTGAATGTAAGAGGAAAGCATTTCTCCTGTTTCCTGTTTAAATATCTTTGAGATATGCTGCGGTGTTTTATTAAGTGTATATGCAATTTGTGCAACCGAAAGATTTGCATCATGGTAGTTCTCTTTTATAATATTTATAATTTCATCGCTTATCCTTTTTTCTTTCGACGAGTAATGGCTACATAAAAGGATAACAGCATCTTCAAGTTTTTTAGTTACGGAAAATATGTCCGAATCAACTGATAAGAATGATAATATCTGTTTTTTGAATTCTTGGTCGTTAATATTATCTAATAACCTCATTATAGTAGAAAAAATATCATAAATCAGCATATTTGCAGCAGAAGCAGATAAATGTTTCTTAAGATTTCTTTGGAAAATTTCATTGATATACTCATGTGCCTGCTGAGTTTTTGCACTGGTGATAGAGTTAATGATTTTGTTTTCATCAGATACAGTATAGATGTATGATTTGTCTAATCCATTAATTGTTTCAAATGAAATACAATTTTCATCACCAAACATGAACTGATGCTTGAACACCGCATCACATTCTTCATTTGCAGCCACTGTTTTATAAGGATTTGTATATTTTTGAGAAATTGCAAGCGAAGTTTCAATATACGTAAAATCTTTCACCTTTTCACGCAAATCTTTTAAAGTATTGTGCAAATCGTGTGTATCGTCGGTGTTAGTCTTGATTATAAAACACACTTCGTTATTTACTGTACAATGATATGCATCATATTTTTGCAGTAAGGTATCTTGTGCCACGTTTATTATAAGAAAAAACGCACTGTCAATAGGTGACTGACTTCCTACATCGCTTTCCGTAGGGAAAAGTCCCCTGCAATTTGTTATTTTGTATTTTGACAAAATCAAATAATCAGAGTCGAAAATTATATGGTTATCAGCAAGTAAAGATTCTGTAAAGGCATTGTGAAGAACATTTCCGTCTATTAGGCGTTTTATTATTGTAGTTTGTGATAGTTCACGTTTTTGCGCTTCAAGCATATCTTTTTCGTTAATAAGTCGCTTTATGTTACGTGTGATATCAGAAATTTCTTTTGTATTGCGAATGCTTTTCTTTCCAAAAATGGAAAGTATGGATTGAATTGGAGTATAGTTTTTCTTTGTAAAATAATAAGCCAGGCAGAAGCAAATAATAATTCCTGATATATTTGCAAATAAGAATATGTTCTTGATTTTTGAGAAACGGCTCCAGTACTCGTTGTAAGGTGCAAAAAACACATATGTCCAATCAGAAAAGGAGGATTTTGACGGTAACACAATATAGCGTTCGTTATTTTGTGTATCGTAAAAATAATCATCCTTCGTTCGATTATATATATCGAAATCTTCAACAAACAATTCGTTTTGTTTATAAATTATTTTCCCATTTCCGTTATAAATCGTTAAATTATTCCTGCGTATAAAATCATTTTTTTGATTGTAAGACATGGAAAGAGGTGACATCAGTATTATACTGTAAGGTTCCCCATATGATGTTTCTGCTTTTTTGCAACTAAACAGAAATGGCATATACATATCATCTTGTAATAATTTGTTATCAATGAAAAAATAAGGGTCTTTTGAAGAGTAAATACTGTGTAACCATTCATCGTAGGATAAATTCCCGTTAGAATGGTATGTATTGTACATAAGTTGTGGTTTTACTGCGTTATTTAATGAAATAATTAAATCTCTTTGTGGAAAATATACGTAAAAAGAGTCAATAATTCCCGAAAGCAACGTGATTTTTTGGATTTCATTTATTTGAGTTTTATATTTTTGATACACAACTGTATTATTTTTTTGCATTAGATTTTTATCGTCAAATAAGTCGGCAACAGCAATTGAAGATGCACACTGGCTTAAAATATTAAGATTTGAATCTATATTATTCTTTATTTGTTGTACGGAATCATTTTGTACAGTGACGAGTATCTCTTTAAAACTACTGTTATAGACCATAAATGACATATTAAACAGTATGAAAGAAAAAAGTGTAACAAATATATAAGACAAAAGCCAGTGATGTTTTACATTAAAAAAATCTTTCATTTGTACCTTCCTTTTCTTTGCTATTCGATTAAGGCAATAGCGTTTTAAAAAATTGATTTTTGCAGATACCTGTTGATTTCATATGATTATTATACTACTGAAATGGCGGAATATCAATAAAAGGCTACAAATTCAAAATAAATGACAAATTTTCGAAATTGAAAATATAGTAGGGTAGTTTTATAATTATAAGTAATAAGACGGGGCTTTTTTTGCTTCAATTAAAGTCTAAAGAAAGGATTGTAAGTAATGAAAAAATTTTTAAAAGTAATCGCATTAGTATTGACACTTAGTATATGTCTTTCGGGTTGTGGTACAAAGAGACAGGTGAATGTGAATAACGGAGAGTTAGAACCTGCAAAACTTGGTGACAGTTATCCTCTTGAATGTGAGGACACACTTGATGTGTGGGCAGATGCATCTGTGTATGCAGAATACACGAGTTATAAGGATCAGCCTTTTTACAATGACTTACTTAAAAACACAGGTGTGAATGCCGAATTTCGTTTTCCGCCTCAGGGGCAGTCTTCAGAAGCATTTAACCTTTTAATTGCTTCAGGGGATATGCCGGATGTAATTATTTATCAGTGGCTTTGGGTTCCAGGAGGACCGCAAAAGTTTATTGATGAAGGTTATATCAGACCTCTTAATGATGTTTTTGAAAAATACACTCCAAACATTTCAAAGTATTTAAGTGAAAATTCTGATATTGATCGAATGATTAAAACTGATGAACACCAGTATTATTGTTTCCCGTTTGTACGCGGTGATGAATGGCTTACTACATATATGGGACCTGTGGTTCGCTCTGACCTATTGAAAAAGTATAACGTAGAGGTGCCAGTTACTATAGATGATTGGACAAATATGTTAACTGTGTTCAAGGAAAATGGTGTAAAGTCTCCTTTGGCTCTTATCAGTGATAGACATTATCTTGCCAGCGGAACTAATGGATATTTTGATTTTTATATTGATGAAGGTAAAGTTAAATATGGTCCAATTGAAAACGGATGGAAAGATTATATCAACGTTATGAACAAATGGTATAATTCCGGTTTGATTGATAAGGATTACGGTAGTATTGATTCAACAATAATGAATCAAAAGGTTGCTCAAGGCGATGTCGGTGCAACGATTGGATCTGGTAGTAATATAGGAACATGGCTTTCTTCAGGAAAGAAACAAAATGAAAGTTTTGACCTTATTGGAATTTCCTATCCCGTTCCTGAAGAAGGAATGATAGCAAAATTCGGACAAAAGGATAATCTGTACAATGGAGTAGGTTGTGCCGCAATTACTCAAAATTGCAAGAATGTTGAACTTGCTGCAAAATTTCTTGATTATTTCTATACTGAAGAGGGACGTATGCTTTCTAACTTTGGTACAGAAGGTGTAAGTTATGAAATGGTAAACGATGAGCCAAAATTCACAGATGCAGTATTTGATGAGTCAGGCTCTGCATCGTATATTGGTAAATATGCATGGAGCCATTCCACAGTACTTTCTATTCAGGACAGAAGAATGTATGAGCAGCGTCTTGCATATCCGCAGCAGAAAACAGCTATTGATGTTTGGCAGAACACAAATATGGCAGAGCATCGTATGCCTGTAATTTTGCCGAATAGTGAAGAATCATCAATGGAAGCAGATATATCGAATCAAATTGATACCTATATGGAAGAGTTTTTCTTTGAATCAGTATCTGCACCTCAGCCACTTACGGATGAAGCGTTTGCTGCTTATGTTGAACAGATGAAAGCATTAGGTATTGATCAACTCATAGAAATTTATAATACATGTGTTGAAAGATATAACAAACGCTAAAAACATTACGGCAAAACACTTGAAAAAAGGAGAGAGATTTTTAATGAAAACAGCCAAAAGTGTGCCGACTTTAAAAAAAGAACGTTATCTGCATACGTTGGGTAAAAACATAGTAAGACATAAATATGCATATATGATGATAGTTCCCGTGATTTTATTCTATATTATTTTCAATTATGCGCCTATGTACGGAGCGATTATCGCATTTAAGGATTACTCACCAGCATTGGGAATTATGGATAGTCCTTGGGTTGGATTAAAACATTTTTTTAGTTTTTGGAATGGTATGTATTTCGGCAGACTTATGAAAAATACACTTTTGCTTAGTGGTTACAGTCTGTTGTTTGGTTTTACAGCGCCAATATTGTTAGCATTACTTTTAAATGAACTTAGAAGTGAAAAATATAAACGCGTCATTCAGACAGTATCCTATTTTCCACACTTTATTTCAATAGTTATTATTTGCGGATTAATAAAAGATTTTACACTTTCAGAAGGTATTATTAATGATTTAATTGTTATATTTGGCGGTGAACGCAGTGCTCTGTTAAACCGCCCGGAAATGTTTCGTGCGATTTATGTAATCAGTGACATATGGACAAATCTTGGTTGGAATTCGATCATATACCTTTCGGCACTTGCCGGAATTGATACCCAACTCTATGAGGCATGTGAGGTTGACGGGGGACGCAAATGGGCAAAAATGATACATGTAACGCTTCCTGGAATTATACCTACAATAGTGGTAATGCTTATAATGAAAGTCGGAAATCTTATGAGTATGGGATATGAAAAAGTAATATTACTTTACAATCCTCTTACATACAAGACAGCAGATATAATTTCTAGTTATGTATACCGTAAAGGACTTTTGGAACTTGGTTGGAGTTATTCGACAGCAGTGGGGTTGTTTAACTCTGTTATCAATCTTATTCTTTTGATAACTACCAATTCTATCAGTAAAAAAGTCAGTGGTTCGGGTCTTTGGTAAAAGGAGTGTGTGAAGAATGAGAGATACCAGAAGTGTTGGTGAAAAAACATTTGATATCATAAACGTGATTGTAATGGCAGTGTTGCTTGTGGTAACGTTTTATCCGTTATGGCATGTGCTTATGGCATCATTTTCCGATCCAGATTTATTACAGGGACATTCAGGATTGATGCTTTTTCCGCTTTCACCTAACGTGAAAGCGTATGAGGCGGTTTTTGGTTATCAGATGATTTTAAATAGTTTTAAGAACACCTTGATAATAGTTGCTATGGCAATGATTTTAAATATGGTTATGACTTGCTTTGGCGCATATTTCCTTTCTAAAAAAGGAATTATGCTACGTGGACCAATTATGATGATGATAATTGTGACGATGTTCTTCTCAGGCGGACTTATTCCATTCTATTTGGTTGTAAATGGACTTGGTTTGAGAAACACATTGTTTTCAGTAGTTATTCCGTTTGCAGTAAACACATTTAATCTTGTAATTTTGCGAACAGCATTTTCTGAGATACCTGTAAGTCTTACAGAAGCAGCGGAACTTGAGGGCGCAAATGATTTTACAATACTTTTTAAGATAATTGTTCCTGTTTCAAAAGCTACCATGGCAGTTGTGGGATTATATTATCTGGTTCAGCATTGGAACGCATGGTTTTATGCTTCCGTATTTATTGACAATCGTGAACTTCTTCCTTTTCAGGTAATATTGCGTGAGATACTTCTGCAGAATTCTACAGACAGTATGAAGAATCAGGGCGATTCTGAAAATATGTACGAGGTTATTAAATACTCTGTTATTGTTGTTGGAACACTTCCTATTTTGATTGTATATCCGTTTTTACAGAAATACTTTGTAAAAGGCGTTATGATTGGATCTGTTAAAGGGTGAAAGTAGTAACTGAACTTCGTTGAAATACAAATTTTATTGAGGAGTTAATTGCAATGGATAGCATTTTGGAAAAAAACATGGCATGGGTTAATGATGCCTGGTGCAATACGGCTAATAAATTACGCAAAAACTGTGACCTGCTCAGAGGAAAACTTCCCGCATTCACAATTGACGGAGTCTACGATGATCGTACGGATGGTGACATCGGTGCATGGACAAATGGATTTTGGCCAGGAATACTGTGGATGATGTATGTTGCTACAGGTGAAGAAAGTTTTCGTGAAGTTGCAGAGGAATGCGAAAATAAACTGGATATGGCTTTAGAGAATTATGAATGGTTGCATCATGATGTGGGATTTATGTGGCATATTTCAAGTGGTGCCAACTATCGCATTACAGGTAATGCAAAATCAAAAAACCGTAATCTTCATGCGGCGTCTACTTTGGCGGCAAGATATAATGTTCAGAGTAAAATTATTAGAGCGTGGAATGTGCCTGATGAGGCTGCAGGTTGGTCGATTATTGATTCTATGATGAACATTCCTTTACTGTATTGGGCAAGTAAGGAAACAGGAAATATTGCATTCTATCAGATTGCTGTGAATCATGCAGATACAGTTTTAAAACATTTTATCCGTCCGGATGGTTCAGTGTATCACATCATGAATTTTGATGTTCACACAGGCGAGTTTAAAGGTGCTGCCCCAAGAACACAGGGATATGAATCAGAATCATCATGGTCTCGTGGTCAGTCTTGGGCAATTTACGGCTTTGTGCTGAGTTATATACATACTGGGGAACAACGTTTTTTGGATGCGGCAAAAAAGGTGGCGCATTACTTTATTGCTGCTGTGTGCAATGATGGATATATTCCTAAATCCGACTTTCGTGCACCAGAAGAGCCTATAGTCTTGGATAGTTCTGCAGGTGCAATTGCTGCTTGCGGATTAATTGAGATCGCGAAAGTTGTGCCTGAATATGAGAAAAAACTTTATATACAGGCTGCTTTAAATATTGTAAAAGCATTGACAGACAAACAATGCGACTGGAGTGATAAACAACAAGGAATTCTGCAGAACAGTTCAGGTTGCTATTATAAAGATGTACACAAGTCGTATATTTTCGGCGATTATTATTATGTTGAGGCACTATACAAACTTAAAGGTTTTGGGCCAATGTTTTGGTAAAATTTTTATTATAATTTGCTGTTGCAACAAATTGCTTCAGGAGGTATTTTATGGATAGACTAAGGAAAATTATATGTACTATATTAACCATGTTATTGATGCTTTCAAGCATAAATTTTGTTTTTGCTGATACAGAAATTGTTATTACTCCTTCGGTTACAGATGGTGGGATTATACCTGTTGTTGGTGAAATATCTTTTACATTTAATATTGATATGAATCCTGCATCTTTTAGTACTTCAACGGTTCTTTTGAAGGAAAAAGTCAATGGTACGGATACATATAATAACAGATTATATAAATTCAATTATGATACTTCTAAAAAAGTATTTACTATCAACTTTGATGAAGGAGACATTGCACCTTCTGCGACGTATGTAATTGAATTTACACAAAGTATTCAGGCTGCAGATGATACTACATTAACTGCACCTGTATTCTTTACCTATGTAACTTCAGAAAGCGGATATTATATTAATGATAATTTCAGTCGTTATCCTGTGGACACATGGCTTGGTAATAAAAAAACTTATACAGATGTGCTACCGTGGAGTTATATGTCCGGTAATGGTGGTAAAGGAAGTGCGGATATAAAAAAAGGAACTGATAATAAAACGGTTTTGCAACTGAAATCAAATAAAAATGCCGCTGGCTTTGATATGAATGTTGCTTATCGTGCAGATTATCTTCCTGAAACATCAGCGACAATAAAACTAAACAACTTGGCGGAAATTGATTTTGAAATTTCCGGCGGAGTTGATGCAAGTTATCTTTTAGGTGGTATATTTGTTATCCGTAGACACGAAACACTCAATAAATTCTTCTTATATTATGGAATTGGCAAAGTAGATTCCGCATTGGCATCACGTGATACCATGACACCGTTGTGTGAGGTGGCGACACCAACAGTAGGAACAATGGCGGCTCATAGTTTGAAGTATTTAATATCTACCGATATGAGTAGTGGTATTAGCAGAAAACTCAGAGAAATTTCATTCGATGGAACTAAATTGACTAGAATAATTGATGTTATTAATACAGAAACTGGAGAGATTACATATAAGGATTTTCCTGCAGAAGGTATTGCTTTGTCCGGTCGAGGTGATGTTAATGCAGAATATTATTATCAGAGTAGTGCAACTTACTATAGAGCATTCTCAATAGGTAGAGATAGTACTCTGGCATATGACACAGCAGAAGGTACGGTGGGCTCTAGTGGTACATTGCGTCAAGAAGAAGCACTGTTAAAAATATATTCATTTAAATATGAACCCGTCAAAATGGTTAAGAAAATACTAACTGAGGGTGACCCACAGTTCCCAACTGATGGCATCATAAAGATTTATTTTGGATTAATACCATCTGATAAAGACTTTTCCGGCGATATCGTGCTTAAAGATAGTCATGATAATGAAGTGTTGTGGACAGGGATTTTTAATGCTGAAGATAACGTATTAGAAATAACGCCGTCTACAGTTTTGAATTCTAACGAGTTATATACAGTGACGGTATCTGGAAGTATTGAATATACTATTAATTTAGATTTGAACGCTACAGATACAGTTCATAACTTTACCACTGATTGGAGAAAACTAAGTACTTCATCAGTACCTGTGATAGTATCGCCGGGTAATTTTTCACCCACTTTTGATATTCAAAATATTAGCCTTTTAGAAGGTACTTTTACTACTCGAACAGTTCTTTATAAAAAAACAGCAGAACAGTTACATATGTTGAATTATACTGATACTTCACAAAATGTTGCATTAGGCACGCAGTATTCAATAACTGCCGGTTCAGTAACGGTTCCTAATGACGGTGGCAATTATTATGTAAAGGTCTTCATATTGGAAAATAATATTCCGATTGCTGATCCAGTTGTAATTGGGGAAGCGGCAAAAATCCCAATTACAGCAGTTGATGGTACTCAATCAGTTATTTCTGCTGTTGGCAATATTGATGATGCTCGTATAGATGTAACAGGAAAATATGTCGGAACATCAAACAGGGCTATATGGGTTAATATTTATGCTCCTGATGATACATTGATTTACAATGACCAAACAAATAATGGAACAACAGGAGACTTTGCCTTCGGTTTTAATATTTTGCCGGGTGCTACAAGCGGCACATATACGGTGAGTGCGAAACCAATTGGTGGAAATGAGTTAACCGATACTGTAGAAATGAACTTTACTTTGGTAAAGCCAACATTGTCAGAACTTAAAATTGAAGGAGAAGCAGTTTGCGGAAAAACGATTAGTGCTGATTACACATGGTTCGATTTTGCTGGAAGACAGGATGATAGTCTTGTTAGATGGTATCTGTCGGATAGCGCATCGGGAATTTTTGAAGTAATTAGCGTTGGAAAAGACTTTTCTTTAGATGATAGCTATATTGGAAAGTATGTAAAATGCACTGTACTTCCAAAAACTATTGAAGGAGTAGAAGGTACAACCATATATGAAACAGAAGCACTTCATATAGTGTCAATGCCGAGAGTTACAAATGCAGTTTTATCACTATCAGATGACAATCAGGTGACACTCAGTTATGACTACAGTAATTTACTTGGATATGAAGAGTATCAAAGTGTTTATAAGTGGTATATTGCAGATACCATAAACGGTGATTATACGCAAATTGATAATAATAATGCTCTCTATCGTATTACAAGTGATAATCACGGTAAATATGTCAAGGTGGGAATTACACCATATGCTATGCTACCTGAAGGTTCAGATGCAAAAAAATACGGAGATGTAGTAACTACTGAACCAATAATAATGTATTATAAAGTTAAAGAAAGTGGTGGCGGTTCAAACTTTGGCGGAGGTTTCTCTGTAAGTGCAGGTATAACTGGTTCTGGAAATACAATTGTTGAAGATAAAAAAGAAAGCGGCACAATTGATTTATTGGATGTACGCGGGCATTGGGCTGAGAAAGAAATTTTCTCTTTATATGATAGATATATTGTGTATGGCAGAGGTGGAAACTTATTTGAACCCGAAAGTCCTATTACCAGATCTGAGTTTATAGCAATTCTAATCAGAGGACTTGGTTTTGAGACAGTAAATTATCGTGGTGATTTTAAAGATGTAAAAGCAGAAGATTGGTGTGCTGATTTATTACAGACAGCACTGGATAACGGACTTTTCGAAGGTTCTGGTGGTTGTGCATATCCAAATCGTCAGATTACAAGAGAGGAAATGACAACTATTGTAGTAAGAGCATATGAAAAGTTTGTAGGCGAAATAATTGTTGGCGGAGGTTTTCTTGAATTTGAAGATTCTGCTGATATTAGTTCCTGGGCCAGACAAGCGGTTGGTAAGGCAAAAGAGGTTAAATTGGTACAGGGAACAGGCGACGGGATGTTTACACCTTATGCATCTACCAATAGGGCACAGGCTGCGGTAATTATATCTAGACTTCTTGTGCATACTGATAAGGCTATGGAAACCAAAAATGCAGAGGTTGCATCGGAAACTGATACTGAATAAGGAGGCGAAAAATATGATGAATGCGAAATTTAGAAAACTCTCAAAAAGGGTTGTGGCATATATGGCATCTTTTGCTATGTTATTAACAATTTTCATGCCTGCTGTACAAGCGACTGATGAAAATATAATTGTGGTCAGTCCTGAAGTTGCAGAGAATAGTATGAGAGTGGTCGCAGGTCTTAATTTGACAGCCCGTTCAGAAAACTATGATACACCTATGAGCCGCGCTGATTTTGCGCTTATTCTAGCAAAAATGATGCGCTACGATGGCTTTGCGGTTTCTCCAAGTGGTTATCGCGACGTAACAAGCAGCACAAAAAATGCTCCTGCTATTGAATTTTGTGTTATGTATGGGTATATGACGGGTGAACGCGGATTGTTCCGTCCTGATGATGCTATTACTTATATGGAAGCAATGCGTGCTTTAGTTGAGATAACAGGAAATAATATTGAAAAAACTATAAGCACTGATGCTGAGTATATGATTAATGCTTCGCTTTTAAAGATTAATAGTGGCATTTCCGGCAGTAGTACGGCTCCATTGTCTGTAGGCGCAGCGGTAAAAATGGTTTATAATACTTTGAATGCAAAGAGTATTAAGGTTACCGCGATATCCGGTAATGGAGATTATAAAGAAATAATTACCGGTGATTTTATGGAAACATTACTCTCTGTTGAAAAGATAAGCGGTGTGCTTACAAAAACTCGCTATACCGGTATGTACAGTAACATCGGTACAGGAAATTCCAATGTTGAAATTGATGATATTCCTTATAATTCGGAAAGAGATTGGTCGGACTATTTAGGATGCTATGTGAACGTATATATAGATCATCATGGTGATACTGAGCAAGTGATTTTTATGTGTATTGCTAACAATAATAAAAGCATTGAATTGGTATCGGAAGATATTATTGAACTAGACAGTGATTATCGTATGACTTATTATGCTGATGAAGAAAAGGATGATGAAGAAAAAATTCATTTTTCTAGAGATACGGTAGTGATTTATAACGGCAGAAGCGCAGGTACAATTAATAATTTTACCCGAAATGAACTTATGCTTCGTGATGCAACTGGATATGCGGTGGCAGGAAATATGCGCTTGATAGACAGTGATTCAGATGGTGTATGTGAAGTCGTTGTTATGAGAGCATACGACATAATGTATGTTTCCGGAGTAGACGACCATAAAATGGTTGTTATGGATGATACTGCAGCTATTAAATTAGATTTATCAAACTACATGGAATCAAAAATATTTATTTCATATGATAGTGGCGAGCCGACTGGGTTTGACTCAATTACATCAGGTCAGGTATTAAATGTTGCTAAAAGCCGTGACGGAGAACTCGTTTACATTGTAATTACAGAAGAGAATTATGAGGATGCAGTTATCGAAAAAATGAGCAGCGAGGGTTATACGGCAAGCGGTTCTACATATAAAGTTAGCAGTTATTTTACTAATAACCTTGCAAATAAAGAAAATACTAAACTTAGAATCGGATGGACCGGTACGCTCTATATGGATGTTAACGGAAGAATCGTTGCGACAAAAGCTGAAGCGGAGCATTACTACGGATATCTTACTGCTATTTCTACACCTACAGGACTTTCAACAGATGTACAGGTAAAGATGTTTACGGATACGGGTGCAGAGCCGGACTTTGTAGTGTACGAGTGCGCTAATAAGGTACGTGTGAATCATCAGCCTGTTTCAGAGGAAAATCTTAAAGCGCAATCTGTTTTCAAAGCAAATGATGGTTCGTTAATAGATCAGTTAATTCAATTTTCCGTAAATGAGCAGGACCAAATCACTGCCATTATCACGGCTGACAGAAGTAATGTTATTTCCACTTTGGATTTTAATCCATCAGACAGTTGGTATAACGCAGACAAAGAATTTGCACTGAATTTTGTTGGTAATGTTCTTATTAAAGATGCTGCGTGTCTGTTACTGGGTAATAAATTCACCTATCCGTCGGATGGAAAACTCTGGGTTATACCTACGGATATAACCAATGAATCAGGATTTATGCTGACAACGGCCGTAAGCCAGTTTGCTAATGATACTAATTATGATATTGAACTGTATAACATAAATGAAGACGGCATTGCAGAACATATGGTCAGACGTACTGATGAGGTGCTGGACAGTTTTTCTGTAGACAGTACGTTTTTTGTGGCGGATATATATACTGTTTTAAATGATGATGGTGAAATTGTCAATGAGTTCAAGGGATATAATATTACAAAATATACCAACCAAGTTTTGACCTTGGTAACTAAGCAGACTCGTGAGCAATCAGTACTTAATGGTGTGCAGAAAGGTGATGTGATTCAGTATAATGCGGACGCAAAAGGTATTGTAACAAGTGTTAGCATTATTCATAGTTATAACTCTGCTCCGGATACTTTCTACACACAACTTACCACACCGAATAACTATAAAGGAACAGTAGGTGACAGTACATACGGGCAGATGATGTTTGCATCTGCCACATCTCTTGGAATAAGTGTAGACAGAGGACTAACTTTCCATACTTTTGCCAAACACGCAACATCTCAGTGGATTGTTTATGATACAAAAACTGGGAAAGCAAGCATACAATCAGAACCTATGATTTATGGTATTAAATATGGTATCAACAATACTTCGCGTGCTTATATTTTCACACGCTATAATACTGCATGGTTATGTGTTCTGTATGTATAAGTAATTTGTTTGAGAGGAGGCGTGTTATGAAAAAAACCGTGGTTTGGATATTGTGTTTTATCATAATGTTTTCATCACAAACTTTTGCTTCAGGACTGACCATTCAGTCAGACGGCACGTACATTAATGAATCAGGCGAAGTAATCGGATCAGGCTTTTTACCGTATATCGAAAATGATATTTTGTTTTTACCTGTAACAGAAATTTTAAATCTTTTGGAAATTGAATCAACAGAAGAAAACGGGATTCTCACATCAAAAGATATAATAATGTCTGCCGGGAGTGATGTAATTATTTATGGTGATAAGAAACTTATTGCCCTTCGTCCTCCGGTGTTGCATGATGGTGTTATGTATGTTAGTGCACCAATTTTGCAAAAACTTTTTGGACTTATAATTTCTCAAAATAAAGATGGGAACATTACTGTTCGGTTAGGGGAAAATGAAGTAGTTGAGGAAGATGACTCATGGTATTATGAACTTGTTTCCGAAGATGAAACTTCCGATATTGAAATGACGGATATGGAACAAATTCGTATAAATATCCTGAATGATATGTTTGCCCCTGACGGAGACCCTACAACACTTCTTTTGCAAATGCGTAAGGATGGTTCTTTTACAGACCTTGATTATAGCAGCCAGGATTTAAGTAACTGGGAGCCGGCAATTCATTTATCGAGAATTGTCACTCTATGCAGTATGATTTATTGTCCTGATAACGGTTATTATCGCAATGCAGACGGAATAAATGCTATTGCACAAGGAATTAAATATTGGTTTGACAACGGTTTCAAATCGGCTAACTGGTGGTTTAACACGGTGGCAGTGCCTGGATATTTTCAGGATATTGCATTGTTCCAGCCCGAGGGCGTAGAAAAATATCAAGACGATATTGACGAGGTATGTGAGGGTGTTCTTTCAGAAGGTAACGGAGACAGTACAAGACCGTTTATCTTGAATGATCCTTTGGCATCCACACAAAGTACATTAAGAAGTTATACAGGTAATGGTAGCGGTCCTCCTAGTCGTATTTTAGCCACATTAAAACTATTATGTATTTCTAATATTCCCGAAGAGGAAAAGGACGCATGGATACAAGATTGTATGACAGGACTTAGTCATGAGTTGTCTTTAAAGGCTACACCAGTTGCATATAATACGTCAGGACTTTTGGGAGACACTTTAAATATTCAGGCTGACTACAGTTATCATGATCATGGTCCAAGTATTATGCAAAACAGTTATGGTATAGGTATGCTCGTTGACTGTTGTACGGTTTTCAGATATTTGAAAGGAACAAAGTATAAGATAACTGACGAAGCGGCAGATGAACTGGCAAACTTGATTTTAGACGGATTTCGCTGGACTACCCACAATAACTATTATGTTAATATGACTATGGGACGTAATGCCGGTGTGTATTCCGGAAGAAGTTATTTGCTTACTGATACAAGACTTTCTACATATAGTTATCTTTCAGATATGTTGATTCACGAGTATCCAACAGTTAAAAGGAAAAATGAATTGCAGGTACAACAGGCAATTTATGCTAATCCTGATGGTGATGCTTATGTTGGTAACCGTGTTTGGTGGTCATCTGATTATATGGCACACAGTCGAGAGAACTTTCTGTTTGCTGTTCATGCCCCTTCTACAAGAACAAATGCTACAGAAAGTACCCTTGGCATAAATAAAAAAGCCTTATTTATGGGTGATGGGCATTATAATTTGCTTAAGCGTGGCGATGAATATACCATTCAGGCAGAAGCGGATTGGAATAAACTTGCCGGTACAACGGTGGAGCAGGGATATACTAATTTTTCACCAACACTTCGTGAAGGTGTAAACGGACAGACTGATTTCACAGGGGGTGTGTCTGACGGACTCAATGGAATGACATTGATGGAGTACGACCACTTGGGAGTAACTGCAAAAAAAGCGTGGTTTTGTTTTGATAATGAAATAGTGTGTCTTGGCTCAGATATCAACTCTAAAGCAAAAGGGAATATTGTTACAACGGTGAACCAGACTAAATTTTATGGTGAAGTAAAAGCAGGTATTGGTTCTGAGGGTAAAGTTTTAGAAGCGGAGGCAAAGAACATAGATGGCACTAAATGGGTGTTGCATGACGGAATTGGTTATGTTTTCCGTGGGGATGAAAAACTCATAGAAGAGCATGCTGTTCGCAATGGTAAATGGAATGATATTGATGACGGTGCAGCAGAAGATATAGTAGGTGAGAGTGAAGTATTCATTTTAACTATAGACCATGGAACAAAGCCTTTAGGAGCAAGTTATGAATACATACTTTTGCCTGATATTGATGAAGAAGAATTGATTGAATATTCACAAAGTCCCAAAGTGACGGTGGTGTCTAACACAAGCGATGTTCAGGCAGTATGGCATGACGAACAGAAAATTATGCAGGCGGCATTCTATAAAGCAGGAACTGTGTCTGCTGGGGGACTTTCTGTAACATCAGATGCGCCATGTGCTGTTATGATTACGATAGCCGGGGACGGCTCTTATCGTGTTTATGCTTCTGACCCTAACCATGAATATTTGAAACTTAATATTCAACTTTCGGGCTTGGTTTCGGGAAGTGTGGATTTTGTCCTCGAGCCGGGCGAAAGAGGTCTAAATGCTGGAAAAACTATGGTATATGATAGCAAAGACGGTATATTAGATATAAATTTAAACGAAGGTGAAAATACGGATTTTGAAATTGGAGCAAAACTGCTCGCTATTGCTGTAGACGACGCTTTGCTACCTAATTTTGATCCTTACACACATTCGTATAAAATGACAGTAAATGAAATCCCGCGAATCAGAGCAAAGGGTAATTTCCCCGCAAAAGTTGAAACTACGGAAGATAAGACGGTGATTACAGTAACTGATCCGGAAAATCCTACTAATCAATCTGTTTATGTTATTCAATATACCATAAATAAAATAAATCAGGAAAATGAGGAGGAAAAATGATGAAAACAAGTAATCCATTAAACAGACTAATTGGTATGGTGTTATCATTACTCATGGTAATGAGTATGGTAGCAGTACCAGTGGTTAGTGCGGAAAGTGTAGAAATTACATCTTCCGTCAGTGGTACCACAATTCCTACGAGTGGTACTATTACATTCACCTTTGCTGAGGCAATCAGCGAGGCAAGTCTTGCTGCAGGATTTGTATTCAGCGAGGAAAACAAGGTGACTTCAGCATGGAATACTCGCGTTTGCAATTATGATCTGAACGATGATGGCACTGTACTTACAGTAACATTTGCTGAAGGTGATCTCGCTCCTGGAACGAAGTATCAGTGCAAATTTGTTGCCGAGTCTCTCTTGAAAGCAGACGGCACCTCAACTGCATTGGATTCAGATGTGACTTATACCTACACGACTGAAGAAAACGGCTATTTTATAAATGATAATTTCAGTCGTTACCCATTAAATACATGGCTTGGTAATAGCAGCAGTAGCGCAAACTATACAACTGTATTGCCATGGCATTATATGGCAGGTAAT
>JAZNPF010000044.1:0-42795 GCA_045589495.1 Clostridia bacterium
AAGACCAATCACTATGAGATATGGTGAAAGCATCAATCTTGAAAATTACATACCCACAAAATACGGGTACACTTTCGCAGGATGGTACAGTGATCCGAGAACAAAACAAAATCAGGTAACAACATTTAAATTCACAAAGCCGGATGTTCTCTATGCAAAATGGAAACGGAATGAATCAATCCCTATAAATCCAAATGACGAAATTATGAGCAAAGATATATGCTATCTAACAGACGAGGAAATAAAAATACGAAATGAAATCATAGAAGAAAAGAATAAAGCCTACATCGAAGGATTTGGATATGTAGCACCTTCCAAAGCAAAAACCATAGTCGCAGACTCAGATGGGGATATAAATAAAATGGTCGGTACAATGGAATAAATTGACGAGAGGTTAAGCATAATGCTTAATCTTTTTTATTTAATTCTTTTCGATAAAATCGCTTGACTTGTAACGGTCTTTAGAGTATTGTGTGTGTTACAAAAAAAGTAAGGAAGTGATATAATGCAGAAAAAACTACTTACAAACGGAAACGTATTTAAAAGAACAGACGGAAGATGGTGCGGAGTTGTATGGTATATGGACGAGCAAGGAAACAGAAAACGAAAATCGTTCTCGGGAACTATCAAACAAGAAGCCAATAAGAAAATCACCGCCTACATAGCAGAATTCGAAAATCAAGTAGAAGAATCAGACGAAAGCAAAAAACTACTCAAAGACAGTATACAAAACTGGCTTGAGGTAACCAAATTTTCAACAGTAGAGCAAACAACATACGACAGATTAGAATGTACGGCAAAAAATCAAGTATATCCCCTACTCGGACATAAAGTTGTAGGTGACATAGTTGCAACAGATATAAAGAATATGCTAAACACACTAATGAACAAAGGATTAGCATACTCAACTGTAAAAAAAGCATATATACTACTGAACGAATACTTCAAGACAATGTACCTCGAAGAAATGATAAACAAAAATCCGATGGATAATGTTGAGATGATAAAAAAGGCAAACTTCCTATCGGCACAAGGCAAAGAACTACTGCCCGAGTGTGAGACAATAACCATACTCAATCCAGATGAGCTTAAAGAATTCAAAAAAGAAGCCTTCGCCACATACTCAAACAGAGAAAGAAAACATCGACAAGCCGCTGCATACATACTGATGCTAAATACAGGAGCAAGACCCGGTGAGATACTTGCAGTAAACAATCGAGACATCGACATCGAAAAAAGGCAAATGAAAATCCAAAACTCGGTCAAAGAAGTATATAACAGAGAGGGAACACATGCAACAGGGGGCAGAACATCTAAAGTAGGCAAAACAAAGACACTAACGAGCAATCGAATCGTACCTTTAAATGACACCGCTATTGAGATGATAAGGTTGCTAAGAGAAGAATACTACTTCGGGGAAGACTCACCACTAATATGCGATAAGCACGGTAACTACACAAAGCCTGTAAACTTCCGAAAGAGATTCTATCGAATCCTCAAGGATGCAGGAATAGAAACAAAAGGTCTGCACTCACTCCGTCATACCTTCGCCACTAACCTCGTAAATGGAGTAAAGCAACCTAATGGTACAATAAAAGCACTAAGCCCAAAACAAGTTGCAGACATACTAGGACACACAACGTCACAGATAACCGAGATCTACTATGTAAAGAAAGACACATCGAGGCTCAATGGAATTACAGACGGATTTGAGATATAAATACCAATCAAAAAGAAGTTCCGGGTACATAGAACTTCTTTTTGATTTGCAATAATATAACGATAAGGTAAATATTATTGGCAGATAATAATCACCTTATCTGTGGGGACAATTAATTGAATTGTTTTCTTTTACCATATCATTACCTATTCCATTTATATTCTATATCGGTACCAACAAAACCTATTGTTTCAAAATCTTTCGGATTATGACGTACGATAAAATCAATATAAGAATCAATCATTTTTGCGGTAAAAATATAACCGGACGGATTCATATGTCCATACATATAAAACTTCTCTTCAAATTTATCATCATATACCGGATCATATTTATATAAATCAATAACATATGAATTATCAAAATATTCAGCAAAAGAATAAATCAATTTCGCAATAGCATCTGCCTTCTCAACTTTTTTCTGTATATTGGATTTTGGAAGTGTAACAAAAAAGAATTTAGCATCCGGATTAATCTCCTTGTATCTCTGTACAATTGCAGCATAATATCCCGCAAAAGTGGGGTTATTATTACGATAATTTTTATCGTCTATATCGCCAATACTTCCAATTTCCATATTTTGATTGTAAATATCATTTACCCTAAGGCAATAACATAAGCCTGACACAATTTTTCCTTGTTCCAAAGTCCATTACTTTCAGCAAAATCTTTTATATATTCTTGTGCTGTCATTCCTCCACTCGAAAAATTATACGCTATAAGACCATTTTTTCGTGCTATATACTGCCCCCATGAGTATTCGTATAAATCATGATATCCTGGATTCCCATCTTCATCACGGGTCTCAAACTCACCAGACGAAAGACTATCTCCAATAAATGCTATTTACGAAAAACAGAAGTATTACTATATCCGTCAACTAATTTATCAAGCGGTTTTTCGTTATTATCATAAAGTTCTTTTTGCCAATCCATTCTATATTCCTCCAACTGGAAACTTATTTATATCAATTATATTTCTGCTATAGCCTCTACCTCAAGCAATACTCCTTTAGGTAGTTTTGAAACCTCAACACATGAACGTGCTGGATACGGCTCGCTGAAATAGTTTGCATAAAATTCGTTTATTATTGCAAAATGCTCCATATTTTGAATAAACACAGTTGTTTTTATCACATTCTTTAGACTTGAACCGGATGCTTCAAGCAGATTTTTTAAATTTGTGAAAACCTGATCAGCCTGCGCTTCTATTCCGTCGGGAATTTCTCCTGTATCCGGTTTTACAGGAATTTGTCCTGAAGTAAATACTATATTTCCTGTTACAATAGCCTGTGAATACGGGCCTATTGCCTCCGGTGCCTTACTTGTTTTAATTTCTTTCATTTTATTTATCCTCCTCGTTTTAATTTGGTTTTTTAATATAGCAAAAAAGTCCATTATGTAGGACTTTTTGCATATAACAAACGATAAAGCTATTATTAATTAGGAGATAGTTTTCGCTTTATCGTATTGACAGAATTTACAATTATTCTTATAAAGAATTCATGAATCCTTTTACTCTATCTGCAATTAATCTATGTCCATCGTCATTTGGATGAAGACCATCCGGACAGAATCTTTCTTTTACATAGTCTACCTGAGGTTGTATCATACTTATACTATACAAATCCAACACATGTATTGCATAATATTGAGCAACTTCTTTAATCGCTTTTACATAATCATAAAGCGTATGATTACCCTGTTTTGCACCATAACCACCATTTACTTCGTCTCTGCGATGCAACGGTGTCATAAAAATTATAGGTTTGCAAGTATATTTTTTTATAAGCAACTGCGCCAAACAATGAAGTGCACCGTAAAAACTATAGTTTGTACAATCCGAGAATTGCCCCAATGGAGATGTACCATGTCCAAAGTCATTGGTTCCTCCAAAAACCACTATAGCATCAGCATCGTCCATATTCTCTGCTCTCAAGCAAAAATCCTCAATGTATGCAATGTCACCATCATTTTGACGAGATATTCTTGTCCCTGAAACACCATAATTACGTGCTTCTCTCAGATTTAATTCATTTTTTAACAATTCAACAAAAACTTTATCGGGAGAACTTGTCCCCACCCCATATGTAATGCTATCTCCGAGAAAATTTATTACAAGATTTTCTGTTTTCATATTTATTCCCCATATTATTCAAATGACTTTATAAACTCATCAAAGTCAACTATAACGCCCTCTTCTCTGGATTTTTCAGCAGCAAACACAATAGCGTGATTATCACAAGACTGTCTGAAAGTCGGAATTGATTTACCTGTATAGCAATCTGTAATATAATCATAAAGCGCATTGATTATACCTTCATCGCCACCGCCGTGTCCTCCGTTAATACCTTCAACACCGGTCATTGGGATTTCTGTAGTTTCTTTTGTTTCAAAATCATAGATCTTAATATATGGCGCATCGTCAGCGCTTGATGCGTGCAGTTCGCCTTTAGTGCCCATTATATGTATAAAACGACCGCCTTTATTGAATGCATTCATAGTAAATGTTACAGTAATATCATCTTCAAATAAAAGATTAACTGTCTGATGGTCTACCACATCATTATCGCATTTGAAAACGCACTTACCATATTGTGTGTTACGGATTGCTTCTTCAACCAGTTCATCAGTAGGTTCAGCATTCTTTGTGCAGGTAGAACGGAACCAATGATTGTCTTTGTCATCCAGATACACCTTAACAGAATAATAAGGGCAACTATCTGATACAGGACATCCCTGTACACAATAATCAGGACTTCCCTCAGGAGCATTTTCTTTGGTAAAATACGAAAGTTTACCATAGGACTGTACCTTCTTGCACTTTTTATTAAGAAGCCATTGGAGAATATCCATATCGTGACAAGTTTTTTGCAAAAGCATAGTAGATGTCTTTTTAGAATTACCCCAGTTACCACGTACAAAACTGTGTGATTGATGAAGATTTCCAACACATTCCTCGTGATTTATTGACATAATTCTTCCAAGTTTTCCATCATCAATGATATCTTTTATTTTCATATACAATGGTGTATAACGAAGAACATGGCAAACTACTATACGAACTCCTTTTTCTTCAGCACGGTGAACAATTTCGTAGCACTCTTCAGGTTCAGGTGTTACAGGCTTTTCCAAAAGCATATCATACCCTAAGTCAATAGCCTTGAGTGCCACGTCATAGTGGTCTCTGTCCATAGTACAAATAACAGCCACATCTGCTATTTTCCCAAGTTCAAGAAGTGGTTTCCAGTCATCAAAACAAAATTCTTCATTAATATTGTGCTTGTTTTTTATATATTCTCTTCTATTTTCAATCGGCTCTGCAACAGCAACAACTTCAAATTTATCAGGAAGTTCTGCCATTATATCTGTATAACCAATTCCTCTGCTACCTGCACCGATTAAAATTGCTTTAAGTTTTTTCATATGTAATTCTCCTCTATCAAGCCATTGTTTTAAGCATTTCTTTAGTTACTTCATATTTACACGGCGTATTTTCTGTTAAATTTTTAAACTCTTCTATCATGTATTCAGCCATTCTGTGAACCTCATCGCCGAAAGAACCTGCTATATGAGGAGTAAGTATGCAATTTTCAAGAGTATAAAGTTTACTTCCGTCAAGAGGTGGTTCGGGCATAGTTACATCAAGTACGGCTGTAACATCCGGTCTTTTTTCAAGAAATTTAATTAAGTCGTCCTCAACAACCTGTGCACCTCTGCCTGTATTTAAAAAAGTTGCATGTTCGGGCATTAAAGAAAATAGTTCATAATTTAACATATTCTGTGTCTGTTCATTATTTGCCAGGTGGTTTGATACCACTGTACAAGTTGAAAAAATTTCTTCAAGAGTTACTTTTTCCACATTAAGTTCATCTGCAATATCATCAGGCAAAAACGGGGCAAATACTTTAACTTTAAGATTATACGCTTTAAGCATTTTAATAACAAGTTTACCAATCATACCTGCTCCGATAATGCCGACTGATACTCCGTAATTGCCTCTGTAATTTGACACTTCATCTCTGGATGCAATATATTTTCCGCTTTTAAAAATTCTTGATGTACTGTAAAAACCTTTATTTGCAAGAATTATTTGAGCAACAGTATATTCTGCAACAGGAACTGCATTTGCTGCCCATGCACTGAACACTTTTACGCCGCAGTTAATAAACTGATGCGCAAATTTTTGGACAGAACCTGCTGCATAAAATACACACTTTAAATTTGGCAGGCAAGATCTAATTTCATCCTCTGTAAATTCAGGCATCCCCCATGTAGAAAATATATACTCTGTTTGTTGAAAAAGATCTGCATCGTTGATAATATCAGATTTAGAGTAAATATTACCGTCAAATCCGTAATCTTTCAATTCTTCAAATATATGTTGTGGATAAACATTGTATATATTCCGTTCTCTCTCACACAATACTATAGATTTCATATATACACGCTCCTTTTAGTCCAGCTTTTCAGGATATACTTTATACAAATGAACTATATTCATATCCTCAGGCATATCAAGTCCGTGAGAACCGCATTCTCCGTCAATTTCGTGACAGCCATGATCCATAGCAAACCCTACCAATGTGTTGTGCTTGCCCCAATGGTTTTGAATCATAGCAGAAAAAGTAGCAAACATTCTGCTATTTGCTCTTAATTCTGATAATGCATACGCACTTTCCGTCCCCATCTTATGCATAGCCGTATCATAGTTTCCGTTATAAACAACATAAAAATCATATTTGTCTTCCAGGATAAGTTCAGCGGCCTTTGCATTTACCTGATCCACTGTATCAAAATAATAATAATCCATATCTCTTTCAAGATAAATTTTAGACAGACTTGCATCGCCATATCCGATGATAACCGGTTTTTTACCTGCTCTTATGAGTGCATCAAAAATAGTGTCTATTTTGATGACGGGTTTTTCATAGGCCTGTATACCATGAACACTCGGCTGTGCTCCCGTATACATGGTTCCAAAACATACAGGAGTTACAGACGGCATAACACTGCACAGAGGAATTTCAATATCCGAATATGGTATAGCATTTTCAAAAAGTTCAGGATACTTTTCATAAATCCATTGAGCAACAGCATCAGGATTGTACATAAAAATCCTGTCTGCTTTTTTTCCGTCTAATCTTCCGTCGATATACGATTTTAATTGTTCATTTACATCAGCACTTTGCTTAGGTGAATCAATCCCCATAGCATAACAAAGTGTTGCACAAATTGTATCTAATGATATTTCATTGTTTTTCATATACGTATTCCTTTCAATTCAAATATTTCATAGCAATTGCAACATAAGAGGCAACGCCTTTCCACAACACATTTTCGTCAACATCAAATTTTGGATTGTGATTAGCCGCACAAATTCCCTTTTCCTTGTTATTTGTTGATAAAAAGAAATAAACCGCCGGTATTCTTTCTGCGTAGTTAGCAAAATCATCAGATCCCATAAGTTTTGATGAAACTTTAGTTAAAACCTGTTTTTCTTCCAGAACTTCTTTTAATGTGCCTGAAACAAAATCACTCAATTCCTCATCATTTATTACAGTAGAAGACCCTTGTTTTATATCAACCGAGCAAGTCGCTCCAAAAGCGTTTGAAATGTTTTTTGCTATACATTCCAATCTTTTTCCGATAAAGTTACGAATATTTACATCCTGTACCCTAATACTTCCTTTAAGCACAGCCGTAGCAGGAATGGAATTATGATCGACACCGGATTGAAACGTCCCAAAAGTAAGTACCGCTGCTGTTCCCGCAGGAAGTTCGCGAGCCATAATTTCCTCACAGCCACTTACAATTCGTGCACCAATTAAAATAGGATCTACTCCCTTTTCCGGAAATGCAGAATGTGTACCTTTTCCATAAACAGTTATTGTAAATTTATCTTTTCCGGCACTAACAGGTCCCGGAATAACAGCAATCGTGCCCGGCTCCAAATCATCTCCTGCAAGATTGCCTACATGTAAAGCACAGATAGCATCAACACCGTCAATCCTGTTTTCAGCCAACATTTGCTTTGCACCGGTTCCGGTTTCCTCTCCTGTTTGAAAAATCAGCCTTACCGTCCCATTGAATTCTTCCCGATGATTATTTAAAATTTCAGCAGTACAAAGCAATGTGGCTATATGTACATCATGCCCGCAACCATGCATTTGACCATCGATTTCAGATTTGAACGGCAAGTTTGTATCTTCAACTATATGAAGACCATCCATATCTGCACGAAACGCTATTGTTTTACCTTTGTTCTTACCTTTTATATCAGCAATCAATCCATCGTCGCCGGTATTCATTTCGTATGAAATCCCTATTTCATCCAGTACGTTCTTTACTATTTGTACCGTTTTTGGCAACTTACTTCCAATTTCCGGGCACTTGTGAAATTCTCGACGCAATTTAATCAATCTGTCTTGTATATGTTTGCACTCAAAAGCAATAGATTTTTCCATATTAACACCTCGTTAATTTTAAAAATATATCTGTTAAACATTGTGGAATCTTTATTTGTTTGCAATGTTTCTAACGGCATTGCGATAAACCGCATCAGCAATTTGCATGTATCCATCAAACGAAGGATGTACACCATTAATTCCAATGTTTTCTTCTTGTTTACTTCGTGTATTAACAGGCTTTTTAGAACTTTGCATATTATAATCAGAATCAAACTGACCGGAAATATTGATAAATTCCACAAAATCCATATACTCTTTTTCTTGCGTTATGCTCTCATACGCACGGTTTAACTCCATAACATATTTTGTTAATCCGTAATCATCACAATATGGAAGTTGAGCTCCATAACTTGCTCCTGTTCCGCCGTTTACAGACGGCACCTGCAAACCCAGTATGCGAACCCACGCATCAGGATAATCAAGATGAATAGCATCTATCATTTCTTTTGCTTTATAAGCCAGACCCCTGCAATGCTCGGGCAAATCCAGCCCTTCTTTAAGGCAGTTCCATCCCAAAAGAATATAAACGCCATCGACACCTTCAAACCCGTTTTTTTCGCAATACCAAGAAAAATCAATAGCGTTGTTTTCTTTGTTTAAAAATGGACTTGGTTTTTCTGTAGCAATATCAGTAAATATGATGTCATCCTGATGTGAAGCATTTTTTATATGTATGAACTTACCATTTGTATTATTTATAGGATGCTCATGCTTATAAGGCATAAATTTTATGCTGTCATTGCAAACAGTTTCCATTATCCAAAGATTTTGATTATCATCCTGCCAAACAGAATGTTGGTCTTCATCCGTTTTATTATGATTTTCCACAGTTATCCATATACCTTTCATCGTTGTGGTTAGATATGAATCCCACTTCCAACCGCCATATCCTTCAAACAAAGTTCCATCCACATTGCACGTACCTATAAATTGGATATTAGATAATCCGTTTCCACTTGGCATTCCCTCGTTTTCAGTCAATCTTCTTTTAAGTTCGCCGACCCATTGACCTTTAGCCGTGAGGGAATCCCCTATACATAATATACTTATATGTTTTTTTGGTTCTGTAGGTTTTACCACTGACAAGACTGTTTCTCCACTGCCAAGAAGTTTTTTATCAGCATTATACACAGATACCGTCAGATTATATTCGCCTTCTTCATCAGGAGTAAATTCAAAATAGCGAGGATAATTGTTGCCTTTTTCACAAACGGCGACAATGTCATAGCAAAAAGGATTAGGTGCTTCAATTATTCCGCGATAGAATAACTGAAAGGTATCTCCCACTACCAAATCAAACTTTTTTGGTAAAACGACCTTGATTTTATGCATTTACTTAAATCAACTCCGCATTTTCAAAAATTTGTATCATTTGATTATTGAAAATATTTTTCTAATACATTTTCCATTTAATTGTTAATTGTAATATCTTTTATAATTACATCATTTGCATATTCATCAAATATTTCCGGAACAACTTCTTTCACAGGCTTTTTCGTGGGAATTACAAATTTATAGTACATATTATCTGAATCTAAAACAAAATCACACGTATATGTTGGCTCAACCATATACTTCACACCCGGATTTGTGCCATCAATAGACTCCGGAGAACTATCCATATCACCATTGTATCCAATATTAATTCCCCATAATACAGATACTTTTTCAAATGTACCATCCTCATAATAAACATTATAATAACCTAATCTATCGCTTTCTTCATTAATACAATTGCCATCAACAAAAGGCGGATGAGGTTTTATAACACTTGTTCCATGAATGATTTCTATATGTGAATTTCTTAAGGTGTGTCGATTTCCATACAAATATAAATCATGTGCTGACTTTATCAAATTATCCATTACAGATGTTTCATCAAAATCTCTGTTCCACGTCATTAAAGCACCATACGCTATGCTTATATGTATTGAATTTCTTTGCATATGCTTTTGTTCAAGCATACTCCAGTTGGAAATACAAAAACCTTTTACACCTTTTTCCCATCTTTTAAGCCAGTTTTTGCTGTTTTTCATACTACCGAAATCAAAATTGCCAAAAACACTCCACATATCGCGTTTATTGAATTCGTCATCAGTATATTCACTTGTTGTACATAGCATAGAATGAAGCCAGTTCATAGTTTTTAAATCCTTAGGCACCAAATCAATAGCGTGGTATGTTGCCGGTGATTTAATCAGCGTTCCGCCTGTACCGTTAATAGCATTTATAGAGTAATCTTCATCATGAACATAATATTCCTTGCCTTTTATGACAATTTTCTCGTCTGTAGGTTTATGATACGAAATGCAGCCTCCCCCATGATGAATAGAACCATCCTCATACTTGGTGCTCACGAGTTTATCGTTCCACACCATAGTTTCTACGTTTCGTTCCTTTAAGAACTCATATATTTTCCACACATCATCAGCAAAAATATGGGCAGGGTCTTTACCTTTACATTTATCACAAACACCGATTTGATACCATTCGTCATGAGCAATATGAACAATTGGCGGATTAAAAACCTCCAGAATTTCATCGAGCACATCAAAAAGCAATTCATAACTTGCAGGATTTGATGGACAATATGTATCAGGCAACGGGTCATCTTTATTTTCAGCCAGTTCAGGATGACGTGTCAGCAGATAATCGCAATGGGAAAGCGAGGGCACTTCGGGAATTACCGTTATACCGCGCTTATTACAATATTGAACAAGATCTTTTATCTGCTCTTGCGACAGATAACTTTTGCCGCCATTTTCCCAATGAATGGAATTTTTTTCCCACGGCATAGAACATTGAATCTTATGAGCCTTACCTGAATACTCGCCGCAAAATTCAGCATACTCAACCCACCCTTCATTGATTTCAGGATGTTTTTTATACTCCATCGCTCCGCCGACTTCCATATAGAGAGTGTTATAACCATAGTACATACACATATCAACAAATTCTTTGAAATATTCTATATTTTCTTTAGCAGGAACGTATACCTTTACACCGCGTTGTTCACAAGCAGGAATGTTGCAGATAATGCCTTCGCAAATACCATTATCATAATGACTATGAATAGCGCAGGCAGCATATAAAAACGCATTCTCGGTATTGGCATATACACAAATTCTGCCATTTCCCACATTTACTATATATGCGTCGTTATTTGTAAGGTCTGCATCTGCAAACTGTTCCTTTACTTTTACGGATATATCATCATTTATTTTGCCGAATGTTATTTCTGTAATGACGTTGTCTGATACATCGGTTTTTGGAATATCGTTTATTATATCAATAATTACGGAATTATCATTTTTAATTCTTGTCAGATCGCTGATATAAAGTTTTTTCCCGTTCAAACAGCAATATGTGTCTGTAACTTTTTTCATATGGCTCACCTCAAAAAATATTTTTACTGAATTTCTAATTTGTCAACAGGCGAAAAATCACTTTGTCCCTTTACATAAAACACAATCACTTTTCTATTAGCAGACATTGAGTCTGGTGTTTTCAAAGTAATGGGGTCTATGCTATTGCCGCTAACGGCAACACTGTTTATAGAACGCAATTTGCCATCGATATACAATGCCGCATAAATATAACCTGTGCTCTGAGCAATATCATCATTGTGTAAGTCAATATCGACAGTAAATTCGGAGTTATTGGCTAAACTGTTAAGCGCAGTTGATAAATTTACCTCATCTATATATAATTGCTTGTTTTTTGTTGTGAAGGAATAAGATTTTACATCTGTATATCCAGTGCCAACTTTACTGCACACATCTTTTGATAATGAAACTGTATATTCACTATCAGGTATCAGGTCATACTCGGGTTTTATATATACAGTATTTTTTTCTTCATCAAAAGATACTGTTTTAGCAATATTAGAGCCATTAAATGATTTAAGAGTGATTGTATCATCACTGATGGATTTGGCATTAATTGCTTGGTCAAACTCTAATGCAATGCGTGAATCCGAATAATCAAATGCATTTAACTTATTACCGCTTTCATCTACAGATATAATAGTTGCATTGTACGAGGGAGCATATCCCGTCATTACGACATTATCCACATACATTAAACCTGTGCAACTGCCACCATTTCTGAAGTCCAATCCAACCATTTTAAATCCAAGATCAGCAGTAAATGTTTGTGAACCGGCATATTTGCCGTCGATATACAAGCAAACTATACCAACACCGTTATCAGTATATTGTCTGGGGATAATTCTCTGCTTGAAATTATACCATTTTCCTGCGGTGTATGTATAAGCATCGTTTCCGGCAACTACTCCGTTACTGGTGAACCACTGAGGATATCCGCTGTAAAAAGATTTATTCAAATCTTGCAGTTCAAGTCCAAGTTGCATTTTAGCATCGGTAAAATAGAAATCACATTCGACTTCAAAGATCCAATCCTTGCTAATGCCAGTATGATTGAAGCGATTAAGGCATCTTTCCTGTCCTTCACTATTTGTAAATTCATATTTAAATACCGATGAATCAAAAGTCGCTCTGTCTATTTCGCCACCATGCGGCGTTGAAAACACTTTTGTGTCACCTTCATAATCCTCACTCACATACATAAGACTGGTTATTGTTTTATAAACAGTAAGAGTTCTGGTTATAACTGTTGTTTCTCCATCTGTTCCCGTAACCTCTAATTTTAGGTCAAATTCGTCAACGGTTTTACCTGCAAAATCAAGTACAGATAAATCCACCTGACCGGTATATTCACCACCAATTGTATTTTCAGAAGAAATTTCTTTGATTACAGTATCATCCAGTTTAATAACTGCCTCACGGTAAAGAGTAGGAATAATATAATCAAAAGTAACAGTGTCACTGGTGATATAATATCCAGCTACATCTTCTAATGATGCATTCTCGTAATTGTAATACACATTAATGTAATATGTTATGTTGCTATCTTCAGCATCATCAAAAGCCACTGTAAGAGTAACAGGAATATCATCACCCACACAATCATAATCATCGAGATTTATGATTGAACTATAATTTCCACCCTCAAGTTCAGCAGAATTATATTCATCAACAATTTCACCGTTGATTGTAAGTTTTGCAGTTTTATAAGTATGCGGAATTATATAGTCTAGTTCAATTGTTTCGTAATGCGCATAATCACCTGAAATCTCTTCCATTGAAGCTTCAGTAATCAAATCAAGTATATTTACATACACAGTTTTTGTCTGCGAAGAACTGTCGGGATAGTTCACAGTCAAAACAAGCGGAACATTATTGCCCGTATTAAACTGCACAAAATCTATGGTTGTTTTATAAGAACCTGCCACATCTCCGTTGTCAGCAGAAAATGATGCCAACGGATCTCCATCCAATGTAAGAGCAGCAGTTGAAAAACCATCAGGTATAAAATAATTTACATCCTTAGATTTTGTATAAAGATAATTGCCGTTGATATCTTCCAACTGTGCTTCATTAAATGTTTCATTAACATTAAGATTGGAAATAGTTGCTTTCAAACCATTTGTCGCCGAATCCTTGACTGAATCCGGACCAAAAGCCAATCTCTGATAGGGGGTAAAAGAAATGTCTCTTTTAGCACCGGCAGCAGGAACAGCAGTTTTTGTATTAGTAAAGTTCTGTTCGCCATCTATGTAAGTGGTTACGGTAGTTCCATTCTCGCCGTAAATAATTATATACTTAACGTTGTGTGTTCCAAGCGTTGATGATGCCATATGTATTAAAGGATCCAAATGTTCACCGCCCAATAACCACGTCAGTTCGCCGCTGGCATTACGAGTTTTCATGCCCAGTCCGAGTCCCCATTGGTCATCTCCGCCGATTGTTCCGCTGAAAGTGATATCATAAGTAACTTCTACATAATCAAGGTTTTTGTGAACAGCACTGCTTTTATTAGATGTTAAGTTAGTACCGCCCGAAGCGTTCCCAGACTTATTCATATTGGCATTAAATACAGTAGTTGTTCCTTCAACCGTAGCAGGGAAGTCGCTACTGCCTCCGTCAAGCACCATATTTTCAATTATGGTGCTTGGAGAATACTTATCACTTGCAACGGTCTCAAATATGTAAGTGTCTATAGCAAATGCAGGAACTGTACACATTGACAGAACAAGCATTGATGCTATGAATAATGATAAAATTTTTCTCATAAATTCAACTCCGTTCTTTCACTGTTTTCAAAAGTTTTCCATATCAGATTTCAAATTGATTTATCGTTATTTAGTCTTTAAGAACTAACATCTCATAAATTGAATTGAACATAACGCCGTTATCATTACCGTGACACACCACTTTCACAAACCTTGCTCTTTCGTTGATTCTGAAAGTCTGTAAGCCTTCTGTTTTTCCGTTTGAAGTTCCGTCAAATACGGTCGTATAGTTTTCTCCGTCTTCGGAAATCTGAATTTCAAAAATTGCTTTTCTCGTACTACCCCTGAAAAATGCAAGCATGACTTTAGATATATCATATACCTCGCCCAAATCATATTCAGCCCATGCATTCTCACCTACAGAGCAGAAATACGTTTCAAGATTTCGGTCGCAAATCAAATCAATGGAGTTGTCGGCGTCGTGTATACTGCTTTGGAAATCTACGGGGTTTACTACTTTAGTCATATCTACGCCTTCTATAGGAGTTTTAGAAACCGTTTTGAATAATTGCACCTTCGCAAAATCATCATATTTAACATCTTTAATGCTCAGGAACTTAGTGAAATCAGCGATATTGGCATATATTTCACCGCTAATCATTTTT
Organism: Clostridia bacterium; assembly: GCA_045589495.1. Lineage (GTDB taxonomy): Bacteria > Bacillota > Clostridia > UMGS1810 > UMGS1810 > SIG455. The sequence continues at coordinate 14,949 of JAZNPF010000044.1, forward strand.
GGCGCATTCTCAATAGTGATTTCTTCGCCGTTCAAAATACAAACATTGGAATCTACAGTAAGAACCAAAGTGTCTGTATCATTGCCCAATTCAACACTATGATCGTCAGAACTTAAAATCTTGACATCAAATTGAGTAAAGATTCCGTCTACAGCAACATAAGGTACACCGTCAACAAGTTTTGTCGGCTTCGGCAGATACATATGGTTATTATCTTGGCGGATAATAAAATCACCGAAATCTTCAGGTTCATCTGAAGCATACCTATATTCATCAGTAAGTTTGCTGTTGGAAGATGCAGGCGAAATTGTATACCTGCCGGGCATAGCACCAAAAGCAAGGCAGTTCTCACCTGATTTTGATTCGACGTATTTTTCAATACCGTTTCCGCTTACTTTCCATATGCCTTCTTTAATATCTGTAAGCAGAACTGAAACTTCATTATATCCGTTATCTCTTACACTGACAGTAAAACTATCTTCCAAATTTGTGCGTGTATTTGAAAATGTTACCATATTATCCATAACAGTTACACCAGAATATACAGAACCATACTCACGGTACATAGGAAGTTCGGGAAGGTCACGGTCGGCGTCGCAAACGTACATAGCATTTAAGAATTTATCTTCTTGAGAAGCAACGGTCGGAGAAATTTCTACTCGCCATGCGCCCATATCTGCCTGAACATTTGCACCTACAGATTCAGGATAGTTGGTACCGTTTAACATGAATTCTTTTCCTTCGCCACCGATTTTTTCTATCTGCGTTTTTCCTGCTGCGGGAATAAGAGTTTTGTTAACAAGTTTGCCATTTTGTCCGTCATCTGTTCTTATAATTGTGGTTGTATTGGTTTCAAGATTTACTTCAGGCTCTAATTCTGAGTGAAGCAGCCATCTCTTTTTGAAACTTGCCTCTGCAGATTTCAAATTATCATAAACGATAAATGCAGCGGGGTAGTCTTCATTTTTTAAATTAATAAATACGGCGCTTCTTTCGTATTCTTCAACTTTTTCGCTATATGCAGAACCAATTTCTGCAGAAATGTATGAGAATTTGGGAGCCAATGTTGTCGGACCTGCATATTTTGCTTTAACCTCTGATGTTATAGCCTCGCCGGAAGCAATTTTTTCCATTACAGTTTCATATTTATCTGTTTTATTACCAAAATTATAAACTTCTCTCTGACCGCCATCGGCTGCATATTTCCCCTGATACAAAGGTTCATTGGGGTCGTCTATAAGCATAACATTATGCGCAATAGAACGTGATTGATAGTTATAATAATGGGGTGTCCAAACATATAAACCGCTGTCTAATGCAAGCATTCCTTTATAATACAACTGGAATGCGCCTATATCTCTGTGCTGATGGTCGCCGACTGCAAGTTCACGCATATTAACGGTAACCATAGCGGTAGGAGCATTTAAGCCGTCCTGCCAACTTGTACGTGCCGTCATAGTAGTAAGCGGATAGTCTGTAAAGCGTGTCAGTGGCAAATCTGTAACATGTGCAATATCTTTATTATTTATATCCTGACCTATAAACATAACAAACTCTTGCAAACTAAAGTCATATCCTGAACGCTCCAAATCAAGAATTCCCTGATTAAGCAGGTACGGGTCTTTATAATATGAACCGACATACAGGAAATGCTTTTTCTGATTAACCGCACGGGTATTTGCTACATAAGTATTCCAATGCCAGTCATCACCGTCTTTAAACCATAATCCACCCGGGAGTCTGTCGTATATCCATTTATAATAAAGGTTTAAAAATCCATCGGTAACAATTCCATCATTATTTCCTAAAACAGAGAATATTTTATCTACATATTCTATACCGTTTGTACGTCCGTTTGTATAAGCACTACCCGATGTATGGTAGTTTGACTGCAACTGGAAATGCTGGAACGGAAGTATTTCTTCAAAGATGATTGTAGCAGCAATATTAAACCATTCGGGGAATTCATCATACAACGCAACTGCCGGGCAAAGTTGATCTCTGTAAATCAACTGCTCTGTCGGCTGAGAAATCAAAAATCCACGTCTTGTAGGCGGGTAACCGATATGGGATGCCTCTGAATTTGCAATTTCAGGTAATTTTTCTACAAAAAACTGTTTATCATCTTCGGTAAGTTGGTCATAGCACCAGTCATATACACAAGCAGTAGTTGTTAAAACACCGCCAACCTGCTGAGTACTAACGGTTGAATCCTCCATATTAAATGTGACAGTTGTTATGAAATCTCTAAGTTGCTTGATGGTATCTTTTGCAACAGATGCATCTTTCTCGCCAAGTGCATATAAAAATGCTTTACTTACAAAAGCGTTAATATAATTGCTGTAAGAAGAATATTTTGTATTTGATTCAGGAAGTTTGCCTATTATTTCTATGTTGGCATCCTTTTGTATATTTTCATATGTTCTGCTGAATGCAGGCGTTTTAAGTTGTTCTTTAATAGCAGGAATATGCTCCGCTTTAAAGTAAAGTCTGGGGTGTTCTCCCACTTTCGGGAATATTGGTATAACATCAAGATTAGTACTTACCTCTGTATTTTCTTCTACTTGATTAAACGGAGAAGCATCAGCGCCTTCAGGCGTAAAATTCGCATTTGAAGTAACAATCATCTTATCGTATATAGTAGTGTTTTGATTGTATTTAATGCTAACTTTATTAACACCAGGAAGCATTTTCTGCGAAGCAATCTTATGCCATACATATTTACCGTCCGCTTCCGGATAATCCATCTGAAATCTCGTGAAATTACCTGTGTCAGCAGCGTCCACAAAACATGCGTGATAAGTGGCAGCTCCGGGAGCTCTGGTCCTTATCCATATGCTATATGTAGCCTCATCTAAAACAATCATTTTTGCTGTAATACACGGTCCTACAAGCAAGGCATCGGCGCTTTGCTGCCATGCACTACCAATAGGTTGTAAGCCTTTTCTTCCTGATGCGTCGGTGTCGTCTACCTGCGCCATACAGTCATCATAGGACATATCTTCAAATTCAAGAACTACCGAACCGTTTTTCATAATGATATTTTCACTTATAGGAAGTGATAATTCAGGGTTTTCAATTTTTTCTTCAAATATTATCGGTCTGGCCGCATAAGCAGAAAATACCGATAAAATCATAGAAACTGCAACTAAAAATACAATAAACCGTTTCATAAGATTCCTCCTTCATCTTTTTTATTCATGAAATACTATTATAAAGTTAGGTCTTGCCTGATATGAATATAAGAATACTTTTGCCGGATAATTGTTAGTTATATCATCATGCAAAACCGAAGAATTTGCAACCTTTATCTCAGGTGTACGTGCTGACGTATCATATTCATAAATAGTAAGTCCGGACGCAGGATAATGTTCAATAATTGGATCTTCGCCGAATAAATAACTCGGGATTTCAAGCGTCATAGATATATCATCAAAAAATTTGACGTCTGCTGTAAAGTATCTGTAATTTGCATACAGATTTGAGTCTGTGGGATTGGATGTAAATTGACTTCCAAGTTTTTTCTCTGAAGCATCATAAAGATAATCCACAGTAACTATTTCGTTAAATCTGTCCAATCCAAAGCACACAACATCGCCGACATCAGGTGCAGTATTTCCCTCTGCAATATAAAACAGCGATTCATCTTTACAATTATACGTATACAGTGTTCCGCTTACATATCCGGTAAAACTGTATTTAATATCTCCATCTTCATAAATCTGATTTACTTTAGATATTACCATATGGGTGCTTTTTTGTCGTATACTTGTTATAGTTGCACCGGCTGCCAATTTAATTACAACAGCCTCTGCAACAGGGTTGTATGCCTGACTTCCATAAGCCTCTATTGTATAGGAATTAGTACCGTCTTTGAAAAAACTAGAATCAAACGTTTCATAAGATTCCATATTCTTTCTGTCTGCTTCATCAGGAACCACAAAAACAATAGAATTAGACGCTAACAGTAATTTGGCATCAAAACTTTTAGTAGATGTCCTGAAGCGTTTCAGTGCATCAACAGGAACATTTTTGTATTGATAGAATCCGTCGCTTGTTTCATCTATACTCTCATTAACCGTATCAATAGATGTAATGCAATCTTTTGTATGATCATATTCATATTTTATAACCTGACGTTTAATATCAACACCGTTTGTTGCATAGCCAACTATATCAAAAACATCTTTGGCATCAACTTTAGTCTCATTGACTTTTAAAGTGTCATTTAATGTTGTAATAAGCATATCTCCAGTATTGGTTAAAATCCTTATATCAACTGTATCGTTTATATTGTGTGTGTCTATAACCATATCAATAAGATATCCTATTGCTACAGATGCGTATGCTTCTGTTTCAATATTGCAAACCTTACGGTTGAAATCAAAAAACAATTTAACTTTGTCGCCCACATCAAACATTGGCGACTGGGTAAACTCCGTCGCGTAACGTGATGCAAATTCAAAGTATTGCTTATCAACAATTATTCCGCTTGCCGAACTGGAGTCATATCTTATTTCAGATACATTGCCAACATAAAAATCCAAAGAAACTATAATTTCTCTTATATTACCGTCTTTATCGGTAAGTACACTTATAATATCGCCTTCTTCAAGCGTTGAAACAGGAATAGTAGCGCCGTTAACATTAGTAAGTGCATAATCGCCGTCTTCAAAATTTTTAATATCAAATATTACTGACGGATGATACTTGTTGTAAATTTTTCCATCAACAATTTTCGAAATTACGTAACTTCTATAAGCACGCACAATAACAACATCAATTTCAGAATCATCATTATTGTCGAGCAGAGTGATACTTGCATCTAAAGTCGGATCAAGAAAAGGATTGATTATATGTTCTTCGTAGGATTCACATAATGAATTATTGTAAATTACATATGCACCGTTAATATCAAAACTTTTTTCCCTTCCCTTTTCTGTGAAATAAGTGATTTTATTAGTGGATTCATTATATCCGCCAAAATTTGCACTGTCTATTTTATATTCATTTGTATCAAAAACTTCGTACCAAATGAGTAAAGATGTATCAGTTACTTCATATTTAGATACAAAAGCCTTAACGTTATAGCCAATATAATTTCTTAAAGAAAGATTATCCTCTGTAAGTTCTACCTCGGTATTGCCGATATTTACAAAATGAAATCTTGAAGTTTTTCCTGTTTCATAAATATTATCAAGATAGTTTGCTGTTACAATACCTTCAAGCAAATAAATATTCAAATACTTTTCAAGATAGTTTTTTTGAGTTTTATTGTATTTTACTCCTTCCTCAGATATAGACTCAACTTCCATCAAATCCACATTTGAAGCAATTATAAACAATGCTGCTGCCACATCAGTTGATACTATGTTTTGGCTATCAGCAAGCGAAGAAAAGCCTAACTCTGTTGCACACATAATGTATCCGAATGGATAACCGCCTTTAGATTCTGCTATATCTTTATAACCGAGAAAACATACCAGTGTTTTTACAATCTCGTTATATGATAATGTACCATTTGGATTGAATGTTCCGTCACCGCGACCGTTCATAATTCCCATCTGTGCTGCAAAATTCGCGGCAAAATGTTCATCGCCAAGGTCGGAAAAATGGTTTTCAACTGGTATATATTCTGCATCCGCCTGCTCCGGCATAAGAATGCGGAAATAAATACGTGCAAGGTCATTTCTTGTTAAAGGCATACCCGGCATTAAATCTGCTGGAAAAACACCGAGGGTTTTTAGTAAATCTATGTTTGCGCTACTTTCTTCTTCAACAACGTCTTCTGCAAATACTGCGGTTGGCATAATAAAAGAAGTTAATAATAAAGATGCGCATATAAGCAAAGCAAAAATTCTGTTTTTATTCATCTTTTAATTCCCCCTCACTGTAAATCATTACTTCGTATATCATTTTAGCCGCCTGAGCACGGGTCATTATTCCATTGGGATTAAAAATATTATCGCCCACTCCGCCGATTATACCGGCAAGTTTTAAATTGTATACACTTTCTTTTGCGTATTCGCTGATTGCAGTATCATCTGCAAAAATCATGCTGTCTTTTTCAAGTGAAATCCCTTTATTATTCAAGGCTCTGTCTGAAAAAACGGCACCCATTTCTCTTGTTATAACTCCGTCCGGTTCAAAAAGACTCTCTGTTACTCCCTTTGCAATTCCATTTTCAAAAGCATTGGCAATATAAGATTTTCCCCAGTGATTTGAAACATCTAAAAATCCACACTCTGCATTTGAACCTGTGATTTCAAGTGCCGAAATAAGCATCTTTAAAAATTCTGCTCTTGTAACATAATCATTAGGCGCAAATACTCTATTTGCTTTTCCGTTAATAATACCTTTTTCTGCAAGAGTCATAATAGCATCTTTTGCCCATTCAGCAGATTCAATATCATCAAAACCGATTTCCGGTGTTATATATGCGTTTCCTCCTGCAGACGGATAGTAAGAAGAACCACCGTTGGAAGAACCGCCGGTAGAGCCGCCTCCCCCGCCATTTTCTTCGAATAGGCTGTTAAACGCAATGGCAAGGTCTGCTAAATTAGTTGTGTTTGTGTCGGCAAGTTTTGAATAAATTAAGTTTTTGTTATCACTTGTAAGTTTGTAAGTTTCAAATCCATATTTAGCGTATACATCTGCATAATTTACAAAAAACGTATCCATATGTCCAAATCCGTTAACCTTATAATTAATTAAACCATAATACGCAACCAATTCCCTCAAAGATGAACTGATTTCTTCGATACTGGCATATGATTTGCCGATAAGGTCAGCATTGAGTTTTGTTTTACCGTCAGGTTTTACACAATCAATATAATCTTTCCAGTACTGTTGATCCTCAATCCCGAGCAAATCAGAGTACATCAAGATACCGTCTTTAACTAACAAGTTAGAATTAGATGTATTAAATGCACTTAAAAGAGCCGCACAACGAAGTGTCAAGTCAAATTTATTAACATCATTTTCAAACGGAACTCCGTTTCTGTTTTGTTTAAGTTGCGATAAAGCGGATAATATATTTGCTTTATTACCATTTTGATAAAGTTCAAATTTATTTAAACTGAATTTTGTGTATGCGTCTGTTAAAGTAACATTTGTAATTGGTGATTGAGTATTTACTGTGTTGATAATGCCAAGTTTAACATCATTAAAATAAAATGAATAGTCGTCATCATAAACCTTTTCATCACCTACAGTAACGATAAACTGATAATCTCCGCCTTCTATGCCACCAGCATTGTGCATAGGAACATCAAAAGAATATTTTCCGTCTATGGGATATTCCATATTAAAATACTGAATAGCATCTGTCTGTGCCTCATAATCATTGCTTGTCAAATTTCCGATGTCATAACCGGGGTTTAACACAACAAGTGTTACTGGCTGATTGTGCACTGGTGCATCTCCAGTAACACAAACCACATCAGAAGCAGAATCTTTAACACTTATTGATGTTGCATAAGCACTAACTGTGAAAATAACAGAAAGAACACATGCAATGCTGCAAGTAAATATTTTTTTCATCATGTATACTCCTTTATTTTAATTTTATATCTTTCAGCGTTCCAGCACCTTAGGAACCAAAGGTGTTAATACGTTAAGATCTTTCCAAATGAATCCATAAAGATAATTATCTTCGCTTTTTGTATAGTCCATCGTAAACGTATGGGAATATATTTCTTCCTTTTCTAGACTAACAGGGGTAACCAATACATCAAGCATTTGATTGCTTTCTTTGTCATATGAACAAAGTATAAGTTCTGCATCAATGGGGTCCGTCAAATTATTCACAAGAATAACCTGCGTTCTGTTACTTCCCATATCGTACAAACACAAACTTACTTCTTCCTTGTATTTATCTACTTCGGCAACATAAAGATTGTCTATGTAAATATCATTTTCACTGTTGGAAGAATAATTTATATTATTAATAGTAACGTACTTCACATAATCAAATTCGACAGACATCGGAGCATCTTTGCACAATACAACATTATCTACTGCAACAGTAATAGTAAGTTCACTTTCATCTATTAGGATTTTGAAATTGTACCATTGACCCTGATTAAGTTTCATTTTAACTCCGCTGTCGACAGAAATAAGATTTAAACTTAAGTACCCGTTTTTATCAATAATAATTGGTTGAATATAACCTAATGGTTGCACGTTAAATTGGATAGGGACTTTTTCACAGGTATACATTGTATCAAAACGCAAATCAACATTTATGTATGCGCACGGCTTTTTTGACGAATAGTTACCTGCCACCAAAGTATTGTTCTTTCTTGCAGGTGCCTTCAGTAAAGCGGCTTTTCCTCTTTCTTCATCTATGTCAACCCATTCACACACCTCTAATACTTTGTTGCTTATTGATTCGTTAAAATCATAATTGGTTATAGCTTTAATCTCATTATAAGCCAATCCGTAGATTATTAAAGGTTCAGAAGATAAAACCACATCTCCGCTTTCGTCAAGAAGTTGTGCAGTAAATACATTTTCGGCTTTTTCTAAATTCACACTGAATATATCATTTACATCCGAAGCAACAAGGTCGCCGTTATTGTAAATGTTAACAGTACAACTGCCGGAATAATTAGTACTTACTATTATCTCTGCAGGATTATACGCCATTCCGTAATCACAATTGGAATAAATCGAAATATAATCTGTATCGCTTATCTGATACGGAGCGTCTTTGGTACCTTTTCCGGAAGCAACACCAAAGCTTTCCTTATCGATGCAACACATAGGTCTTATACCTATGTCAGATGAGGAAGATTGCCTGTATCCTACAAAGCCATCAGGGAATACACATCTGTTTCTTTCTCCGTTTCCAAACATGGAATCCCTCAGCCAATAATACCATCCACCGCTCTTTTTCATATTTTCATAGTTGGTCTTGTATTTCTCCCACATTTTTACTGATGGAGAAGAAATTACATTATTAACACCAAACTCATAAATATTTGAACTGATATTTTCAATATCACTTACAGATGGTAAGAACACTTTATCACTAAGTGTTTCTGCATAAGCATTATCATAATTTTTTAAAGCACTTTCAACAAATCTATTATAAAGATGAGCAGTTTCTCCCGATGATGAATCAGAACTCAAACTTTCATTAAGAACCGTTTTATACGTATGAGAAAACAAAACTGCACGTTCTCCTTCAGAGAAATTCTGGTTGGAAAGAAATCCGTTTTCTGAATTGAGCCATTGGCGCAGTGATGATGTCCCCCATCTTGAAGAATTACTGTCGAAGGCTTTAATTTCAAGAATATTTTCTGATAGCAGAATCAAGCCATATTCGTCTTCTTCTACAACACGCCATATAATGTTTTCACCATCATACTTACCAAAATTTATATAATCTCCGGTTTTGACAAGGGTGTTTTCAGCATGTACTGAAAAGGATGTGCACATAGTTAGAACAATCAAAATACATATTATTTTTATTAATCTTGTCATTTTCCATCCCCCCTTACTGAGCAAACTCTAAAAGTTTTGCTTTGTCGTAATAACGGATATCCGTTATTCCAAGATAAGAACTAAAGTCGTTCAAAGAAGCATATATTTCGCCGTCAATCATTTTTATGTTATACTTTGCCGTTTTTGTTTCTGTGGCGTTTAACGTATATACATTGGTATCTGCAGTTACTGTTATAACATTTGTGCCAACAGAGAATGTTACAGCAGTATCTGTTTTTTGTGTTATTTGAGCACCCAACTGAGTAAATAATCCGTCAATTGCAACATATTGTATACCGTCAATTATTTTTGTGGGTTTTGGTAAATACATAAGATTGTTGTTTCTTCTTATAATGAAATCACCAAAATTCTCTTTTTCAGATGTTTTTAAAGGTAAAGGAGTAACTTGTGTATCTGAACTTACAGGAACAACTGTATAAGTTCCGGAAGGTAATTCAAGGGCAAATGAGTTGTTGTTTGCTCCGATTTCAACAACAATGTTTGTGTTATTGCCTGTAATCCGCCACTTGCCCTGACTGCATCCGGCAATAAAGCAGTCTGTATTTTCAAATCCATTTTCAGGTAAAGTAAAACTGAATTGCGTACTGATGCTTTCTCTGCTTTTTGCAAAATAAACCGCTTTATCCAAAGCATAAACGCCATACAGCAAATCGGTTTCATCGGAAGAAATGGGTAACTCGGGCAAATTCGAATCTGCATCTGTAACATACATAGCATTTAAAAACGCATCGTCCAAAGAAGGTGTAACGGGTGATAATTCCACGCGCCAGTTGCCCATATCGGGAACTGTTCCGTCATTAGATGAAACAGGGTAATTTTTACCGGTTTCTTCATCTCCCACCCAGAATTCTTTTCCCTCTCCACCGATTTTGATAAGTTCAGTATTATCAGCAGAGGGAACTAACGTTTTATTTACAAGTTTTCCGTTGTGTCCGTTGGTAGTTCTAGTAATAACTACTTTATTTCCGTCGGCAAACTGCGGTTCTTCCTCACTATGCAAAAGCCACGTCTTTTTAAACTGTGCATTCGAGGATTGAAGATTATCATATACAATAAACAGTGCGGGGTAATTTTCATTTTCAGTATTTACAAAAACGGCACTGCGCTTATATTCATTTATCTTGTCGCTGTAAGCGGAAGAAATATCAGACGATATGTATGAAAATTCGGGACGGTAGGTATCGGGACCTGAGTAGTACACCGTATCTTTAGCAGTTATACATTCACCTGAGTTAATAGATTGCTGAACATTATTAAAGTCTTGCCGTGCATTACCAAATAAATCAATAATCTTCTGACCACCGTCATTAACATATTTTCCGAAATTCTCGTCCGGGTCTTTTACCAGCACAACATTATGCGCAATAGAACGTCTCTGATAATTATTGTAGTGATCAGTCGAATATCTGTATAATCCGCTGTTAAGAGCCAGCATACCTTTGTAATACAACTGAAATCCGCCTATATCTGCGTGCTGATGGTCGCCTACTGTAACCTCACGCATATTGACATTAACCATCGCCGTGGGAGCATTTAATCCATTCTGCCAACTTGTGCGTGCCGTCATTGAAGATATAGGATACTTTGTAAAATGCGTAAGCGGAAGTTCCGTTATTTCTTTAACTTCTGTTGTTAAATCTATATTAAGAATTTCATTCAATTCGTGGGCAGATTCCAATTTGTTACGAGAGCGGTCTCTCCATGCATAATTGAGTAAACCTTGCCGTGCAAGGTAAGGGTCATTATAATTATTTCCAAGATAGTTAAGAATCCAGTTATAAGATGCCGGATTTGCACGGGTGTCCGGCTTATGCGTATCCCAACTTGAATCGTCGCCGTCTTTAAACCATACTCCGTCCGGGAGGCGGTTGTACAGATGAGTATAGAGAACGTCTGTGTAGTTATCTGCAAATATACTGCCCTCATATCCTAATGCTCTGAACATATACTCGGCAGTAACAGCACCTTTGTTTCGTCCTCCGCCGTAATCGGAACCCGAGGTATCCCACCCCGAAGAATTAAAGAAATTTTTAGTAGGAAGCAATTTATTAAAAATAATGGACGTAACGTGATTGTACCAATCTGGGTCTTCATCATAAACTGCTATAGCAACTGCCAATTGGTCTTTGTATATATGGCTTTCCAGACCCAGCGAAACAACATAACTGCGGTTTACGGCAGGATAACCAACAGTAGTATGTGAAGCAATTTTTTTAAGACATTGAATGATATATGTCTTATCTGCATCGCTGAGTCTGTCGTAGCACCAATCATAAACACAAGCAGCCATTACCATGGTACTGCCCATATTACGGGAATCAAACGTTATATCATTTTTATCGAATTTCACAGTTGAAATAAAGTTCATCATTTCTTTAACGGTTTTATCCGCATGGGTTGCGTCAACTTCGCCGAGAGCATACATAAACGCTCTGTGAAGAAGAATATCCGTATAAGAGGAATAATTCCCGTACGAAGCGCTGCTTTCAGGTAACAGAGAGTCTATATCCATATTTGCATTTGCAACAATGTTAGTCCAATCGTCTGCAAAAAAACCGTCTTTAAGTTTTTGTTTTATCTGAGGGATGTCTTCCTTTGTTATATAAAGTCTTGGATGGACGTTTTTTTCAGGGAAAATCTCTACCGGTTCAACCGTAAAATATGATGACTTAAAAGTTGCGTTCGGCACACTTGCCGCATCAGTAGGAACATAGTTAAGGTCAGAAGTTATAATTACTTTATCAATATAAATGTTATTTGAAGGTGTTAAATGAATCTCTTTGTAGCCGGGTGTGTACATCGTGTTATTTGTGAGACGGTACCATTTATATATACTGGAACTGCTCAAATCAATGCTTTTTATATTACCGTCGCCGTTAAGGTCGTATAAAAGTGTGCACGAAGAGGACACGTTGGCATAAATCCAGATTGCGTACATAGAAGATTTGTTAACCGTAAAAGATGCTATGCACGAAGGATTGATATTCATATTTGAAGCGGAAGTTATACCACTTCCCGCTACATTAAGTACATACTTGCCCGATGCACTGCCTGTATAAAAAGGCTGTGAAGAATTCGAGTAAAGCGTATCTTCTGCTTCAATTACAATTGTTTCTCCATTCATAATATTTTCGGATTCAGCATATGCAACATCAGGAGTTAAAGAAACAAGAACCATAAAACAACATAAAAGCATTATAAAGACACTTTTAAATTCATAATTCATACTGCTGCATTTTCGTATAATATTAAGCATATACATATCCTCCGTTTCATATATTCATTTTAACATCCACTTGTTTTTTCGGTCAATTTCTTATTTTTTCGTTTGTTTATATTTTCACAGAAAAAAGCACTTATGGGTATCCAAATATCTGGATACCCATAAAACTCATAAGTTAATACGTGTCAGTAAAATAAGGATTGAAAAGTATATTCTTTTTCAAAATCAATCCACCACATCAACATACGGTGTCAGGTTGGCATCCCACACAAACATTTTAACTGTATATGACGCATCTTCGGGCATTGTATAGGGACAAGTGTAAACGTCGTCAGACGATGTTACTACGATATCTTCAGTAACAACATCTTCAAGAGCATCACCGTTGTAAACTGCCATATAAATCTTACCTATATTACCTGTTTTTCCTGTTTTAAGATGAACGGTTCCTGTATAAGTACGAGAGGATTCATTATATTCAATGCTTACACCCATAAACTCTTTAAAGGAAACGGGTATAACCATATCCGCGCCTGAACCTAAAGCAGTTTTATCAATAGTTACTAAAGCGTCTGCTGCTGTTATGTTGCCAACAGGGGAAATTGTGATGCTCTTTCTGTCAGCGCTGAATGATGCGTTAGCATCCCCCTGAGAGAAACTTACTACTTCATTTGCATCAACAGAATCAGCAAAAGCCTTGTCGAATGCTATAGTTATATCATTATCATCGTCAACACTTACAGATTCAACACTTGCCGCTGTAGCCGGTGAGTATTTGCTGAATGTGAGATTGTCAATATAAATTAGTCCGTTAGCATTCTTTGAAGTACTATCATAGTTAAACGCTAAACCTATACGGCTTATACCATTTGGTTTGTAAGTTACTTCATCCAGTATTACGCCATCAGCGTTGTATATTCTAAACTTTCCATCTTTCATGTTCAAGGAGATCTTAAAGTGGGTCCATGCACCTGTGTTCAGACGTTTAGTAGTATTTGCAATTTCACCATTATTAGACATTCTTTTATATGACCAACCATCAACATATCCATCTTTACTGCCATAATAACCACTGGTAGGCTCTGAAGCACCTGATTTTACGTAATAAGACTCTGTCAATATACCCATTCTGACATTGCTGCTTTCTGGAGCACAAGCATCAAATTCAAATTCAAAAACATCATTTTTTATATCATCGTATACCTCGTTGATATCTTTTCTGAATAACGCCTGATTTGAAGCAGTGTGGAGATCTTTATGTATTTTAAACTTTCCTGTACTGTTGCCCAGTATATCAGTATTATCTATATGTTCAGATTTAATTGCTTCTCTTGAACTACCATTATCATAAATAATCATATCGTCAGTGCTGTAACTTGCTTTATCGAAATTTTCTGTTCCCAAAGATACAGTTGCAGGAGTTTCATTAACTACAAAATATGAAGATTTTGCAAGTACGCCGTCAACATACAATTCTACTGGTACTTTTCCCCAGAACCCAATAAATTCTGAAAGGTCAACTGTTGTAACATAATAACCGGAAGTAGTTACGCGCGCTGCCTTTTTGCCGGCAACCTTAAGTTCTGCACTTTCTGCACCGGCAGGAACGTTATAACTGATATTAACGTTGTCTGCCAGTGTATATTCACTTGAAAATTCCTGCAGTTGTGCGTCAATGCAGTATTCCTTAATGTCAAGGTTGGAAATTGTTGCTTGCAAACCTGTTGTTGCAGCATCAATTTCCTTATCCTCACCGGCAGCCAGTTTCTGATAAGGAGTTAAACCAATGCCTCTTTTTTGATCGGCAGCAGGAACAAAGTCTTTTGTACCGGTATAGTTCTGCACACCGTCCACGTAAGTGGTAACAGTGGTTTGGGTAGCACCGTAAGTGATTGCAATCTTAACACTGTGTGTTCCCATTGTTGATGATGCTGTGTGCATTAAAGGTGAATCCATTAAGTAATCTCCGTTTAATGCCCAATTAAGGTTGTTGTCGTTAAAGGTTTTTAGACCAAGACCGAGTGCCCATCTGTCATCGCCGCCGATTTTTCCGCTGAAAGTAATATCATAAGTAACTTCTACATAATCAAGGTTTTTATGAACAAGACTGCTTTTATTGGAAGTAATGTTATTGCTACTGCCCGAAGCATTTCCTTCAGTACCATCGTCGGCATACTTATTCATATTGGCATTAAATGTTGTAGTTGTTCCGCTAACTGTAGCAGGGAAGTCACTGCTGGATCCGTCAAGCACCATATCTTCAACTATGGTACTGGGACCATACTCTCCACCCTCAACTGTTACGGGGGTGTATACATCTGCGGCTAATGCCGGAACTGAACACATTGAAAGTACAAGCAAAGTTGTTAAAAATAATGAAATGATTTTTTTCATAAATTTTATTCCTTTCTCTGTAAATTATTTAACAAATATATTATAGGCTTCCTGCTGAATTTGAATGGCCCTTTCAATATTCATTGATTTTAGAGTTGCATCCATTTCATCAAGAGTACTGATTGGCAAACGACCGCAGATTACAGAAAGCACTGTTTCTGAAATATAGGTTTCTACGTCCAGCATAATGTCTGTAAATTCTTTATTTTCCTTACCGGCAATGCTGAATCTTGGCAATTGGTGAGAAGTGTCTTTTTCCCAGATTTTTGTTGCTTCAAACTGCTGAGGCAATTTTATCTGCTGCAAATAAGCATCATTCTGCAACCAGCCGGGTCCTTGCTGAGAGTAATAGTAAAGTGCTTCTGAAATTGACAAACCATCGGGGTTATTAAGTACTACATCAGTAAATTTGGGTTTGCCGTCTTCCATTACGTAACTTACACCTTCTCTGCCGTAATCGTGCAGAAGCATACCTTCTTCGCTGAAACTATAGTCCAGAAGTCGCATAGCAAGTTCTTTGTTCTGGCTGTTTGCGCTAATTGATGCATAGTCGTTATAAGTGGTAATGTTTCCGCCATATATTGCAGGTTCATCACCTTTATTGAGTACGGGGAATTTTACAGCAGAAATATCCATAGGACTGTCTGCCTTTTTAGATTGCATCCATCTGCCGATTGAACTTGAAGCGTAACCGATTGTCATGCCTGTTTCGCCGTTTAAGAATTTTGCGTCAAGGCTTTTACTGTCTGAAGAAGCAATGTTCTTATCTATAAGTCCCTCAGCATACCATTTTGCCATTTCTTTTACAAATTCTTTATATGAGGCATCAAGCGGACCAAACTTTATGGTGTCGCCATCTAAATAAAAACTTGTTGAAGTGTCATACGCACTTTCCAAAACACCGGATTTAAAGAAAGTAGAATTCAAATAAGCAAACGGAGCAGTTGCACCTTTCTTTTCTTTGAACGCTTTAAGGGTTATGTACCATTCTTCAATGGTTTCAGGCAAAGGCAAACCTAAATCGTCGAGCCAATCTTTACGTACTATAGCACCTTGATAAGGAACTGTATGCGACATATTTGCAAATGTCCAATATCTGCCGGAGTTTGATTTGGCAGACCTGTCAAAAAATGGATTTTCTTTTAAAACTTTATAGTAATTCGGTGCATAGTCTTCAATATAGTCTGTCATATCAAACAAAAATCCTTCTTCAATTGCACCGTCGGCACCGTTGCCCGTAACATCTTTACTTGCTCCATCGCCTATAATATCGGGAATATCATCCGACGAGAACAAAAGTGCAAAACTTTCGTCTTCAGTACCCATAGCAGGTGATACAAATGTTACATTTATACCTGTTTGCTCACGCAAATCCGCTGCATAGGCAGATTCATTAAGATTAGGGCAAGATTTCAAAAGATTTGGGTTGATATATGCCCAGAAAGTAACCTCTGCATCTGTTTGCAAAGGATATGAAATCTCTCCTTTACCGAATTCTCCGGTTATTTCAGATGATACAAGTTCTCTTTCTCCACATCCTGAAAACAGAGAAAGACACATTGTAACTGCTGAAACAACCGCAACAACTTTTTTGAACATAATTTTACCTCCTTATTATTTATATTATTTATTAACCCTTTACAGAGCCTATCATTACACCTTTTTCAAAAAACTTCTGTAAAAACGGGTACAGACAAAGTATAGGCAATGTTGTAACAACAATGAGTGCGTATTTTATGGTTTCTGCAATAGCCACTACATCACCGGAATCAGCACCGGATGTAAAGTTTTCTGTACTGCTTTGAATAAGTATTTCCCTAAGAATAAGTTGTATCGGATACAAATTTCTTTTTTTCAAATAAATAGCTGCATTAAACCATGCATTCCAATGAGCAACCGCATAATACAATATAAGTACGGCTGTTGTTGCTTTTACCAACGGCACATATATTTTAAATAGTATAGTTAAATGACCTGCACCGTCAATTCTTGCGGCTTCATCCAATTCATCAGGTATTGCCTGAAAGCCTGTTCGCATAATTATAAGATTAAATGTGTTGATTGCTGTAGGCAGTATAAGCGCCCAAAGAGAATTTTCAAGTCCAATACCGCTTACAACCAGATATGTAGGTATCATTCCGCCGTGAAAATACATAGTAATAACTACCATAACCATCAGCAAACTGCGCCACATTACTCTTTTACGCGATAAAAAGTATCCGCCTATTACAGTAAGTACGATATTGACTGTAACACCTACAATTAATATAAAAAATGTGTTTTTAAAACCAAGTACAATATCATTTGTTTCAAATATCTCTTTATATGCATCTAATGAAAAACCAAGCGGTTTTAAAAGCAGACCCCTATGAGCCATAAGCAATTCCGAACTACTTAAGGAACCCATTATTACATAATACACGGGATATATACACGCAACCATTATGAAAAGCATAAGGAATATGTTGAATATATTGAAAATTTTCTCTCCTAATGTCCTTTGATGTAACATAATTCTCCTCCTTACCAAAGACTTGTTTCTGTCAACTTATTACAAATTTTATTAACAGTGAGCACCATTATAATGCTTATAACTGAATTGAACAAACTTACCGCAGTAGAGAAACTCCAGTCTCTGTTTATAAGACCGCGCTGATATACAAAAGTATTGATTACCTCAGCCTTGCTCTTGGTTAACTCATTGTATAGAAGAAGTATTTTTTCGTAAGATACATTCAAAACGCTGCCTGTTTCCAAAATAAGCATAATAACTATTGTGGGTAATATGCTCGGAAGTGTAACGTGAAGTGTCTGCTTCCAACGTCCTGCACCGTCAATAGCAGCGGCTTCATAAAGCGACTGATCTACCGCAGAAAGTGCTGCAGTATAAATGATTGCTCCCCAACCTGCATTTTGCCAGATTCCGCTTATTACATATACCGGCAAAAACAAATCTGCATTATTGAGCATAGACATCGGCTCTTTACCAAGTATGGCAGACAGGATAATAGTAATAAATCCTTTGTCGCTGGTAAAGTCCTTTATCATACCGCACACAACTACCATAGATATAAAGTGAGGCAGATAACTCATTACCTGTGTGGTCTTTTTATACTTTTCGTTTCTGAGTTCGTTCATCATTATCGCAAGAATTATAGGAACAGGGAACGAACATACAAGTGTTATAACACCTATACGAACAGTATTTGAAAATACTCGTTTAAAATATATACTGCTGAATAATGATTTAAAATGGTCAAAACCAATAAAATCACTATGCAATATATTTCCGATAAAATTGTACCGCGCAGAAAACTTGAAGTCCTGAAATGCAATTACAATCCCGAACATGGGAAGATACATAAAAATTACATAATAAACAAACACGGGCAACACCAATAGGTATAATGTCCAGTTACGCTTAAAGTCGTCTTTTATGCGCTCTCCTAAACTTTTTGAATAAACAGGTTGCAATTTCATTTGCTTTGAGTGTTTTGTTAGCATGTGTGTTTCCTCCAATCTGTAAACCGATTCTATCACCCGCAACTCTAAACTGTCAATTTCCTTTTTTTTTTATTCTTTACATTTTTATTGATTTGGAAATTTATTTTAATATTTTCGTTATATTTTTTTGATCCTTACTATCATTACCGCCTTCCGCTCTCAACTCTTTACTGATTCCCTTGTCCGATTCAGTAAAATTTGTAAATGGCAACTTACAAAACAAGTTGCCATTTATGCTATTTATTTAACAAATATTCGCACTGTATAATTTTTTCTAACAACATAGTTTTCGTGACATAATAATGGTTTGCCGCTTCATAACCAATGGTGTAATTTCGCTGCATTATCCCATATACAAACGAAGCAAGTTTCTGTTCCTCCCGTATAATTTGTTTCATTCTATCTTTGTTTTTACTACTATCACGTTCAATATAATATTTCACCTGATTATATGATGATTTAAATAAAGAATATCCATAAAAACTCATGTCTTTAAATTCACAGTCAGGTATATCTTTAATTAGTTCAAGACCTTTTTCCCATTCGTTACACAACTTTTCCAACTGGCGTGCAAATACATCTCTGGGATATACGCTCCTCCATAAATCAATGTCATCATAAGGATAGCACGTCATAGTTGCCTCAAAACCAGAGGGTTGTTCAAACAATATGTTTGCTACACCCAAATTCTGCGGCCCCACATATGCTGTCTCAATGTCAAAGGGGAATTCAGAAAACGCTTTACTGAATAAAGATACTGCTTTTTTAATTGTAGATGCGTGCTCACCATAAGCGTTATTCAAAACATCGTAGTATGCAGCATCCCCTGTTTTGTCATTATCAGAAAAGAAGAAAGACGATGCGATACTGATATTGTCTGAAGGATATCCCCCCAATGTCCACGAAAGCATAATATGCTGAACTTTTTCCGAAGACAGATTTTCCATATGTTTTAATATAGTATCATAAACAGGCAAAAACGGTGCAGTAGAACATTCCCATGAATTGTTTATCTGTACCTTCGCCGAACACTCATGACCTGTATTTCTTGCTATTTTCCATATTTTCTTTGTCCACTCGCTTGGGCCGGGAATGGATAATGTATAATCATTCACCCTGTTTTTAATTCCGCCGATTTCAAAATTAAGTTTGTGCTCACTTGTACACTGAACAATGACAAAACGAGGAATATTTTCAAGAATCTCCTTAATTTCCTCTTCATCAAAGACGGAACTCCACGACCAGTCCCAGGCAAAAAATTTAATATCCGGATTTAATTCATAAACTGCATTCGCCATAACTTCTATTGTTTTTGCAATAACTGTTGTTGCTTTTTCCTTACTGCATCGCGGACAATTTACAGGATTATCGTCGGTTCTGGAATAACAATTAGTACGATTTTCTGACCTCGTAATACAGAAAAAACCACCCAGTTTAGGAACATTTTTTAAAATTGTTTGTAGTGCCGATTTTAAGTATTCCTGAACCGTATCAGTAAGAGTACACATACTTGCGTTACCATCACCATAGTCATGACCTTTTATTTCGGGATGGTTTTTAAAAAGTTTATTTGGCATACTCCTTGGCTCGTTTATATACAGATAAATTTTTATACCATATCTTGATGCACGCTCTGCAAGTTTCTTCAAATTTTTTAGGCGTTTATCCCAATCAGAAGATACTGATTTGTCAAACGGAAATTCCACCAATTTATAAAGCACTGCCTGAATCCATACTCCGTTTATTCCTCTACGTGCATACTCTTTAAGCAGACTCTCCGGAAAAGATCTCTCACCATCTACATCCAAAACATCACTATACAGCCCGCAAAAAGAGTATATATACCTTGTTTTGAAAATTGGATTCCTTTTGTATGTTTTTATTTTGAAAGTAAATTTTTCCAGAGTTTGAGTAAGTTCCAACAGATAGAAAAGTCCTCGCATAATCCCTACAGAAGAAAAAGCCTTAATATCAATGTTATCTTTACTTATGTATATTTCGTGATATTCTTCATCATTTTTTAATTTATTATCAAGATAAAGTCTGATTGATTTATCGGATTTATCAGTAAATTCTACATTAAATCTGTCCGATATTTCTTTTTTGAAGTCATCCACGAAGAGTTTAACATCCTTATTATCAGTAAAATCTTCAATACACCATTCACTTGTTACAACTACATCAAAAACATCTTCTCGCTTGATGCCGGCATACTTGTTTTCAAAAAATTTAAATGATTCAGACTCATTCTCCATATTAAAATCAATATTGCTATTAACTATGGCTTTTTTTATGATTTCTGTCGCTTTAACTTCTTCCTCGGTTAATTTTCTGTATAAAACCTCATCACAATCAGGCTTAAATTCACCTAATTTAATATCCAGAAAATCATCCTCTTTTAAAATATACGCCAACCTTTCTTCGTCCCACCCCAAAAGTGCAAGCAGTTGGGAATACGGCAATAAATGCCACATAGATTTTATGATAGTTATATATCCTTTTGTCATCCATTCATCTGTATTTTTTTGTTCTTTTAAACCCATATCAAATGCAATTTTTTTAATTCTTTCAGGCGTGGTTTTCAAAACAGATGCAATCCTTTCACAAGGAACCATTTCCCAGCACCTGAAAACAACCGCTTGCAACTTTGTAGGAAAATAATCAAAGAATATATTCGTTGCTTTTCTAACCTCTGGCAATATAAACATCTAACCCCTTCTTTCGTAAATGTGTTAACTTAATTTTAATATTTTGATTATATTTCTTTACTCCTCATTATCATTACCGCAAAGTTTTCTTCTGTAATCTGTAGGAGTACAGAAATAATATTTCTTAAAAACCCTCAGATACGTATGAACTCTCTGGTAGCCGACTTTTTGGGCTATTTCGTTAATACTTAACTTTGTTTCTTTAAGAAGAGTAACTGATTTTTCACATCGCGTTTTATTAATTAAATCCAAAATACCGATGTGTGTGCGTTTTTTAAACAGATTGGAAAGATATGTAACATTAAAATCAAAATGATTTGCTATTTTGGTTACGTTCAAATCCAAATCCATATAATTCTTTTCTATATACTCAATTATTCTTTCTACAACGCTGACATCTTTTTTATCGGAATTTAGTATATGTCTGAATTTATCGGTTATTTTAACGAGTTTTTCATTTAATTCCAGAGTTCCGTCTTCTGCCCTCAACTCTTTACTGATTTCCTTAACAAACGACGTTATCTCCTCTTCGCTTAAATTCGCAGTAAGCAGTTCTTTTATGAGTGCATCTACAAAGCTATGAAATTTATATTGCAAAACTGTGGGGAACATTATCATTTTGGACGAATACTCCCTGCACCAGTCATCAATTTCATCTTCTATATCTTTATCCTTGTTATATACAATTTCGTTAATCAGATGGCTTGTCTGCAAATAAAAATCATTTAAATTATGAGATTCATACAACTCTACATCTTTTGTAAATACAACATTTTTCTCGTAAATCAAATTATATTCAGAACACGAAATTGCCTCATTATAAGCCTCGTACAGTTCATCCCTGTTATTTTTTATCAAACTGGTTGTCATACTGAAGTCAAAGCCAAGATTGTTATGTGTGAAATCTTTGATAAATTCATATATTTCCATTAAATCATTTTCTACATTATCGTCCTCATCAGAATCAAAATTCAACACGCATACCAATTGCTCACCTATATCGGTTGTATAGCATATATATTTTTGACTGAATTTTTCTTCTATTATATTATCTAATGCCATTATAGCAGTATCAAAATCCACATCGTCGCTAGCTGTCATCCACAAATCTTTAAACTCCGTAATTTCAAAAGCAAGAACCATATAGTTCGGATGTTCAAATTGTATGTCATACAATTTAAGACCATCGTCTATTTTATACGCCAACTCTGTTTCGCCTTTTAAAATACGACGCAAAAAATTCTTCCTCATACGGATTGATTGCTTCTTGTATTTTATATCTAATGAGTTTTTCTCCTGTCGTGCAGATTTTATAGCGTCTATAATAAGCGTATATTCATTTTTTCCCTTGGTCGATTTATCTTTATCCAAAGCCTTCATAATTGTTTCAACAGGCATGAAATGAAAACTTGAAAATTTGAACGACATCACAATACCAAGTGCAACCACCGCCAAGAGCATAATAACATGAATTAAAACAATGCTTATCAATTCCTTGTAAAAATTACTCCTTGGTATCAACAATACAAAGTTACTTCTGGCAGTTTTATCAGAATTAAGAAATAAATATGTTTTTCCGTTCAGTTTGATATATGATTCGTTTCCTTTTTTATACACATCTTCATATACAAAACCATCAAGTTCGGGATTGCGTGAAATATTACACACAGTATCTCCTTCACTTGCCATAAGAATATATGCTCCGCTCGTATTGTATATTCGTTCGTTTATACCATCAACTTTTCTGTCATTAAGAATGAAAACCAGTGAAATACCGTCTTCATAAAACAAGCTTGTAATAGTTTTTGTGTTCACACACATAAATTTATTGCTACTGCCGTTTTTTATGGTTATAAAATGACTTTTAGTATCTTTTTTTATCATTGACAGCCAATCTTCATATGAATATCCACTGTTTTCAAAATATGCACTGTAATATAATCTGCTGCTCATAACAGATGTAGTATTTATAATTACATCATATTTATCAAAGTACAAAAAGCATTGCTCAAAATTATTTCTGTTGCCTACAAGTCTTTTGAGTTCTAACTGAATATCCGTAAAAAGGTGTGCATGATTTTCCGTAATTTTAAAACTGTCTTTTATAAGTTTCCTCATCTCACCTGTAATTGATCCGTACAAAACATTTTTAATGTCACTGAATATGTAATTGTACTCTTCTTCTACAATATCCATAACATATACATTGGTACGCACCATTTCGTTTTTATGTGTATTAAAAAAGCAACTGATGGAAATACACATAGAACAGGTGAAAAAACATATCAAAATAAGATACGACAAAATCCATCTGTATCTTACGCTCTTATTATTGAACCATTTGTTGTTAATCATTTGACACCCTCCTGTGTATGCTACATCAAGTTGAGTTTATAAAGGATTACTTAAAAGTCATAACCTTCCCCATATTATTTATAGCATACACCTCCGCTTTATTCAACGGCCTTTTTTTTGGTATTTTTCCTTTTTTTTGTATTTGAAACACTAAAAAACAGATATTTCTCTGCAAGATTTTTCTTGTATGAAATACCTGTTTTTGATTATCTGTTTAATTGTCTTTTAAATTCCATAGGAGTAATTCCGGTATGCTTTTTATACAGCCTGTAAAAATTAGAATAGTTATTAAATCCGGATTTAAAACATGCCTCTTCAATTGAATTATTTTCCCGTATTAGGTCATTAAAAAATATTATCCTGCGTTTTATTACATATTCCCAAAGCGAAACACCAACATAACTTTTAAATACTCTGGACAGATGACATTTACTTAAATGAAAATCGTCAGCAATTTTTTGGCAATCAATATTCTCTTTAAAATGAAGATTAAGATATTTTATAACTTCATTAATCATACTGTTAGAATCAATATTCAAATTCTGACGAGATGATATAGGATTAACAATTTTATTAATACAACACATCACTTCTATGATCTTGCATAAGGCAAGAAGTTCTTTGTCGTCTTCCTCCGATGATATAAGTCTGTGCACCTCTTCTATTTTCTTATCAATCTCACTTTTCTTTACTTGTCTTGACAAAATCAGATTACCTATACCCCTACTTCTTTTTTGAAACGAATCGAAAAAAGTGTCAGATGAATAATTTAAACTATCAAGTAGTCCGTTATTAACAAAAATTGTAATACGTTGACTGAATTTATCACCACACACATTTACGCAATGCAATTCGTCATGATTTAAAATTACTAAATCACCATCAGAAATAGTATATATATTCCCCTCGATTTGTATTGTTGCATCTGCTTTTTTAAAATATGCCAATGTAAATTCGGTATCATAATGCAAATCAGAAGAATAAGCATCTCCTATATTATAGCCTTCAAGATAATGTACATTAAAGTTTAATTTGCTGTTATAAGCCGTCTTTTTATATGTTGCACTCATACACACCACTCCATTTATATCAACATTGTACATTAAAATGATTTAAATGTCAATTTTATTTACTATTTGTTCATGATATAATGAACTCAAATATTAAAAAATTGGAGGAGTGTCAAAAATGGAAAACACAATCATAAAACAAATATCAAACCAAGAAGAAATTGTATGGATAAACCCGTACAAAGCACCTTTTGAATCTGTAAAAGGTGTATGTGAACTTACTGTTTCAGACGAAGATATCGCAGATGCACATGCCAGACTTTTAAGATTTGCACCGTTTATCGAAAAGGCTTTTCCCGAAACAAAAGAAACCAATGGTTTAATTGAATCACCAATGGTTGAAATTGAAAATATGAAAAAGGCACTTGAAGAAAACTATAACTGTGAAGTGCCCGGTAAAATGCTTCTTAAAATGGACAGCCATCTTGCAGTTGCTGGTTCTGTAAAAGCAAGGGGCGGTATATATGAAGTTTTAAATCATGCTGAACGTCTTGCATTAAAACACAACAAAATTTCTATAAATGACAATTACGCTAAATTTGCCGAGCCGGAAATGAAGGAATTTTTAAGCCAATTTACAATACAGGCGGGTTCGACAGGAAATCTCGGTATGTCTATCGGCATAATGAGTGCAGCATTAGGTTTTAAAGTAAAAATACATATGTCTGCTGATGCAAAACAATGGAAAAAAGATTTGCTCCGCAGTAAAGGTGTAGAAGTTCTGGAATATAAAGACGATTACTCAGCCGCTGTTGCCAACGGCAGAGCCGAATCCGACCTTGACCCTAACAGTTACTTTGTCGACGACGAGCAATCTATCATTTTATTTATCGGTTATGCAACTGCTGCAAAAAGATTTGCTGAACAACTTGATGAAATGGGAATTACCGTTGACGAAAAACATCCTTTGATTATGTATATGCCTACAGGTGTAGGAAGTGCCCCCGGCGGTATTTTCTATGGTGTAAAACGTATATTCGGTGATAATGCACATTGCTTCTTTGTAGAAACCACCCCCTGCCCTTCTGTACTTTTAGGTATAGCAACACAAAAGCACGAAAATGCAAACGTTCATGATTACGGCATTGAAGGAAACACAGAGGCAGACGGATTGGCATGTGCTTCTCCATCGGGTATAGTAACAAGATTGCTTACAAACAATATATCAGGTGAATTCACCGTTAAAGATGCAAAACTTTATGACTATCTCAGATTACTTAATTCAGTGGAAAACATAAGAATTGAACCTTCGAGTTGCTCTGCGTTTATAGGTCCATGCAATTTATTGTCAAGCGAAGCAGGTAAAGAATATTGCAACAATGCAGGACTTAGCAAAGAAATACTTGAAAATGCAACTCAGGTTGTCTGGGCGACAGGCGGAAGCCTTATTCCTGATGATATTTATACAAAATATCTTGAAACATTTATGTAAATCAAATCAATTTTCAGGAGGTATGTATTATGAATTTTTCGACACCAGAAAAAATGGGTATTCGCTCTGAAAACATTCTCAATTATATAAAAAAACTGGAAGATGCTCGTCTTGCTATGCACGATATTATTATCATGCGACATGATGAAATTGTTTGCGAAGCATATTGGAAACCGTTTCATAAAGACTTTTTACACAGAATGTACTCTGTAACAAAAAGTTTTGTTGCTCTTGCTATAGGATTTTTAGAGCAGGATGGCATAATAAATCTCGATGACCCAATATCGAAATATTTCGCTGAAGAACTCAAGGCCCAGCCTGATAAAAATATGCACAACCAAACAATAAGACATATGCTTATGATGAGTACTGCCAAACTTGAAAGAAACTGGTTTGAGGCACGTTGTGAAGACAGAGTGAAGTTTTATTTTGAAAACGATATTAAAGAATCCAGACCTTCAGGTACAATTTATCAATATGACAGTGCGGGTTCATTTGTTTTAGGTGTTTTAGTCGAACGCCTAACAAGGAAAACTCTTATAGAATTCTTACAAGAAAGGTTATTCTGTAAGATAGGTGTTTCAGACACACCATATATGCTCAAATGTCCCGGCGGACACTCTTGGAGTGATTCTTCGCTTATTTGTACTCCTCGAGACCTCTTGCTTGTTGCAAAATTTGTTATGAATAAGGGAAAATGGAACGGAGAACAAATTCTAAATGAAAAATTCCTTACAGAAGCCACCTCTCATCTTATGGACAATTCAAGTGTAAATGACTATCAATTTGAAAGTCAGGGATACGGGTATCTGATATGGCAGACATATGATAACTCATTCTGCTTTGACGGTATGGGAAACCAACTGGCAGTTTGTGTTCCCGATAAAGATATTGTATTTATTTGCAATGCAGACAACCAAGGAAAAACATATTCATATCAATTCATCGTTGAAAACCTCTTTGATATGGTCATTCGTCCGGCAGAAGAAAAAGAACTTCCTGAAAACGATGTGGCATATAAGGAACTTGAGGAATACATTTCTAATCTTACATTATCTGTTGCTATCGGAAAAGATACTTCTCCTTTTGCTGATAAAATTAATGGAAAAACTTATATCCTAAACGAAAATCCCATGGGAATTGAAAAAATCAAATTTGAACTTGATAGAAACAAAGGAATTTTCTATTACACTAATGCCCAAGGCGACAAAGAACTTCCCTTTGGTATTGGAGAAAATGCCTTCTCTAAATTCCCACAAGACGGATATTCAGATGAAGTTGGTTCACAAAAAGGCAATAAACGCTACGATTGTGCAACTTCAGCCGCTTGGACAGATGACAAAACACTTCTTTTAAAAGTCCAGATTATTGATAAGTATTTCGGTAATCTTCATATGCATTTCGGCTTTAAAAATAACGAAGTAGGAATCTATATGACTAAATCTGCAGAAGATTTTCTCAACGAATACCAAGGCTATGCGGGTGGTAAATTTTAAGTTCTAATAATTACCAAAAGCATCAAATCAAAACTATGATTTGATGCTTTTTTGATGATGTAGCAAACGGAATGTTTGAAAACGGATACAAATAGATGCGATGTTGGTGCTCGTTTTGAGAAAAACAACTCGCATCACAAGACAACGTACCAAAG
>JAZNPF010000045.1:0-2545 GCA_045589495.1 Clostridia bacterium
AAAGCTACCGCCATCCGATGCGAATTGCAAGGTTACATTTCCAAAGAACCCGATTTCGCTATCGAATATGAGCTGATTTCGCCTCATCTGCCAGGGTGCCGCCGGTGCCGTTTGTGTCAGCAGTATGGTTACTGCCATTGCCGTACATAATACTTTTCCCCCAGGGGACCTTATCTTGACACTTCGTGTCAATTCACCTTGTTTCTTCATAATCTTTCATCTCCTAAATTTGTATTTACCTCATCTAGCAACACAAACATACCACAGAAGATGGCATAAGTCTACGAAGTTTTTTCAAAGTCCTTTTCTTTGATTACAGCGTATTATATTTTGATATGGTGATATGCAAAAGGAGTGAGCCTTACCGACTCACTCCACAGTTTTAAAGATTTTATTCTTTTTCTGTTATATTGAATATCTCCACCAATTCATTTATTGCATCAATGGATATAAAGCAATCTTGATTATCGTATGCATATATACTTTCTCCGGATGTATATTTGATATCAAGCTTTGCACCATACATATGAGGCAGTCCGCTTACCTTGCTGATGTAGCCGTTATGCTGTGCAAAATCATATTTTGATACGATTTCCTGGAGGCTCGTCATAAATGATGCATCCGCCGTAAATTCTTTTGGTACACTACTGCTTTCACGCCCATAGCAGCCAATTTTGCACTTAACAGTTCCATCATCCAGTTCTGCATCAAGGGTATAAATTCTTCCGTTAAGCTCACTTTCTTCCTCTAAAACAGCAGCAAGTAGTGAAAACTCACACTTAAAGCTTACTATTTCTGTCGACTCTACGACCTTTGGTGAAGCCTCACCGCTGTTATATGTTTTAACACCACCATCTATGTCGTCTGTTTCACGGACCGGTAATCCGCACCCACTAAATCCTATTGTCATAAACAGGATTAAGCTAAATAGTATTCTTGGCATTTATATCACCCCCATGAAGCCGAACCGTCGAGATGCATCCAGATTGCAGTTTCACCTATATGCAGAAGCAACCATAACGGATTTTCGCCTTCAATATTTTCCGTGTGTAGCATTCCGCTGGCAATTTCATCTTCCATTTCAATGCGTATGGAATATTTACTGTCGCAGTACCATTTAAATTCCTTAACTTCACCATAGTAATTCATAACACCGATTCCGTCATCGTTTATTTTTACAGAAACAGTTATTTCTCTGCCGTCATCTCCAATATGCGGCAAATAAAATGAATCCCCGTTTTCCGGTACTGCTGCATACACTCCGGTCCAGGCTGTTTCTGCAATTACTTCAGCATCGAAGGGAACATTTTTCATATTTGTAAAATCAGGAAGTTCTGCATCATATCCATATTCAGGGTAGACTTCAATATCTTCGCTGAAGATACAGTCCTCAGTATAAACGTCTTCCGAGAACATAAAATATTCTGTTTCCTTATCGCCAAACTTACACCGGTAAAATGATATTTTCATATCAGAATTACTCTCCATATAGCTGTATCTGCCACTGTCTTTGAAGGCAGAGTCATAAAATTCAAACTTGCCGGAGCAACCTGTTATATAAAGTGGGCCATAAAGACAATCCCTTATAGTACTCTTATATACAAGCATATTATTTGTGCCTTTATATGCGCCGATGCCATACACGCCACAACCGTAAATATCCATATTTTTAAGTTCTATATTTTTGCAGTTCGTAAAATTCAAAACATTTCCTGAACAGTTGCCTATTTCTGTATGTCCCATAGTAAGCGATGAAAGCTTTATATCATGGCAGTCAGAAAAGTTCAGAACAGCAGCATATCTCGGGTCTGTCACGATTTCTGTATCAGCTGCCGCACCTCCGCCTCTGATAGAAATGCCGTCTGTCCGTTCTACAACAATTTCAACACCGTCATAGCATTTCCTTAACTTTACATATCGGTGACTTTCATTCCACTTTCCACCTTCGCCATCCCAGATTTGTTCAATATATTCACTCAAATTATAGTATCCTGACTTTATAGTTATATCCGCATCAGGTTTAATAGCTTCAAGAAGTTCTTTTACGCTTTCCACTTCGATAGTTATATTCGCATCGGGTTTAATAGTTTCGGGAAGCTCTTTTGTGCTTTCCGTTTCATGGGAACTGTCATTTTTCACAGGGTCTCTTGTGGAGTTGGGAGCTTTTGCAGAGCAACCTGTTAGTACAAGTATTAAAATCAGAATATATATAATACGTTTTTTCATCTGCACGCTCCTTTGTTTTTTATTGTGCGTTTATGAATCTATAAAGGAATGTTACCACCTGCGCCCTTGTGCAGTTGCTGTCGGGACTGAAGGTGTTAGCGCTTGTTCCGCCTGTAATTCCATTTTCAACCGCCCAAAGTACTGCATCGTAATAATAGCTGTCAGCTTTCACATCGGTAAACGGATTGCTATTTACGCTTGCCTTTTGCTGACCTGCTGTTCTCCACAAGAATGTAACAACCTGCGCTCTTGTGCAGTTCTCGTCAGGTGAGAAAGTAGTATTACTTGTACCGCCGGTTATTTTACTGCCGAATGCCCA
>JAZNPF010000046.1:0-3649 GCA_045589495.1 Clostridia bacterium
GTTCGTTTCAATGTTGATACATCATTAAACCACGAATGCGGCTGTTATATACGTATGCTGTCACAGTATTGCAATGATGAAAATATCACTTTTGACATTGCTGTTTATGACACCTACAAGGGGGATTTTCACCCGCTGCATACGCCCATCTATAATAGTTCCACATATGTTTTTGACTATCGCTTGTATGCAAAATGTTCTTGTTTGATACCTGATAAATATAGTTCAGATATTCCGTTTAGCGTAGATAAAAGCATTATAGGTGACGATGAAAAGCCTTCTATGTTCAATCTTGCGCTGGAGGCTACAGAAAGCAACACAGTTTATATCAAATGGAACGCTATACCCGATGCAGAAAAATATCAGATATTAAGGCTGGATAGTCAATCAAGAAAAATAATCGGTGAAACCGGTCTTTCTTCTCCTGCTTTTACTGACAAACAAATAATTATTGGAGAAGATTACACCTATCAAATAGTATGCACCACCGCAAATGACAAAAAGATGTTTTCGGAAAGAAAGTCAATCAGAGTTGGAATTGCGCCGCATAACGAAAAAGAGGAATCCCAGAATCAGCAGCCAATGGGGATTAGTATTGACTATATGGACGGGCATCAATTTGAAAAATTCTGCGGTGAACTGCTCCGCAAAAATGGGTATTATGATGTAGATGTAACCAGAGGCAGCGGAGACCAAGGAATAGATATTATTGCATTTAAAGATGGTATTAAATTCGGAATACAGTGTAAATGCTATGCTTCAGACATTGGTAATAAAGCAGTGCAGGAGGCGTTTTCCGGAAAAACCTATTATAACTGTCACGTGGGTGTGGTTTTAACAAATCGGTACTTTACCCGCTCTGCCATTGACTTGGCAAAGAAAAACGGTGTTTTGCTTTGGGACAGAGGACATTTGTTAGATATGGTTAAAAAAGCCGGTGTAATAGTAGATGAAGAATAGAAAGAAGTATGTGCAATGGAATCCAAATCAGCAGCAGATTTTGAATTAGAACGACTAATACAGGATGTTGAACGGGAATTGTGTGCAATAGATAATATGCAACCCTCCCCCAAACCACAAAAGCCAAATGCAATAATATACACATTCTATTATAACAATAGTCTGTCTTTCTTTTCTTGGGTGTTAATAATTTGTGCTGTTGCATTTCTCTTTTGCTTTGTCACAACCATTATTTTTCCGTTTCTGCTGGCTGTTTTAATTGTAGTTGGAATACCGTTATCTTTTTGTGTAACCTATACCGACTATAAAAGCGCAGCCGCCACATATAGCAAGGATTTTAAAGAGTGGCAGGAACAGCAAACAGACTGGGAGGCATATATAGAAAAGCAAAGAAAATTAGTTTTTGACAAATACCAAGAAAAGGCATCCTATATTCTTTCCCCAGATTCAAGCAAACCCCAAATGAGTCCAGAAGAATATAGAAGTTGGTGCAGAACACAACAAGTATTCGCCAACAACCAAAAGCGGATTGATAAGATTATGCGGAAGTATGGAAGATGAACAACACGGCTATTTTTATCGGACATAATGAGTGTTACGGCGTATCAGCGCAGCAGGTAGAGCAAGCCATTATTGACCTTATAAATCAGGGTGTAACTGTATTTATGAGCGGAGGTCAAGGTGGTTTTGACAGACTGTGCGCCGGTTGTGTTCATCGACTAAAAAAGCAATACCCCGATATTATAAACTGTCTTGTAATTCCATATCTGACCTTTACCGTATTTGATAAGGATATTTTCGACGATATTATTTATCCGGAAGGTTTTGAAAAATACCACTTTAAAGCCGCTATACCCGCTCGCAATAAATATATGGTTGATAATGCAGCCTTTGCAATCTGCTATGTAACCCACGGTTGGGGCGGTGCGGCAAAGACTTATGAGAGAGCCATAAAAAAGAAACTGAATGTAATTAACTTGGGAAGATACCCGTTGACAAAAGCCTGAAATGTGAGGTTTGCCGCAAATGTACGTTTATAGGTTTATAGACAAAAACAACAGAATAATTTATGTTGGAAAAACTAAACAAACCTTGCGTACAAGGTTTTATTCCCATAACCATTTGCCGGACGAATGTTATCAAAAAGTATGGTATATAGAATACATTGAATGTCATACCGAAGCCGATATGTCAATGAAAGAGATATACTATATTAACCGGGAACACGCAAAAGGCAACGCAGAGTATAACACAGCGGATGTATCAGAAAATCCGCAAGACTTTGATTTTCGGGACAACTGGACTCGGTATAACGGTAGTTTGCCCGTTTCTTTCCCAAACTCAATAAACGTCATAGAAAACTATGAGGATGACCGAGAAGAAATAATAACCGCCTCCGATGGGCGGCAAATGAAACTGGTTTATAATACTGTAGCCGGTGTGGAAAAATATGTATATCCGTTTACATCCGATGAACTATCAAGCGTATTTGCATATTTCAAACTACAAATGCAAGAATCTCCATCTATTTTGAGGGAGTATGGCTATTTTAGAGATATGCTGCTAATTGCTATCGGTATCAGCACGCCTTTTAAAATCAAGGAATTACTTGATTTTAAATATAGTGATGTTTTCGATGAGGATAACGAGGTTCGGGGATATAGGATTATTAGAAATAATGTATTATATGAATTTGCATATCCTTTCCCCGTGATTAAATTGCTATATGCTTTTCAGAAAGCCTATGGCGCAAATTTTGAAAATGACAGAAGCAAGTATATATTTGTCGGCAATACCGGAGAGAAATTGACCTATACATCTATAAACAAATCGTTGTTACGTGCTTGTGCTAATAGCAATTTGAGTGTGCGACATTCGGGAGAATCTTTAAGAAAAACATATTTTAGGCACATTTATGATTCAGCCGATAATATATGTGAAGCCATAGAATGTATTGAATTTTTGAGCGGAACATATACACATTTTCCGGGTAGGGTCTTAAAATACATTGAGGCAATACCACACGATTATGTTTCTGACCCGGCAGTTTATATCAAGGATAAGTACATAATCAATAAACTTGCTTTGGATTGGGATATTGAATTTAAGTATCAAAACAAATGGGAATGGTGAATTTTCCGTTTTCTATTGACAAATCGCAAGCAGCAAATTATAATATATACATAACCATAAAGAGTGATGCGAGGGACTGACCCTGTGACCATCCAGCAACCTGCCACGTGGTAAGGTGCTAAAGTCAGACCGATGGTGTGAGTAATATGGCGTTATAATCACATCCACCGGTAACGATGGGTGTGATTTTTTGTTATTCCCGCTCCCTTTATGGAACGACAAGTAAAGGGGGGTGTATATGGTGAGTATCAAATCCTTGTTATCTGCTTATACCGGCAGAATCTATGTTTACCTTGCGACTGCTGATATTGGCAAGCGTTTTTTGCAGGATGCAGAAAAAGAAGGCTTTATGTTCCGTGACGGTGTAAAACCAACGCAGAGAGAAGCAGACAGCATTTTTGCAATTAACGACGATATGACAATTAACTATGTGGGATTCGTCGGTCACGTTGCATATCAGGCAGCAGACAAAATCGGCAACAAACCGCTGGTTAAAATCGACTATCGGGATGTTTTGAATCGGGCAGAGTGAAATACAGCACATACCGGCATTAGG
>JAZNPF010000047.1:0-43070 GCA_045589495.1 Clostridia bacterium
AAGACCAATCACTATGAGATATGGTGAAAGCATCAATCTTGAAAATTACATACCCACAAAATACGGGTACACTTTCGCAGGATGGTACAGTGATCCGAGAACAAAACAAAATCAGGTAACAACATTTAAATTCACAAAGCCTGATGTAGTATATGCAAAATGGATACGGAATGAATCAGTCCATATAAATCCAAATGACGAAATCATGTCCAAAGATACCTGCTACCTCACAGACGAAGAAGCAAAAATACGAAATGAAATCATAGAAGAAAAGAATAAAGCCTACATCGAAGGATTTGGATATGTAGCACCTTCCAAAGCAAAAAACATAGTCGCAGGCGCTGATGGTGATATAAATAAAATGGTTGACACAATGGAATAACTCCACGAGAGATTAAGTGTAATGCTTAATCTCTTTTTGTTTAATTTTGTTTGATAAAATCACTTGACTTGTAACGTGCTTTAGAGTATTGTGTGTGTTACAAAAAGTAAGGAAGTGATATGATGCGTAAAAAGTTACTTACAAACGGAAATGTATTCAAAAGAACAGACGGTCGCTGGTGCGGAGTTGTATGGTATATGGACGAGCAAGGCAACAGAAAACGAAAATCATTCTCAGGAACTACAAAGCAGGAAGTCAACAAAAAAATCACCGTCTATATAGCAGAATTCAAAAATCAAGTCGAAGAATCTGACGAAAGCAAAAAACTACTCAAAGACAGCATACAAAACTGGCTTGAGATAACCAAATTCCCAACAGTAGAGCAAACCACTTATGATAGATTAGAATGTACCGCTAAAAACCAAGTGTATCCCCTACTTGGAGATAAAGTTGTAGGTGACATAGTTGCAGGAGATATAAAGAATATTCTAAATACACTGATGAACAAAGGATTAGCATACTCAACGGTAAAGAAAGCATATATACTCCTGAACGAATACTTCAGGACGATGTACCTTGAAGAAATGATAACAAAAAATCCGATGGATAATTTAGAAATGATAAAGAAAGCAAACTTCCTGTCAGCACAAGGCAAGGAACTACTACCCGAGTGTGAGACAATAACCATACTTAATCCGGATGAACTTATAAAATTCAAGAAAGAAGCATTCGCCACATACTCAAACGGAGAACGAAAGCACAAGCAAGCCGCCGCATACATACTGATGCTAAATACAGGAGAAAGGCCAGGTGAAATACTTGCGGTCAACAACCGAGATATTGATATCGAAAAACGGCAAATGAAAATCCAAAATTCGGTCAAGGAAGTATCTAACAGAGATGGTACGAAAGCAACAGGAGGCAGAAAATCTAAAGTAGGCAAAACCAAGACATTGACAAGTAATCGCATCGTACCCTTGAATGACACTGCCATCGAGATGATAAGACTCCTGAGAGAAGAATACTACTTTGGGGAAGACTCACCGCTAATATGCGATGAGAATGGAGATCACACAAGACCTGTAAACTTCCGAAAGAGATTCTATCGCATCCTCAATGATGCAGGAATAGAAATCAAAGGTCTGCACTCTCTCCGCCATACATTCGCAACAAACTTAGTAAACGGAGTAAAACAAACAGACGGAACAATAAAAGCACTTAGCCCAAAACAAGTAGCAGATCTACTCGGACACACTACATCGCAAATAACCGAGATGTACTATGTAAAGAAAGACATATCAAGGCTAAATGGCATCACAGACGGGTTTGATATATAACTCCCTGTAAAAAGCCAAAAGGAAATCCCAGGTACAAAGGATTTCCTTTTGCTTGCAATAATGTGATGATAAGGCCATCGTTTTTGGCAGATACTAATCGTCGTATCGGGAGTTGCTAATGATTATATTCCCAATCCTTCAAAAATTTTTCA
The DNA here is from genome assembly GCA_045589495.1 of Clostridia bacterium. Taxonomy (GTDB): domain Bacteria; phylum Bacillota; class Clostridia; order UMGS1810; family UMGS1810; genus SIG455. The sequence goes on from JAZNPF010000047.1 coordinate 1,872, forward strand.
ATTCCTGAATCTGTCAAAGGATGTTTAGTCATTTGTATAATTACTTTATAAGGCACAGTTGCAATATGCGCGCCTGCTTTTGCGGCATCAGTAACATGCATTGGATTCCTTGTGCTTGCCGCTATAATTTCAGTTTTTATATTATGAATATCAAAAATCTCCGCTATATCAGCTACAAGGTCAGCACCACATTCGCCGACATCATCAAGGCGTCCCATAAAAGGACTTACATAAGATGCACCTGCCCTTGCAGCAAGTAATGCCTGAGAAGCAGTGAATATCAAAGTAACATTAGTATTTATACCCTTTTGGCTAAGTATTTTTACTGCACCAAGACCTTCTTTAGTCATAGGGATTTTAATAATAAGATTCTTACAGTTTATTTTTTCATAAAGTTCTATGGCTTCTTTTATCATCCCCTCAGTATTAAGGCTTATAACTTCTGCACTGATGGGACCATCTACTATCGAAGTAATTTCTTTAACTACTTCAACAAAATCTCTGCCTTCTTTTGCTATAAGGCTAGGATTTGTGGTAACTCCGCATATCACACCCATATCATTTGCTTTTCTGATTTCATCTACATTTGCTGTATCTATAAAAATTTTCATAAAACAACCTCTTTTTTCAACATATTAACATATTTATCTGTACCAATATGTCCAAATATTTTTAAAATTTATACAGGTAAATTCAAAATATTTCTCATAAAGCCTCTGCATAACTGTGTGTATTAAAATCATCAGGAATATAGGTTGCAGACTCTTTATCAACCATAACTATTTATTACTCACCGTAATACTTTTCCCTCGCTGATTTAAGAAGGTCAAGAGACTCAAAAATAGCATCTCTATTCTCGGGGATTGTGTTTACCCATGGTGCTGTCATAAATCCTATTATTTGTTCATCCGATGGTGAACCGTTTTTAAAATATTTTATAGTTTCTTCTGTATTATTTGAATCCTTATAAAAATTAGATGGTGCAGGAATATATTTATACCCTTTTTTCATAAGAGGAAGGATTTTTTCTATAAATGCTTTTCTCATTGGGACATCCTGTTCATACTCTATTCCCTGCTTGCGATACATATCGTCAACATCCGATATAAGTGGGAAAAGGCGTTCTCCCGTATAATCCCAGTACCACCACGGTGAAATCACAGCATCGTCCGGTCCTATGTACTTTTCATATATATCTGTATAATCTACAAGTGGTTCGTGCCATATCCATGGCATCGCACCATTTTTCTTCGCTTCATCAATAAGGAATTTCAGATCTTTTATAAGAAGTTCTCCTTTTCTGAACACCACATAGTCTGTTACGCTTGTGCTTATATAGTTTTCTTCGTCCATTCCAAGATGCATATACTTTGGATGTTTAAACATTTCTGCAACCTCAGCAATTATATCCTTACAAAATTCATAGTATGCAGGTGTTGAAGTCATATAACGATACTGGCCCATCCAATAATTATGTGCTGTAGAAAAATTAAGTTTAGGAAGAAGCGTTATTCCCATATCCTCGCATTTCCTAATCTCGTTATGTATTCTTTCTTCACTCCATGCATTTTTAACCGAAATTTCAGGATGGCTTTTATAGATAACACCGTCACCAACATCAAGAACCACTGTGTTTATTCCCGTTTCTTTTGCTTTCATCAAAAACTCATCCCAAAAGTTATCATCAACAATTAGCGTTTCGTCCTTTGGATTATGCTGATTTCTGCTTAAGTGCAATAAAATTGCCCACATTTTTTTTGTTTGATTATTCATTTGATTTACCACCTTTATTTTTTAGTTGTTATATCCCGAAAATTTCTAATTCTATGAAATGTAGAATAATTGCTGTTATGATAACTATTCGGTCTATTCATAGCAGTACGGCAAAGATAGATTATATCGTTACCCTCTACTTCAAAATCAACATATTGAAATCCTGTATATTTCTGATCTTTATCTCTATAATCCAAAAGGTCACACACTACATCCCACTTTTTCATATCCTCAGAAACCATAAGTGATAACAGGTTTCTTGCCCATTGTGCTCTTTCAGGTGTCTGTCTGGATGCAATAGTAAAATACTTTCCCGTTTTTTCGTCCTTTTTTATCATAAACTTTGAAGAGTTGGCATCAAACTTAATTGCATGTGAAAATTCAAGTGGAGCATCGTAGTCATCTTCGTTTACTTTATAAGCAAGAATCAACCCTCTGTCTGGTCTTAAAAACCGCATATCATAGCGCATTACATTATAAAGACCTCCATCAGGAAACACAACAAGTGTTCCTTCAAGATTACCGTGACTTTCTCCGTTTGGTACACCTTCCCAATTGCCATCATATTTTACAGGGTCTGTGAAATGCCAGTTTTCAGGAACAAGCAAATCATCATTCTCATCACAAGACATAACCATAGCAGCATGACCGCCAACCATCCATGTACCCCATTCAAGGGTTCCGTAAATTCTGCCATTATGATACACCATATTCTGCGGATTTTTATGTACTCCCATTTCGTACATTGAACATGAGCTACGTAACAACGGGACAGGAGTTCCAAAGGTCTTTCCGCCGTCAGTTGATTTGCCTATCAGTAAATCACCATATTCAGTAGAAACAGCCAACATATAAAGTTCGTTTTTGTGTATAAACATTTTTCCCCAAAAGCAAGGGAACAGTTCACTTACATAATGCCATGTTTCCCCATCATCATCTGAACGAAAAATCAATGTTAAATTTTGCGGACGCTCTCCCTCGAACAAATCCACAGAAGCCAACAGATACCCATCGGGATGACGAACTAATGACGGAGAACAAAGATACTGTCCTGAAAAACCATATGCCTTATCCTCGGGGTGTAAATAGTTTACTATTGTGCCAACAGGTTTTCCGCATCTTGCAAGTCTTACTCTGCTTTTTTTATCCCCTGATTTTACATAGAACTCATATTCGTAATCCTCAACAAGACCACAAATATCAAATTGATTTCCTATTACTTTTCCGAATAATTCATATTTTCCGCAATCTCTTTTGCGGAAAAAAATCTCATACTCGGTATCATTCTCACTGTTCCATTCAAAATGAATGCTTGTTTCATAGGGGCAAACTCGATTTATATATATATCCCCCGTATCAAATAAGTATGGTTTGTATGGAGAGAAACTCCATTTACTTTGTCCAATCATTTTAAATTACTCCTTGTTTTAGATTTTCAATGCTTTATAAACAACTTCTGCTATTTTTTTATATCCCTCATCTGATAAATGACAGCCATCACTGTAATATTCCGGATTTTGCATATCATTATATGTGTCAATAATGCAAACTTTTTTCTCTTTTGCTACAGTTTCTTGAATGTTACGTATCTTTATAAGATTATCCGTGAAGTTATCAACATAATTTTGGGTGAAAAGGTCGCCTGCCACACGTTTCATCTCTGTAGTTTTCACTAAATACATATTTGGGATCACCGGAAGTTTTAAAAATGTATCTATTATACTCTCCAGCGTACTCTTATATAAATTAAGGTAACTCTCTGATATTATTCCTTCGTTATCGGAATTAAAATGGTGCGTTGGATTACCGTCATTCATACCCAGCATTAAAACCACAATATCCGGTTCACAGTTTAACGCTTCTGTGTAGTCCGGTGTCACCATATATGGCAAGTATCTGTTTAGACGCGGCTCATAATCACTGATAACAGTTGCTCCTGATACACCAAAATTCAAAATTTCAAAATCTTCTCCCAACAAAGTCTGTAGCACCGAAGGATAACTATTTTGTGCACTTGTCGCTGCCAATCCAAATGTGATACTGTCACCACAACACGCAATACGAATTTTTCTGTTAACCATATATATATTTATTCCTCATTTCAATAAATTACCGATTATTATATTCCCATCAATTTTGAAAAGGCTTTATCTGTAACAATACCCTGTTGAACAATATTTTTTTGGTAATTGTCAAATTCTGATTTTTTTCTTGAACGGCTATAAAGTTCCATCGGAATATCAATCAAATTCATATGATATTTGGCAGTAACAGGATATGCCATACACTCTGAAAAAGCGGTGTATGCAAGATAGCCTTGAACGGCTTCTGCTCTTTCATCATCAATATTATCACAGAGCCAACTATAAATCTCAGGATGGAAGTTTGCCATAACCCCTGAATATCCGGCAGCACCATGCTTTAATGAATGCAAAAGTGTCTGCGCATTTGCATTAAAAATCATTATTCCCGACCCCTTTAAAAGTTCGAGTCTTTCAACAAGCGTATCAGGATCGCAACAAGTATCTTTGATAAACTTAAATCTGCCTGTATTTATACACCATTTTAATATTTTTTCAGTCAGCAATCTTTTGTATGGCATAGGGCACTCATAGATGCCTAAAGGAATTTCTGTTTCAAGTCCCACAAGAACCTTTTCCGCATTATCAATCCATACATTATCTCCTTCATTATGTAGATCAAATCGATTTGAAACAAGAACAAATGCATCAATACCAGTTTTAGAAATCTCGTTTATTTCATGAATTTGTTCTCTTATACTGTGTCCACAATGACCTGATGCAACAATATTTATTCTTCCATTCGCATATTCAACTACTCTGGATGCAAGTTTAATCCTTTCATCAAGTGTCAAAAATGCCATCTCACTGGATTGGCAAACCGCAAATATTCCTCTGCACCCCTTTTGTATATACCACTCGACCAGATTCTTTACAGCCCCGTAATCAATCTCTCCATTTTTACAATAAGGTGTTATCATTGTTGGGTATACACCTGTATTTATATTTTTCATAAAGCATCACCTCTTGACCTTATTATACGGTTATGTAACGCCTAAAAACAATGCTGTTTCAGGACATAAACTTGTCATATCAAGACACATATTTTTCGAAATAATTTTGTATTTATTGTTGACATTAATCCAGTGTAATGATATGATTTAATTAAAGGGATTGGTGGATTATGAACATATATAAGAATTTTAATAATTACGATTTTATCAAACTTGATGAGATGAATATATCAGATGCTAAAATTGTTGTTTTGTACGCTCGATTTATGCATAATTCAGGGGCAGCCTGGACTCTTGATACTCATTCTCATTCTTTTTATGAAATTCATTTTCCGCTAAATGGAAGTTGTAATCTTGTGCTTCAAAACAAACAAGAGGCAACTCTTTCTGTTGGTGACAGTTTACTAATTTACCCGAATACAAATCACAAATTCACAAGATTCAGCAACAACTTTTTCAGATTATCCATCGCCTTTGATATTCAATATAACAACAAAATCATTGCAAAAGATGATAAGTATGTTATAACTGAATCGTGCAAAAATATAACATATCTCCTTAAGCAAATTCTTTCAGAATATAACACCCAAAACCCCGGTTATTTAGATATTGCAAAATTATATATTCAATCTGTAATGATAGAAACTTTAAGAAATAGTTCTGATATTTTATACGATGATAAAATATATAGTGAAACAAATTCCAGTGTATTTAATACTGCTCTTCATTTTATCCGAAATAATATTTCCTTAAGCATCAATGCCGAGGATGTTGCCAGAAGTGTTAATTTGAGTTCACGCCAGTTAAACAGAATTTTTTGTTCTAATCTCAATATGACAATTTCTGAATTCATTCGAAACGAAAGGATTATAAGAGTACAGGAACACTTAAAAAAAACAAATCTTACTCTGCAGGAAATTGCATCACTCACTGGTTTCAACGATGAATATATACTATGTAAAACATTTAAAAAAATAATAGGAACTACACCAAGAAAATATCGTACGAATCATAAAAAGAAAGGATAATAATAATGATGAAAACTTTAATCGAACAGGGAAACCTCTGCATTGGAATTGAATTTGGCTCAACAAGAATAAAAGCCGTTTTGACCGATGCTAATGGTAATGTTTTGGCAACTGGTGGCCAAAACTGGGAAAACAAGTTGGAAAACGGTGTATGGATTTACACTGAAGATCAAATTCACAACGGATTACAAGAATGTTATGCTAATCTCTTAACTGATGTCAAATCCAAATACAACACTGTTATAAAAAAAGTAAAAGCTATTGGTATCAGTGGTATGATGCACGGCTACATAGCATTGGACAAAGATAAAAATATTTTATCTCCGTTCCGTACATGGCGCAATAATATAACATCTGCAGAAGCAAGTTATCTTACAGAACTTTTTGATTTTAATATTCCTCAGCGTTGGAGTATATCTCATCTTTTACAGATTGTACAAAATAAAGAAAGCCATCTCAAAAACATTGATTATCTTACAACATTATCAGGCTATATTCATTATCTTCTGACAGGCGAAAAAGTCCTGGGAATTTGCGAAGCATCAGGAATGTTCCCGATAGATGTCAGTACCCACGATTTCAACAAGGAAATGATATCAAAATTCAACGATATATTAAAGAAGAATGATTGTTCATTTACACTTGAAGATATTCTCCCAAAAGTTTTATGTGCCGGACAAAACGCAGGAACGCTCACAACAGATGGGGCTGCATTTATAGATGTTTCAGGAAATCTTGAACCCGGAGCCACCCTGTGCCCACCCGAAGGAGACGCCGGTACAGGAATGATTGCCACAAACAGCATCAGGCAGAAAACCGGAAATATTTCAGCCGGAACATCTGCATTTGCTATGATTGTGCTGGAAAAAGAACTTTCAAAGGTATACGAAGAGTTTGATATCGTCCACACTCCTGATGGCAGTGTTACTGCAATGGTTCATTCCAACAACTGCACAACAGAAATCAATTCATGGGTATCTTTATTCAATGAAGTTCTAAAAGAATTCGGAACAGATGTCAACGACAGCATACTTTATGAAACATTATTCAAAAAGGCAAACGACGGTGACAATGATTGCGGTGGCCTTATGGCATACTGTTTCCACTCTGGAGAGCATCTTTTGGGACTTCCCAAAGGTTGCCCCATGTTTCTGCATTCTGCTGAATCAAAATTCAATCTTGCAAACTTCATGAGAGCACAAATTTACACTTCATTCGGTGTTTTAAAAACAGGTCTTGACCTTTTGAAAAACAACGAAAATGTGGCTTTGGATAAGATAACAGCGCATGGCGGAATTTTTAAAACCAAAGGCGTAGCACAAAACATTCTCGCCTCTGCAATCAACACACCTGTTGCAGTAAATAGTTCTGCAGGCGAAGGCGGGGCATGGGGTATAGCTATCCTTGCCTCATATCTTGAAAGAGCAAACGATATTTCCTTGGCTGATTTTCTTGATACAGTTATTTTTAAGGATTCAGATATATCATTGTCTAATCCAAGTGAAGAAATTTCAGAAGGTTACGAAGAGTTTATGAAAAACTATAGCAAGCATCTTTCTTGTGAATATTCAGCGGTTCAGGAATAAGAATTACCAGTTGATTTCATCCTAGACGGATTCTTCACATTATAGAATAAGGTCGTGCCTCAACTTAGTTGTTGAGACACGGCCTTTTTAGTTAAAATTATATATTACTCAAAGTCAAGAAGAAGTTGAAGCACTCTCTTTGCACTTTTTTGCGCAACGCCCATATTATAAACCATATCACGCTTTACACCATCTACATATCCATTAGGCATACGAATATCGTTACCCGCTAAAATCTCATTAGGTTGATAACCGTATGTTTGCCAATCTGTTGTAACAGCACCCTGATATCCCCATTCTTCACGAAGAATACCTGTAATCATATCGTAGTTCTCGCATGATCGAATACCATTAACCGGATTATATGCCGTCATAATAAGCCTCGGAGAAGCTTCCTTAACACATATTTCAAAACCTTTGATGTAAATTTCTCTTATCGCCCTTTCAGAGAGAATACTATTACAATCACAACGATTGGTTTCTTTATTATTGCATGCAAAATGTTTAGGTGTTGCTACAATGTTCTGCGATTGAATTCCTTTTACCTTAGCTGCCGCCATTTTACCGGAAAGTAGCGGATCTTCCGAATAATATTCAAAGTTTCTTCCGCAAAGTGGACTTCTGTGAATATTAAGTGCGGGAGTAAGCCATATCATAAGATTGTTTTCTTTAGCCTCCAAAGCGCCACATATTCCCATTTCTTCCATAAGCTCTAAATTCCAGCTGCACGCCACAAGAGTTGCGCAAGGGAAAGCAGTGGTTGGAATTCCGCAATGGGGGGAAATTCTGACACCTGCAGGGCCATCTGTTGATAATGCGCAAGGAACACCGTAGTGGTCCACACCCTCAGTTTCAATTTTAGAACCGATTCCTCCTACATTAGAAACACCAAATGCAGGTTTTCCACCAAGCAGTTCTGCAATATATCCAATATCAAGTTGTGCCACAAAATCATCAAGTGTCTCTTTCCCATCTGCCACATCACCGAACATAATCTTTCCTGTGCCAGCCTTGGGAATGAGCGCATCACAACGTTGCCGTTCATATTTCTTCCTCACATTTTGAGGCATTTTTTCATATGTTCCGTCAGAATATAAACGCTTTTCCAAATCAACGGGGAACATTCTTTCTGTAAGTTTTTTCGTTACACGAAATTCCTCTTCAACAGTATATATAAAATCTGCTTCTATCGTGTTTCTTACTGAATCCCCTATGTAGAATTTATAATCTCCTTTTTCCAGAATATATGCAGATTTTTCACATTTACCTATATCATCATAACTTGCCATATCACTCATTTTGAACTTAAGTTCAATTTTTTCTGATTCACCGGGAGAAAGAATATTCGTTTTCTTAAATGCCGCAAGTTCACGTGACGGTTTACCAAGTTTTCCTTGAGGAGCACTGTAGTATAGCTGAATGACATTCTTCCCCGGTTCACTTCCAGTGTTTGTAACCATTACTTCAGCGTATATATTCTCATCATACGACTTAATATTGATATCAGAAAAATCAAATGTCGTATACGAAAGCCCATATCCAAAGGGATAGTTGACCCTTTCGCTTGCGCCGGGAATTGTTTCAAAATATCTGTAGCCGACATATATATCATCATAATATTTCACAAAAGTTTCAGAATCGTTAAAGTTTTCAGATGAAGGATAGTCTTCAAAAGTTTTTGCGAAAGTATCTGTGAGCTTTCCTGACGGATTAACCTCACCAAGAATTATCTCTGCAGTTGCAAGACCGCCTTCCATACCTGCATTCCAGATGAGAAGAGCACCCTTTATCTTATCGTTATTTTTAAACCACTCAGAATCTATCATCCCTCCAACATTCATAACGGCAATAACATCGTCAAAATTCTCGCACACATCATTAACCATCTTATTTTCTGCATCACTTAAATAAAAATCGCCTTTTTCGCTTGTTCTATCCAATCCTTCCTCGCTATAACGGGAAATGGTAATAATAGCAACATCAGCATTTTCTTTTGCTTCTTTTAAAAGCGATTCAGGGATTTCCGGTTCTTCACAATTCTCAAAACGTGCACGAAAAGAAGGATATTCTTCTTTAGCCATTGCAAATATTTCTTCATAAAACTTTGAGAGTTCATGAAAAACAGATACCTTCCCCTCTTCTTCTTTCACTTTAAATCCTTCATACACATTACGGTTATATATTGGATATGCCTCTCCGCTACCGCCACCGCCCGATACATAGTCAAACTGTGCTTTCCCGAAAACAGCAATTCGATTTTTCCCTTTCAGTGGAAGAAGCCCATCATTTTTCAAAAGCACAATACCTTCTGTGGCAATTTTGTGTGCCAAATCTATGTGCTTTTGACATGATGTCACTCTTATTCCGTCTTCCCCTAAAGGAAGACAAGGTTGAAATCTAAGCCTGTTCCATCTTGTCATATTCATATTCATATTCATATTCATTTTCTTTACCCCTATTTGTGTTTATCTGTTACGAATAAAAATATTCAGTTATCACTTATTAAACCTATATTTTAGGCAATTTTATTATAACAACCGTTCCACCTGTTTCCGGTGTTTCCACTTCAACACCGTAAAAATCGCCAAATAGCAATTTAATCCTGTAATTAACATTTTTCAATCCGTGCTTTGGATTTGATTCCTCATCATCTTCAACATATGCAATGCTTTGAATGCTTTCCTCGCTCATACCTTTTCCATTATCGAAAATACGAAAAACAATATCGTTGTTTTCAACTTCTCCGGCAATGCGTATTAACCCACCTTTTGCATTGGTGATACCATGTTGAAATGCATTTTCAACAACAGGCTGTAAAATCAACTTTATCACTTCAGAATCGTATATTGAATGGTCAACATCTATTTCTACAGAAATATCCTTGCCAAATCTGAACTTCTGAATTTTGATAAACTTTTCCAAATGTGCGAGTTCGCTTTCCACATTCCAGAAAAATCCTTTTTTTGACATAGCCATATAAACAAGGTCTGACAATGTAGAAATTGCACTGGACACCTCGTTTTCCCCTCCCATTTTTTCAAGCGAAAGCCAATATAATCCAAATAATGTATTGGCTATAAAATGGGGATTTATTTGAGCCTGCAAAGCTGCAAATCGTGCAGCTTTAAGATTTTCAAGTCTTATTTTAGATTCCTTCTCCATTAAATCGGATTTCTCTAAAGAATCTGCAATATTTTTTATAATAAATACAATTTCATTTTCAGCGTTACTGGAAACAAAATCATCTAAAGAGCCTACGCTTGACAATTTAAGCGTAGACAAAATTTTTAACATCGGATTCATTATCCAACTGAAAAAAATGATGACAATAACAACACCATATAGAATTAAAATGATATTTAATATATCCAGATAATTCACACTTTTTTGAAAAAAACCAGAATCTATACCGGCTAAAATGCGCCATCCAGTATAGGAAGACTGAATCAATGATACTACACTTTTAACATCGCCTATTTTAACAATTTCACTTATCGGTTTATCAACTAAATAACTATCTTCGCGTATCATAGAAGGATTCAATTGCAACTCGCCCACAGAAAACTGTAAATTGTTTTCTGTGTCAAAAACAGCCCAACTTGTATGGTTTGTGGTAATCAAATAATTGTTTTCAATAAAATCCACATCAATGTTAATTACAACCACACCACGAGTATCATTGTAATACTTTATATTCTGAAAAACAGACAAATATTGTTTGTTTCGATTTTCCTGCACCGAAAAAAAACTACGATTTAAAAACCATTGATCCTCGTCTTTTCTGTTGTAGTATTCCGGAATCCAATCTGCATCGAAAAACTCATTCTTATAATTTCCTGTAGTATCGGAAAAAATATAATCCGTCTTTTCCGAGAAAATATATATACTGTCAATAGCTTCAACACTACTTTTAATAGTTTCAAACATAGCACTTATCTGCCTGTGATTATAAGAAAAATCATTAACCTTTTCAGCAAACATAAATTTCCGTACTTCAACATTATTTGCCAGTATCAGTCCATCTCTGCTTACACTCTGCATCATCATATCTAATATATAATTTACTCTTTTTAATGATGTTTCGTGCGTGTTTGCAATTTCATACTTAATAGCCTGATTATAATTATAACGATACAGAGCCGCAAAAACACTGAGTGGTACTGAAATCATAAGGAACATCAGTACAAAATATTTAAAAAATATGCTTTTAAATCTGTAGTTTTTGATATAGTTCAAAATCACTTTTTTCATATTTTTATTTGTTTAGCATAAAGCCATGAAAACTGCCATCTTTTATAAGTGCAGCCACCTGCCCTACGCTTTCTCCTATTTGCATAATGGTTCTTTGGAGACGACACGAAGAAACTAGTTTGTCTGATACTGATAATCCTCTGCAGGCCACTGCTACATTATCAATTTCATTAGCAAGGCAACAGTCATATGGAATACCGTATTCATGAGGCAATGCTTGCGCCTCCCTTTTATTTTCTGCAGAATGTACATCTAAAGAATGGTCTGCAAACGCAATAAATTTCGACTCATCTTCTTTTTTATACGAGTGGAAATCATCCTCACAAAGTATATGTTTGCCTACCAGGCGATACCCCTCTCTCACTCCAACCATTGGGAAAATGTATGATATGCGGAAATTATCAAGCCCACGTTCCCTTTGAAGTACATTCCACGCCATATACGTTCTTGCAAGAGCAACTTTCTTTGCATCTGAACCATAGTTAATATACTCATATCCCTCCATTGTAGGAAGCGTATTAACATTATACCTTCCATCGGGGTAACGATTAAAAATAAAATCAGGATCTTTTGAATGAATCCAATCCTGCGCATCAGTTTCTTTGACCCACTCAGGAACATCTTCTATATGTCTATAACCTTTACGTTCCACAATAAACATCTGAGAAACACCATTTGGTTTACTGCTTCTTTGAGTTTTGCACCCTGCCATTCTAGCCAGAACAACCTCAGCACTTGCATCAATATACAACGGAGATTCGATGGTAAGTGTTTCATTCAGAAGATTGCTGAATGCACTTATACTTATGATATGACCATCGGATACTTTCACATCAGTTAATACAGTACAGTATAAGATTCGAACATTTCCCAAATTCAACAGACTTTTTTCCATCACATTATGCATCTTCCACGGATCAAAGATGATTCTGCCACGGGCCTCATGAAAAAGCGTATCTTCATAACCCAATGTACTATCTTCGCTTACCCACGCACAAAGTCGTGGTCTGGGTGTGGTATTATGATAACTTGCAATCACAGCATTATTATCTTTGTATAACTCATCATAATATAAACGATGAAGCACACTCTTTCCGACTACTCCCGGCTCCCATGCATTAACACCGCCTACTGTTGATGTGCCGCCAAGCATACCATAAGCTTCAATCAATACCACGGTCTTATCAGGTGCATTTTTCGCAGCGCTATATGCAGCAGCAACACCTCCGCTTCCTGCACCAATAATACAGATATCTGCCTTCATATTCATAGATAATATCATTCCTTTTCACTTTTTCTTTCAACCCGAGTACGATATTCACGAGGTGTAACACCTGTGAAGTTTTTAAAGACGCTACCAAAATGCTGAATGCTTTTATATCCGACCTTTTCGCATGCCTCATAAACATATAATCCCTTTTCAAATAATCGCATCGCTTCAAGCATCTTGGCTTCTATTATATAATTACTTAAAGTCTTACCGGTTTCCTTTTTCAACACACGGCTCAAATGCTCTGCACTGTAATTTAACGCTTCAGAAACATCACTCACCGAAAGTTTTTTGTCTATATTCTCATTAATAAAAGAAATAATTCTTTTAACCAAAATAGTATTTTGTGTATTAATATTGAGTATATTATCTCTCTGAATTTCCTGACAAAGGCTTTCATCTTTATCCATCACATTAAATTTAATGTTAATATTTAGCATAGATGAAATATTCTTTCCCAGTTCATCAAGATAGTTGTCATCTTTTTCTTTGTCAGAAAGCATTATAATCAAAATGGGATTTTGCATTTTACAAAGAAAATACGTATTCAGTTCCATAAAATAATAGAAAAAATTCCTGATTGCGTTATAAAACCCATCTAATCCATACTTCCATTTTTCATAACCATCATTTGCTTCAATTGAAAAGACAGTCATAACTGTATCGTTGGCAGAAAGAGTAATACCAGCAGACAATAACGCCTCCGAAATTTTTTGAACTTCTTCGTACTTATTTTCAAAAATCTCCTCTGCCACCTGTTCTCTTCTGTATAAGATATCGTCTCGCTTAATGTTGTCATCAATCTTCAAATACATTTTTTGAACAAACCGTTCCAATACATCTTTCATAAAATGCAAAATTTCATCTGTTGATGACGTTTTCAGAAGATATCCTGCCACGTTAAAGTTAATTGCCTTTCTTGCATACTCAAAATCATCATATGCACTTAAAAAAACAACAGTAATATCAGGAAAGTTCCGATAAAGATGTTCTGCCAACTCAATACCTGATACATCATTCATTTTAATATCAGTCAAGACAACTTCAACCGGATGATGTGCTACATATTCCAACGCCTCACTGCCATCAGAAAAATCGCCTACCAATTCATAGCCTATAGATTTCCAATCAACCATATTTTTTAATCCCATTCTAATCGGTTGCTCGTCATCAACAATAATCAGTCGGCACAACATATTCATACCTCCGTTTAAGCAATATATACCATTGTTTTTATCAGAATTATTCTACCATATTTGATATGCTTTTTCAACGATTGAATTTTTACATTAAGATATGTTTTAAATACATAATCAGTCGATGTAAAAGAAAATTGAATTTCAAAGCATCTCGCATAAAACATCATTTTTTATAGCGGAAATACCACGCTGTAATGCATGGTATTTCCGTTATATAATTAATTTAGATACAATTTACTGTTTGTTCTTCCACTCGTCAATCTGTCTCTGAACTTCTGCAACAACAGTGTCAATACCTGCTTTTTTTAACTTTTCTTCTCTTTCTTTGTAAAGATCTTTCCAGTTGGAGCGTACATAAATCTTGTCATACTCTGATACAACATTTTCAATAGCAGTCAGTTCATTTTTTATTGTATCAACATTGGGTGAAAAACCAAGCAAAAGTGACTGTTCTGCTTCTCTGTTAATTCTGTCTGTTTCTTCCCACGAGCCAACCTGCTGACCTTCAGTATAGAATGCATTAAACTGGTTACCAAAAGCCCATGCAGAAATGCCCATTTTATACTTGCTATCATCTTTAATCTTAATCTGATTCTCAGACAGTTTTTCATAATGCTTACCCTCAAATCCAAACATCAGCAAGTTGAACAATTCCTTATCAGTATTAATTATTCCCAAAAATTTCATTGCTTCGTCTGGGTGGCTTGAAGTAGAACTGATAGCATTCATTGTGCTTTGTCCAGCCTGACCAGCAACGTATGGGGGAATCAAAGCCTTACAGATATAATCCTGTCCAGTTTTTGCTTTCATAGTTCCTTCTACCCCAGGTAAAATAGTACCTAAAACAACTGCATACTTATTAGCATTAACATCGGCCACATCACTTGTTACAGAGTCTATATCCTGACGGATATATCCCTTTTTAAACCAATCAGCACAAAGTTCCAATTCGGAAAGTATATAGTCATTACTTTTTGAGTTAAATACCTTCAAAGACTTATCGCCTTTTTTAATTGCACTGTAAACACCTGCAATTTCTTCAACTTCTTTGTTTAATGTTGAAGGCGGCTGAATTGGGAAAATTCCGGGTTCATTATCCTTAATTTTCTGTAAAAACGGTTCTAAATCTCTGAATTCATTAATTTCATCAAGATTGAGACCGTATTTATCCGCAAGTGTCTTCTGAACCATAATACCAGATGCTGAATATGTAATCTGATAATTTGGAATTGCATAAATTTTTCCATTATAAGAAGCACTTTTGAACATATAAGCAGGAAGTGTATCACGAAGTTCAGGAGCATTCTTATCCAGCAAATCATCAAGAGGAAGAAGAGCACCTTTTGGTGCAACAACACTAAATTTGTTTACCCAACTAGATACGAAACATAAATCAAAAACTTCCTTTGAAGCCATAATAAGATTCATTTTATTTCCGTAGTCTGCTGAATTAAACAACTGTAAATCAAGTGTCAGTCCGTACTTTTCTTCAAGTTTTTCATTGAATGCCGCCAAAACATCATCGTGGTCAGGCTGTTTAGTTCCCATTGCGTACCACTTAATAACTGTTTTGTCATTGTCTGTCGTTTCGGTCACGGGATCCTGTCCGCAGCCGGCTAAGCACAAACAAGCCATAACTGCACACAAAATAATGCTTACAACTTTTTTCATCTTTTTCATTTTTAATCCTTTCCGCCAAATAAATCGGCATAAAATTGTTTATATGGTTAACCTTTAATCGAACCCACAGTCAATCCGCTAACAAAATACTTTTGAAAAAACGGAAAAATAAACAACATCGGTCCAGCTGCTACAACACACATTGCCATACGGGCTGTCTCTGCAGGAAGACTTACTGTATTGGTAAAGCTCTCCGGGAGGCTCTGCATATTAGAAGCCATAAACTGCAAGTCAGCCATAACCTTGTACAAAACATAACTAAGCGATGTAAGCTCTGTTTTTGTAATATACAACATCGCTGTATACCAGTCATTCCATCTGTACAATGCACCCATCAAAGCAACCGTTGCAATTGCGGGCTTTGACATCGGAAGCAGTATTTTATAAAAGATCTGAAACTCATTTGCTCCGTCAATCTTTGCTGCTTCATACAAACCTATAGGAACATTTTGAAAATAAGTTCTTAGAAGAACAACGTGGAAAGCATTTACAAGTCCATTAATTGTTAATATCCATATTGTATCGTTCAAGTGAAGATATTGTGTAACCAGAATATAGCTAGGCACTAATCCGCCGGAAAATAACATTGTAAAGAAGATATAGAACATCAAAGGTCTTCTGAACTTACAATTAGTTCTTACCAAACAATAAGAACACATTGCCATTAAAAAAACACTGACAACCGTACCTACTACTGTCACAAAGATTGTGACCTTATAACCGGTTATAATCTCTTGCGGATTTTCAAAAATATATCGATACGCATCCATAGTAAAATTGCGAGGTATTAAACTATATCCATTCTTTATAATTTCAGATTCTGATGAAAAAGATATTGACACAACCATTAAAAACGGAATAAGAAAGCACAATGAAATAACCGCAAACAAAGCTATTATAAGTATCTCTCTTCTTCTGCTACTTTTATTCATTCTTTACACCTCCTTTAAAACAATGCACTGTCACTCTGCACTCTGCGTACAACAGCATTTGCAGAACAAATTAAAATGAAACCTACAACAGATTGGTATAATCCTACCGCAGATGACATACCTACATCTCCCACAACTCTTAATGCACGGAATACATAAGTATCAATAACATCTGTTGTCTTATAAAGAGCGCCCACATCACGTGTAAGATTAAAGAATAATCCAAAATCACCTCTAAACAGTTCACCAATGGAAAGTATAGTTAATATGATAACTGTCGGTAATAGGAACGGAATTGAAATATGAATTGTTTGCTGGAATCTGTTCGCGCCATCCAACTCTGCCGCTTCATATAACCCTTTATCAATACTCATCAGGTTAGCATAAAACATTATACATCCTACTCCGACACCCTTCCATACAGAGGCGATGGTTAAAATTACCGGCCAGACGTTTGGCTCTGAATACCACTGGACAGGATCTAAGCCCATTGAAGTTAAAAGGTTATTCAAAATACCAAGTTGCGGATTAAATAATGAATAAGTCATAAATCCTACAACAACCCAGGAAATGAAATATGGCAACATAAAAATCGTCTGATAAAGTTTGATTGCCCATTTCCTTGTAATTTCAAACAACAAAAGTGCAAATATAATAGCACAAACTCTGTTAAACACTATAAACAAAGTATTTAGAAATACTGTGTTAACAGTGACCCTTAACGCATCCTGTGAATTAAAAAAGAATTTAAAATTATCGAATCCTGCCCAAGGACTTTTAAGAATACCCAAATCATATTGATAATTCTTAAATGCAATTATTACTCCGCCCATAGGCAGATAATTAAAAATGAATAAATAAATGATAACAGGAAGACACATAAAAAACATTAATGTATTATCCTTTACTGCACCGCTTTGCAGTTTACTTCTCATTTTAGTTTTTGTTTTATCACTTATGTAAGCTTTCAAGTTAATACCTCCACCTGCATTATTACATTATTGCTGCTTGACAACTATTTTTGACGCACTAATCGGTCTGATTTCATTATCCCAAAACATCACCTTACCATTTGTATATTCAAAACGCTCCGGTAAAAATATACCGCCTGATGGAATTGTGATATCTTCTGCAAAAACATTTAGCAATGCGTTTTCTTCGCACTCTGCAAAATAGTATACACCACTAACACTATTTTCAGAAACATTTAGGACACTTCCGTCCTTCCTGATAACACATTCACCAGAACACAAATCGTCTGCGATATACCTGTCGTAAATAGGTTTAAAAAATCCATTTCCATGAATGATAATATTATCAATATAATACTGTCCTGTGCTTGATATATCGCCGGTAAATACTAACTGATTCAAATAGTTCACCTTGGCAAAACTTTTTTCAGTTACTTTTGGTATGTCGTTAATGGATAAGCTATACGTATTGTTTACTAAATCCATATCAACCACAAAATTATACCAATGATTTCCGTTATAAGGCATCAGTTCTTCTCCGTCAACGTAAATCATACCATTTCTCATGGAAATCATCATCGGATCCTGATAAGCAACACCATTTGTTTCTCTCAACTTGATATTAATAGAGCCTCCTGATAACTGATTAGCTTTAATACGGAACCTTATTTGTGCACGTTCAAAAATGTTATCCACCTGCTTAATCAATACAGGATATCCATTACTTTGCGAATCATTAAACAATAAGCATTTTTCATCTTGCGAATCGGTTGAACCGGAAACCCCGGACTCTGCCCTTTCATATCCATCAGGTATTTCTCCGTCAGCTAATTTGCTGAAATCATCCTCAAAACTGATACTTGGCATTCTATCGGCTGACAAAAAGGCACTCACACCATCCTCAAGCCTTGTGTTAAGTTCTGCATCCTGACCTTGGAATTGCAGTTTCTCAATTTCACAAATCAAAGCACGAAAGGTATTAAGATCTGCCCTTGAAAACTCCAAAGGTTTCGCATTGATTGCCGTATTGTAAATTTCTTTTGCTTTCTTTAACGATAATTCCAAAACTTCAGATTCTGTTGCAGTAGAGAAACTTCCGATACAACTTGTAATCCTGGTATCTGAAAATGATTTTGATCTGGAAAGTGCAGTGACACGCCAATAAAATGTTTTTTCTTTATCCAAGTTCGGGAGTGCAATATATGTATTCAACGTGCTTTCTTCAAAAATTATGTCGTTAAACTCGATATCCTCAGCAAGTTCAACATAATAAACATCTGCGCCTTCGGAAATACTCCAAGCCAGGTATTGTTCTTCTATATCCATAACATCTGCTGGATATGTCAGATAAAAATCAGATACGCTTTTGCTTGTTGTTCTGAACGTTCCATCATTATATGTTCCCGTCCGATAAAATTCAGTATTCTCAAATCTTTCAGATTTCGTATAAATACTGGAATTTGACTTTATATTATAGTCATCTTCCGCATATGAATTGAATGTATTAGTATAGTCCAATAAAATATTTTCCTCTACATAACCATTCTCACTTACCAAAGATTCTATAAAACCGTTGCAATGATTATAGATACAGTTTCCGGCTATCGTGTTATATTTTGGCTTTTGAGGTTCATCCTCCCATAATGTTGCCAGTTTCGGATACTTTGATTTCCACACACCTTCTCCGCAGGGCATAGCGTCATATGCATTTTTTGTAACATCTTTCAGCCGATCCCATACAGTGCCCTGATCATCATATTCTGTAGGATCAGTTCCTCTTTGGTCAAACGTAAATGATCTCTTTGAATGTTGCGTCTGATCTACAATTACATTCCCTGTTATAGTATTTTCTCTGCCACCGCCAATAAGCATGGGGTGTGTAACTCTTACTATCGTGTTACCTGTAATAAAGTTACCCGAACTCATCGCATCGAGATAAACTCCTGCAGGACCACTAAGCGAACTTGCTTCAGAAGCATTGACATCGTGAATATAGTTATTACATATACGGTTTCCTCGTTGCGTAAAATCTTTACCTGCCGTGTAAATAGCACCGCAATCATTAGTCAATTTACAGACTTCACTTACCTCATTGTATGCAATCAGATTTTCATTTCCTCCAAAACCAATCCCGCCTGAATATCCGTCACGCACAACATTATTGGTAAAAATGTTTCCCACACCGGCAACGTTTGCCAGATAGGAATAATTTGCTTTACCGCAATTTTCTATATAAGAATTATGACAGAAGTTGCCTGAGGTTATCAGCCCCTTTCGGTCATCTACAGTACAGCCAAGCGCAATTCCAATTCCACCTGTGTTTACGATTTCACCATTTAAAAAACCGCAATTTTTTCCGGTTATACTGATACCAGCCAATCCGGTATTTGAAATTCGACAACCTTGGAAAACAACATTTGATACATTATCATTGATTGTAACGCCGTTTGCTCTGGTACGGCAAATATCAATGTTCTGAAATACCATATTTGATGCAGTTGAAAAACGCAAAAAAGCATAAGGAGTATATGATAGGCTCAAAGATGTATTTTCAAGTGATCCGGGCGGATACACATATAGAATCTTATTTTGTCTGTCTAAATACCACTCGCCGGGCGAATCAAGTTCTTCTAAAACATTGTAGTAATAATACGGCATACCAGATTCTGCACCGTACGGACTGGGGTGTATTGTAGTAATTGTATTATTTTCTACATTGATTTTATCAATCTTAATATTGCTGTATGCCCATTCTCTTGACCATGCACCACTCATCCATACATCATCTGTATTTTCCCAATGCGCAGGTTTATTTTCGTTATATTCAAAAGAAAAACCTTTGTTTTCTGTTTCACCAAATCCCGGTCTGGAGCCTCTGTCAATAATTGCTCCCGTTTTCAGATATTGGTTATTAGGCCATCGCGCAAGTGTTAATTTTTCTTCTCCGTAATAAAGTTCGTAATTTGCTACACTTGGATTAAAAGAATAACCTGACGGAACCATCTCGTCGATTGCCCCCACCCCACATTCTTCCAAATCAATAGCCATAACCTTTTCAGGATAAGTAAGCCTGTTTGCAATTTGCTTCGAAATTGGAATTGTATGCGCTGTATCAAGAGTGATTGCACCGGTAAAAACTGCTCTTTCTCCAGGATAAGAACTATATACCACAGGTGAGCCCGGTCTACCTCCATCTTTTGCTGAGTAAAAATATTCGCCCGTTGGCATATAATATTCACCGGCTCTAAAATATACGCAAACTCCGCCATCAGGCACTCCGGAACTTGAAATCTTTTCCTTAGCTTTTGTTATGGTTTTAAATGGTGCCTCTATGCTACCATCGTTATTATCATTACCATCGGGTGCGACATAATAAAACTGCTTGATTCCCGAAACATCTACGGAACTTATTATTTTATCAGTTTTAGCAGAAAGATAATATGGGGCATTGCCGTTGTAAACTACTACATTATCAAAAATCGCCGTTCCGTTTTGTACGCAAAGTCCAATTTTTCCTACTGCCAAACTTGTATCATTCAAATTTAAAATTTCTGTATCGTTAATATAAATTTTTATTGTACTGCCTTTTAATTCTGCTTTGACACGATAAACAGAATCTGCACTCATTGTATAGGCATACTCTCCTAATTTTTCATAAGTAAGACTATTGACTCTTTTATTAAGCGTAACTGTGCCGTCTGCATATTTTAAATAATAATGATTTTTCTCACTTATGTATCGAAGCATCATTCCTGCAGTGCCACTTACACTAAGAGTCATGTCTGTACTAAACACATAATCAGGCCAGCCAACATTACTTACTACAACCGATGGTGAAGAACCATCTTTGTCTGTTAACTTTAGCATATTGGTGCCTTGAGTTAAATATATTGAATCATCTAAATCAAGGTTGCCATTTACAACACTCCACTGATTTTTGGATACCCCATCATCAAAGTTGTCATAAAACAGAACTTCACTTCCGCCGTTTTCGTCTGCAATATCTACGAAAACAGAAGCCGAAATATTATCAAAATAAACATCCTGACTTAAAGAACGAACGCCGATTTTTCCCGAACTAATGTCATCATCTTCTGCGTATAACACTTGTACGCTGCCAAGAAATACAGTAATACTACTTCCCTTTGCCACGATTTTTATTGTATAAGTATGTTCCGCCTCTATACTAATGTCTTGAGAAGCAATTTCCGTATACCCACTACCAAGCAAACTAGTCTTTTTTAAAAGTTTTAACTGATTGTCAGGATAAAACTGCAACAGATAATGATTATCCGGTGAATATCTGAAATACCAACCATAATATCCGCTTACAGATGTAACGGTAAAATCGGATTGATATGCAACATCGCTCCATTCACTTCCGGCAATCACACCGATTGTATTTGCAAACTCACTGCCTTTTAAGATCAACGCCTGATTATCTTTATATTCTGAAACTTTAACTACATTGGAATTCCCATTTGTTACTGTCCATTGTGTCATACCATTGGAAAAATCATCAAAAAAATCTTCAAATTCCACCATATAGGCAGAAACAACAGGACAATATAGTACCATGGAAAACATGATAATTGCCACAAAAAAAGCTAAAAATCTTCTCATCTTTTCCCTCCTCACAGGTGTTGCGTGCGTTTCACGAATTTGCGAAACGCACACACACTGCAAGCCTTCTTACTTAATCTTCGACATTACCTCATATAAAGTAATATCGCTTACTGTTGAAAAAGCATCTTCAATATTTGAAATTGAAATAAGACCGTGTTCATCATAATCTACTTGCAAACCCAGCGCTTCTGCTACTGCACGAATAGGTACAAAAGTTCTGCCTCCTGTGATTTCCGGTGCAACATCCATAGTGTGTTTTGCGCCGTTAATCGTATAATCGCATTTGCCGACCACCATCTTAACCTCATTGTCGTTTAAGTTGATAGATATCGTACTTGTTGTATCATCCCACAAAACTTCTCCTCCAATGTTTTCAGAGATAAAGCGAAGGGGCACAAGTGTTCGGTCATTACTGATGTATGGCGTAAGTGCAGTATTCTGATCAATATACTTAATGATTTTTTTAGCTACTGCCTTGGGACTATTTACAGCAATAAGCAATTGATCTCCAATTTCTGAAAGTGCATTTTCCCAAAGCATTGCTCCGGCATCTTCCCTTGCATCAGAAATAGCCACGTCAGCATTCGGAAGATTTGCCACTGAAATTTTCAGATCATCAAAATAGAATGTACCCAAATCAGTACCCGGTGATCCGGTAGTGATAACCATAGCATTAAGGTAATTCTTGCTTTTGAAGTTCTCAATGAAGTTATCATAGAACCTCTTGTCTTTTACATAGTTTTGACCGTTGATGTCCACTGAATAAGTAAATTCTGTAGTATCAATTACAACATCAATCTGATACCACTCTCCTGCACGATAGTCCATCAAATGATCGCCGGTAGTTTCAAAACCATTACAAAGGAAAATCCCTCCCGATGATGAGAACTGTACAACGACAGGGTCAATAGCACCATCCTGTCTTACTTTCATAAACATATTGCAGTTTTCCTGCATAGGTTTAACTCTGAAACCTAAAGACATTTTACCGGAAATAGAGTCAAAATTTTTCGGAAGTACAGCATAATCTCCAAGGTTATCATCCAAAATGCGTAATGCCTGACCGCCATCAATGCTTTCTACTGCAAACTTTCCGCGACCGCTCATAGTATAGCCTTGTGGTTCCATTCCCACAGAATCACTTTCAAATGTATCTTCTACAATGCATGATAATTCAGCACTCTTTAAGAATGTACGTATTGCTGCCTCTAAATATTGAACTCCCGCCAGGTAACCATCGTTATTTACTACTTCACGGGACGAAGCAACATCTGATTTGAGTTTTTCCTGCACGTTGTTTGAATAATTGTAACCGCTTTTAGGTGTACCATATGTGTTCAATATTAATTCAGCTGATTTTACAAGTTCTTCATACTCTACAGTCGCTTCTTTCGTGCTGAATACCCCCACATCAGAAACTGACGGTGTTTGATTCATGGTATTCATTCTTGTTCCTGCAGTAACTCGCCAGTAATATTTTCTTCCGTATTCACCAACATTGATTGTATGTATAATATCCTCTGTTCTCTCTGACAAAATGATATTTTTCATATCAGGGTCAGTTGCGACCTCAACATCAAAATAATCTGCTCCGTCAGGGCGAGTCCAGCGAAGTGTGATGTTCTTTAAGTCGTTACCGGAAGAATTCTGTTCGGGATATGTTAAGTAGAAATCTCCAATTTTTGGTTTTTCTGTACGGAAGGTTCCGTCCATAACGATACCACTTTTTTCATAGGAAGGAACTGAATCCAATCCCGTATAGCCGGAAAGAGCTGGTGAATCCATATTCAAATTATAGTTTCCGCCCTCATAATCCACAAAGGGATCCTCTGTTAAAACTTTAGTGTTAATTACCTCGCCGAATTTAATTCTATTATCGGTAAAGCGTGGTTCTTTATGATCGTAAATTACATTGTTTGCATAATAACAATGCTTTGGAATCCACCACTCCTCACTTCCAACGCCTGAAAGTCTGGGATAGCGTGCACTCCATTCTTCACTTTGCCACGGCAAACTGTCAGCATTAATTTTAAAGTTTCCGTTGGGTTCGCCTGCTTCGGTAAACGGTCTATTCGTCCATTGCTGCGCAGTATCAAAATATGAAAGAGACGGAATTTCAGTTTCATCCAAAGAATAATGTGCCGTCTGGCTTCTTCCGTATCCTGCAATAATATTATTGGCAACTACAACTTCGCGTCCCCATGTATGGTGAATGGGTGTTGCAACATCAATTATAGTATTGCCGTAAACCAAATTATCTGACGTTATATTATCAAGATAAATTCCAAACGGCATTCCCGCATGTGTATCACTGCCATACATATCATGCAGATAGTTATATCGAATATGATTACCCCTATACAAGAACTGAATGTATGTATAAATCGCTCCGCCGTCATCTACCCTTTTCATAACGTCGCCAAACTCATTATACTCTATAACATTTTCACACCCCGTAAAACGAAGTGCAGATGAATCCAGAACATGAACAGAGTTATGGCTTGCCACATTTCCGGTTCCGTTCATATGAATTCCCTGTCCGTCATAATCCTTACCGATATTTGTCATATAATTGTTCTGAATATAGTTTCCGTTGCTGCTCAGCACATAGCTATCACCCGCAACAAAAATTCCGTTACCTGATATATTTTTCAAATCGCATGATAAAACAGTTGTATTAAATGCATTTGTTGCATTGATGCCGTGTCCGCCGATATTATTCAACTTAAGGCCCTGAAGCGAACAACCTTTAATATTATTCGCATAGATTGCAGTTCCTTTGCTGCCCTCAAATGAAATACCGCTGATAACAACATTATTGGCTCCTGAGATTTCCATCATATTGCCATCATAATAAGCCCATGTCACCGCATTCTCTTCAAGAGGACCAAGGGGATAAATATACAGTTTTCCATTTGTTCTGTCAACATAATACTCTCCGGGAGAATCAAGTTCCTCCAACACATTCAGGAAGTAGAAATTGCATCCTGTAACAGCACCAAAAGGACTTGCATGTACTGTTCTAACGGTTTTTGTTTCATGATTAAACTCTTTAACTTTAATTCGTGACAAAGCCCATTCGCGAGAGTATGCGCCATACATCCAGATATCATCAGTATCTTTCCAAGAAAGCGGACGGTCATCTACAAGTTTAAATTCAAATCCTCTTCCATCGTTGTAATACTCTTCGCCTTTTTCATATTCGCTGAATCCCGGTGCATTTCCCTCATCAACCACTGCACCAACCATGGTGTTGGTATTATTCGGCCATCTGGAAAGGGTCATTTTTTCGCTTCCAAAAAACAGTTCAATAGGCAAAGTAATTTTTGTAGCCCCATCAATTCCGTAACCGCCTGCCATAATTTTACCGTACTCTGTAATTCCCAATGATGTCAAATCTGTTTCCATAATTTTGTCTCTCGCGCTGGGAGAAAAACGTTCATAAACAGATGTATCACTAACAGACTGAAATTTATTGCCAGCAATTTCATAACCGCCAATTAACTTTACTTCCTCATTATCATATGCGCTGATTTTAATTCCTGAATGAGTTGAATTGATTTTAATTGTTTCGTTTACACGATAAGCACCACCACGCATATATATGACTGTATCAGCCGGATTCCCTGCTTTAGCTTGTTCCAAAGCATGTTGAAGCGTTAAGTATGGTTTTTCAATCGTACCATCATAATCATCACTTCCGTCTGGAGAAACAAAAATCTGTGTTTCGCCAACAATCGGAACAGGCTCTTTTAAACTAATCTCTGATGGGAGTTCTGCTACTCTTTGCTCGAACATTTCTTTTGTTGTAGTGCCCGTCATTGCTGGGTATTCGCCAAACACAGTCTGTTCAGTAGACACAGATACATTGGAAGAACCCAACGATTCAACCAGGATATTATCAAAATAAACATCGCACCCTAATGATCTGACACCAATCTTACCTTCAGTTAATGTGCCGTCCTGGGCGTTTATAATCTCAACACCGTCTAACCGTACACGAATATTGCTTTCTTTTACATCTATTTCAATCGGATAAAATGTATTTGTTTCTATACTGATTGGATATGATGCAATCGTCGTATAAGAAGTTCCTGACTGTACATCTTTCTTGAGTAATTTAAACTCACGTGTAGGACCGTACTGTAAAAGATAATGTCCCTTATATGAATGTCTGAAATACCAACCAATGTATCCGTCATTGTTCATGATGGCAAAATCAGATTTATACACAATATCTTTCCAATTTTCTCCGGTAAATGCTTTCATTTCATTTCTACTTTTAATAGCATTTAAAAAAAGTACGCTTTCTGATTTATATGTCCGGACAGAACATAGCGAAGACTCATCCGAAACAATTTTCCACGCGGACAAATCATTTGTGAAGTCATCCGAAAACAGCACTTTTTCCTCTGCAGCACAGATAGCAGGCAGATTTGTTGTTGTTAAAATCATGCATATTAGCAAAAATAATGCTGTTACCTTTTTCATATTTTTCATCCCTTCAGAATAAACTATTTGAACACTTTAACGTTATCTACATAAAACATAGAACGCATGCCTCTGATTCCGATTTTTCCGGTTTTAGGAGCATTATCACTCACATGCATAATGGTCTTCTCGCCTATACTCACCGTGATTGCGTTTCCTTCTACATCAATTTTAATCTGATTAACTTCGTTTCTCTTCACAGTACATGTAGCAGACGCAATTGCTTTGTAAGAAAAATAACCATTTTCTCTTTTTAATAATCTGACTTTATCTGTGCCATAAAATTGCAGCAAATAATGATTATTCACGTCCCGATAGCAGAAAAGAATTCCTGTATATCCTGTCACAACCGGTGTCAGTTCCAGTTCAACAGAGTAGTCATTCCATGCGTTATTGCCATACAACATTGTACCTGCTTCAAGCATATTATCATAATCCTGAAACTTAAGTTTGGAAGCATCATAAATCTTTGCAATAGAAAAAGCAGAATAGTTCTGAGTGAATTTCCAACCGCCTGCGCCGTCTTCAAAATCTTCGTTTAAAAGTTCACCGTCATTCCCTGAATCTGCTTGTACAAAATCCAGTGCTTCCTCGTTGGTCGCTACTACAAGATTTCCAAATGAAACATCTGCACTCAGAACACGGAAACCTATTTTACCGTTTTTTCTGCTATCATCATTTATACCGAAAACTTTATCTCCGTTCAAATACGCATTGATTTTATCTCCAAAAGCTGATATGCGGATTGTATATATAGTTCCCATATCAAGAGGAACTACTTTAGAAGCAAGTTCTTTAAACGCAGAACCATTACCCACTAAAAGTTTAAATTCCTGTGAAGACGCGTAATATTGCAACAGATATGTTTTATAGCCCGATTCGTAGCGAAAAAACCATCCAAAATAACTTCCTCCTTCGGGACAAAATTCATTTTCCATCACAAAATCTGTATATTCTCCATTCGCAATCACTTCACATGTAGAACTTACCTTCAGTTGATTAACATATAGCATTTTACCACTGATAGAATCTACAGTTGTAACCTTATCGCTCTCTCCACCCTTGACTTGCCAATTCGACAAACCGGAGGAGAAATTTTCTGAGAACAAAACTTTGCCGGCTTCATTCTCAGTTGCCACTTCTGAAGACTGCTCTGCTGCAAAAACACTAACCAAGCCGGTATTCATAATTATGCAAAGCATAAGAAATACAGACAAAACACCAATTCTAATTTTATTCAACTGTCTCATCTCCATTCTCTATTTGTAGATTACCATCATATTTGGCACTGCGTTTTTCGTATAAAGATATATTTGTGAACATTCTGTACCTGCTGTCTGATAATCAACCAAATCAGATACACTTCCATGTTCAAACTGATAAGAACCTGATTCCTGACTAACCACAAATATTGAAAAACCTGATGCAATATAATTGTACAAATCTTTTTCTTCAATAGTAGCTAATTCATCTTCTGTTGCAACAGCTATCTGAACAACATTATCTTTTATACTATAAACTCTTCCAGATTGCATAAAATGTGTTCCAACATATGATCCTGATGTGATTGGAGTGTAGGAAATATCATCTCTTCTGCTTGCATCAAAAAGTAATTGATAATTGTTATCATTAATCACACCTTTTGAGTTTAAACCAAACCTGATGATATCACCCGGTTCAACATCAAAAGTGTCTTCTGATTGAGTACAAACTGTTACTTCCCCAGACTTATCAACACCTACTAATTTCTGTACAACATTTCCGTCATCATCTACCACTTTCCATATTTCTTTTACAAGAGTAATACCATTGAAAGGATTGTTATATGGAGTGCCTGTAATATTTGCTGTCAATACAATAGCATCTGCAATAGGTTTATCTGACTGAAGTCTGTATGCATCAAACACGTAATCAGTTCCGTAAAAATATGTATAGTCAGTAACACCATAAGCATCTTCATCGCCATCTGACGGAATCAAAAACACCTTTGTGCTTTCATCTATCATAACTCTTCCGCCAAATGTTTTATTGATATAATATCTGCTTGCTGAATTATAACCATTATGCAAATTCAAAGAATCCGGATTCTCATTTGCTTCAGGTTCAGTTGTATAAGCGGTGTCTAAATAATCAATTTCATCATCGCCGTTAATTCCATAAGAGATTAATTGCTTGATTGTATTCGACGAGTTTATAGTTCCACTGGGATCAAGTAAAAGTTTCCCTGAACTAATCACATTATCTACAGACAATTTAGAACCATCAAAAGTAACTTTTTCAGCCAAAGGATAAACAATCTTTTTACCATTTGCGGTAAAAAGTTTCATCAGATACGATTCACTAAGTCCGTTTGAGTTTTTACTGATACCCATCAAATATGCAAGTCCGCCTTTAGGATTATAATTGGGATCAATTGCAACTAAAAAGCCTTCATGGTCAACATAAAACTTACTGTAATCTCCGGGCTTCAAGGCTAAAGCATATCTTTGTTTAAAGGTTGATGATGCCTCATATTTACCATTGGTTAATCCATAATAATTTTCGCCTAGTTCTAAAACCTGGGCTTCAAAACTTGTTCTGTTTAAAATGATATCTACATACTCTGAATCATCACTTTCGACAACTGAAAGAACATCCCACTCTTTCAAATCTTCAAGTTGATAGCAATTGCCTTCCATATCCGAAATCTCATAATATTCAATATCATACAAATTTACTGGATTTTGATTGTATTTATCGTATATGATTTGGTCAGTATAATTCACTCTCGAAACCACAACTGTTCGATGAGACATAATTTTAACTGTCTCATATCCGTTTTTATTATCTTGATCAATCAATTGTATATATCCAGCTTCCGGCATCATCTTATTTTCATCAAATAAAGACAAATTTACAGGTGCTTTACCATTATACAAAACATTAAAACCGGTTTGTAAATTTGCAACACGCTTTTTGTTGTCAAGTTCACTTTTCAAATATGTATAAGTACCGTTATCATAGCCTAAAATATTTGATGCTTTTATTGTAAGTGTGTTTTCATACTCTGGGTTTATATGAATGATATGACCTATATTATTCTCATCTGATTGTATGAAATATGCAAGAATATAATTTCCAATCATATCACGAGCGCCAAAAACGGTATTTTCATATTTCACGTTATCAATAGCGATCTGATTGCTTGAAATTCTTGATTTTCCCGTTAATGTGGTAATACCGTTATCAGTAACTACACCTTCGGTCTTATAAACATCAAAATATTTGTTAAGATAACTTAAATCCTTATCCTGCGCATACTGGTCCACTGTGCCGTATGCTGATTGATAAATCACGTTTGTGTTAAGTACGTTGCAATACAATAAAGCAGCCTTTCCCCAAGTCAACTCTGCATTTTGATCAAGTTGAATATTGTTAAAAAATTTGAACTTACTTGCTGCGTTTAAATAACTCATTGGATAAGCCGATTTATCCACCATAAAATCATCCCAAGCCAAAGAAGAAATCAGCATTTTAACAGCCTGTGTAAGAGTTACATAATTATTTGGCTTAAAA
Organism: Clostridia bacterium; assembly: GCA_045589495.1. Lineage (GTDB taxonomy): Bacteria > Bacillota > Clostridia > UMGS1810 > UMGS1810 > SIG455. Next base: position 32,268 of record JAZNPF010000047.1, read on the forward strand.
CTCCCATCATCGTATCCGGAGATTATTCCCATATTTGCTAAACAATTGATTGACATAAAATTTTCATTGGAACTTGGTACATCCTTAAACATTGCAGGAGCATCCATTACTCCGTTACCTTGTGTAGCCAGTTGAACTACTAAACTAGCAAATTCTGCTCGTGTGATATTTTTATCTACATCTATATTTTTTTCACTGCTTATAATTCCAATTGCCCTTAATAAGCTAACGCAGTCTTCTTCAAAAGAATTAATTTCTGCCGCGTGAATTATAGGGAAGAAAGATAGACACAAAACAAAAATCATAAATAAGCAAACCAATTTCTTCATGTTATTTCTCCTCCGCATATCCTGTTATCTTCATTGCATTATAAATAATCACAGCTGCCTGTGCGCGGTTTGCAGTTCCCGAAGGTTCAAATCTTCCATTTCCAACGCCGTTAATGATTTTCGCATGCTGCAAAGCGCTGACAGCGTCCTTTGCATAATCAGCAATCATATCCACATCGTCAAAATCAAGTTTATCTGCGGTGAGCTCATATCCTGCTTTTTCAATACATCTCTTAACCATTACAGCCATATCCTGACGTGTAATACGTTCGCCAATGCCAAATGTATTGTCGCCTTTTCCGTTCACAAGTCCGTGATTTACCGCTGAAGCAACATATGGACAGTACCACGCGTCTGATGCAACATCATCAAAATCGGTTGTCGCATTTGCATCCGTAAATCCAAATCCTTCAACAAGCATTTTAACAAATTGTTCTCTTGTTACATAACCCATGGGTTCAAATTTGTCTTCCGTAACACCTGAAACAACGCCTTTTTCTTTAAGGAAATCCAGGGCTTCTACCGCCCAGGGAACTTCAGATAAATCTGTAAACTGATTATCAACAACTTTGTTTGTATCAACTGTCACATTATTAACTTTTCCAATAATGCTGGAACCACCCGAACCGCCTGAAGAAAAGCCAGGATTACTGTTATTATCTGAGTTATTCTCATCCTCAAGAGCCTCATTGACAGAAGATATAAACAATGTTCTACCTTCTTCAAACGTCAGATTTTGATTCAAAAACTTTTTACACACAACAGAAACATCCTGGAGCGTATCATAAATGCTGAATTCAATTTCTAAAAGTTCAGCATTGTCTTTTAAGATTTTATCTATATTCTGCCAAAGACTCGAATTGCTGATGGCAGTACTGAAACAGAGTTCTTCAAAAGACTTGTTTACATCTGAGAGATTTTTTAAATCCATATCCATCATCTTTGAAAAAACTGTTTCTTTTTGTTTTTCAGTAAGTGTGCTTGTATAAGTTGTGTTGTCAAAATTCAATTGAATGTCGTCCTGATACTGATTGATTATCGAAACGAATTCTGAAATTGTTTCCGCCTGATTGATATAATACAGAATTATGGTTTCTTTAATATCTGATATGAGTTTTGAATAATTTCCCGCATAAGGTCTGTTTTGAAAAATCTTTGCTGCGACAATATCTTTTTCAGCAAATTCCCAATAGAGCGTCATATCGCTCATTAAAAGATCTTCTTTGTTATCAAAAATTATTCCTTCAATATCTGCCTGAGCAGCACCATCTATAAGTAATAATATATCATTAACCAACCCTTTATTTACATAAGGAAGTGTACCTGTATCGCTTTCTGAACCGCAAGAAACTAAGACAGTATAATTTCCCGAATCACTATCTAAAGAAAACGTATATTCGTACGAACCATCAAACGGAACATCCATTTGCCCTATATGAACGAGGGTGGATGAAGAACCTCCACCCTCAATAGGACCACTTACTGTAATTGCAAGCATTCTGCCATTTTTATTTGATTCTAATTGTCCCTTAATCGTAATCAACTGTGTGTTATCAACATCGAAATCAATTGAATCTATAACTTCCGCATGTGCTGTTACAGATACAAATAGCAACATTATTGCTACAAAACTAAAAACTTTTAAAATTGTCTTTTTCATTCATTCCACCTGTTTGTTATTAGTTAGTTGGGAAAATTGCATTTGGTGTTAATGGAATTAAGCCTCCATCATTAGACCATACAAACACCTTTAATTGGCAGTTTGTATCACCTGTTTCAAAATTTGTAGCCAGATCATCAAATGTAATTGGAGTAGTACCATTTCCTGTTAAAGTTACTGTCTGTTTTTCTACAGATCTCATCAGATTGTTATTTGCATAAGTAGCTACATAAACATCAGCAAGTGTACCTGCGTTCAGATTTCTAACATTAACAACAACATCAATCTGAGCCTCTCCGTTTAAACTTGGAATTACAGAACCGCTTGCATTCTTTACTGTAACATCAGAGAAACTTATAGGTATGGGCTTTGCTGTAAAACCAATTTTAAACGGTACTGCTTCTTCATCAACCAACACCTGGAAATCTGAATAAATCTCATAAGATGCACCTTTAACCAGATTGTGAGGGAATGTTATGGTCACACCTGTCTGATTAGGTGTGCATACAATTGTTTCATCAATCTGTGTTTCTGTGTTTTTAACCTTAATACTTGCTAGCTCAGCAGCTGTTAAAGGCCTGTTGAAAGTAAAGGTGATGGGTGCATCAACTTCAATATCAATATCTCCGTCTTCTACAGATGCTTCTGCTATCTGCAGTGTTTCAACCACTACTCTTACGTTATCCACATATGCTTCCGCACTGCCGTATCTGAAACCAATCTGGCCACCAGCAACTGTTGCAGTGTCACTATATGTAAGCACTTCCTGATCATCAACTTTTACTGTAATAGTATTTCCATAAGCCAAAACTTTTACGTTATACGCTTTATTCGCCACACTGATGCCTGATGTGCCGGTAGCAACAGAAGAAAGACCACCGTTTGATGCGACTTTATAAAGTGTAGTGCCGCCTGACATAAACTGTACTAAGTAACCGCCTTCGGGGTGAATATCATTCATTGGTGATTTTACAAACACGCCGGCATAGGCACTGATATTTGCCATCTTCAAATCAAATTCTAATGCATAATCAGTCCAGGCAGCATCACCGGCTTTAATAATATGAGTTCCTGTTGAGCCATTGAATCCCAGTTTCATCCAGCCGTCTTCTTTTCCCAAAGCTGCAGTAGTTGTAAGAACTGTCCATTTGCTTAAATCAGATGAGAAATCATCCTTAAATAATTCTTGTCCCACTAATTTCTTAACTCCGGAAACTCCGGTTACAACAAAATTATCATAATAAACATTTTCGTTATAATGTCGGATAGCTATACCACCGATTGTATGCTGTGCACTGTCTGCATATGTAATCACTGTGGCATCATTCAATTTAACAACGATTTCACTTGCGCCGATTTCAATTTTAACATTATAGAACACATCTGATGTATTTATTGTTGCGGATTCTCTCACACTAGCCCATGAACCTGAGTTTGCCTTTAAGAAAGTAAGTGTATTTTGTGTAAACTGTAACAGATATCCATTAGTGTGTACTCCCTGAGTACTGAATTCTGTATTAAAATAAACACCTGTGTAACCACCTGTCAGTTCAGGAATAAATATATCAAATTCAACAGTTTTTACTTTTCTCTCATCACTTATATTGAAAGATTTTACTGCATTGCCCGATGGTGCCAACCAGTTATTAGAACATGACCAAGATGCATTGCCTGAGATTGTTGTAAAGTTGCTTGCGCTTGAATCATTATCAAAGGTTTCGCTAAAAATTACTTCCTCAGATATTTCAGGCGCACTTTCATCAGTTACAACCATATTATCAATCAAAATATTTGTTCCTACATTTCTGAGTGCGATACAACCGGTACTATATGTACTGTCAGTAACAGAAATGATTTCTGTACCATTTATATATGCCTTTATTTCACTGCCGATTGCAGAAATCTTAACATCATAAGAACGACCGCTTTCATAAACAGTTGTCTCGGTAGTAGCAAGCTGTCCTCTGTTCTGGTCATCTTCAAACTTATACAAAGATGCATTGCCACCTGAGAACTGCAACAAATAGCCATTCATATGTTTGGCAGCGTTAGATGACGCTCTGAAAAAAATACCTGTATAAGAAAGAGTTTCTGCGGGACAGAAATCATATTCCACCGTATAATCTGTCCACAACTTTTCGTGACCGGCTTTCAGAACAGTGGTATTTCCTGTGCTGGTCATATCAAGCCAATGAGAACCATCTTTTTCAGTAATTACCCAATCTGTTCCTTCTACACTGAGCCATGACCACTTAGATAAGTTACCACCTTCAAAGTCATCTTCAAACAGTGTAACTGTTGCTTCCGGTGTGGCTCCAACCGGAATTGCTGCCGTTGTTCCAAAAACGGAAAGCAAAAGCACTAAAACTAATAATACTGCTGTTTTTTTCAAGTTAATCAACCTTTCTTTAATATATATTTTTAAGCAGAATTCACCGCTTATTCTCAAATTATAACTATACAAAAAGTTGTCTTATAATTGTCTTTTATAAAGGATTAACCTCCTGGTCAATTCCCCAAACCGTCATCTCTTCAACAACTGCTTTATCTGAAAGTTTGCAAGTAAACAAAATTGCCTCAGCAATATCGCTTGGTTTCAAGAGCATAGGACCGCTCTCCGGCACATTTGCATTTCTCTGGAATCCTGTATTTGCAGATGCGGGAACCATACACGTTACACGCACATCATATGGTCTGAGTTCAACATAAAGGCCTTTTGAAAAGCCAAGGACACCCCATTTTGCCGCTGCATATACTGAGAATCCTGCCCACGCCTCTTTTGCACAAACAGACGATACATTTATAATCGTTCCGCTTCTGTTAGCTTTCATCATCGCTCCGAAAACTTTTGAACCATAAATAACACTGTTCAAGTTCAAGGCTATGGACTTATCAATATTTTCAGGTGTTTGATCCACAGTATCACAAATTGAAACACCGCCTCCTGCGTTGTTCACCAAAATATCCAAAGTTCCATATTTCTCTTTTATGAATTCATACGCTTTTTCCCAGTCTTCATACTTTGTTACATCCATACTGATGTAGTCGGCACAGCCTGTTTCTTTTTTAGCCTCAATCAAAGCCTGTTCATTACGTGCAGCAATAATTACCTTTGCATTCTCTTTTACAAATAATTCTGCACTTGCCTTTCCATAACCACTTGAACCTCCCGTGATTAAAACAACTTTACCTCTTAAATCGTTCATTTTCTTCTCCTTTCCACTACTTGCTTATATGTATTTATCGTTTTAATTATTTAACAATGCTTTTCTCGGCTTGATTTACTATATCTGTACAAAGCAATTGAAATAGATATGAAAGTCAATATTTGTGCAATAACAGATACCGAACCAACCAATATATTGTATATAATCCAACACCCTGCATTCATAAGGCTAAAAATACGTATCCTTTGCTCAGTCGTTTGCATCATACTAAACATACACATAAACGAAGCTGCAATCGATAAAATATCTGCATATGTACGATACGTCACAATAGCAACAACAGAATAAAGTATCATAAAAATAACATTTTGTATTATCGAAGGCTTTTTATCTGATATAGCAGTTATATATGAAGTAACTGCTTGTAAAAAACCTACAATAAATATAAATGCTGCACTTAATGCACCGCCTAACATAATATAATGAATAAAACCAATGAGATTCATTATACAAAACATAAGAAGGATATGTTTCCTTTGTTTTAACTGATATGAGACTAGGCTTACCCCTATAAAAATCACACCAATTAACTGTGCTACTTCTCTCAAATCATAACCCCCTATTTACCTAACCACTCGCACCAAACAGTTTTAAAAGAACAAAAAAGGGGACGTCGAAAAATATGTTTGTCTAATCATTTGGACACTTCCCAATTCAACTCTTTTATCTCTTATTTATTATATCGTTTTTATTCTTTTTTTAATAGACAATCGGTTTGATATTTAACACTAGTTTTTTGATATTTTATATATAAGCCACCTATGAGTAGGTTCTATTATCATAGTATCGTATCTGTCTGGAACTTTATCAAGTTCCTCAGATTTCCTATTCTTCTTTTAAACTTGTAAAAAGCCATATCTACGCCAGATAAAGACTTTAATAACATCTCCTCCTATACCGCTTATTCAGTTTTACGAACTTCATTCTCCAATAAGCAAATTTGGTAGAAATATGAAATTTTGAAATAGTATTTTCGTTACCACAGTTTCCACAAAACACAGACAATTATATTATCTGTATCAAGATTTATATTAAGACCATAGCAGTCTTCCATACCATTGATGCTTTTTTGATGATGTAGCAAACGGAATTTTTGAAAACGGATGTAAACAGATGCGATGTTGATGACAATTTTAAGCAAAGGATATTGCATCACAAGACCACATACCATTAAATTTGCGCAACAAAAAATGGCTTAACCTCAAGCGGTTAAGCCATTTTTCAACTACAGGGGTAGTAAGACTTTCGTTTTGCTCCGCAATCCGACTTGCTCGTCGACCAAAGCGCGCTTTGGAGACACTGTCAAATTAAAAAGACTGTACAAATTATTCCCACTGTTAAGCCATTTGTGGCACTCACTCTTTTAAGCCCCATGCCTTTTGATGCTTTATTGATGCTATTGAAAAATCTCAGCAAATTTGATACTGATATAACATAAACCGCAGAGAATTAAGATTGGTATAAATATATATATATATTCTTCGAAAATGCAAATAGTTCAAAACCAGAATTGAATTTTTTTCACAGGAGAATAAATGTAAGAAAATTGAAATGCATTTTAGGAAGAGTGTAGCCAATTCATCTACGAAATAGGATAGTTACACAAAAATCAAATTAAAACAAACTATGAAGCATTTTTGAACCAACTACAAAGAGATAAAATACTCTATCAAAAAATGAGTCGGTGTAACCAAAGAGAAAGGCAGAAATAAGAATTGGAGTAAATCCAAACTCATTTCTGCTTAAAAACTCATTAGATAAAATCACATCATAGTCATACCGAAATCATTGCCATCTTGACTTTGCTCTTCTACAAAGCCGTCGTCCATAGATAATGCGATTTGTTTGGGAATAGATTTTAAGAATCTTTCAGCATTGAGATATTGGATTCCGTAATCTGTGGTTGAATCGTTACCCAAATATATAACATATTTTCCTACAATCTTACCAAATCGTTTTTCTGTCAAATTGCATTCTTCTTCATTAAGTAGATGATTTGCTTGTTCTTTGACAACTACACTGCTATGCTTTACCTCGTATATGGAACAGGTATTTGTATTTTTATTGCGAACCACCATATCAAACTCACCACGAGCAAATTCAAGTTTAAAAACATCATATTCTCTGCCAAGTTCTTTCGATGTTTCAAGAAGGACTATGTCTTCGAGCATTCTTCCCCGAACCTGTTCAAGTATTCTGTTTGAAACATATTCTTTCTTTTCAGGTTCAAGCATGTTGAATATAGAATCTTTCATCAAGGAATGAACAAGTGCCTGTGCTTGACAATATCTCATACCCGGTTGAGAGAATATAACATGTTCGGATTCTCCCGGTATTTTCTGTTCATACTCAATTGGACAGTTTTGAATTAAATCAAGAGCAGATAAATATCCCTTTATTTCATAAACATGTGCAGGTGTTATGTCAATGGTCTGGTCACATTTATTTTTGATTTCCAGAATATCCATAAGTCTTTTTGTAATTGCCTTTTGGTCAACAGTATCAAGAATAATATTTCGTTTTTCTTCATCTTTTTCTTTGCGAAGATTACCAGCAGTCGTTCTTAAATCACTAGATTTAAAATCTCTGGTGATGACCTTTTCCACAAATCGATGATTCATATCCTGAATTATTCTATTTATAGCATTTGTCAACTCTCCTGCATCGTATAAAGATATTAAGTGCCTAAAATGGCCACCATCTTCATAACAAGCAAGACTGTGTTGAATATTCCTTGAAATTGCAGTATCTATATATTTTCTTGTCGATTCATCATCTCTAAAGGAGGCATCATCATCTATTACAGTATCAAATTCCAATTCACCCGCACGAAGCGTACCACCGTATCGGATATATTCATCAATACTATCAATGTTAAGCAATCTGCTGTATTCTTTATATGGAATAAATGTAGTATGAATCATCCTTGCTCTGTCGTAAAGTTCGTTGTGTTCTGCAAGCCAAAAACCAAGCGAATCAGTTCCTGATAATACAATCCTCATTCCCATAGGAACAAAGATGTCTGAAAATAGAGATGCAGAATCGATGAAATCACTAACCAGTGTTGCTTCGTCTATGAATATAAACTTATACCCACCATCTTTCAATTTATACATATCACGATTGATTTGTGCAATAGTGTCTGCTTTGCGAAGTTTTACATAAGCTGATCTTGATAAATCCTCATGTGACATTTCACTAAGAGTCTGGAACAACATAGTAGTCTTACCGGTTCTGCGAAGACCATAAACAACACAAACTCTTGTGTAATCGTTACCATAAATATAATCCTGAATTTGAGAAAAACAATCTCTCTTTTTATATGGTTTAACATTTTGCACCATATCCAAAAGATTCTTGCCTGTAATGACATTTGTTTCGTAAACATTTTGCGAAGGCATATTCTTGGGTAGCATAGCATTAATCTCCTTAAGTTTTTCTTGCAACTCTCGTCGATAATTGATTTTAGATTCTAAATCTTCAAGTTCACCGCTTTTAATATACTTGCTTTTGACTTTTCCGTTTTCTGCCCACTGATGATAATGTTGTATTTTACCATTAATTTTCTTTTTTGAAATATATCCGATAGGCAATGTACTGATTTCTTGTTCCAATCTTTTTGCTAACTCCTGTATATCACGCATTACATATCATCTCCTCAATATTAAGTTGCTAAATATAGCATAACCTATAATAACCTAAAAGTCAATAGGTTATGTGGTTTTTTTAATGTTTACCTATATCAAAAATTGACATACATTAAGCAATGAAAAAACGAAATTATATTTTAAACTTTTTCGATTATTTCGTTTATGTGAAATGGTCACCAAATCTACAGCATAGAATTAATTTGATTTTTCTATAACAGATTTATACTACTTAAACAAATTATATCTCGAAAATACGGCATATCTACCGAGGAATATTGGATAAAAATCAATTATATAGCAAATGAACGCCTACGACAGAGCGTTTTTGAAAAGCAAAATCTACAGTAAGGTGTTTACACTCCCTATAAAATTCCCCCATTGTCAGCGCCTGTTACAGAGCGATAACTAACAACAAAATTGATTTAACACATATAGATACATCGTTAACGAGGTTTAAAAGGCTAAACCGTAAGAAGTAATATGTTTACCCCTCTACAAAATTATACATACGCAAAACAACATCTGTAATGAAGGGTTTTGCAATAGTTTCAAACATAAAATTATCTATAGTAAGGTAGTTTCACCTCAAAAAGAAATTATCTGCTGATACAAAAGATTTTCAAGTACTTACTACACCTTAAAATCGATTCTGTGTGTGTTGGTCGCAACAGAAGTGTCGTGGATATTGGAAAACAAAAAATTAATACGGAAATTATCCATCTCAAAAGAAACATCCGTTTCTCCCGACAGAAATACCGTAAGGGAGAAGGAATAATAAATATAGCACTATATATATTATAAAATCACCAAACTAAAATGGCACCAAAATGACCAAAAAACGAGCGGAATAAAATACAGCAGGAAAAAGCAACGGTGCGTTTGATCGCTCCGTTGCGGTTAAACACCCACCGGCAGTGCCGTTGGGGATGGTGCGGTTTTGCAAAATTGGTGCGGTTTAGAGGTGCGGCGTTCTCGCCAAGCAAGGTGTCAGCATAAGTTCCAAACGGACCTATTACATGTGCAAAAGTACTAATTTCCTGTTGAACGTAAAAGAACCATCACCTTTTACAGTGATGACTTGAGTTAATGTAGTTAGCATTGTAAAAATACTTTTTAATTTATTCATAACTTATGTGGTATTTAACAATATAAAAAAGCAATTGCATTTCAGTTAAACGAATATGTAATCGTCTTTTAAAGTGAATATTAATTGAAATATTGAATTACATCTTGAAAAATATCGAATTAAGGTATATAATATACTTCGAAGGTAAGACTTCTTAACGGTGTTTTCACCGGCGGTTATGCTCTCTCTTTTATATTCACAGGCAGAAATGCCAAGTCTATGAAAGGAGGGATGCTTATGAAAAGTAAGTATCGTACATATGGTAAAGAAATTGCTTTATGCAATTTTAGAAATTATCATTATATTGATAATTTTAACCATAAAAGTAGAGTAACCGCCATTGCCGTGGCGATTACTCTTAATAAGATAATCGTATAATTGGCATAACCGTTTGAGGTCTTGCCTTTTTCTATTTTCATTATATACATTATCTTCGAATTTGTCAACAGTAAAAACAAATGTTTTATTATTTATATAACCCTATATCAAAATTTGGGTCACATTAACCAATGATAAAACCTTAAATTACTTCGTAGACTTATCTCTCCTTCTGTGATATGTTTGTCTTGCCAAATGGCAAATACATTAAAATCAGGAGGAAAAGATTATGAAGAAAAAACTATTAGGTGTGGTATTGGTAGCAGTAATGATGTTGTCAATGACGGTATCAGCAGAGCCTTGGTGGTTGAACAAGTACCGAGTGGTATTTGACAATGAACTTAGAACCGTAGGAAATGTAACACTCCGATTCGCGTCAGATGGAGGAAGTTTCATAAGACCAATCACTATGAGATATGGTGAAAGCATCAAT
>JAZNPF010000048.1:0-101967 GCA_045589495.1 Clostridia bacterium
GTAAGCTCAGCCGTTGTTTTTCTGAATTCCGGTACGTAAAAAATAGGGTCATATCCAAAACCATTTTCTCCTTTTGGTTCAAAATCAAGTGTTCCACGCACAACGCCTTCAAATATATGCTTTTCGCCATCAGGCAGAATAAGTGCTATGGCGCAGGCAAACTGTGCTCCTCTGGTTTCGGCATTTTCAACTTCTTCTAAAAGTTTTACAACTCTGTCCTCGTCGGTGGCATCTTCACCGCAATATCTGGCGCTATATATTCCGGGGGCGCCGTTTAATGCATCAACCTCTATACCGGAATCGTCCGCAATAACGGCGCAATTCGTATGCCCGGAAACAGCTACTGCTTTAAGCATTGCATTTTCAGCAAAAGTTGTACCGTTTTCTTCAACGTCTATATCAACGCCTATTTCAGCCTGACTCATAACATTATGGTCGCCCAGTATTTTTTTAATTTCTTTTATTTTACCTTTGTTTTTTGTTGCTACTATTATATCCATTTATATTCACCTTATTAAACGTGCAAAAAAAGCAAGCAGATTGTGCTTTTTCAAAACGAAGTCGTACTTATGTGTACTTCGAGTTTTTAAAAAGTGCGAGATGCGCCGCTTTTTTGTGCGTTATTTGAGTTCTTTTCCGCCATCGCCTAATTCCGTTACATAGAAATCTGCGGTCAGCCCTGTAATTTCAGTATATGCCTTTCCGACTTTTTCTATAAATTCATCAACGCTTCCCTCTTCAACAATGCTTACGGTTGAACCTCCAAAGCCCGCACCGGTCATACGTGAACCAACTGTACCGCTTATTTTACGAGCTTCATCAACCAATGTGTCAAGTTCAAGACAGGTAACTTCATAAAGGTCACGCAAAGAATCGTGAGATGCGTTCATAAGTTTTCCGAACTCATCAATATCGCCCTTTGAAAGTGCATCAACAGAGCGCAGAACTCTGTCATCTTCGTAAATAACGTGTTCTACTCTCTTTAAAACAACTTCATCATCAATAAGATGTTTGTGAGCATCAAATTCCGCTTTGCTTATTTCACCGAGGCAGGTTTTATCAGGCATAGCGGTTTTTAAAATTTCAAGACCTGTTTCACATTCCTGCCTTCTCTGGTTATACGCGGAGGAGCCAAGCGAATGTTTTTTGTTTGTGTTGGCAATAACAATCTTCTTACCCTTTAAATCAAGTTCTACATATTTATACGATAAATCTTTGCAATCAAGGAATATGGCGTGTCCCTCTTTACCCATAGCAGACGAGAACTGGTCCATAATTCCGCATTTAACACCAATATAATGATGCTCTGCCATCTGGCTTATTTTTGCCATTTCAATCATATCTACGGGAGTAGTTATGCCGTTTTTCTCATTGGAAAGAGTTGCTATGCAAAGTGCCGTTGAAACTTCAATTGCAGCAGATGATGAAAGACCGCTTCCGTGAGGGGTTGTGTCGTCATAAAGCATATCCATTCCCATAACGTCATAGCCGTTTTTGAGCATCTCATACGCAACACCGAGTTGGTAATCTCCCCATTTGAGTTCTTTGTAATTTTCAAGACTGTCAATATCTGCTTCAACCATAATCTTAAGGTCTGATGCCATAAGGCGTATTTTTCTGTCATCTCTTACTCTGCAGAGAATGGTTGTTTTCATTTTAAGAGCACCAGGGAATACATATCCACCATTATAGTCGGTATGCTCTCCAATAAGGTTCACTCTGCCGGGTGATGCAAAGGCACGTATATCTTTATCTTCACCGCCAAAATATTCTAAAAACATAGATTTCATTTCTTTAATTTCCATGTAAAACACGCTCCATTTTTAATGTTTATATACAATGATTATATACTGAATTTGGATAGTAGTCAAGACAAAACATATATATTACCTGCTCTATAATTTGATGCTAAAAACATCTTGGAAAATCACATAACTAATGATATAATAATTTTGCGATATACACGAAATACCAAAAACCCCCGGGGAGACTTCCTCGGGGGTTTTACTCTTTATTATAATTCAGGAATGTCAATCTTATCGTCAGTATGAACGATAGGAGTAACGATGTCAACATCAGAATAAAGCGGCATACCTGTACCTGCAGGAATGAGTTTACCGATGATAACATTTTCTTTAAGACCGATAAGAGGATCAATCTTACCTTTCGTAGCGGCGTCTGTAAGAACTCTTGTTGTTTCCTGGAACGACGCTGCTGATAGGAACGAATCTGTAGCAAGGGCTGTTTTGGTAATACCAAGCAATACAGGTTTGCATGTGGGAGGTGTTTTGCCCTCAGCCACTACTTCATCATATACTGCGTCAAACTCTGCTTTATCAACCATAGAGCCGATAAGCAAGTTTGTATCACCCTGTTCTTCTACACGTACCTTTCTGAGCATCTGGCGAACGATAACCTCAATATGCTTATCGTTAATATCAATACCCTGCAAACGATATACGCGCTGTACTTCCTGAATAAGATAATCCTGAACAGCGGTAACACCTTTGATACGGAGCAAGTCGTGAGGATATACAGAACCTTCTGTAAGTTCGTCACCCGCTTCAAGTGCCTGACCATTCTCAACTTTAATTCTTGAACCGTAAGGAATAAGGTAAGTGTTTTTCTCGCCTGTTTCCTGATTGGTAACAACGATTTCACGTTTCTTATTAGTTTCAACAAGTTCTGCCACACCGCCTGTATCTGTAACAACAGCAAGGCCTTTCGGTTTACGTGCCTCAAACAACTCTTCGACACGGGGCAGACCCTGAGTAATATCTTCACCCGCAACACCACCGGTGTGGAATGTTCTCATTGTAAGCTGTGTACCAGGTTCACCGATAGACTGAGCAGCGATAATACCAACCGCTTCACCGGCATTAACAAGTTTGCCGTTTGAAAGGTTAGAACCATAACATTTAGAACATACACCAACACGTGAGTGACAGGTAAGGATACTTCTGATTTTAACTGCTTTGATACCTGCTGCAACAACTTTAGATGCGTCAACTTCAGACATAAGTTGATCAGCAGCAACTATGAGTTCACCGGTTTCAGGATGAACAACATCTTCCATAGCAACTCTGCCAACGAGTCTGTCGTGCAGTGATTCAATAAGTTCGTTACCGTCTTTGATGTCCGTTGCCACAATACCCTCGTGTGTGCCACAGTCATGCTCGCGGATGATAACGTCCTGAGATACGTCTACAAGACGTCTTGTGAGGTAACCTGAGTCCGCTGTACGAAGCGCTGTATCGGCAAGACCTTTACGTGCACCGTGAGTTGAAATAAAGTACTCAAGTACGTTAAGACCTTCACGGAAGTTAGCCTTGATAGGAATCTCTATCGCACGACCTGATGTATCAGCCATCAAACCACGCATACCGGCAAGCTGTTTAATCTGGTCTTTACTACCACGAGCACCGGAAGTTGCCATCATATAGATGGGGTTGAATTCGTCAAGGTTATCCATAAGAGCATTTGAAATGGTGTCAACTGTTTCATTCCATGTTTTGATAACTCGGTCATAACGTTCTTCATCAGAAATACGTCCGCGTTTGTACTGCATTGTGATTTTGTCAACTTCTTTTTCCGCTTCAACGAGGATTTCGTTTTTAGAATCCGGAATTTCCATATCAGATACGCTGATTGTGATAGCGCCTCTGGTAGAGAATTTGAAACCGAGTGCTTTGATTTTATCAAGCACTTCTGCAGTTTCGGTTGTATTGTGAACACGTATGCAGTTATCAACAATTTTACCGAGAACTTTTTTATCAACAACGAAGTTTACTTCAAGTTCAAATTCGTTATCGGGGTTTGTTCTGTCTACAAAGCCCAGGTCCTGAGGAATGTTTGCATTGAAGATAAGACGTCCAACGGTTGCGTCAATAATCTTGGATCTGCGTTCTCCGTTAAGACCAACTTTTTCTCTAAGCACTTTAATAGGTGCATGCAGACCTACTGCACCCATATTATATGCAAAAATCGCCTCGTCATAAGATGAGAAATATTTGCCTTCGCCGGGTTCACCGGGTTTCTGTATAGTAAGATAGTAACTACCAAGAACCATATCCTGTGTAGGTACGGTTACGGCTTTACCATCCTGCGGTTTTAAAACGTTGTTTGCAGAAAGCATCAAGAATCTTGCCTCTGCCTGTGCCTCGGGTGAAAGCGGTACGTGAACAGCCATCTGGTCTCCGTCGAAGTCGGCGTTGTACGCTGTACATACCAACGGATGCAGTTTAAGCGCTCTGCCTTCAACAAGAATAGGCTCAAATGCCTGAATACCAAGTCTGTGAAGTGTAGGTGCACGGTTCAGAAGAACGGGGTGCTCTTTGATAACATCTTCAAGCATATCCCAAACTTCAGGACGAACACGTTCAACCATACGTTTTGCACTCTTGATATTGTGGCAGAAGCCATCACTTACAAGACGTTTCATTACAAAAGGTTTAAACAGTTCAAGTGCCATTTCTTTAGGCAGACCGCACTGATAAATCTTTAGTTCAGGGCCTACAACGATAACTGAACGTCCTGAATAGTCAACACGTTTACCAAGCAGGTTCTGTCTGAATCGGCCCTGCTTACCTTTGAGCATATCAGAAAGTGATTTCAAAGGACGGTTTGAAGAACCTGTAACGGGTCTTCCGCGTCTGCCGTTATCTATAAGTGCGTCAACTGCTTCCTGAAGCATTCTTTTTTCATTTCTTACAATGATATCAGGTGCTTCAAGTTCCAAAAGTCTTCTCAAACGGTTGTTTCTGTTGATAACACGTCTGTAAAGGTCGTTAAGGTCAGATGTTGCAAATCTGCCACCGTCAAGTTGTACCATCGGACGGATTTCCGGCGGAATTACGGGAACAACATCCATAACCATCCATTCAGGTTTGTTGCCTGAAAGTCTGAATGCTTCAACAACCTCAAGACGTTTAACGATTCTTACTTTTTTCTGTCCCTGTGCTTCTTCAAGTTCTTTTTTGAGTTCTTCAGAAGTTTTATCAAGGTCTATTTCAGCAAGAAGTTCTTTGATGGCTTCAGCACCCATTCCTACACGGAATTTGCCTTCGCCGTATTTTTCCAGATTGTCGCGGTATTCTTTTTCTGCAAGAATCTGTTTTTTGGTAAGGTCTGTTTTACCAGGGTCTATTACGATATATGCCGCAAAGTAAAGTACTTTTTCAAGTGCTCTGGGAGATACGTCAAGCATAAGTCCCATACGGCTGGGTATACCTTTAAAGTACCAGATATGAGATACAGGGGCAGCAAGTTCAATGTGACCCATACGCTCACGACGTACTTTTGAACGGGTAACTTCTACGCCGCATCGGTCGCAGACGATACCTTTGTATCTAATTCTTTTATACTTACCGCAGTAACATTCCCAGTCTTTTGTAGGACCAAAGATACGTTCACAGAACAAACCGTCACGTTCAGGTTTGAGTGTGCGGTAATTTATGGTTTCGGGCTTTTTAACCTCGCCTCTTGACCATTCTCTGATTTTTTCAGGAGAAGCCAGAGCGATTTTTATAGCATCAAAATTATTATATTCTAACATGGCTTATCTCCTCTCTTAAAACTCGTCATCGTCAAAGGAATCAAGATCCTCTACGTTTTCCAGATCTGCAACATCGTCAAGGTCTTCAAAATCGAGCAAGTCGATATATTCACCTTCGTCAGCCTCTTTTATAAAGGGCGCATCGTCCAGAGCGTCTTCCATATCCATATCGGGTTCAGGTTCAACGTCTTCGAAGTCATCATCGATAAAGTCTTCATCTTCAATAATGTCATCGTCATCAGCAGAATCACCGCCGAAGTCAAGTTCGTCACCCTCAAGATTCAGGCGGAGTGATCCTACACCGTCATCCTCATCGTCCTCTTTAATCGGGATTTCTGCTCCTTCTTCGTCAAGAACAGTAACGTCAAGCGCAAGGCTCTGCAACTCTTTGATGAGTACCTTGAACGATTCAGGAACTCCCGGTTTCGGTACGTTATCGCCTTTTACGATGCTTTCGTAAGTTTTAACACGTCCGACAACATCGTCCGACTTAACAGTAAGGATTTCCTGAAGTGTATATGCTGCACCATAAGCCTCAAGAGCCCAAACTTCCATTTCACCGAATCTCTGTCCGCCGAACTGTGCTTTACCGCCCAGAGGCTGCTGAGTAACGAGTGAGTAAGGACCGGTTGAACGTGCGTGAATCTTATCGTCAACCAAGTGAGCAAGTTTGAGGTAGTGCATATATCCAACGGTTACCGGATTATCAAAAGGTTCACCCGTTCTACCGTCGTAAAGAACTGTTTTACCATCTTCAGAGAAGCCTGCCATTTTGAGAGTTTCTCTGATTTCGCTTTCAGTTGCACCGTCAAATACCGGTGTGGCAATCTTCCAGCCAAGTGCTTTTGCAGCATAGCCCAAATGTACTTCAAGCACCTGACCGATATTCATACGTGAAGGTACGCCGAGGGGGTTGAGTACAATCTGGAGAGGTGTGCCGTCAGGAAGGAAAGGCATATCCTCTTCAGGAAGAATTCTTGAAATAACACCTTTGTTACCATGGCGTCCAGCCATTTTATCGCCGACAGAAATCTTACGTTTCTGTGCTATATAACATCTTACAATCTGGTTTACTCCGGGTGGCAGTTCATCGCCGTTTTCACGTGTAAACACTTTAACGTCTACTACGATACCGGATTCACCGTGAGGTACTCTTAAAGATGTGTCACGTACATCTCTTGCTTTTTCACCGAAGATAGCACGGAGCAATCTTTCTTCAGCAGAGAGTTCTGTTTCACCCTTAGGAGTAACTTTACCTACTAAAATATCACCTGTATGAACTTCAGCACCAATTCTTACAATACCGCGTTCATCAAGGTCTTTCAATGCATCTTCACCAACGTTTGGAATATCACGTGTGATTTCTTCCGGACCGAGTTTTGTATCTCTTGATTCTGACTCGTATTCTTCAATATGGATTGATGTGAACACGTCGTCTTTAACGAGTTTTTCGTTAATCAAGATAGCATCCTCGTAGTTATAACCTTCCCAGGTCATAAATCCGATAAGAATGTTTTTACCAAGTGCAATTTCACCGTTTGCAGTTGAAGGACCGTCAGCGATAACATCGCCTTTGGCAACTTTTTCGCCCACTTCAACAATTGGTTTCTGGTTAATGCATGTGCTCTGGTTAGAACGCATAAACTTGGTGAATCTGTATTCAGTTGATTTGTTGCCTTTTTCTTTGATAATAACTTTATTAGCGTCAACATAAGATACAGTACCGGCTTCTTTTGCCAGAACAACTGTACCTGAATCTCTTGCAGCCTTGTACTCCATACCTGTACCTACGATGGGGGATTCGGTAGTGAGAAGCGGCACTGCCTGACGCTGCATGTTAGATCCCATCAGCGCACGAACAGCGTCGTCGTTTTCAAGGAAGGGGATCATAGCGGTAGCAACTGATACAATCTGTCTGGGAGATACGTCTACAAAGTCAACCTTTTCAGGCTCAACTTCAATAAACTCATCTCTGTATCTTACGATAACTTTACTGTTGGCAAAACTGCCGTCTTCGTTAATCTTTTCACTGGCAGGAGCAACTGTGTAGTTATCTTCTATATCAGCAGTCATATAAACTACTTCATCTGTAACTTTAAGAGTTTTCTTATCAAATTTACGATAAGGTGCTTCGATAAAGCCGAACTCATTGATTCTTGCATAAGAAGCAAGAGAGTTGATAAGACCGATGTTAGGACCTTCAGGTGTTTCGATAGGACACATACGGCCATAGTGTGAATGGTGAACGTCACGAACTTCGAAGCCTGCTCTCTCACGGCTCAAACCACCGGGACCGAGGGCTGAAAGACGTCTTTTATGAGTAAGTTCTGCCAGAGGGTTAGTCTGATCCATGAACTGTGAAAGCTGAGATGAACCAAAGAATTCTTTTATTGCAGAAACTACGGGACGTGAGTTGATAAGACTCTGTGGTGTAAGCGCATCAATATCCTGAATTGTCATTCTTTCACGAACAATTCTTTCAAGTCTTGCAAGACCGATTCTGAACTGGTTCTGCAAAAGTTCTCCTACTGCTCTTAAACGACGGTTACCCAAATGGTCAATATCATCTGTTGTACCGATGCCGTACTGGAGATTTAACTGATAGTTGATAGATGCAAAAATATCGGCAATGATGATATGCTTGGGAACAAGTTCATCCATTCTTCTGCGGATTTCTGCTTTAATTTCGTCTTCAGCAGTAAACTGCTCAAGTATTTCTTTGAGCACGCTGAACTTAACCTTCTCTGTTATTTCCATATCAGAAATATCGAAAGGAATATGATTTTCAATGCGTACCATATCATTAGAAAACACTTTTACTTCTCTGCCGTCTACATTAAGGTAAACAACATTTATGCCGGCATTTTCAATGTTTTCAGCCTGTTCACGGCTGATAAGGTCGCCTGATTTAACTATAATTTCGCCTGTTTCTTCATCAATGATATCACGTGCTGCCATGCCGTTTCTGATACGTGAAGCCATTGCAAGTTTCTGGTTGAATTTGAAACGGCCTACTTTTGAAAGGTCATATCTTTTTGCATCAAAGAACAGTGAATTTATCAAAGATGTTGAACTGTCTACCGTAGGAGGCTCACCTGGACGCAATTTCTTGTAGATTTCAAGCAGTGCCTCTTCAGTATCCTGAGTAGAGTCTTTTTCTAAAGTAACGAGAAGTTTTTCTTCTTCGCCAAACAACTCCAAAATCTGTGCATTTGAAGACAAACCTAATGCACGGATAAGAACTGTAATCGGGATTTTACGTGTTCTGTCAATACGAACAGATAAAATATCGTTAGAATCATTTTCATATTCAAGCCAAGCACCGCGGTTGGGGATAACCTGAGAAGAAAACAACTCTTTACCGGTTTTATCATGATCCATAGCATAATAGATGCCCGGACTTCTTACAACCTGGCTTACGATAACACGTTCAGCACCGTTGATGATAAAAGTACCCTGATCTGTCATAAGCGGGAGTTCGCCCATAAAGATTTCCTGTTCTTTTACCTCACCGGTTTCTTTATTTATAAGCCGCACTTTGATTTTAAGAGGTTTTGAATACGTAGCGTCACGCGCTTTACATTCTTCAATAGAATATTTGGGATCGTCCTCCAGATAATAGTCGCTGAATTCCAACACAAGATTACCCGAGTAATCGCATATCGGGGAGACATCTTCCAATACTTCTTTCAAACCCTTATCAATAAACCACTGATAAGAATTTTTCTGTATTTCGATTAAGTTTGGCATTTCAAGAACTTCGGTTGATTTAGCATAACTCATTCTCTCATTTTTGCCAAGCTTGATAGGATGTACCATAAAACAAATCACCTCATATTTTTTTATAAGTATAAAACGTGCGGTGCAATATACCCGATTTGTGCTGAAAAATACTTGGAAATTTAACCAAAAACAACACGAAAGATACATGGATATTTTGTAGTAATAAACAAACTCCATGCACCAAAACTGGATATGATTGCAATTTACAATAATAACACATAACAGTCAATGTGTCAAGCACTATTTTTTAAAATTTTTAAAATTTTTTTATGTACCTATAAAAGTAAAAAGCGGTCAACTGACCGCTTTTTTTAAAATCTTGCCGAAGCACGCATCTATTACTTCCTGAATTGTTTTAACTTTTACTATCTCCATTCCGAAATCTTCAAACATTTCCTGATAGTTCTCATAAGGGATTATAACCTTCTTAACACCTGCCCTGCGAGCAGCGTCAAGTTTTGCAGATACTCCGCCCACCGGTTTTACCTTGCCCATTATGGAAAGTTCACCAGTCATTGCAATCTCTGCCGGAACGGGAAGTGAGAAAATTGAGGAATATACGGCACAAAACATTGCAATCCCTGCCGAAGGTCCGTCAACTGGAACACCGCCCGGAAAGTTAAGATGGATATTATAGTCTAAAGCATCTATGCCGAAAATATTTTTAAGCACGGTGGTAACATTTGTTGCAGCAGATTTTGCAGAACTGATTTTTTTTAGTTTCTGTCCCCTGCCCTCAAATTCTTCTTCGTCTACAATACCGGTAGTTATAAGTTTACCTGTTCCGGCTGCACATTTGACCGCAGAAGCCTCAACCTCCATAACAGTTCCGTGATCTCTGTTTGCCACGGCAAGACCATTTATTACACCAATTTCACTTTCTTTTGTTGCTGTTTTTTCTATTATGGGGCTATATCTTCCGAACTCTATAACCCATTCTATATCCTTTACCTCTATCTTCCGTCTGCCTTCTACCAGAACAGAACTTCCGGCAATCTGAACGATATTGACGGCATCTCTTCCGTTTGATGCATATCTTGATATAACCCCTGCACATTCGTCGGACAAGTCAAAGCCGCCTTTTGCCGCAGCACCTTGCGAGATACATCCAACATCAGATGCTGAAAGCGGTTCAAAAAACACCTCTACACATCTGGAACGAATGGCTTCGGGAATTTCTTCAGGCGTTCTGGTAGTCGCACCGACAAGACGGAAATCTGCCGGAAGTCCGTTTTTGAAAATTTCGTGTATATGTTGTGGGATATTATTATCACCGCTTGTATAATAAGCACTTTCAAAAAACACACGTCTGTCTTCCAGAACTTTTAAAAGTCTGTTCATCTGTATCGGATGAAGTTCGCCTATCTCGTCTATAAATAAAATTCCGCCGTGGGCTTTAGTAACTGCGCCGGGTTTTGGCTGAGGAACACCTGCATTGCCGTAAGCGCCGGCTCCCTGATATATTGGGTCGTGAACAGAGCCTATAAGCGGATCTGCAATACTGCGTTCATCAAAACGCATTGTGGTGGCGTCAGTTTCAATAAATTTGGCATCCCTTGTAAATGGTGAAAGCGGACTTTCTTTTGCACATTGGAGTATTATCCTTGCAGCAGCAGTTTTACCCACTCCTGGAGGACCGTAGATAATTACGTGCTGCGGATTGGGTCCGCAGAGTGCGGCTTTAAGTGCACGTATCCCCTGTTCCTGCCCTACAATATCCGCCATTGATGCTGGTCTTGTTTTCTCACAAAGCGGTACAGACAAACGCACAAGTTCCATTCGTTTCAGTTTATCCATTTCTTTCTTTGAATCGGTATTGATAGCACTTTTGCTGTCACGTTGGGAACGGAGCAACGACAAAAAATAAATTCCGGTTATAACGGTAAATATCAACTGTACTCCCATTAAAACAGTAGCAGTCATATACATCTCTCCATACTTTTTTATTTATAATTTCTGCATACGTATGTAATTTATTCTGTGAAGTTTTCCCAAAAATCTGCTTCCGCTTCTGCAACATTATTTTGTATATATATAAATGTTGAAATTTATTGTTGTAAATATTAAAAATACGTGTTATAATATAGTTTACTTTAATTACTGTAAAAGAGGTAGACCTATGAAAAACCGTACTTCAGGTTTTATATTGAATATAATCATCGCAGCAATCCTTTCAGCAGGTGCTGCCGTCTTTCCATACGCATCAGTTCTTATAATGGTTGCAAGTGCAATATTTTTTGCGGTTTGTGCATACACTCACAAAACAACTGAAACCGTTGTTGTTCTCATTTCATCACTGACGGCGATACTGGTTACAAAATGTTTTTCTTCCGTAAATGCAGATAATATATTTACATCATTATCGCTTTTCTGCCTGACATCTTTAAGCGGCACGGTTACGGGTATGATGATGAGGGGCAAAAACGATTTCCGAATGGTTATTGCAGGAGGAACATTTGCAAGCCTTGCCTCTTTCCTGATTGATTTTGCAGTTTTGAAATTTTATCACGGGATAAATTTAGGGGAAGAACTTATCAACAAACCTATTGCGGATTTTTTTGAAGTATACTCCGGAATTTTAGCATCAACAAACATTGGCGGTGCTGAAAATTTTTTAGAAATAACGGGCGATATGCAATGGTATGTTCAGCAGGCTATGGCAACAGTTGTACCGTGCATCCTTATAATAATATGTGCACTTTTTACGTATGTAACATTCCTTGCGGCGAGAAAATTTATATTTAAAAAACATGGCGTAGTAATGAGTGAATATCCCCATTTCTGGGAACTCAAAATGCCGCGTTCTGCATCTTTAATTCTTTCAATCCTGTTTTTGATAACATTTTTTATGGACGCATCTGCCATATCAGGCGCTCTTTCAAACATTGTAATAATATTTTGTGCACTTTATTTTATGTGCGGATTATCTGTGGTTGATTTCTTTTTAAGAAAACGCCGTATACACTGGGTATTACGTATTATAATTTACATTATAGGTTTTGTTCTTTTCAGTATAATAAGTCTTATTTTACCAATCTTAAACATAACGTCTATTCTTCTTTTCACCGGTGTTACAGACGGTATGTTCAATTTCAGACGTTTGGCAAAATAAAGATATCGATTTTACTATGGTCAGGAGGCGAGTTGTATGAAACATAAACGTATATTTAAAACGTTGGCACTCAATGTCGGATACTATATCTGGATAATATTCACATTTGCAGCTGTTTCTTTTATGTACGATTACAAAGTTGCCATTGTTGAACTGGCACTTGCCATTGCATTGCTTGTGTTTTTCCTCAAGATGCGTATTGTACGCAAAAACACAATCAGTGACTATGTTAAATCACTTTCACGCTCTCCCGAAAGCGGCAGAGCAGATACATTGGCAAAATTCCCTCTGCCCGTCGTTATGCTTCAACTTGACGGAATGATTGTATGGTGCAACGAACTTTTTAACAATATGATTGGCGAACATCACCTTGCAGATACGCCTATAACAGATTTTGTTCCTGGTTTTGACATTGATCTTTTCCGCAAGGAAGACACAAAAGTTTCATACGATTTGGAACATAACGGCCGTTTCTATCATGTGTTCGGGAATATAACACGTGCTCGCAATATGCCTGACGACCATCTGATTGTTCTTTACTGGGATGACCGCACAGGGTATGAAATGATTAAAAAGAAATACTATCAGGAAAAACCGGTATGCGCGGCAATTATTATTGATAACTACGAAGACGTTATGCAGGATACTCCCAATGCAGAAAAGCCTCAACTTGCTGCAGCAATAGAAGAAAAAATCGAAGCATTTGCAAGCGAAAATAATGCAATCGTACGTAAATACGAAAAAGACAGATACATTATGTGCGTACAGAAACAGTACGTAGATAAAATTATTGAAAAGAATTTTGATATTTTAGATGCCGTCCGTGAAATCAATATGGGTAATAAAATGTCGCCGACACTAAGTATCGGTATAGGCATGGGTGGCGACACTCTGGCAAAAAATGAATCGTACAGTTTTTCAGCACTCGATATGGCACTCGGCAGAGGTGGCGACCAGGCAATTATAAAAGACGACGACCAGTATTTCTTCTACGGCGGTAAAAGTCAGGAAATTGAAAAACGTACACGTGTTAAATCAAGAGTTATTGCACTTGCCATCCGTGAACTTATTTCTAATTCCGGGGACATTATCATTATGGGTCACAAAAACGCCGATATTGACGTTCTGGGTGCAGCAATGGGCTTGCGCCGTGCAATCGTAAACTGCGGCAAAGACGCAAAAATTCTTTTGGATACTTACAACGAAACTGTTCAGCGTATGCTTTCAAAACTCGGAAACGACTATGACGGTGTATTTATAAAACGCGGTGCTGCAAACGAAATAGTGGACAAAAACACACTCATTTTTGTTGTTGACACTCATAAGCACTCACTTGTTGAAGATGAAAACCTGCTTAATGTGTCCGAAAAAATTGTTCTTATAGACCACCACAGACGAAGCACTGACTTTATTGACAATTCTGTTATAACATATCACGAGCCGTACGCATCTTCAACGTGCGAACTCGTTACAGAAGTTATTCAGTATATGGATTTGAATCCTAACTTAACAGAACTTGAAGCACAGGCTCTTTATGCAGGTATTTATATGGATACCAAAAACTTCTCGTTCAAAACCGGTGTAAGAACATTTGAGGCAGTTTCCTATCTGCGTCGTGCAGGGGTTGATACCGCTGAAATCAAAAAACTGTTCCGCTTAAATTATGATAAAGTCATCAAAAAAATGGCTATCATAGAAAATGCGCATATAGCAGAGAAATCGTATATGGTTTCTCTGTGTGAAAAAACCGATGACGATATGCTTACAATAGTCGCTCAGGCGGCTGACGAACTTCTGAATATCACAGACGTAAAAGCCGCTTTCGTTATTTGTGATATGGGCGGTCAGATAAACATAAGCGGCCGTTCATTCGGTGATGTAAATGTTCAGGTAATACTTGAAAAACTTGGCGGCGGCGGACATATATCCATTGCCGGAGCACAGATAAACGGTAAAACAAAAGAAGAAGTTTATGATGATTTGCTGGCGGCAATTGACGAATACAAAGCAAGTTTATAATTCAGAAAGGATTGATATATAATGAAAGTTATTTTTATTCAGGACGTTAAAGGACAGGGCAAAAAGGGCGAGGAAAAAAATATTGCAGACGGATACGCACGCAACTTCCTTCTTCCGAAAGGTTTGGCAGTTGAAGCAACCGCTGCAAATCTTAACAACTTAAAAGGACAGAAGGAATCTCAGGCATATAAAAAAGAACAGGAAATCAAAGCCGCTGAGGAAATTAAAAGCAAACTTGAAGGTGTTACAGTTAAAATCTCTGCAAAAGCAGGTGAAAACGGTAAACTGTTCGGCTCTGTAACTTCCAAAGATATTGCTGATACTCTTAAAAAGCAGCACAATATTGATGTTGACAAACGCAAAATCGTTTTAGCCAGTGACATCAAAACAACCGGCGACATCACTGTAGATGCAAAACTCTATCCGCAGATTGTGGGTAAAATTAAAGTGAGTATAACTGCACAGTAAAAATAAAGTACACATCAAAATAAAAATAAGGAAGTGTAACTATGGCAGAAAATCTTGCACGCAGTATGCCGTGCAATGTAGAAGCGGAACAGTATGTTCTCGGCTCGGTTATTTTCGACAATGAATGTATATCGGATTTGCTGGAATCTCTTAGAATAGACGACTTCTATTTGGAACCGCATAAAAAGATTTATGAAGCGGTTATAAATTTATCGAACTCAGGCAAACCCGTTGACCTTATAACACTCAAATCCGAACTTGAAAGTGTGTTTGACAGCGTGGGCGGAATAGAGTATCTTACTCAGATAAGCCTAATGGTATCGACCACGGCAAACTTAAAGCATCATATAAAAATTATCAAAGAAAAGGCTGTCCTTCGCAGACTCATAAAAGCTGCATCGGACATTAGCAATATAGCATACAGCGGTGAACAGGAAGTGGGTATGGTTTTAAACAGTGCCGAAGCAAAAATGTTTGACGTTTTGCAGACACGTACCACGGGCGATATGTCACCCATTAAAGAAATTTTAAAATCTAACCTTGAACGTATTGAAGAACTTATCAAAAACAAAAACAAAATAACAGGTGTACCTACAGGTTTTACTGAACTTGATAAACGTATGTCCGGTTTGCAGGCGTCTGACCTTATACTTATTGCGGCACGTCCTGCAATGGGTAAAACAAGTTTTGTTCTCAATATTGCCGCAAATGCTGCAATACGCCACAATGTGCCCGTTGCAATTTTCAGTCTTGAAATGAGCAAAGAACAGTTAGCAACAAGAATACTGTGCTCAGAAAGTTATATTTCAAGTGAAAAGATGCGCGTGGGCGACCTCGGCCCTGAAGAGATGCCGAAACTTGCTCAGACGGTTGAAATGCTTTCAAAGGCACCAATCTACATAGACGACACACCTGGTATAACAATGAGCGAAATACGTTCAAAATGCAGAAGATTAAAACTTAAAGGACAACTGGGGCTCGTTGTTGTTGACTATTTGCAGTTGATGCTCGGCAGCGGCAGGGAAAGCCGTCAGCAGGACGTTGCAGATAACAGCCGTATGCTTAAGATACTGGCAAAAGAACTTGACGTTCCGGTTATAACTCTTTCGCAGTTGAGCCGTGCTCCCGAGCAGCGAACAGACCACAGACCTATGCTCAGTGACTTAAGAGAATCAGGTTCAATAGAGCAGGACGCAGATATTGTAATGTTCCTTTACAGAGATGAAGTTTATAACGAAGAAACAGAGAAAAAGAATGTAGCGGAATGTATTATATCAAAATTCCGTAACGGTTCTACCGGCACTATAGAACTTGGTTGGAGAGGCGAGTTTACACGTTTTATGAATTTAGAGAAAAGCAGGCAGTAAATGAATTTAGAAAAAATTGTACTTAAAACTGTTGATAAATACAATATGCTCTCCCCTGACGATACAGTTATTATCGGCTTATCGGGAGGGGCTGATTCTGTTGCGCTTTTAACAGTTTTGTGTGCGCTTAAAGAAAGATATCGTCTAAAACTTCACGCTGCACATATCAATCACTGTATACGGGGTAACGAAGCAGAGCGCGATGCCGAATATTCACGCTCCGTTGCAGAAAAAAACGGCGTGGAATTTCATCTTTTAAAGTGTGATATTCCGACATTATCAAAAGAACTTGGAATATCCGAAGAGATGGCAGGCAGAAAAGTGAGATATGAGTTTTTTAACTCAATTTCACCTGATGCAAAAATTGCCGTTGCACACCATAAGGGTGACAGCGCTGAAACCACACTTATAAATATGATTCGTGGTTCATCACTCACCGGCCTTAAGGGTATATCCGCCGTAAACGGCAATATAATACGACCTTTAATAGAGTGTGACCGTGCACAGATTGAAGAATATCTTAACAAAAAAAATATTCCGTTTGTAACAGACAGCACTAACGAACAAAATATATACACACGAAATTGTGTGCGCAATATAATTATTCCTGATATGGAAAAAATAAACCCGAATGTGATATCAACTGTTTTTGAAAACTCTCGTCTTTTAGAAGATGATGAGGATTTTATTTCTTCCGTTTGCAAAGATTACGAAACAGATTGCATCTGCTATAATAACGACGGTGTTATACTTGAATTTAAAAGTGATATCCACATATCTCTCAAAAGACGTCTTGTGATGCGCGCGTGCGAAATCATATCCGGAAACAGGCAAGGAATATCATCGGACAATGTAGAGAGTGTCCTTTCTCTTTCAACAGGCAGAACGACATCTTTTAAAGGTATATACGTTGAGTGCAGTTATGATAAATTTATTTTCACAAAATCGGTTAATACAAAACCGAAATTCTCATATAATATTACATCGCCATGTACGGTAACGATATCTGAAACCGACAAAACTTATTTTTTTGAAATTGTTTCAAAATCCGACATCCCCAAATATGAAGACGGCGTAATATATTTAGATGCCGAAAAACTCGGACAACTAACCATAAGAAACCGTAAAGAC
This sequence comes from Clostridia bacterium, assembly GCA_045589495.1. GTDB lineage: Bacteria > Bacillota > Clostridia > UMGS1810 > UMGS1810 > SIG455. The sequence continues at coordinate 17,435 of JAZNPF010000048.1, forward strand.
GGTGATATCTTTTCACCTTTCGGTCTTGTCGGAAGAAAAAAAATAAAGGATTTTCTGATTGACCTTAAAATCCCACATAATGAGAGAAGCAAACTTGCAATACTCGAATCCGACGGCAAAATAGCGGCTATACTCTGCAAAAGAGCAGATAATGCATATAAAGTAACATCAAAAACTACTAAAATACTTAAGATAAGCGAGGGACATTTATGTTAAACAAAGATTGCGAGCGTATTGTTATTTCTGAACAGCAGATTGCTGAGGCTACAGAGAGAATAGGAAAACAAATCACAAAAGATTACGAAGGAAAAGAAATTGCATTTATATCAATATTAAACGGTGCATATCCTTTTACTGCTGACGTTATGCGCAAAGTAGAAGTTGATTGCACAATAGATTTTATGCAGGTATCAACTTACGGTGACAGTACATCGTCTTCCGGTACATTAAAAATCAAACGCGATATTTCAGGTGATATCACCGGAAAACACGTAATAATACTTGAAGATATTTTAGATACCGGATATACTTTACATAACCTTACAAATTATTTAAACAGCAAAAAACCCGCAAGTCTTAAAATATGTGCATTTATTGATAAACCGGCACGCCGTACGGAAGAAGTTTATGCCGATTACTACGGATTCCGTTTTGATGAAGACCTTTTCCTTGTTGGATATGGGCTTGACTATGCTCAAAAATACAGAAATCTGCCTTACGTTGCTGTATTGAAACCGGAAGTTTACGCATAATCAAAAAATAACCGTATCAATATTTACAAATTGTTCATAATATAAGTGTGTTTTTATCTTGAAAATAAATTTTGTTTATGATAATATTGTTTTGAATTGAAGGAGGCGATAGATTTGAAGAAATACATAAAAGGTGCAAGCTTTTATATATTGCTTCTGGCTGTCATATTTTTAATATACTTTCTGCTGAACTATCAGACAGGTCCTGTTATGAAAGATTTTTCCGACCTCATTACTCTGATAAATACCGGAAATGTAAAAGAACTTGTGGTTGTGGAAAATACTGCCACGGTAACACTTAAAGATAATTCAAAGGTTACCTCTGAAATACCTTCGCTCGGTGCACTTTATGAGCACGCAGGCGACCAGATTAAAAAACAGGTTGCAGACGAAACTCTTGACTACTCAACCCCTGCCCCTGCCACAGTGCCGTGGTGGATTTCAATGTTGCCATCACTTATTCTGATGATAATAATAATCGTGTTCTGGATTATTTTCTTTAAACAATCTCAAGGCGGCGGCAAAGGTGCTATGAGCTTCGGCAAAAGCAGAGCAAGGGTTACTATTAACCAGAAAGACCCCATAACATTTAAAGACGTTGCTGGTGCAGATATTGAAAAAGCAGAACTTGCCGAAGTGGTTGAATTCCTTAAAAACCCTGCCGAGTTTGAGAAACTCGGTGCTAAAATCCCAAGAGGTGTCCTTTTGGTGGGCCCTCCGGGAACAGGTAAAACACTTCTTGCAAAAGCGGTTGCTGGCGAAGCCGGTGTTCCGTTCTTCTCAATCTCCGGTTCTGACTTTGTAGAGATGTTTGTCGGTGTCGGTGCATCACGTGTTCGTGATTTGTTTGAACAGGCTAAAAAAGCCGCACCGAGTATTGTATTCATAGACGAAATTGACGCTGTGGGCAGACAGAGAGGTGCTGGTCTTGGCGGCGGCCACGACGAAAGAGAGCAGACTCTCAACCAGTTGCTCGTCGAAATGGATGGTTTTGCAGCAAATCAGGGAGTTATAGTAATAGCGGCAACTAACCGCCCCGATATACTTGACGGTGCGCTTTTGCGTCCCGGACGTTTTGACAGACAGGTCGTTGTTGACACTCCTGATATTTTAGGACGTGAGGCAATTTTGAAAGTTCACTCACGCAAAAAGCCATTAGGCGCTGACGTTAACCTTTCAGTAATTGCAAAAACAACCGCCGGTTTTACAGGCGCTGACCTTGCAAACCTTTTGAATGAAGCGGCACTTCTGGCGGCGCGCAAACATAAAACCGAAATCAATATGCCTGAAATTGAAGATGCTATGATTAAGGTTATGGTTGGAACTGAAAAGAAAACACGTAATATGAGTGAAAAAGAAAAACGTATTACGGCTTACCACGAAGCAGGTCATGCAGTTGTAACAAAACTGTTGCCATCTCAGGATCCGGTTCATCAGATTTCTATTATTCCAAGAGGCAGAGCCGGCGGATACACAATGAGCCTGCCTGAAGAAGACAGATATTATATGACCAAACAGACTATGCTTGATGAAATAATCGTATTACTCGGCGGAAGAGCCGCAGAAAAGATTATTTTAAACGACATCAGCACGGGCGCATCAAACGATATTGAACGTGCATCCAAAATTGCACGTCAGATGGTTACAAAGTTTGGTATGAGTGATAAAATCGGTCCTATTTCTTTCGGCAACGAAAGTAATGAGGTGTTCCTCGGCAAAGATTTTGTGCAGTCACGCTCTGTCAGCGAACGTGTTGCATCGGAAATTGATGACGAGATTATGCACATTATAGAAACCAAATACGAAGAGTGCCTCAAACTTATATCTGAAAACAAAGATAAACTTGAAAGTGTTGCAGCGGCACTTATGGAAAGAGAAAAACTTTCAGGCGAAGAATTTGAAGTTCTTTTTGCAGGTGGTGAACTTCCGCCTATGGATCCGCTTAACCTCAATGCACAAACACCGGCAGAAGAAAAAACTTCAGATGAAATTCCGGAAGAGTCAATACACGCTAAAGAAGACGTTATTGAAGAAAACAAATAATTTAATTACTAACAAAAGAAAAAACAATATATTTTCGCATAAATATACCCAAGCGAAAATATATTGTTTTTTAATTAAACCCTTAAACAGATAAGTTAATCGTTGTCAACATCGGTAAGTTTGCTTACCGAAACACCTAAAGCCTTACTAATCTTATGCAAGGATTTGAGTGAAGGTGCATACGCCGCGCTGGGGCCTTCAAGTTGTGAGATAAAGTTTAATGACATACCGCTGTATTCGCTAAGTTGCTCTTGCGTCATACCGGCTAACCTTCTGTAGTATCCGACCTTTAAACCAACTTTGATTATAAACATCTGATACTCTTTTTCGTCATAAGTCATAATTATCACCACTTATATAATCTTCATTCTCTTAAATTATATACTATTGACAAATAAGTATAAATGTAGTATTCTTAAATAAAACTACCGACACACGGAAGTTTTTAATACATTCAAGAAAGGACGTTTTATTTATGAAAAAAACATTATCAATTTTACTGGCAACAGTAATGCTGCTGGGAACATTTAACTTTACTGTTTCGGCAAGTGAAGGAAACTGGGCAGATGTTGCAGACACATCTTGGTACAACGATTCAGATACATCGTTTACGCTTGACTCAGCAGAAAAGTTGGCAGGTCTTGCTGAACTTGTAAATGGAGGAACAAGTTTTTCCGGCAAAACTATTTTTCTTAATGCTGATATTGACCTTGAAAACAAGGCTTGGGAACCTATAGGATCAAACACTACTCCTTTTCAAGGTAAGTTTGACGGCGGCAACAACACAATCTCAAATCTTAAAGTTGAGGGTGCCTATAAATATGCAGGATTTTTTGGATATGTAAAAAGTGCTTCTATGACCGATCTTGAAAATCCAACAATCCAGAATATTACTATTGAAGATGCATATATTGATACAACTGAATATTATGCAGCAGGAGCACTTTCCGGACAGATTTATGTAGGCACTGTTAAAAATGTTCACGCAACGGGAACAGTTAAAGGTGGTGCTAAATTTGCTGGAGGTTTAGTTGGTCATGTTTACACATCATTTGACAACTGCTCTTTTGAAGGCAATGTTTCAAGCGCCAACCAATCAGGCGGTATTGCAGGTTCCGGTGATGGTCGTGTGTATAACAGTTACGTAAAAGGCGATGTTAATGCGGCATACTGGGCAGGCGGCATCATCGGTAACGGTCAGGAAGGTACTTCAATCGTTAACTGCTATGTTGAAGGTGATGTTTCTGCATCTAACTGTTGGTACTACGGTGTAGGCGGTCTTGCAGGTGTTGCAGGCCACGGATATACCGGTGCTAAGATTGAAAACAACTACTTTAATGGCACAGTTTATTTAGCGGGAGAAAAAATTAACACTCCTGTTATTGGATTTGTAAATGCAAACGGCAACGACACAATTAACTCTGAAGTTGGCGGAAACTCCTGGAACACCGACAACTATCCCGCTGACCTTGAAGTTATTATTACTGCCGAAGTAGAGCAGAGCGGAACTGCTGCAGAATACAAAGACAAAGCAGTTGCTGCTGAAATCCAGAGCAGAAACAATAAACTTGTTATGCTGGAAAGCGACCTCGAACATATCGATACTATCAATCCTGAAGAAGTAACTATTATGACATTCTCGGAAGTTACAAACGAACAAGTAGAAGAAGCCGCAGAAGCAAATGTTGTTGCAAAAATCGGCGATGTAGGATATGCCACTCTCGAAGACGCTATAAAAGCGGCTGCTCCAAGCGGAACAGTTGATATTGCTTCCGACACAACTATCGAAAAATGGACAATGTTTGCGCAAGATCTAACCATAGGAAACGGACAAATTATAACTCTTGATATGGACGGATTGACAATTAACGGTAACGGACATTCCATAACAGTTGAAAGTATTGAATCTGCAAGCAACGGAAACCTCTTGTTCAGAAATGCAGAAAACTTAAACATCTCTGATTTAACAATAAATATTGCCGATGGTGTTGCCGGCGGTATAAGTCTGGTGTCAGGTATTATTGACAATGTTACCTTTAACGGCGGTAACGGTGTTTTCCCCGGAGAAGGCGAAATAACCATCAATGAATGTGAATTCAATACTGCTAATCATGTTATCTATTATGAAAGTGCCAGAGACAATCTTACAGTCACCAACAACACATTTGATGTTGGCGCAGATAAAAATGTAATTTTACTTCGCGGTAACGAAATATTCACAGGCAACAACATCATCTCAGGCAGAACAGTAAATGCAGTAAGTGGCTCACCTACTATTTCAGGCAACACATTTGCCGAAGGTGTAAGACTTAAAGTATACAACGCTTGTACTGCTACAATAGCAAATAATACTCTTACCTATATTGTATTTGAAGATGGTGCAACAACATCAAACGCAACATTTGTAGGTAATATATTAAATGACGAAGCAAGAGAAGCGCTTGAAAGTGTGGGATTAGCAGTAGTTGCAAAAATAGGCGATGCCGAATATTGCTCATTGCATGATGCAGCAGCAGGTGCAGCAAACAATGATGTAATTGCACTTCTTGCAGACGGTGTTTCTTTGGAAGATGCTGATGCAGCAACACTTGCAGGAAAATCTGTAACTATTGATTTGAACGAAAATGAACTTACAATAAATTCTGCAACAGATTACAGCGACCTTATCAGTATTCCCAAAAATTACAAAGTAAGCAAAACTGCAGTAACAGATTCCGTATATACCTACAGCCTTAAAAAAGTGGTTATGCCATCTCCCGTTGGTGTAGTAGGCGGTGGCGGTTCATCTGTATCTAAACCATCAACACCTGTTCAGGATAAAACAGATGAAGAAACTAAAGAAGATACAAAACTTGATGAAGATGCAAAAACAGATGAAGATACAAAAACAGATGAAGATACAAAAACTGATGAGAGTGATGCTAACAAAGAAAACAGCACCACACCAAACACAGAAAAAACTACAAACAACATAGTTCTTACCATAGGCGATGCTACCATCAATGTATTTGGTAACACCATCAAAAACGACGTTGCACCCAAAATTGTAAATAACAGAACTATGCTTCCTGCAAGAATTATTGCTGAAAGCATTGGCGCAACTGTTACATGGACTGCAGCAGAGCCAAACAAAGTATTGATCGAAAAAGGCGAAATAGTTATTATAATCACCATCGGTTCAGACATAGCAACAGTAAACGGTGAAGAAATCAAACTTGACAGCCCCGCTTTCATTGAAAAAGACAGAACATATATTCCAACCAGATTCCTCTCTGAAAAACTTGGCGCAACTGTTGAGTGGGTTCCCGAAACAACACAGGTAATTATCACACCGACTGAGTGATTTCCATTTTCACATTGAACAGACGCAGAGGATTCCCCTTTGCGTCTGTTTTTATGTGAAACTAACATCAAAGGAGTAACGCACAAATGAAAAATATAACACAACTATGTCCGACTTGCGAAACAGGAGCAAAAATGTATTTATTGGACAGCCGTTCTCCGGAATGTCCTTATCTGCCGTGTCATAACGAACACGGGTGCCCTTATTACGTACCTTTTGAATCAAAAAGCGAATCTGTTAAAAAAGAAAAAAAGACTAATTTTATAAAAAACTTCATCAAAAAAATCAAAGTCCTGTAAAGGGCTTTGATTTTTTACTTGAAATATACAAAAATTAGTAGTATAATTACTTTGATAAAAAAGCAGGGAGGGTATCTGTGTGATTTTAACTATTGATATAGGCAATACAAATATAGTGCTGGGCGGATTTTTTGGTGATGAATTAAAGTTTGTTTCACGAATATCAACAAATGTTAAAAAAACCGAAGACGAATACGCTGCACTCATTAAGAGCATAGTTTCACTAAATGATGTAAAACGCACAGAAGTAAGCGGTGCTATAATCTCTTCAGTTGTACCCCCTCTTAACAAAACAATGCAGAAAGCACTTAAAAAAATCTATGGCGTATCGGCAATCGTTGTCGGTCCGGGAGTTAAAACAGGTGTTAATCTGCTTGTGGACAACCCTTCACAAGTCGGTGCCGACCTTGTATGCTCAACTGCTGCGGCTTACAATTATTATAAAGTTCCCGCAATAGTTCTGGATATGGGTACTGCCACAAAACTATCTGTTGTTGATGAAAACGGTGCATTTGCAGGTGTTTCCATTATACCGGGTGTAGAAATAGGTATTTCTGCTCTTGCAGGCGGTACTGCACAACTTCCGCAGATAAGCCTTGAAGCACCGAAATCCGTTATAGGCAAAAACACAATAGATGCAATGCAATCGGGGGTTGTATTTGGCAACGCAAGCCTTATAGACGGAATGATTGAAAAAATCAAAGCCGAATTCGGCAATATTGATATAATTGCAACAGGCGGTCTGGCAGGCTTTATTACCCCATACTGCAAAGAAAAAATGATTATAGACGACAACCTTATCTTAAAAGGCTTGTACGCTATATATAAAAAGAATTTATAATTGGAGGATTTTATGTTAGCACTATCTTACATTTTAAGTACATTAGGTCTTATATCTATGCTTGTTGCATCGGCAATAAAGGGAAAAAGAATGAAACTTATTCTTTTCCTTGCGTTTTGCGGGAACTTATTTGTTGCAACAAGTTATCTTATTGGCGGCAGCGGCATAAATGGTGCGGCAGCTTGTTATCTCGGTGCGGTAATAACAATTACAAACTATTTCTTTGAATCAAAAGATATGCCGCTTCCAAAGTGGCTTATATCCGTATATGCTATATGTATGGTTGCAGTTAACGTGTGGGTTTCCGGCGGGATATCGCTTTTCGGCGCAATCGCAATAATTGCTTCTCTTTCATACATAATGGCAATTATTCAGAAATCAGGTGCAGGGTATCGTTTCTGGACAATTATAAATATGATTCTCTGGTGCTTGTATGACATCATCACAGGTTCATACAGTGTGTTGGTTACTCACGTTCCGCAACTTGTAACCGCTTTTGTAAGTGCTCTTTTCCACGACAGAAAAGGCAAGGAAAAATCAAATGCACAAATGTGATATATCGGCTTGATGCCTTTATATAATTTTTAATGCGTTGTATCTCTTTTGAGAACGACAGCAAGGAGGAATTTTTTATGACAAAGACAAGTAAATTGTCAACACGTGCACTCGTTCTGGGTGCAATACTGACGGCATTGGTATTTTTGCTGCAGTATATGGGAAGTTTTATAAAACTTGGCCCGTTTTCCATTTCATTGGTGCTGATTCCGATAGTTATCGGTGCGGCAACCTGCGGAACGGCGATTGCATCATGGCTTGGTTTTGTATTCGGTTTTGCGGTGCTTATAAGCGGTGACGCAGCAGCATTTTTAGCCGTAACCGTCCCCGGCACAATCATAACCGTGCTTTCAAAAGGTGTTTTGTGCGGCTTTTTTGCAGCAATATCCTACAAAGCCGGTCTTAAAGTATTTGCCAAATTCAAAAATGGCAGATATCTGGCAGTAATTATAGCGGCTATAGTTTGCCCTGTTGTAAATACAGGAGTATTTCTTATCTGCTGCTCACTGTTTTTCATGGAAACATTGACGGAATGGGCAATGGCTGCCAACCACGGCGGAGGAGTGGTACATTATATGATTTTCGTTCTTGTTGGGATAAACTTTATAGCAGAACTTATTACAAATATAATCCTAAGCCCTATAGTTTCAAGACTGATTGATATACGAAATAAATAATCCATACAAACAAAAATGCTGAACGGATAACCGTTCAGCATTTTTAATTCATATACAATTATTTTTTAAGCATTTTAGGTACGATTGTGTGATATGCAAAACTTGCTACAAGATATACAATAAGCAATGCCGCTGTAATGTACTTCATAAGTTTGATAGTTACAAAACCAACACCGTGAATACAGAAAAAGCAAAATGCCATAACTACTGCCAGTGCAATATATTCAAGAAGGAATTTCTTTTTTGTAACCACAACAATTGCCGCCATAACTACTGCTGCAACTATACTGATTACAGATAGAACCATAACTGCATTCTGTGTCTGCAAAATCGTCTGTGAATAACTCTGACCTCTGTTAATAAGCAGAAGTATAACCAAAAGCGACAGTGAAACCACAGTTGAAATCAATAATCTGTTTGAATGTGTTTCAGTAATTTTTTTAATCTCTGCATTTTTCATATATAACTATCTCCTTTTATATCAGATATCCCATTCTCCAAGTGCATACATTATTGCTGAAACTGTGGCAATACCCGCCGTTTCACAACGGAGAATTCTTTTACCTAACGTAACTGTTTTAACACCTGCCCCGACAGCAGCATCTGCTTCCGACTGTTCAAAACCGCCTTCAGGACCTATATAAATTGCAATACTACAGTTTTTTTCTGCACTTGCCAAAGCATTACTTAAATTGCTCTGCCGTTCACATTCATACGGCATTATTTTTAAATCGTGCTGCCCGGTGATGGCTTTGTCAAAACTTACAGCATCACAGACTTTCGGAATAATACCTCTGCCGCACTGTTTAGCGGCTTCTTCGGCAATCCTCTGCCACCGGATACGTTTTTTGCCGTCGTCTTTGATTTTTGCAACACAACGAGCCGTTTCAACAGGTACTATGGCATCTACTCCGAGTTCGACGCATTTCTGAATTATCAAATCCATTTTATCCGACTTAGGCAACCCCTGATAAAGAGTAATGCTTATACTGCTTTCGGCTTCATTTGGATATGTTGAAATAATATCTGCCGTAATGGAGTTTTTATCCATACCCGATATCCTACATTCGTAATCCGTACCTTCACCATTACACAATATTATACTATCATTTTCCTTCAAACGCAATACCTTTGTGATATGCGCCACATCTTCGCCGGTGATTTTTGCATTATTTTGAGTAAATGCACTTTTGTCGGCAAAAAATCTGTGCATGGACTTCACCTCAAATCACCATTATATTATACACAATATATATGGTATAAGTCAAGATTTTTCGACAAATTTACACAATATAGATGCCCAACCGCCGCTATGGACGATTTTACATATATCAAATCTGCTTTTTTCTATTGCCTCAACCACGTCATCAAGGCGCTCGTCTATTATGCCGGAGCATATAAACGTTCCGCCGTCGCGTATAAGTTTTTCAGCCGCAGGTAAAAGTGCAATTATGACATCTGCCACAATATTTGCCGCAACAACATCATATTTGCATACGTTCATCTTGTCAAACAATTCACTGTCGCTTAAAATATCACCGCTGTAGACGGTGTATTTTGAACGGTCAATTCCGTTCATATCAAGATTTTCGTAAGCAACATGGACGCAGTTTTCATCTATATCAACTGCCGTTGCATGCTCTGCTCCAAGTATAAGTGAAATTATCGACAGTATTCCGCTTCCGCAGCCTAGGTCAAGCATCTTTTCTCCGCCCACAATTGCATTTTCAAGATGTGCAATACACATCTGTGTACTGTGATGCGTTCCTGTGCCAAACGTCATACCCGGATTTACTTTGAAAACCTTTCTGTCACCAAAATCCTTTGCATCTTCCCATTCGGGACAAATAAGCATTTTCTCACCTACGCAAATCGGCTTGAAATACTTTTTCCAGTTGTTTGCCCAATCCTCTTCAAGCATTGAAGCAGTTTCAACTTCCAAGGTTCCGTACACACCATCCGAATCGGACGACTTGAGTTCAGCCATGGCAGATTTAATCTGTGCAAGTGAATCAGCAGCATTTTCAGCCTCTACATATACCTTTACCTTTGTTACACCCTGTTTTGATTTTACAAGTTCTTCGTCAACAAAATCCCAGTACTTTGTGTTGTTTTCCAGAAACTCTGTAAAATCCTTTTCGTCTTCAATCTCAAATCCGCTTATACCGATATCCGAAAGTTTGTCGCATACAATATCTATCCCGTCAGTAGCGGTTAAAATACTTACCTGAATCCATTCCATAATTTATTCCTCCGTTGTTAACTTTCAGTTGTCAGCATATATAAGTCGTAATATATGCCCTTTTTCGCCATAAGTTCATCGTGATTTCCCTGCTCTGCTATTCCGTCCTCGGTAAGCACTAAAATTGTGTCTGCCTTGCGGATTGTTGAAAGACGGTGAGCAATGGTAAGAGTGGTTCTTCCTTTTGTTAAATCCTCAAGCGATTTCTGAACAAGACGCTCACTCTCGTTATCAAGCGCACTGGTCGCCTCATCAAGAATGAGTATGGGCGGATTTTTAAGGAACACTCTTGCGATGCTCAATCTCTGTTTCTGTCCGCCGGAAAGTTTTACGCCCCTTTCTCCAACGTAAGTGTCGTAACCATTTGGAAGTGATGATATAAACTCATGCGCACCGGCAAGTCTGGCGGCTTCTTCAACTTCTTCACGTGTGGCATCTGGTCTGCCGTAGAGAATATTTTCAGCAACAGTTCCTGAAAACATATAAACATCCTGCTGAACAACACCTATGTGTCTGCGCAGAGAACTCTGCGTATATGAGCGAATGTCATTTCCGTCTATTAAAATGGCTCCGTCAGTAACTTCGTAAAATCTGGGTATCAGACTGCAAAGAGTTGTTTTTCCGCCACCGGATGGGCCTACAAGAGCAACATTTGCACCGTTGGGGATAGTCAGATTAACATGATTGAGCACATTCCCTTTTTCAGTTTCATAACCAAATGTGACGTCGGCAAACTCAATATCTCCGTTTACCTGCTCCAGTTCAACGGCATCGGGCAAATCCTCAATGTCAACGGGCGTATCCATAACTTCCGCAAAACGCTCAATACCCGTCATACCGCGCTGGAACTGCTCCATAAATTCAACTATACGGCGTATGGATGTTAAAAGAGTTGTAACGTAGAGCAGATATGCCATAAAATCGCCCGTGGTAATCATTCCGCCACGTAGGAAAAGTGCCCCTGCAACAACTACGGCTATATACATAATTCCGTCAAACAACCTTGTTGTGCTATGGAAACTTGCCATACAATGATACATTCCACGTTTGATTTTAAGGAATTTCATATTCCCTTTTTCAAACTTGCCTTTTTCGACATCTTCATTGGCAAAAGATTTTACAACACGAACACCGAGCAGACTGTCCTCTACCTGAGAATTGATTTCACCCACCTGAACACGTGATTCCTTGAATGCTTTTTTCATACGTCTGTTGAATTTATACGAGAAAAACAGCATTACGGGGAGTATTGAAAATATTATCAAAGTAAGATAAATATTAAATGACGATAAAACTGCAAACGAAACGATTATTTTGATTGTTGTTATAAACAGTTCTTCCGGCCCGTGATGCGCAAATTCGGTAACATCAAAAAGGTCAGATGTTATGCGTGACATTATCTGCCCGATTTTTGTATTATCGTAATACGAGTACGGAAGTCTTTGCAGATGCGCAAACAAATCACGGCGCATATCCGTTTCAATCTGCGTACCCATTATGTGCCCCACAGACTGCATATAATAACTTGCCGCAGTATCAATAATTCTCAAAACAAGGTATGCTGCACCAACTAAAAGAATGGTTGAAACAGAAAGTGCAGCAATATTATCCTCTGCCTGTGATGTTATATGGCGCACTATAAGAGGCAATACAAGTTCACACACAGTTGTAAGAGTTGCGCACGATAAATCTTTAAAAAGTGTAGTTTTGTATTTTATAAAATATGGCATCACTCTGCGGAGAAGAGTGATGTTTTTGCCTTTGTTTTTCATAATATTCAATCCTTATACTCAAAAAAATTCACAAAATCATTATACAACTTTATCCCCTTAAAGTCAAATAGAGTAATTTGTCGAAAACATTTTAGAAAATCTGCTCATTTATTTACATATTTTTACATATACTATATGTTACTATATCTTTGAGGAGTGATAGTATATGCAAAAAACGGCATTTGCGCCAATACAGAAAATAAATTTAAAACAATTAAAATCTAAATTGCGTACATATAACAAGCCGGATTTAAAAAGTATGGTATACTTCGGTATGTCGCTGACAATGTCTTGTGCCAAAATACTTGGAAATCTTACACCTTTCGGCACAGCGTTTTTTGCATCCGTATGCACGGCAAAAAATCTTATCCCCGCCCTTTCCGGTATTGCGGCAGGAACGTTGATAGCGCATCCGTCAGCAGAGGCTATGTGCTACGTAATATGCGCAGCAGTTCTGGCTTTTATAAATATAATTCTGGACAAGCCGTTAAAAACTTCTTTAAAAGCATCTGTTGCAGGCGGTCTTTTGTTTTTTGCCAAGACAATAGCAGATATAAAAGGCGGTCTTTTGGTATATGATATGCTGATTAACTTTGTGGAGGCATTTTTATGTGCAATAGGTGTAATTGCCGCTGACAAAGCGATACCGGTCATATTTTCTGCAAGACGCCGTACTGTTTTGAGCAATGAAGAAGCAGTCGGGGTTGTGGCGATATTGAGTGTTGTTCTTTTGTCATTCAATAATATTCCGTCATTTTTCGGAATAAAAGCAGGAAATGTTATAAGCATAACGTTAATACTTATACTCAATATGCACGCATCTGTTCCTACCGGTGCCGTTATCGGTATTGTGGCGGGCGCAGTAAACTGTATCGGAACATACAATGCCGGAAGTGTTATAGGTGCGTATGCATTTTCATCGCTTATATCGTCACTTTTTCAACGATACGGCAAAACCGGTGTTACGTTAGGATTTATATTTGCAAACGCAGTAATAACCGTAATATTGAACGGTTCCACGGAAATCCTTATAAACGTTTATGAAATACTTGCGGCATCGGTAATTATGCTTGCAATACCGCAAAAATTTATTGATACGGTTGCACATATTTCAGGTATAAGCACAGCGTCAATATATAAAGACAACGATAAAATGCGAACCATATACAGTGACAGACTTTCAAAAATGGCAGAATCTTTGAATATTCTTTCACGCAATCCAAGACAAAAATCAAATGATGAAATCGTAAAAAGAGAAGTGGCATCACTCATTAACAGAACTGGAGAACGCTCGTGTGCTGATTGCAGTTTAAGGTACTGCTGCTGGCAGAAAAAAAGTGCCGATACAAAAAAAGCGGTGCTTCAACTTTTGTATGCCGCACAAAATCACGGAAAAGCATATATAAACGATATTTCACCGGAATTCAAAAACAGATGCATACGCACAGAAAATCTGCTGCGTTCTTTCAATGATTCTTTTGAAGTATACAGAACAAATCTTATGTGGCAGAAAAAACTTGCAGACAGTAAATCATTGGCATGTATGCAGATAAGCAGTATTGCAAAAATTCTTGATGATATGGCTACAGAAAAGCAAAGCGTGGCTGACTCCGTAACACGCAGCAGGATACGCGCCGCCTTGGACAGCCAGGGTTTTACCCCGAAAAATATATCTGCATATTTCAAAGGCGACGGCAATATGATAGCCGAACTGAAATTCCCTGCTGACAAATACAGAGAAGATATGAAATACACAATTGCACCGTGCCTTACAGAAGCACTCGGTGTTAAAATGCGTTTTAACGAAATTCAGCGTGATGTAAACCATATTGTGCTCACCTACAGTATGTGTGAAAGATTTTGCCGTGCCACCGGTGCGGCAAGCATTAAAAAGCACGGAGAAAATGTATGTGGCGACAGTTTTACGTCATTAAACCTTACAAACGGCACTTATGTTGCCGCAATAAGTGATGGTATGGGAAGCGGAGAGGCAGCAGCAAGCGAAAGTAAAAACACAATTGATTTGCTCAAAAACTTCCTCCGTTGCGGATTTGATGTAATGCACGCAATACGCCTTATAAATTCATCGCTTATGCTTACGGGAACGGAAGAAATCTTTTCAACGATCGACCTTTGCAGTATCAATATGCACACGGGTATTGCTGATTTCATAAAAATAGGCGGTGCATCGACTTATATCAAAACAGGAAACTCCGTTGAAAAACTGACTGCCTCTTCCCTGCCGGCAGGAATTATTGAAGAAATCAAGCCAAAGCACTTTTCCAAAAAATTAGATAATGACACTTTGATTGTTATGGTGTCAGACGGTGTGGAAGGTGCATCTGCAGACGATAAATGGCTAGAAAAACGTCTTAAAAATATGGATACGGTAAATCCGCACGTAATAGCAGATAAAGTGCTTGAACTGGCAGTTTACCACTGCGGCGGAAAAGCAAAAGACGATATGACTGTTATCGCAACACGGATATGGGAAGAAAAAGATATATAAAATGTATAAATGTTTTTTTATTGTCAATAATAACCATATAGCAAAGTATAAGAATGGAGAGAAGCCGATGACGGTTGATGACCGCAAAAAAAATACATTTATAAATAAACTGCTTTTCGTATTCAAACCGAAGCGGTCAAATGACATTGTGACGTATGCAGAAAAAATTATAGACGATTACAGCGGTTTAACGCTTTTAAAAATGCGTCGTCGTGACAGACGGCTAAAAAAACTGGCAATAATCACATTCTCCATATCAACTGCAGTTTGCGTAGGCATCTTGTGGTTCACCTTTAAAATATTTTTTTGACAAGCAGATTAACTGCTTGCAACAATGCTCCGTGTATGTCCCCCGGCACGGAGCATTGTTGTTTTCTACTATTAAACACGTAAAATTCAACAATGTTTGTTGCAAATTATGCTATTGACTATTATCAGTTTTTTTTGTATAATATATGGTAATAAACTTTTATGAAAGGGCGTGTTTACTATTACTCACGATAAATTTGCATACGAAGGTCTTACCTTTGATGACGTGTTGCTCGTACCACAGAAATCCGACATCACTCCCGATATGGTTGACCTTAGCACACAACTTACAAAAAACATTAAACTCAACATTCCCCTTATGAGTTCTGCTATGGATACCGTTACGGAATCTGCATTGGCTATTGCTATTGCCAGAGAAGGCGGTATAGGTATTATTCACAAGAATATGACTATTGAACAGCAGGCAATTGAGGTTGACAAAGTTAAGCGTTCTGAACACGGCGTTATAGCAGATCCCTTTCATCTGTCACCCGAGCACACATTGCGTGATGCAGACGCACTTATGGGCAAATATAAAATCTCCGGTGTGCCGATTGTAGAAGACGGAAAACTTATCGGAATTATCACTAACCGTGACCTGCGTTTTGAAACAGATTATTCAAGACCTATCGGTGAGGTTATGACTAAAGAGAATCTTATCACCGCACCCGTTGGCACAACTATGGAAGAGGCACAGGAAATTCTGCGTAAGCATAAAATTGAAAAGTTGCCTATCGTTGATAAAGATTTTAAATTAACTGGTTTAATTACCATTAAAGATATTGAAAAAAGCGTTAAATATCCAAACGCTGCAAAAGACTCAAACGGCAGATTGCTCTGCGGTGCTGCTATAGGCGTTACTGCTGATGTGCTTGACCGCGCAAAAGCACTTGTTGATGCCAAAGTAGACGTGCTTGTACTTGACAGTGCACACGGACACTCACAGAACATAATCAACTGCCTCAAAAAAGTTAAAGAAGCATTCCCTCAGGTTGATGTTATCGCAGGTAATATTGCAACTGCAGAGGCTGCAAAAGAACTTATTGAAGCAGGTGCAGATGCTATAAAAGTGGGTATCGGTCCCGGTTCTATCTGTACAACACGTGTTGTTGCAGGTGTTGGTGTTCCGCAGATAAGCGCTATTTACGAGGCCGCGCAGGTTGCTAAAGAGTACGGAATTCCCGTTATAGGTGACGGCGGTGTTAAATTCAGCGGTGACCTCCCCAAAGCAGTTGCAGCAGGTGCTGACGTTATTATGATTGGCTCACTCCTTGCAGGTTGTGAAGAAAGCCCCGGTGAAGAAGAAATCTATCAGGGCAGACGTATCAAAGTATATCGCGGTATGGGTTCACTTGCCGCTATGGAAAAAGGCAGCAAGGACAGATACTTCCAGACAGGCAGTAAAAAACTCGTTCCCGAAGGGGTTGAAGGCCGTGTGCCTTTCAAAGGTCCCCTTTCTGACACAGTATTCCAGCTTATCGGCGGTTTGCGTTCAAGTATGGGTTACTGCGGTACACCTACAATTGCTCAACTTAAAGAAAAAGGCAAGTTTGTACGCATTACCGCTGCAGGTTTAAGAGAAAGCCATCCGCATGATATTTCAATCACTAAAGAGGCTCCTAACTACAGCACAAATGTTTAATAGTATATAAATAATCAAGACTCCCCATTATACTAATGGGGAGTCTTTTTCAGTTTGCTCGTTTAATCTTTCAGCAGCCTCAATAATTCCTAATTTAAAAAATACATCTCTGTTGCTGTTCCCGTATAAATCAATTATATTCATAACAGTTTTTACTTCATCTGCGGTAAGGCGGTCTGTTATGATGGCATATATGTCACTTATACAACGTATTCTATCCGAGATGAGTTTTTCAAGTAATTCTCCACGGTCATACTTTTTATCTTTCATAATACGGCTTATTTTTTTTCCAACTCAAATACATTTGTATTTTCAAAAAATTGTATTAAATCATCTCTTGTCAGTTTCATAACAAATACCTCTCAAATTAAAAAGGTGCGTCCACAAGGAACGCACCCAAAAAGTGCTTCCTGTCTGTTTGCGACATAACTGAATCCTTCCGTAGGAACCAGTAACAGGAGAACACCTTTTGACAGGTATTCTCCTACGAGAAGGTACTTCTTATTCAGTTATGTCGCAAGTAAATTATACCATATTGTAATTTTAAGGTCAAGAGAATAATTTTGGCTATATGCAGGGGTTCTTAGGGGGAACCCCTAAGCGGTTTTAGGGGTCCGGGGGAATCCGAACCCCCGGGACTTTTGGTACTTTTGGTCACAAAAGTACATTTAAAAATTTAGTTTTAAAATAAAAGATTCTCCAAGGGGGATTCCCCCTTGGCAACCCCCTTGTCGACTGATTACAGAATTGGACAAATTAAACACTCATTGCTTTTTGCCTTTTACCACCGCACGCAATAAAAACTCATTTTATGCGTGCTAAACCGATGCTTTATTCGTGATATGGAATAAAATCGCATCGGTTTTGGAAGCCAAAAAGCAATTTCGCTGTAATTTGTTTGCCAATTCCTCCATAGGTCGACGTTTGAAAAACCGCATACCAATAAGATATACCAAAAACAAATAAAAAATAACCCCCATACTTAAAGTACAGGGGTTATTAACCATTAAAATATTTAATTATTTAACTGTTTTGTTTCCTTTAAACAATACCCAGAACTGACCTGCAATAAAGATTGAAGAATAGGTACCTGCTACTATACCGATAATAAGCGGAAGTGCAAAGTCTTTGATTGAGGGAACACCAAGGATATACACCATTACGATTGTAAGCAATGTTGTAACTGATGTATTGATTGAACGTCCCATTGACTGCCAGATACTTTTATTAACAACATCGCCAAATGTTTCTTTCTTTAAGAATCTTGTGTTTTCTCTGATTCTGTCAAAGATAACGATTGTTGCGTTAATTGAGTAACCAAGTATTGTAAGGATAGCAGCGATGAAAGATGTATTTACCGGGAAACGGAAGATTGCGTAGATAGCAATCATCATAAGCATATCGTGAATAAGTGCCAGAATCGCTGAAATACCAGAAAGAACTTCAAAACGGAATGTGATGTAAATAAGCATCAGAATTGCTGCAATACAGATTGAAAGTGCTGCATTTGACCAGAGTTCCTGACCAACACTTGCACTTACATTATCAACCGACATAACAGTTGAATTTTCAAATTTTGCTTTAAGTGCATCTGTAACTTTTGTACGGAGTTCAGAGTCAATAGCAGTTGTTTTAACGAGAGCACCGTTATCATCTGTTTTCTGTACACTTGAAACTGTTACACCCTCAACCGCGTCAACACATTCTCTTACAGCAGCCTCATCATACGCTGTGCCGAGGTCTACATATATAGCAGTACCGCCTGTAAAGTCAATATCTGTATTAAGTCCGTTGATAGCGAAGCAAACTGCACCGATCAATAAAATAATAATCGAAATTGCAAAGAATATTTTTCTGTGAGTAACAATATTAAACATTCTGTTTGCCCCCTTTCGCACCACAGTAGAGTTTGGGATTTTTAATGTTAAATCCAATCATCTGTTTGAGCAGGAACTTGGTTACAAAGATTGCTGTGAACATACTTACGATTGTACCGATAAACAATGTTACTGCAAAGCCTTTGATTGTACCTGTACCAAAGTAGTAAAGAACTGCTGCTGCTATCAATGTTGTGATGTTAGAATCAACAATAGCAGAGAACGCACGTTTGAAACCTGCCTCAACTGATGCACGGAGTGTTTTACCAACGCCGAGTTCTTCTTTAATTCTTTCGAATATAATTACGTTTGCGTCAACCGCAGTACCTATTGTAAGGATAACACCTGCGATACCCGGAAGAGTAAGGTTTACTCTGAAAAGCGAAAGGATAATTGCAACGATTGAAATATATCCAACCAACGCAACGTCTGCAATAAGACCGCACATACGATACATAATAAGCATAAAGAGCATAACCAGAAGTAAGCCGATTCCGCCTGCCAAAAGGCTGTTATCAAGTGCTTTTTCACCAAGCTGCGGACCAACGCTTCTGAGTTCGATATCTTTAAGTGCAAACGGCAACTGACCTGACTGAATCTGACCTGCTAAAGTTGTTGCAATTTCCTGTGTGAAATCACCTGTGATTACACAAGTTTCACTATCGATTGTTTCAGATACTCTTGGTGAAGAAATCATTTCTTCGTCAAGGTAAATAGCGATTATGTTATTGCCGTCTGCAAGGCCTGAAATTCTTGCAGTTGCTTCAGCAAATTTTTTCTGACCGTCTGATGTAAGTTCAAGTTGAACAAGGTATCCTTTTTTACCTGAATCATCAAGTTGTTCATAAACGGCTTTTGCGTTTTTAACATCTTCACCGCCAACCAAAACAACATTACCTTCATAATCTCTAAAAGTAAGTTTTGCTGTTGCACCCAAAAGTGCAACTGCTTCTTCAGGGTTTGTAATTGAAGGGATTTCCACACGTACACGCTTATCTCCCTGCTGTGAAAGAACTGCTTCATGATAACCCTGCATATCAAGACGGCTTCTAAGTACCGCTTTAACAGCAGCCATATTGTCTTCAGACACGTCTTCATCAGTGTCTGCCTCAAATACTATAACAGAACCTCCTGCGAGGTCTAAACCTCTTTTAATTCCGTTTTCCGGATCAAGTGCTTTCGGAATAGAATAGTTTCCGATGGTAAGTCCGCAAGCAGCGATGTATGCCAAAATAGCAATTACCAAAACCGCAAGCGTAAACTTTGCAATGCTTTTTGATTTCATTTATAATCCTCCTTAGTGTAATGAAATTCCAATATTATAATTATATAATTTATTATATAAATTGTCAAGAGAAAGTACAAGTTTTAATGGCAAAATCAATCATTGAGTTCCAACTCTTTATATAGTTTTTCTTTTCTTGCAACCGCATGCATAACATCGATGAATGAAACCTTTTGCCGCCTGCCAGTCAAAACCCCAAATACATATCTTACAGCAAGCAACAACCAGCACAACGGCAACAATATTTTATATCTGGAAATCTTAAACCATCTGCGTGAACGTCTGTTCAACGTGTCTATTGTTCTTGATATTTTTCCTTTTTTACCTGACTCCGCATACACAGCAGCAACAATGCCTGATGATTTATCAGCAGACTCTCCGTAACCCGATGACATAAATTCACCGATAAGCATCCGGTTTATTTCTTCTGAAAACTGAGTATGGGTTTTTTCGGTGTTATCTGTTTTAAAACACTCATCAGACAAGCACAGTAATGCGTCCGAAAGTTTATTGAGTTTGAATTTTTCAAGTTCCGGATACACGTTTTCATTCCAGAAATCAACCTCAACACTTCCCGCAAAAGCAATCCAGTCAAGCAACAACCTCAAATTCACATTATGCTCTTTTAAATGTCTTTTAATATGCAGTAACAAACACAATGCCTGATGCACCGTTTTTAAAACAGGAAATTCATACCCCTCTAAACAAGACGTTTGCCTTTCTTTTATCCAGTTTTGAACAACATCAGCAGATACGTCATCATTTTCATGTTCATTGATATGCTTATGTATTTCAACGCTGAATCCCTCAAACCGGAAATGATAATGAAACTTATGTTCAGCACTTTTTTCATCTTTTACATTTCCGCCGAGTAAAATATCTATCGCTTTATCAAAGTCTTTTTCTTCAACCAGGACATCAATATCACCAAGAATTCTCAACAATGGTTCTTTATAGCACTCAGAAACACTGCTGCCTTTCAAAACAACACAGTCAATACCGTTTTCATTTAAAATATTTATGATTTTATTCTGTACTGACAGATAGTTGAGATTTCTGTACATTAAAAGTTTTACATTCCTGTCAAAATCAGACGGCATCTCAGCATTACACAACTTAAACGCTTTTCGTATAAAAGCATGACAAAAATGGCGTTTGGACAGTTCAATCATTTGCCTTGTCATATCCTCGTTTAAAGAATATCCCAACGCATAACTTTCGTCAAACACACTTTTGTGTATTAAATCGATAAACACTTTCTCTATACTGTGCAAAGCAATCACCAACGATCAATCCGGGGAATATCCCACTCTTCATCTTCCTCAAAAGCCATTTCTTCTAAATCAAATCTGTATTCTATAATCAGCATCGTAAATATAGCAAAAATAGGTTTGTACAATACCAACGACAAACTCATTGTCATTACCAGAAATCCAACCATTACTGACAAGTATTCTTTTTTATAGCAACGCCACGCACGTTTTATAAAAATCATATACATAGTAGCCAGCAATATTACACCCACGATTCCCAACTCAAACAAGGTTTCAAGCCAAAGATTATGAACAACATTTTTAGAATACAATAATATTGTAGATGCTCCAACTCCTGCAATACGTTTAGCCGACGTGAGCTCGGAATACTGTTGAAAAACATTCTCCCAAACGTCAAATCTTCCTGCTCCTCTGTCGTTTTCTATATAACTTATGTCAAAACGTCTCACTAATTCTTCAGGTGCAAAAGACATAATCATCATATACAATATTACAAGCGTCAATGCAAAAATTATTAAATTGAATATTTTATTGCGACCTTTAGATTCAAACAAAAACATAGAAACGCACGCAAGGATAATGGCTATCAATCCGCCTCTTGAGCCTGTAAATACGGCAAACAGAATCAAAAATACAAATGCTAACATTGCGCCTGTTCTTTTTTCTCGATTAAACAAATTTTTGAAGTAGTATACAATCGGAAGCATTAAAAATCCGCATAGTTCATTGGGGTCCTGTTCCTGACCGTTAGCATAAAGAATAACCCTGAATTCAGATGTAACCGTACTGAAAAACAGCATCAGCACCACAACAACCCACCCGCTTAACACGATGGCTTTTTCCAAAAATTCAATTTCACGTTTGTTTTTGTATGTACTTCCACAAACTATGATGAGCGCATAGTTCAAAACCAGAGATGTTATTCTTTCAATAGTATTGTCAGCCCTCATGGAATAAAACATTGAAAAGAAATTCCATGTTATGTACAATGCCATTATAGCAATTATTTCAAATGGAAATTTCATTTTCCTTATATCACCAAGCAAAGTTACAGCAATAACAATCAACGACAATAATTTAGAAACCGAACCCAGACCTACATTTATAAAGTCAAACGGCAACAAAAACAAATACATTCCAAAAGCAATAGTGCTCTTGGATAATTTTTCTGCTTTAAGTTCTTCAAGTTGCATCAAAAATCACTCCTGCCATCAAAACGATCAACTGTAATTTTTCATACTTATACATTATAATTCTATCACAAAATCATTATAAAAGCAACTAAAATATAAAACGTTCATACCCTTAAGGCTATGAACGTTTTTTTATTCATTAAAATCAGTATTCAACTGTTTTTACCTTTTCATTAGCTATGAACATATCAAGAAGTCTGCCCTTGTTATAGTCCGCAGGGAATTTTGCATAAATATCAAGATTGATTGCTCCTGAGGCACTCTTATCCATTTTAATGCTTATTATGCTTATTCCATCACCCATAAGTTGAGAACGAACGTAATCAAGAGCATCCCCCGCTTCTGTTAATCTTATACTTATTAACTCTGCCGATGGGGTTCGTAATACCTTAAAATGACCGTGAAATACAAATTGCACAATAGTTATTGTTACAGCCGTTGCAATTCCAACACTGTACAGTCCGGCGCCTATTGCCATACCGATACCTGCAGTTGCCCATATACCTGCGGCTGTTGTCAGTCCGCTTATTGCATTTTTGCGCACAAAAATTGTTCCTGCGCCAAGAAAACCCACACCAGTTACAATCTGAGATGCTATACGCGACGCATCTGCTTTTCCGAATTCCGCCAAAGAATCCGCAAATCCGTATTTTGAAACAACCATCATAAGTGCAGAACCAAGTGCAACAATAAGGTGTGTACGAACACCGGCCTCTTTCAATCTGTTTTTACGCTCATATCCTATAATACCGCCGCAAATTCCCGCTATGAGAATTCGTAAAAAATATTCTCCATGCTCTAAAAAGTGCATTAAAATCTGGTGTTTCATTATATCCCCCTAATCTTTTTCAAAATATTTTATCACAGCACTATGTCTTTGTCAACCGTAAGTTCACAATTTCATAAATTTCCAACATAAAATTATTAAAGTTTTGTGCACAACATCAATTCACTATATAAAAAATATGTTTTCTACACATTATGCTGGAAATGGTTGTTAATTTACCATTGCATTTTAAGTTTTTTTGGTATACAATATATATAAATGTTTTTCCGCGCGTCCGACACGGAAATGTCAGAACTATTTTTCGGGCAGAAAGGCTTTGACTTATTATGAAATTATGGGGCGGCAGATTCAGTAAAAATACCGACTCTGAAGTAAATGATTTTAACTCTTCAATCCGTTTTGACGGAAGAATGTATGCTCAGGATATCCGTGGCAGTATCGCCCACGCGCAAATGCTCGGCAAATGCGGAGTAATCTCTGTTGATGACAGCAGAACACTTGTTAAAACACTTAATGAACTGCTTGACGATATAGAAAACGGAAAAGTTGAGTTTTTAACCGATGCAGAAGATATACATATGAACGTTGAAACACTTCTTATAGAACGTATTGGCGATGTCGGCAGAAGACTCCACACCGGCAGAAGCAGAAACGACCAGGTTGCACTTGATATTAAAATGTACCTTATGGACGAAGTGGAAGAAATTTATGGACATTTAAAAGATCTTTTAAATTGCCTTATAGATATGGCAGATGAGCATCTTGATACAATTATGCCGGGATATACTCATCTCCAGAAAGCACAGCCTATTACTCTGGCACATCATCTGATGGCTTATTTTGAAATGTTCAAACGTGACTGCACCCGTCTTGATGACTGGAAAAAACGCACCAATGTTATGCCTCTCGGCTCCGGTGCTTTAGCAGGCACAACATATCCGTTTGACAGACAGTATGTTGCTGACCGTTTAGGGTTTGATTCTGTTACATTGAATTCGCTTGACGGCGTTTCGGACAGAGATTATGTTATAGAACTTGCAAGTTGTCTTTCCCTTATAATGGTGCATTTAAGCCGTTTCTGTGAAGAACTTATTCTCTGGAATTCCAACGAATTCTCGTTTATCGAAATGGACGACGCCTGCTCTACAGGAAGTTCAATTATGCCGCAGAAGAAAAATCCTGATGTTGCAGAACTTATCCGTGGTAAATCCGGAAGAGTATTCGGTGACCTTATGAGCATACTCACAACTATGAAAGGCTTGCCGCTTGCATACAACAAGGATATGCAGGAAGACAAGGAATGTATATTTGATGCCGTTGATACCATCAAACTGTGTCTACCGGTGTTTACAAAAATGATTCGCACTATGAAGATTAACAAACCGGTTATGGAACAAGGTGCAAAAGGCGGTTTCACCAACGCCACTGACGCTGCTGATTACCTTGTGAAAAAAGGTATGCCTTTCCGCAAGGCACACGAAGTTGTCGGAAAAATGGTTGCGTATGCACTTGACAAAGGCAAAAGTCTTGACGAATTTACTATGGACGAATTCAAAGCATGCAGTGATATTATAGAAGATGATATATACCACGCAATCGACCTTAAAACTTGCGTGAATGACCGTAAAATTATAGGCGGTCCTGCAAAAGAAGCCGTACAATATACAATAAATATTGAAAAAGACTGGCTTAAAAATGTATAATTTGTTATCAATACAAGAGTTTCAATCACAAAAAAAGAACCTCTCCAAAGAGGTTCTTTTTTGATTATTTATTACTGAAAAATTCTTCTTGCAGTTGAGTATGTATTTGCGTAATATCCGCTGTTGATTGTTATAATCTCAACACTTCTGCCAGGTTGCGGTGAGTGAATCATCATACCATCACCGACATAAATACCTGCGTGGCTGATATTGTAACCGTTTGTTACAAAGAATACCAGGTCACCGGGAATAAGGTTTTCTTTGCTTACATAAACACCGTTTGATGTTTGTGAAGCGGCAGTTCTGTTAAGGTTAATGCCCAACTGTGAATAGCAGTATTTTGTAAATCCAGAGCAGTCAAAACCTGCCGGTGACATACCGCCGTATCTGTAAGGAGTGCCGATATACTGTTTAGCAATATCAACTACTCTCTGACCTTTTGTTCTTTCTGCGGCATAACGTGATGCTTCGGAAGCGTCAACAACTTTTACATAATCGCTGATAAGGTAAGCATCGGCACCGTTATACTTAACTTTATACCAAAGACCTTCAACACCTATAATATCAACAATTGTACCATAAGTGTACTGACCTGCGATTGCACAGTTTGTGTTGGGTTGTGTGCGGATATTGAGCACGCCTGCAAGAACCACACCGCATTTCCCTGCTGCGAAAGTTACGCAAGCAAAAGAAGAAACTATCATTATCATCACTATCAGCGTTGCAGCAAATTTGATTGCTTTACGCTTTAAACTATGTATCATTAGTAAAATCTCCTGACTGTATATAACCAAATATTATATGCAACTTATATTTGTATTATACACTACAGAAGTAAAAATGTCAAACTTTTTTAACATTTAATTAACAAACGACGTATTTTTTGGGCTATATCCACAACAATAACCATGTTTTATTATGGAATATGCACAATAACAAATTGTAATAATTTGAAATTGTTAAAAATTATGGATTTTCTTTAACAATTTCTTTTATCTCACTATCAAGATTTGCTTTTTTATTATATACCCGTATAGCGCACAACCAGGCAGCCAGCATTAAAACACATAAAGACACCGTTATATAAAACGAGGCAGAAAAAAGATGGCAAATTCCCATAACAGCAAAAACAACAATAAGCGGAAGCATATAGACAAGAAATGCCGCAAGATACACCCTTGAGGTCGGCATATACAAAACAACCCTGTCGCCAATTCCGGCACCGGCGGAATTTGATGCTTCAATTTCATAAACAGGATTTTCACACAAACCGCATGATGAGCAATCACCAGAGCACGCAGATTTTTTCTCAATACGCACCGTGGCACGATTTCCGTCAATTTTTACTACTGTTCCCTCTCCCGTCATAATTTTCTCCTCACTGTTATTTTATCAGATATTTTTTGTTAAGTTCTGCAAGTGCAGTATCCACACACGATTCATCTATCAAAAACGAAATTTCATTTACCGCCGCACTTATAAGTTTAACAGTGATATCCGATTTTGCCAGAACACCAAGAACTTCGGCGGTGATACCAGCATCATCAGAAAGCGCACTTCCGGAAAGTGTGATTTTTGCATTACTACTGCTTATATGACACAGAAAATGTTCAATAGCAGTACGCATCTCACCCATAGCAGAAACTGCGTTTCCAAGATGCTCGTTCATTATAGTGAACGACATATTCATTTTTCCTTTATTATGCGGAGCAAGTGTTATCATATCCACATTTATTCCGCGGTCTGCAATTTTTTTGAAAATTTGCGTAAGCATACCACCGTCACAGTTCAAGTCATTAACGGTTATAAGTGTTATTCCGTCTGTAACCTCAATGTCCGTGATAGCACTTTTTATCATATAAATAATCCCCTTTTGCAATAAATTCTCTCTTTTATTATATGCAAAAAGGGGATATTATGATAATTTATGCATTTACAAGATCTTCCATGTTGTACATTCCAGGTTGTTTTCCTACTAAATATTTTGCAGCCTTTATTGCACCAACCGCAAAAACTTCTTTACCCATAGCAGTATGTTTAACCTCTATGACCTCATCATTGCCGGCAAAAAGAACACTATGCTCGCCAACGATGGTACCACCTCGCACACTGTGAATACCAATCTCACTCTGTTCTCTTTTTTTGCGGACAAAATGACGGTCATAAACATAATCAACATGACCTTTAAGAGATGACGAAATCTCGTCTGCAATCATAAGTGCTGTACCGCTGGGGGCATCAATTTTCTGGTTATGGTGTTTTTCAATTATTTCAATATCAAAGTTACCCTCTAAAACAGCCGCCGCTTTCTTTACAAGGCTGATTAAAAGGTTTACACCTACCGACATATTGGCAGAAGAAAAAACTGGAATACGTTTTGAAAGTTCAGCAACTTTTTCCCTCTGCACTGTGCTTAATCCGGTTGTGGCAAGGACAAACGGAATACGTCTGTCACCGCAGAACGATACAAGAGCATCTAAACATGCCGGATTTGAGAAATCTATAACAACATCAACTTTTTCTTTGACATTGCTTAAATCGTCATAAACGGGATATGAGTCCGATGTTGTGTCTATATCGTATCCGCACACAATTTCCGCCGCACTGTCATTTTCAAGAAGTTTTGTAATGACCTTGCCCATTTTTCCGTTACATCCGCTTAACAAAATATTTATCATAAGTAATTCACTTCCTTATATAAAGTAGGGGCAGATATTTTCGTCAGCCCCCACTAAAACATATATTATTTAAGTAATCCGTATCCGATAAGCGCTTTTTTAAGCACCTCAATATTTTTATCTTCCATTTCACACAATGGCATACGCAATTCGCCTGCAGGGAAACCGAGCAAATTCATAGCCGTTTTAACGGGAATCGGGTTTACCTCACAGAAAAGGGCGTTGATAAGAGGAAGCATTTTAAGTTGGATGTCAAGTGCTTTTTCTCTTTCGCCGTTAAGATAAAGTTTAACCATATCATGTGTGTCTTTCGGCGCAATATTTGCAATAACGGAGATAACACCTTTACCGCCGGCTGAAAGGATAGGAACGGTAATATCATCATTACCTGAATATATATCCATATCGTCACCGCAAAGAGCCTTGATTTCAAGTGCTCTGGCGATATCGCCCGTAGCTTCTTTTATAGCCACGATATTCTCCAGTTTAGAGAGTTCTTTTACGGTTTCTGGTTTAATATCTGTTCCCGTGCGGCTCGGCACGTTATAAAGTATACAGGGAATATCAATACTTTCAGCAATAGCAGTATAATGTCTTACAAGACCTTTCTGTGTTGCTTTATTATAATACGGAGTAACAAGCAAAACTGCATCAGCACCAAGACGTGCAGCAGATTTTGTGAGTTCTACACCGTGTGCAGTATCGTTACTTCCTGTACCTGCTATAACCGGTATAGCACCGTTTACTTTGTTTACGGCGTATTCAACAACAGAAAGATGTTCTTTATCAGGCATTGTTGCAGATTCGCCGGTAGTACCGCAAATGATGATGGCATCGGTAGAGTTATCAATATGATACTGAAGAAGTTCTCCAAGAGCATCATAATCTACCTGCCCGTTTTTAAAAGGAGTTATCAAGGCTACTCCCGAACCTGTGAATACGGTCTTTTTCACTGTAATACCCACTTTCTCAAAAATTGATGATTTATTGTGGCAACTTATTTGTTTTCATTCATTTCGATAAGTTTCTGCGCAATCTGTACTGCGTTTGTTGCAGCGCCTTTTCTGATGTTATCTGCAACAACCCAGAGGTTCACACCGCTTTCAACACTTTCGTCACGTCTGATTCTGCCAACAAATACTTCGTTTTTGCCTTTGGCATCAACAGCCATTGGGTATACTGCATTTTTGATATCGTCCTGAACAACTAACCCTTCCATATCAGCAAGAACCTGTTTGAGTTCATCTAAATCAAAATCGTTATAGAATTCCACGTTGATAGATTCACTGTGGCAGTCAAAAACGGGAACACGAACAGTTGTAGCAGTAATCTTCATATCATCATCATGAAGGATTTTACGTGTTTCGTTAACCATCTTCATTTCTTCTTTAGTATAACCATTATCTAAGAAAACATCAATCTGCGGCAAGCAGTTATTAGCAATCGGGTGATTGAACTTTTTGGGTGCTTCGCCTTTGAGTCCGTTTTCCAAATCCATATATCCGCCCATACCTGCGCCGGAAACAGCCTGATATGTTGAATATACTACTCTTTTGATTTTATATTTATCGTGAAGTGCTTTCAATGGAACCATAGCCTGAATTGTAGAACAGTTGGGGTTTGCAATGATACCCTTGTTCCACGCGATATCCTCGGGGTTTACTTCAGGCACTACGAGGGGAACTTCAGGGTCCATTCTCCATGCGCTTGAGTTATCTATAACAACTACTCCCTTTGAAGCAGCGATGGGCGCAAATTTTTCACTTGTAGAACCGCCTGCTGAAAACAGTGCAATATCTATATCCTTATCAAATGAATTTTCTGTAAGTTCTTCAATAACATATTCCTTACCCATAAAAGTAACTTTAGAACCTGCACTGCGTGCTGACGCCATAAGATAATAATTTTCTACGGGCAGATTAACTTCCTCCAAAACTTTAAGGAATGTTCTTCCAACCATACCGGTTGCACCTACAACAGCAATGTTATATTTTTTCATATATTACCAATCCTTTCATACTTTCCTATTGTATATCATACCACTCCGCTCCCCATAAGTCAATAGCAGTTATATTAAAATCAAGTTAAAAAAACACCGTTTTCATTGACAACTTGCATAGTTTTCTCTATTGTGGTATCATAGAGTTATTGTAAAGTGAGGGATTATTTTGCGTAAACTTATACAGTTTTTTATTATATGTACAGTTTTGTTTTGCTTCCATACAACAATATATGCCGAAGACATTGCAATTGACACTATCAAAATAGGTCTTTTCTATGGCTCTTCCGCAAAAGAAAGTGTAGTCATAGGTTCTGAATCCGGATTTTATATGGGATATGAACAGGACGGAGAATTTGTCTGTGATGCTGAACTTACCGAAACAGAATTAACAGTAATTGCTGGTGATGGCACAGCTGTTGCAATCGGCACATACATATATCAGGCAGACCGGTTCCCCACCCTCTACCCAATCAGCGGGAATATTACCGTAGACGGAGTGGCATACAGAGGCGGCGTGCAGTTTAAACGGTTAAACGGCGGTCTGCTTACGGTTATAAATGTAGTCGATATAGAACAATATCTTTACAGCGTTATCGGAAAAGAAATGAGCCCCAGTTGGCATATAGAAGCATTAAAAGCCCAGGCAGTATGCGCAAGAGGGTTTGCCATAAGCAATTATAACAAATTTGAAAAATACGGCTTTAATCTTGATACTACAACAACAAGCCAGGTTTATAAAGGCATTTCAACAGAAAAGGAAAGCACAATACGTGCCGTAAACGAAACAAAAGGTCTTGTTTTAAAGCATGACGGAAAGATAATCCAGTCTATCTACTGTGCATCTATGGGCGGTGCAAGTGCAAACGCAGAGAACGTATGGGGAGGTTCATATCCTTACCTCGTAAGTGTTACAGACCCTTATGAAAATCCTGACGAAGCCACGCGGTACAGTTGGAGTGTTACCCTGACATCTGACGATATTAAAAATTGTCTTGCAAGTTCAGGTGTTGACATTGGCAACATAACATCTGTTGAAATTGTAAACCAGGACAGTGCAGGATACGTAACAGAACTGCTCTTTACCGGAACAGACGGAACACACACGGCAAAGAAAAGCAGTTGCCGCACAATATTCGGCGGAAAACTCCACAGCCAACGATATACACTTGCCAGAGGCGAAGAAACATATCCTGAAATCAGCATTATATCTTCATCCGGAATATCCCAAAAACCATTAAACGAAATATATATTCAAGGAAAAGGGAAAGCAAGTGTACTGAACGTATTATCTTCTGTGCTTTCAAAGATATTTTCTGCACAATCAGGAAACGCAGTTGCATCCGGCGAGTATACATTCAACGGAAACGGCTGGGGACATGGTGTAGGTATGAGCCAATGGGGCGCAAAAGCAATGGCGGACAAAGGCTTTACTTATGAAGATATCCTTACATTCTACTATACCGGAACTTACCTTGAAAATGTAAACCAAGACAATTAGGAGAGATTTACTTGAAAACATCTGATTTTTACTATGACTTACCGCCCGAACTTATTGCCCAGACACCGCTTGAAGACAGAAGTTCATCACGTCTTTTAGTGCTTGGCAAAGAAACGGGCAAAATCGAGCACAAACATTTTTATGATATTGAAAATATGCTTGGCTATGGCGATTGCCTTGTACTCAACGACACTCGTGTTCTCCCTGCAAGGTTGTATGGCACAAAGGAAGGCACCGGCGGAAAGATTGAATTTCTGCTTTTGAATCGTATTGACCGTGACAAATGGGAAGTAATTCTAAAACCGGGCAGAAAAGCAAAACCCGGTGCAAAATTTGTATTTGGAAGCGGATTGCTTAAAGCAGAGATTATTGAAACTGTAAACGACGGCAACAGAATTGTAGAGTTTTCATACGACGGCGTATTTGAAAATATTCTTGACCAACTAGGCGAAATGCCCCTGCCACCGTATATAACAGAAAAACTTCAGGACAAAGAACGTTATCAGACAGTATATTCCAAAAACGACGGCAGTGCCGCAGCACCTACGGCAGGTCTGCATTTTACAAACGAACTTTTAAAACGTATTGCAGATAAAGGCATAAAAATTGCTTACGTCACACTCCACGTGGGGCTTGGTACATTCCGTCCGGTAAAGGTGGACGATGTGGAAAACCACAAAATGCACTCTGAATTTTACATTATGACAGAAGAAACTGCAAACATTATAAACGAAACAAAAAAATCCGGAGGCAGAGTTATTTCCGTCGGCACAACATCTTCAAGAGTGCTTGAAACAATCGCAGATGAAAACGGATTTGTCAAAGCACAGACTGGATGGACAGATATATTTATATATCCACCATATAAATTCAAAACAGTTGATGCACTCATTACGAACTTTCATCTGCCCGAATCAACTTTGCTTATGCTTGTAAGTTCACTCGCAGGAAGCGAAAATATCCGAAAATCATACGAAGAAGCCGTTAATGAAAGATACAGATTTTTCAGTTTTGGCGATGCGATGTTTATACAATAACAGGAGATTATTTATGTTTAAACTATTAACAACAGACGGACTTGCCCGCAGAGGTGAGTTCACAACAGTTCATGGAACGGTACAGACACCGGTTTTTATGAATGTCGGCACACTTGCCGCAATAAAAGGTGCAGTTTCCACAACAGATTTAAAAGACGTCGGATGTCAGGTGCAACTTTCAAACACATATCATCTGCACGTGCGTCCCGGTGATGACGTTGTATATGATATGGGCGGTCTGCACAAGTTTATGAACTGGGACAGACCAATTCTAACCGACAGCGGCGGATTTCAGGTATTCTCACTTGCAGGGCTACGCAAAATCAAAGAAGAGGGTGTATATTTTTCCTCTCACGTGGACGGAAGAAAGATTTTTATGGGACCTGAAGAAAGTATGCAAATTCAGTCAAACCTTGCATCTACAATTGCAATGGCGTTTGACGAATGTGTGGCACTCCCTGCAAAATACGAATATGCAAAAGCATCACACGAACGCACTATACGTTGGCTGGAGCGTTGCAAAGCGGAAATGGCAAAACTTAATGCATCGGACAAAACAATAAACAAAAACCAGATGCTTTTCGGCATAAATCAGGGTGCAACATTTGACGATTTACGTATAGAAAATATGCAGGCAATCGCAAAACTTGACCTTGACGGATATGCAGTTGGCGGTCTTGCAGTTGGCGAAACGCACGAAGAGATGTATCATGTTTTAGATGTGGTTGTTCCGCACGCACCAGAAAACAAGCCGCGCTATCTTATGGGCGTGGGCACACCTGCTAATATTTTAGAAGCAGTTGACAGAGGCATAGATTTCTTTGACTGCGTTATAGCAAGTCGAAACGCACGCCATGCAAATTTGTTTACAGAAAACGGGTATATGAATCTGCTCAACAAAAAGTATGAGCGCGACCCCCTTCCAATAGACCCTGAATGTACATGTCCTGCCTGCAGAAACTATTCAAGAGCGTATATACGTCACTTATTCAAAGCAGGCGAGATGCTTGCAATGCGTCTTTGTGTACTTCACAATCTGCATTTTTACAACAA
Organism: Clostridia bacterium; assembly: GCA_045589495.1. Lineage (GTDB taxonomy): Bacteria > Bacillota > Clostridia > UMGS1810 > UMGS1810 > SIG455. The sequence goes on from JAZNPF010000048.1 coordinate 50,806, forward strand.
AATGATGGCAGACATACGTTCAGCCATAGAAGACGGAAGATATAAACAATTCAAAGAAGAAAAAATCGAAAAATATACACGCAGACTTTAATTTAAAAAGGAACGGATTTTAAATCCGTTCCTTTTTTGCAATGTTTAATATTTCTTTTGCATCATCAATTATAACATCGGCACCTGCTGATGTTAATTCTGCTTCATCGCGGAACCCCCAAAGGACACCTACTGCAAACAAATCTGCATTTTTGCCAGTTGCAATATCCACTTTGGTATCTCCCACAAATATTGCCTCATCTTTATTTACACCGAGTTCTTTCATAATTTCAAAAACTGCCGCCGGGTCCGGTTTTAAAGGCACACCGTCAATACCGCCACGAACAAGGTCAAACGTATCATCACCAAAAACTTTACCCACTACATCAACGGTTGCAAAATGCGGCTTGTTAGAGAGCACCGCAGTTTTATAACCTTGTTCTTTAAGAGATTTAAGCATATCTACAATGCCGTCATACGGTGCTGTAAGATAAAGAGTGTCACCATCATAAAGTTTATTATATAGCGAAAAAACTTTTTTAAACTCATCGTCCGTCCAGTCACGAGTATAACTCATGGCACGTTCAATGAGCAATTTTGCACCGTTACCCACAAAATGCTTGTATTTATCCACAGGAACTGCGTTGAATCCGTATTTTTCAAGTGCAGTATTGCAATAATATTCTATAGTATTGATTGTATTTAAAAGTGTTCCATCAAGGTCAAATATAACTGCTTTTATCATTTTATTCTCCTTAAATGCATAATTTTACAATATAATTATACATCTTACAAATCGGTTGTCAATAGAAAAAACAAAACCTTTCAAAAAGGTTTGAAAGGCTTTGTTTTAGTTAATGACTTTCTTTTTTTAAGGGTTCTTTTCTACGGTAACTGTATACACTGTCGTATATTTCCTGGATATCTTTTGTAACAGGCGCTGTTTGTATCAATCCCGTACATTCCGTTGCTGAAGCGGTACTGCCCGGCAAAAAATCGGGAAACAATCGTCCGTCGCCGAGTTCATCATCATAAGAATCCGTCACATTTTCATTATTGAAAAAGGTTTTGTCATTCTCGCCCCATTTATATTTTCCTGCTTCGCTCACTTTTTTCAACCCCCGAAAATATTGTGTGCCGTGAGCATTTTTTTATTAAAGCAATTTTTGTCATATATAAAAAAGAAGTGACCTTTGATTACTTTTATTTTTTTCGTAATCAAAGGTCACTTCTGTTCACTTTTGAAATCTAGTTTCACTGTATTACCTCACTTTCCCTGACTATCAATTGCCGCATTTCCAAGCCCCTTTTTCCAAGCACATAAATCTTAATTTTCTCTAGCGAGAACAACCTGATGCTGTTTGTTATGGTATGCTGCAAATGAAGTGTTTTGACTTTTAATGAAATTTTGATTTGAACGGGTTTTGTTTCTCCTTTTACATAATATATATTCAACGTTACACCGTCGTGTTTTACTGCTTGAATGTTCAAATCATCATTTAAACTCTCATATAAAAGTCTGAAGTTTTAGATTCTCATTGGACTCTACCTTCCTTTCTTCAACTATAGTATATCAAACGCTAACGCAATTTTCAATTGATAAATTATGAAAATTAAAATACAGTTTTTTATGGAAATAGCAGATTTTACATACCACTTTTTAAAAAAGTATTTACAAGGCTAATATATCCGTGATATAATAGATTTATGGTTGTGTTAAAAAATGGCATCAAACGAAATCGTTTGATGCCATTTTTATTTTTTATAATATTATAAATCAACACCGAGGAAATGTTTTGCAAGAATACCCACAAAGAAAGATATAACCGCAACACCAACACTTATTAAAGTCATCTCCAAAAACTTAGGTTTGAATTTTTCGCCCTGCGCAACAGATATGTAATATGTAAATCCTGCAATAATCAAAATAACAATTCCTATCATCAAAAACAGCGCCACCATATACTGACTGTTACTCATCAAAAGATACGGCAAAATCAAAAGTGCCACAGTTATCAGATACGCAACTCCTGTATAGCAGCACGATTTGAACGCATCATTCCTGCCCTCGCTTTTAGCCGCAAGAAACTCACTTGATGCCATCGAAAAAGTTGCCGAAATACCCATAATAAGCCCTGACAGTGCAATAAGGCGTGTGTTCTGCATAGCAAATGTAAATCCGGCAAGCGAACCGGTAAGTTCAACAAGTGCATCGTTCATACCAAGAACCATACTTCCCACATACTGAAGACGTTCTTCATCAAGCATCTGAAGAAGTGTCGCTTCGTGTTCTTCTTCGTCCGCTTTTATACGCGCACTCTCTTCAATCTCATGAGCAAGAATTTCGTATTCTTTTTGCGCTATCTCTTCGCCGTTTTCCATAAGTTTAACTGCAAATGTAAAACCAAAAATACGCGCAATGAATTTAAATTTGAATATTTTACGTTTCTCTGGTTTAAGTTCTTTGCCTGTGTAATTTTTCCAAATTTCGTAATGCGCTCTTTCCTCTGCAGAAAGGCGAAGCAATGTTTGTTTGTTATTATCACCTTTTGCAAACTTTGCAATTTCTGCATAAATCATGCTTTCTGTAAGTTCGTTCTGCTGCATTCGGCATATAATATCCATAGCCTTTTTTGAAATTTCTTTAACCATTTTCATCACCTCATATACAATTATTTATTTCAATTTCGTTTTTTAAATTGACAATATCGGCTTTATCAGGCGGGGTTGTACCCTCTGTCATACACGCAGCCGTACCGAATGATGCAGCAAGTTTTAATGTTTCATCTGTATCTGCTTTCATTGACATTCCGGCAACAAATCCGGCTATAAGGCTATCTCCGGCACCTATGGTTGAAACGGGGGATATCTGAGGAACCGTAATATTGAATATTCCGTTCATCCCTCCATAAACAAATCCCTTATCTCCAAGTGATACTATAATATTTTCAGCACAATGCCCGTTCAGTTTGCTTACTGCTGCAACCGCATCGTCAACCGTTTTTATATCATATCCCATAAGGTCGGATATTTCCTGTTCATTCGGTTTGATTAAAAATGGTTTCAGTTCTGCAAGGTCTTCCAATCTAAATGAATTGCAATCCACAATAAGTTTTGCACCGAGTGATTTTATTCTTTTAAGCATTTCAATTGCATCACGGGTTGTAATCCCCTTACACAATCTTCCCGTAAATGTAATCAGCAAGTCATCACATTTTTCGGTTTCAATTGTTTTATAAACACTATCTAAAATTTCTTTATCAATGCTGAACCCTTCAAAACTTATCCTTGTTTCTTTTCCTGAAGAATGAATGGTTATATTTTCTCTTATTCTGCCGTCAGCCATTATGGGAATACAAGCAACAGACTCATTTTTTACACCTGTCAAAAACTCTTCTGCCCCTGATTTTCCAAGAACACACAAAGCCGTATTTTCAACACCGAAAGAAGTAAGTGCGCGCGAAATATTGATTCCTTTGCCGCCAGCGTGTTTAACAAAAGAAGAAACATAATTTTCTTTATAAAGTTGCATATTTTCAATGTTACAATGAACATCAAATGCAGGATTAAGCGTAATTGTTATTATTTTCATATTTAACTCTTTCTTTTTTAATATTATGCTTGTGATATCTTTACAAAAAAGATGATTTCCGCATTTCTTTAAAATAAGCACATAACATTTTTATTATATCACTAAAAAAAGAAAAATGTCAATTTTTAGTTTATTTTCTTGTAATTTCTTTTTTTGCGCACAAAAATATGCATCCTCAAAAGTTGTTAACTTTCAAGGATGCATATACTTTAATTTTATTAAAGATACTTACGTATGTCTATGGCAAGTTTTTCTTCAAGATTTATAAGGCGTTTTGTTATGTCTTTAGACACTTCGTCCGCCGCCTTATACTTATTAAGATACTTGTTTAGCGATTTAACACCCATATTACATCCGTCTGTCATAAGATCGGCTATGGTTTCATCCGAATCGTTTACGGCAAGTTTTACATTTGTTTTCATCCACGACATTCCTTTTGCAAGCAAGTCGGGTTCTTTTCCGTCATCCTCATATTTATCTAAAAGTTCATGAATTTCTTTATCAAGTTTATCATGTTCTTTTTTGCATACTGTCAATTTATTTTTAAACTCATCACCGCCGACATATTCTAAAACATCATCTATTGATGATATGCCCATCTTCACACCAGCATCACATTCGCGAAGAAGTTTTATTGTATCCTGCTCTACCATGAATATCATATCCTTTCTGTTTCAGATACAATAATTATTTCCAGCACTTTAAAAATTTATTCTTTTGAACCTGATTTATAATAACTATTACACGAAAAAATCCGCACACTTACGTGTACGGATTCTGCTATGGGAGGAGATGGATTCGAACCATCGAAGTCAGAGACAACAGATTTACAGTCTGCCCCCTTTGGCCACTCGGGAACCCTCCCAAATATTAAATTACAAAAAAAGAAAAGCTGGTGGCAGGACTTGAACCTGTAACCTGCTGATTACAAATCAGCTGCTCTACCGATTGAGCTACACCAGCAAATCCAAGAACTATAATATCACATACTTTTGATAAAGTCAAGAACTTTTTTATATTTTTTTAAAAAAGTTTCAATCGAGGTGACAGGGCTCACCGTCTGCTACGGCACAGCCTTGCATACTACCTGCTCAACGACCGTTGCTTTCGCAACAGTACCCGTTTTCGCACTTTCGCGGAAAACAGTTTATCAAACTGTTTTCTTTTCGCTCAAGCCTTCCTAAGGTTCGAGCTGACAAATTTCAGCGAACATCTTGCTCTTTTCCAAAGTATTTCGGATATTCAATCGAGGTGACAGGGCTCGAACCTGCGGCCTCATGGTCCCAAACCACGCGCGCTACCAACTGCGCCACACCTCGAAAAGCACAATATCCATTTTAATATATTATTTTTTGTTTGTCAAGTGTTTTTTCCATATTTTAAGTTTTATTCCGTCAAGCAGCACCAATACCAGTACAAACACACCTAAAAACCCAAAAAATCTATAGAGTTTATCTACAAGTTCTGCAAAACCAACATACGCAAGCGGAACTGAAACTGCACACATAATGGCTGGCAATACCGTTGCATTTAAACACAGACGTCTGTTTAAAAAATCCAAAAGTCCAAAACCTGACGACACAGCGGTGGTTATCATTGCCATATACAATACTGCTGCATATATCCCCTTCATTATAACACCGCCTTTATCTGCAATAAAAAGCATCGGCACACCGATATTTACAAGTTCATTTTTAAATATCCAAAGAAGCGACCACAGTATCAGCCCCATTGAACAAAGCATTCCACCACTTAAAAGCGCAGAAAAAAATGCAACTTTCCCTGACGTTATCTGTTTTTTAAGCGGTAACAGTATACCTATAAGGGTAACTGTGTTATAACTCACATAAACAACAGCAGAAACGAAGAAATTATCTGTTATACGTTCGACACCGAAATCTGCAAAAACTGCCGCATCTTTAAAAATAAGTGCATACACACCAACTGCAAGAATACCGATAATTATAACCGGTGTCATAAACGCATTTACGGCAACCATTCCGTCTACACCTTTTAAAAAGACAACAAAACACAGAACAGCCATAAAAACAATACCGACTGTATTCATTCCGAAAAGTTGCTCTGCAACTGCACCACTTCCGGATACCATAACGCAAAACGACGCAAACATAAAACCGTATGACACTGCCTGAATAAAGGCGGCTGTTTTTTTGCCTGAAACATCTGCAAAATATCCACTGAATGTGGTAATATTGCGAAGCCTGATTTTTTTAAGCACAACATATACGTACGCAAAGAACAAAACACCGCTGATTATAACCCCGGCAATGCCCGATTTTCCGTAATTTACAAAAAAACTCATAATTTCCTGTCCGGATGCAAAACCTGCACCGATTATCGCACCCGTACAACACATAAAAATCTTGAAAATATTAGTCATTTCTTCTCTATTCATACCTCAACCGCCTTTTAAATATCATTATTATGCCGAAAATCAAAATATGCCTTGACAAAAGCAATTTACTTCTTTAAAATGGTAATTAGTTAATAACATACTGGAGGCATATATAATGTTAAATACTGAAAAAACAATGGAAAAAATAGTTGCCTTATGTAAAGGCCGTGGTTTTGTGTATCCCGGTTCTGAAATATACGGCGGATTGGCTAACTCTTGGGATTACGGTCCTTTAGGCGTTGAGTTCAAAAACAACGTTAAAAAGGCTTGGTGGAAAAAGTTTATTCAGGAATCACCTTACAACGTTGGTCAGGACGCGGCTATTCTTATGAACCCTCAGGTTTGGGTTGCTTCAGGTCACGTTGGCGGATTCTCCGACCCGCTGCTCGACTGTAAAGAATGCAAAAGCAGACACCGTGCCGACAAACTTATTGAAGATTTCTTCCACGAAAAAGGCGAAACCGTTACTGCTGACGGATGGAGCAACGAAAAAATGCTCGAATTTATTAAAGAGAACAACGTTGTTTGTCCCAAATGCGGTAAACTTAACTATACAGATATCCGCAAATTTAACCTGATGTTTAAAACTTTCCAGGGGGTTACCGAGGATTCTACATCTGAACTTTATCTGCGTCCTGAAACTGCACAGGGTATTTTTGTTAACTTCAAAAGCGTTCAGCGTACAACACGTAAAAAAGTGCCTTTCGGTATCGGTCAGATAGGTAAATCTTTCAGAAATGAAATTACACCAGGTAACTTTATTTTCCGTACAAGAGAATTTGAACAGATGGAACTTGAATTCTTCTGTGCTCCCGGAACCGACCTTGAATGGTTTGCATACTGGAAAGATTTCTGCAAAAACTGGTTGCTCAATCTCGGCATCAAAGAAGAAAATCTTAAACTGCGTGACCACTCTCCCGAAGAACTTTCTCACTACAGCAACGCAACAACTGATATTGAATTTATGTTCCCGTTTGGTTGGGGTGAGTTGTGGGGTATTGCAGACAGAACTGACTTTGACCTTAAGCAGCACATGCAGCATTCAGGCGAGTCTATGGAATATACAGACCCGATTACAAACGAAAAATACGTTCCTTACTGTGTTGAACCGTCACTCGGTGCTGACCGTGTTGCTCTGGCATTCTTGGTTGAAGCATACGACGAAGAAACAGTTGGCGACGGCGACACACGTGTTGTTATGCGTCTGCATCCGGCACTTGCACCTGTTAAGGTTGCAGTTTTGCCGCTTTCTAAAAAACTTGGCGACAATGCTAAAAAACTTTACGAGAAACTTGCTTCTAAATTTATGTGTGAATATGACGATGCAGGAAGTATCGGTAAAAGATATCGCAGACAGGACGAGATTGGTACTCCGTTCTGCGTAACTTATGATTTCGATTCAGAGGAAAACGGCACCGTTACAGTTCGTGACCGTGACACTATGGAACAGATTACACTTAAAATTGACGAACTTATCCCATATATCGAAAGCAAACTTGAATTCTAATCTGATTGCAAATTTAAAAGGCTGAACATTAAGTGATGTTCAGCCTTTTTATATTCATTTATACAAATTATATATTATCATCAGGAATTATGGTTTTTTTAATTCCGTCGTGCGATATAACCGTGTTTGCAAAGATTTTGCATACGTCATCTTTATACTCTGACGGATGGTTAAGCGCCGGACTGTAATGTGTAAGCCACAGTTCAGGAACATCTGCTTTTTTTGCTATATTGGCAGCATCGGAGAAAAGCATGTGATGTTTCTCTTCCATTTTTTCACGCATATCGTCATCACAGTACATACCCTCACATATAAAAAGGTTAGAGCCTTTGGCAAATTCGGACATTTCATCAAACGGACGTGTATCTGTACAATACGTGACTTTAACAGGCTTTCTTTCACCGTCTATAACCATATCCGGTGTATATATGTTTCCATCAATCTCAACACTTTCGCCCGCGTGAAGATTCTTATAATATGTTACGGGAATATTCAGCATCGCCGCTTTTTGCGGATTAAATACCGGTTTTCTGTGATAAGTTATGCTATATCCCAGACACGGCACTTTATGTTTAAGCGGTAAGGTGTTAATCTCCAGTCCTGCCATTTCAAACTTTTCAGGCGCCTTACAAGAAATTTCTTTTATGATTATTTCAAACGGGAGTTTCTGCGCAATAACAAGCAAACTTGAAACAACTTTTCCTATACCCGACGGTCCCGCTATCACAAGTGGCGTTGTTTTTCCCTGATTGCCGAGTGTAAGCATAAGCCCCGGCAACCCCGATATATGATCAGCATGAAAGTGTGTAATCAGCAAACACTCCATACGGCTTACGTGGCATTGTGCCGAAGAAAGTGCCATCTGCGTACCCTCACCGCAATCTATTAAAATGGCTTTGCCCATTACCTCTACCCAACAGCAGGTGAGATATCTGCGCACAAGCGGCAACATACCTCCCGTACCGGGCAGGCATACATCTACCATATTACCGCCTCCTTTTCCGGTTGTTTATATTCTTATTCCTCTCCGTATAAAAGAGGCATACGTCTTTTGTGCTCACTTCCGTTATGGTATCTGCGGATAATTTCCGCATCACCAGCGTGTGCGTTTCCGTTTAATATATACTCATCAATTGCTGCATACGTAACACCCATATCCGCCTCGTCCGTCTGCCCTTCATATAGCCCTGCAGACGGTGCCTTGTTTATAATCTCTTCAGGTGCATCAAAATAACGCAGAAAATCAAACACTTCACCGGCAGTAAGATCTGCAATCGGGTTAAAATCACACGCACCATCACCCCATTTGGTAAAGTAGCCCATATAACGTTCGCTTCTGTTTCCTGTTCCTGCCACAAGAAGACCTTCTGCAGCGGCAATTGCGTAAAGTGTGGTCATACGCAAACGCGGTGCTATGTTTATATCAGCAGTATTGTTTATCTCTGTTTTACCTGAAACGGCTGACAAAAGTGATTTTTTAACTTCTGTTAAATCAACTGTGCGTGTTTCAATCTTAAACTGATCTGCAACAAGGTTACCGTGGTCGGTATCTTCGCCATAGTTTCTTTCAGAGCAGCACGGCAGTATAATGCCAATGGTATTATCACAAGCCATCTTGCATAATATGCTTACCAGAGCACTGTCTTTACCGCCGCTGTTTCCGTATATTATACCTTTTACACCTGATTTTGCAACCAGATTACGAATAAATTCCACTCTTTGTTCTGTTTCGTATTTCCAATCTCTCATAAAAATCCTTCTCTCATTTTTCTTATGATAATTTTACCATACCCGTACAAATGTTGTCAATTCCATTTATTTTTCGGTTTACTTTTAACTGTGTGCGTGATATACTTTTAGTATAGATTATTTTGAAAGGAAGATACATATTGAATTTACTTAAAAAACTATCTGCCGTTATAGCGGCAGGTTCACTTATATTCACATCTGTTCCTGTGCTTGCAGACAACATATATGATATGGTTTCGGAAACCACAATTGCAACAGGGATTTTGCAAAAAAACATCAGACGCTTAACAGAAGTCGGATGGCAGAATATCAATATTATAGAAGCGGATTTGTCGGACGGCAGATACGGTGTTAAAGCACTTATCAACGAAGAAAACATATCAAAACTAACCAACGTAAAAAGTCTTTCGGAAGCACACGGCACTCTCGCCGCAATTAACGCAGACTTCTTCTCCTGGAAATGGGACGAGAAAACTATGGGTTCTGCTGTCGGCGGTGTTGTGTTAGATGGTAAAATGCATACATCACTTACATCTCCATGGAATTTTGCTACTGTTGCGCAAAAAAAGGACGGTGCGTTTATATTTGACTATATCGACTGTGCCATTGCAGTTGCAGCACCAAACGGATACATAACCCCGATTGAGCATATAAACAAATATGACGACCTTACTCAACCTATTATATACACAAAAGAATGGGGACCGCTTTCACCCGGATCTTCCGGAACGTTATCCGAAATCATTATTGAAGACGATACGGTTGTATCTGTCAATTATGACCAAGGTCCCGTGGAATTTCCTGAAAACGGATACATAATAGCATTTTTAAGAGATGTTACACCTGAACTGATTGAAAACTTCAATGTTGGTGACAAAGTTGAACTTGGCATCAATTATGAGCCGAAGTTTGAAGATATTCAGTTTGCCGTAGGTGCAGGTACACTTCTTCTTAAAGACGGAGAAAAAACAGAAATAACAAATAACATATCGGGGTATCAGCCACGAACCGCAATAGGTGTAAACAGCGACAGTTCGAAACTGTACCTTGTAACCGTTGACGGAAGAAAAGCAAGTTCAAAAGGCGTTACTCTTGACACTCTTGCAGACATTATGGCGGAAATTGGTGCTGACGATGCTGCCAATCTTGACGGCGGCGGTTCTACGACTTTGGTGGTACGTTCACCTTTTACCGGAAAACAAGAGGTGTCAAATACACCGTCAGACAATTATCTGCGTCCGGTGGCAAACGGAGTTGGCATTATTCCCGTTTCATCTGCTGACGAAGACGGTTTTATAACCATTGAAACCGATTGTGATAACGTATTTAAAGGAACAGGCATATATCTTAACGTAAAAGTACACGACAGTCTTGGAAATATTATCGACGGCGAAAATCTTAACTGGAAAGCAACAGACGGCGAAATCAAAGACGGGTATTACTATCCGAAAAACACAGGTATCCATACCGTAACAGTGTCTTATAAAGATATGAGTGCTAAAAAGCAGTTACGTGTTTTAGATAAGCCTGTAAAAATTTCTACCGGACTCAAAGAATACAAAATACCAACCGGTGACAGTGCATATATAAGCCTTACGGCAGAAGATGAAAAAGGATATAAGGCTTTTGTTAATTTATGTGATACCGATATAACACTTTCGTCTTCAATACTTTCTCTTGACAGCAACAGCCTTAAAGGCAACAAAAAAGGCTCTGCCGTTGCCACTTTTGATTTTGGCGGTGTACAGACATCTGCTATAATAAGAGTCGGGGGAGATACCGGCAAGGTAAATATCAGCGACGATATTTTCGTTGATGACAGTATAAACATTCCGTTTGAAAGCCAAGAGCCTTTTACATTTGCAGTCTTTGGTGACACGACTTCTAAAAACACATTTACAGAAAAACTTGTTATGAGAAAATATACTGAAGTGTTAAACAACGGCGTTTGTGACCTTGCAATATTTGCAGGCAAAAAAAGTGCCGTTCCCGAGGGCATTGAATGTGACAACATAGTTGCATCAAAAACTTATTCATACACCAAATACAAAGACTCTGCCTTTATTGCACTCAATAACGCAGACGCTTTCCAATGGGAAACATTACTCAAAGAGGCTAAATCTTTAAAAGCGCAGAATCTTTTTATAATAACTCCTGAAAGCATTTACAACGACAATGCTTACTATGAAGAAATGCTGATTGACTATGCAGAGAAGAATTTAAGCGGAACAAATGTATATGTAATATCGGCAGGTGGCGGAAAAATTGTAAACAATTCCGGAATTAAACACATTTCCGTTAACGGTATTGAAACAGTTGAAAATGCTTCATCTGCTATTGAAAATTCAGCCTATACCCTGTTTACTGTAGACAGTGACAAAGTATTTTGCAAAACTGTAAAGATATTTGAATAAATCCATACAGGGAAAGAGAACTGCTTGTAAGCAGTTCTCTTTCCCCTTTTATTATTATCTCAACATTGCTAAAACTATTGAAAAAACATTCAAAATATGATATGATATTTTTTACAAAAATAATATAGTGTTCACATATAAAACTTTATAAGACAGGAGTTTACGTATGGAAAATCTGTTATCAATAATTATCCCTTCATACAATGAGGAAGATAATATTGAAAATACCGCCAAAACCATATTGCGTATAATGGATGACGCATCGATAAACTGCGAATTGATTTTTGTCAGCGATGGTTCTACAGACGGAACTTTCAAAAAAATTTTAGCCCAATCTTCTAAAGAACCAAGAATTAAAGGAATAGAATTCAGCAGAAATTTCGGCAAAGAAGCGGCTATTGTTGCAGGATTGAAAAAAGGAAACGGAGATTGTTTTGTTGTTATTGATTGCGATTTGCAACATCCGCCAGAGACAATTGTTGAAATGTATAGAAAATGGGAAGAGGGCTTTGAAATTGTCGAAGGAATAAAACTCGAAAGAGGAAAAGAACCGATAATATATAAAGCATTTTCCAATCTGTTTTATAAGGTAATATCTACTTTAACCGGATATCCTATGAAAAACACAAGCGACTTTAAACTTCTCGACAAAAAAGTGGCTGATATTTTAATTGCTCTTCCTGAAAGAAAGCCGTTTTTCAGAGCACTTTCCTTGTGGGCAGGTTTTAAAAGCACTAACATCACATACAAAGTTGATGTCAGAAGTGCCGGTAATTCAAAATGGTCTGCAATCAAACTCATAAAATATGCAGTATCCAATATAATTTCTTTTAGTTCTATCCCACTGGATATCATTACATATATAGGTTTTTTATTCTTTGCGGGAGCGCTTATTTTGGGGATACAAACGCTCATACATTATTTTACAGGTAAAGCGTTGGAAGGTTTTTCGACTGTTATATTACTGATTTTAATTTTAGGAGGTGCTATTCTTATCAGTCTTGGTCTTATCGGCAGATACATAGCAGCAATTTATGAAGAAGTAAAACATAGACCTCAATATCTGGTTCGCAAGGATACTGATAAAATTCATAATGACAAGGAATAGTGATATTATGTTTACAAAAATCAAAAATTTATACGAAAAAAATAAAGAAATAGTAGCATACATTTTCTGGGGTGGTTGCACAACATTGATCAGTATCTTCTCTTTTGCAGTCTGTTATAAACTCTTTTGTATGCACGAACTCATAGCCAACATAGTATCATGGATTCTGGCTGTTACTTTCGCTTATGTAACAAATCGCATCTGGGTTTTTAAATCATCTACCAAAAGTCGGGACATGGTTAATGAAATATTGTTGTTTTTTTCTTCACGTTTAATAACTCTATTGTTGGAAGAATTTATTATTGCCATATTCACCGTATGGTTACTTTTTGATGGCTTATTAGTGAAGATATTCGGACAGTTTATTGTTCTTATTACAAATTATCTTATTTCTAAATTTATAACTTTTAAAAAAAGATAGAGGAGGATTTATAAATATGAAAAGCACCTCTTGGCAACCGAATAAAATATCATCTGTTTTGCTTACAACTAAGTGAAACTTAACAACAGCCTTGATGCCCATCCCCCCTTTATATTATTATTTTATCCACACCATTTCGTAATTTTTCCGGAGGCTTCAAATAGATGGATTGGTCTTATATTTAATTATATTCTTTTTATCGGAATACAACTATTATTGTATCTTCTGACAACCAAAATAACAAATAATAGTTTTTATGGACTTTCTGTTATTGCTCTTAATGGAGGTTTAACCGCTGTTTTAGATATGACAATGTTTATCAGAATGTATATATCTGTAATTTTAAAAACGACACTGATATTGACAAAATCCTGCAGGAGAAAAAGACAGATAACGGAGTTGTGTTTATGGTATTAACAGATCGCTACTGGAGTAATGGTTTTGACGGCAATGGTGTGATGAAAAAAATAATTGATAACTCCAATATTTTGGATAATTTTGGATAACTTTGAATACTGTGGCAACACCACATTTTCATCAAATTATATTGCAAGATAGAAACCTGTTTTAATAACACACATAAAAAATCAGAAACGAAATCATTCGTTTCTGATTTTTTTATAATATATTTTTATTTTGAAATTATTGTTTTTACATCTGTTGCATATTCTTTTTTACCTATGTTTATACCCAAATCCTCCACCGCTGCTATTATGGCAAGAACGCAAATCAATGTACACAGAGCAACACCGAGTTTCGTATGTATAAAAAACGGAACCAAAAACACCAGAAACCCTGTTATTTTATTCATTATTGTATGAAGAGATGCCATTTTGCGAAACTTGACAGCAGATACAATGTACGATGCCACACGCATCAAAACAATGGCACCAACAAGATACCACACAAATACAGGAAGCACCAAAAGCAATGCCGGAAGTATTTTAATGATCATTGTTATATCAAAAAACAAATCCGCAACACTGTCAAGTTTTGCCCCGAATTCGCTGGTCACTTTAAGTTTACGTGCCAAAAATCCGTCAAGAAAATCTGTAATTCCGGTGAAAAAATAAACTATGTAAAATACCGGTGAAAAAGTTTTTGTAAATATCATACCAAACGTACCGACTATTCTTAATCCGGTTATTATGTTTGGAATGTATGCCGCATTCATCTTTAAAGCCCCCTGTAATACTTTAAAAGCCGGCAGATACCGGCTTTTATTATTTTGCTTGTAAAAAAACTTATTTCATTACTTCAAGTTTTGAAAGTGTTTTTTCTTTAATTTCAACTTTTGCTTCTGCTTTCCATTCGTCATACGCAACGTTTAATTTTTCGTACTGCATAATCTGTTTTTCCGTGGGGATGAGTTCAACAATTTTATCGGCTGAAAGTGTAAGCGGTACTCTTTTAATGATGTGGTAGCCGTAAGATGTTTCAACCGGTTCGCTTACTTCACCTATTTCGAGTGCATACGATGCCTTTTCAAATTCAGGAACCATCTGTCCTTTGCCGAATTCATATCCGTCGGGTGCAGACTGAAGTCCGGGGTCGGAAGAATATGTGTTCATAAGTTCGTCGAAATCAGCACCGCCTTTAATCTGCTGATAAAGGTCATCTGCCTGTGCTTTTGCAGCAGCAACTTCTTCTTCAGAAAGTGCAGCACCGGTAGTATTATCCACAGTAGAAATAAGGATGTGTTTTGCTTTGATGTATGTTTCTTTTATGCGTGCTTCAACTTCAGCGTCTTCTACAGCGTATTCCTCTTTTTCCGCAAGCATTGAGTCAAGTTTGCTTGCAAGATACATAGACTCTATAAACTTGGTATATGCCGCTTCTGTTGTGCCCATTGCTTTAAGTTCGCTTTCAAAAACGGCTTTGCCGCCCATCTGTGTAATCTGTGAGCCTATCTGCTGATTTATCTGTGTTTTTTCTTCTTCTGTCAAAGCAATACCCTGCTCTGTTGCCTTCTGGCATTTAATGGCTGTTTTTACAGCCTCATCAACAGCATTTTTTCTGGCCGTATCAGCATTACCATCAATTTTCCAGAACTCAGCCGCTTCTTCCATACTGGAAATACCTGCTTGACTGAGCATATTATTCTGCTCCTGAATAAAATGCAGAACAACATCTCCCTTTACAATATCCTGTCCGTTAACCGTTGCAATAACAGTATTGTCAACAACTGTGCAACCTGACATAGTTCCAAGGAGAACGCACACAGTTATGACTGCCGATAAAAGTCTTAACTTTCTCATTACAAACCATCCTTTCGCTGATGTATATTTCAATTATCTCATTTAGATACAATTAGATATGTTAATTATATCAGCAAAATTTCTATATGTGATTACTTATTTAATTTTTGTAATATAATCTTAATATTATCAAGCAAAGGATTTTCAAATCGGTAACGCATTGATGATACCTCCCCCGTGCCAAGACGGATTTTACCACGATATTCCTTAATAAGTTCAACCGCTTTGGTTGCCGATACTCCGCCGTGTGATATAAATTCCACATATTCTCCCTTTTGTACAATTTCATCTACTCCTGCGGCACGTGCAAGGCATTTGATGTATCCTACATCAAGCAAATTCAGTACAGGCCGCGGAATATCGCCATATCTGTCAATGAATTCATCGGTGACATCATAAAAATCTTCTTCGTTTTCGATAGCAGATATTTTTTTATACATCTCAACCCTCTGCCACTCGAATTCTATATATTCTTTAGGGATATATGCGTCCATGTGGAGTTCTACCACAACTTCTGTTTTCGGCGGTGCGTCTATGCCTTTGATGTTATTTACTGCCTGTTCCAAAAGCATACAATACATATCGTAACCGACAAGGTTCATATTTCCGTGTTGCTGTTTACCCAAAAGATTTCCTGCTCCGCGTATTTCAAGGTCGCGCATGGCAATCTTAAAACCTGAACCAAACTCCGTAAACTCTCTTATTGCCTGAAGGCGTTTCTGGGCAACCTGGTCTAAAATCTTGCTTCGCTCATACGTTAAATATGCATACGCAAGACGGTTTGACCTGCCAACCCTTCCACGCAATTGATAAAGTTGGGAAAGACCAAGTTTATCGGCATTCTCTATTATGATTGTGTTCACGTTTGAAACATCAAGCCCCGTTTCAATAATTGTTGTACATACTAAAATATCCGTTTCGCCTTCCATAAGGCTCATCATAATTTTTTCAAGTTGTGATTCATTCATTTTTCCGTGTGCAACGGCAATGTTTGCATCAGGGAATTTTTCTTTAAGTTCAGCCGCTTTACGTTCTATTCCCTCAACACGGTTGAATAGATAATACACCTGTCCGCGTCTTGCAAGTTCACGTTCAATGGCATTGGCAAGCACGGCATCATTTTTCTCTAAAACAAACGTCTGTACGGGGTATCTGTCCTGCGGCGGTTCTGTAAGAACACTCAAATCACGGATACCCACCATAGCCATGTGCAATGTTCTCGGAATAGGCGTTGCGCTTAACGTGAGAACATCAACATTTGTTTTCATCTCTTTAAGACGTTCCTTGTCACCAACTCCGAAACGCTGTTCCTCATCTATAATAAGCAACCCTAAATTTTTGAACCTGACATCTTTCTGCAGAATTCTGTGAGTACCTATCACAATATCCACATCTCCTTCAGAAACTCTGCGTGCTATATCGGCAAGTTCTTTTTTAGTTTTAAAGCGTGACATCATCTCGATTTTAATCGGGAATTCCTTCATACGCATACAGAAATTATTGTAATGCTGCTGGGCTAAAATTGTAGTAGGAACAAGGTAGGCAACCTGCATTGAATCCATTACGCACTTGAACGCAGCACGCATTGCAACTTCTGTTTTTCCGTAACCTACATCACCGCAGAGAAGTCTGTCCATGCTCTTGCCTTGTTCCATATCGGCTTTTACTTCAGCGATTGATTTTGTCTGGTCTGCAGTTTCTTCGTACGGGAATCCGTCTTCAAATTCATGCTGCCATGGAGTGTCGGGCGGATATTTATGCCCGGCAATACTGCTGCGTTCAGCATAAAGACGTATAAGGTCTTCTGCCAGTTCCTCTACACTTTGACGCACTTTACCTGTTGTACGCTGCCAGTCAGTGCCGCCAAGTGAGTTAAGGCGTACATTTTTTGCCTCTGCACCGATATATTTATGCAAAAGGTCAAGTTGACCTGTGGGGACATATAAAATATCACTGTTTTTATACTTTATCTTTATATAATCCTTTATTACCTTATCAACTGTTAACTGTTCAACACCTACATACTGTCCGATTCCGTGTGTCTGGTGAACAACATAGTCGCCGGTATTGAGTTCGTCAAAACTCTTAATCGCTTTTTTTGAGTTTGTACTGCGTGTACGCTTTTTCTTTGTTGTACGGATGATTTCGCCATCACTTACAACAACGGTTTTAACTGTGGGATATTCAAAACCTTTTGCAAGAGAACCAATGGTAATCAGTATCTCGCCCTCTCGCGGCATATCATCGGCAGTCTCGCTTATATAATGCGGATATCCTCTGTCGGTAAACTCCCTTGAAAAAGCGTCTGCCTTGGCACGAGTCGATGTAACCATTATCATCTTATATCCATTTTTACGCCAGAACTCTATATCATCATACAAAAATTCAAGTTGACCGCCGTATGACTGCAATGTTTTAGCCGTTATCGACACAAGTGATTTGGGTTTGAATTCTGGTGTTGCATACGAAAGTGTACTTAATGAAATTATCGGGTTGGTCTCTGCCGATTTTATTATATCTGCGTATGGCAACAAAAACCTGCCTTTGAATTTAGGGAATATCCCTTTATCAAGCAAATCAACAACAGTCTGCTCTGTTTCTTCCTCAAATGCTTTTGCCCTTTCCGCCGCCTCATTTGCCTCATCTATAAAAACAATTCTGTCTTTTTCTATATAATCCATAAATGATGGAAAAGTTTTATAGAAAAACGGCATATACTTATCCTGCGATGCAAAATAGTGCTGATTTAAAAACTTTTCAATGTCTGTTCCAAGATTTTCGTTGTTTTGTTTTTTTATCTGCCCTACAACCTTTTCGATATCTTCTTCAGTATAAAGAAGTTCACGCACGGGACAGATTACAACAGTTTCTTTCCTTTCCGACGACACCTGACTCAAAACGTCAAACAATCTTACAGAGTCAACCTCATCGCCAAAAAGTTCTATTCGCACAGGCATACGTTCTGTAGGTGAAAAAACGTCTACGATAGAACCCCTTACAGCATACTGCCCCATACCCTCTACTGACGCAACTCGCTTATAACCTGCAAAATTAAGTTTTTCAGTAAACTCGTCACGGTCTAAAGTGTCACCAACAGATATGGAAAACGTGTATTTATCAAACAGTTTTTTTGGCAGAGTATACTGCATTACTGCACCAATACTTGCAACAACTGCATCTGCATTTTCAAGATTTGCAAGTGTGCGTATACGGTCTGTTTCCCCACCGCGTGAAGACGAATCCACATCATAAAAAACGTATTCCTTTGTTTTAAAAAGCAATACGTTGTCAGAATAAAAATATGAGAGGTCCATATAAATTTTATGCGCCTCTATTTCATCGGCCGCTATAACCACGCATTTTTTGCCGAGCGATTTTGCCGCAGCATAAATGAAATGGCTTTTTTCGCTGCCTGTAGTGCCCGTAACGGATATCGGAGTGTGCCCTGCCGCCGCTTCGCTGCAGAGTGCAGAAAACTCCTGCATACCCTCAAGCATCTTTGAAAAGGCTTTCATTTTTATTCCCGCTTTCCGTTATATTTGTTCATCGCTTTGGAAATGCCGTTTTTTATTATACATTCTACCGCATCGGCAGTATCTAAAAGTATTGGCTCAAGTGTTTTAATCTCATCAGAGGTAAATCTGCCGAGAACATAGTCCGCTAAATCGAAATCCGCATGTGGTGGAGCGCCAATGCCAAGTTTTATACGCGGAAATTTATCGGAATTCAATTGATATATTATAGATTTTATTCCGTTGTGTCCGCCGGCACTGCCTTCGGGGCGTATACGCATACGACCGCACTCTAAACTTACATCGTCAAATATAATTATTATGTTGGACGGATCAACTTTATAAAAAGATGCCATATCACGAACTGCCTCACCGCTTAAATTCATATACGTCTGCGGTTTTGCAAGTATCACCTTTTCACCGCCGATAACTCCGTCACCGTAAGATGCCCTGAATTTCAATTTATTAAGTTTTATATTGTATTTGTCACAAAGTACATCAATTGCATGGAACCCTATATTATGACGCGTATGATCATACTTTGCCTCGGGATTGCCGAGTCCTGCTATTATATACATATCTTTTCACCCGTTTATTAAAATAGAGTACATTATCAAATGTACTCTATTTTATAATTCTATGTAATTATTATACAAACAATGTACTTACCGACAAATCTTCGTAAATTCTTTCAATTGCTTCGCCAAAAATATTTGCAACACTTAATGTTTTAATCTTGGCAATTCTTTTCTCTTCCGGAAGCGGAACAGTATCGAGTACAACGAGTTCGTCAATAACAGAATTTTCAATTCTTTCAATTGCAGGGCCTGACAAAACTGCGTGTGTGCAGCAAGCATAAACTTTCTTTGCTCCTCTGTCACGAAGTGCCTGAGCACTGTTTACAATTGTTCCTGCAGTATCTATCATATCATCTACAAGAATTACATTTTTATCTTTGATATCACCAATGATGTTCATAACCTCTGATACATTCGCTTTGGGACGGCGTTTATCAACAATAGCAATCGGCACATCTATCTTCTGTGCAAATCCTCTTGCACGGGTTACACTGCCAAGGTCCGGAGATACAACAACTGTATCGTCTTTATTGTCTTTGAATTTTTCTTTATAGTATCTGCTTAAAACAGGCATACCCAAAAGATGGTCAACAGGTACATTGAAAAATCCCTGAATCTGTGGTGCGTGAAGGTCCATTGTAAGAACTCTGTCAGCACCTGCAGTTGCAATAAGGTCTGCAACAAGTTTTGCCGAAATCGGATCTCTGGCTTTTGCCTTTCTATCCTGACGTGCATAACCGAAATAAGGAATAACAGCAGTTATACGGCCTGCAGATGCACGTTTGAAAGCATCTATCATAATAAGCAATTCCATTATATTATCGTTAACAGGCGAGCAGGTGGATTGTACCACAAACACATCACTTCCGCGAACTGTTTCGCCTATGTTAACAAAAATTTCTCCGTCAGAGAATTTGCCCACCTCGGATTTACCGATTGTAGTTCCCAGATACTCTGCGATTCCCTGAGCAAAAGCAGGATTGGAATTAGCAGTGAAAATCTTAATGTTTTTACCGTGTGCTATCATTAGTAAAAAACCTCCCAGAATTTTTTGTCGATTTATTCTACATATCTGCACCGCATAAAAAGCGGTAAATTTTTTGCACGGACACACACGTCCACAATGTATATTGTATGCTTTTTTCAGACTAATTTCAAGAGTATTTTACAAATTTTTTAAAGTTTATATAATACATCTAATAAAATGTGTTTTTATACTGTTTCCTATAGCAATTTATTCCTTTTCGGAACGGAATTTTTCAAGGTCCTTGATTGCGTCACTCAAATTCTGCATATTTTCACCGAACCCGTTCCAATCACCTCTGGCACTGTCACTCTGGGCGCCCCTGTACGCTTCTGCAATCGTATCTATAATACTATTGAGTGTTTTAGTTTCGTTTTCGGGAAGTTTTTCTTGGTTGTCATCAGGTGTTTCTGACGGATTTTCAAGTCCCTCAAGAGTGCCTACAGGTCCCGACGGTGCAACACCACCGAATATCACTTTAAGTGCCTGTTCCAACGTTGGTTCCATAACAATTTTATCACCATAGGCAACAATCATTCTTTTAAGTTCGGGAATAGATCCATTTGCCGTTCCTCCTGTTGTGTTTGATGATATATAAATGGGTTCAATATATATAAGTGAACCTTCCACGGGAACAACAAGCATATTACCGCGTATAACATTAGAACCACCCTGTCCCCACAAAGTCATCTCTCTGGAAATAGCAGGATCGCTGTCAATTCTGTTTTCTATCTGCATTGTTCCGTAAACGTTTTTACCTTTGGGAAAATGATATGCAATAAGTTTGCCGTAATTATCAATATCACAGTCTGCCGCAAGCCATGCAACCATATTATCTTTATTTGCAAGCGTGTATGGTATCATAATTATAAAATCTTCGTCAGACGGAAGTTCGCCTACATTCATAAGATTGTAATACGGAAGAATGGATTGCTCTTCTGTTCCGTATTTTTCTTTTGCAAACACCCAGAGGTCAGATTTATTATACAGAGTATTCGGGTTGCTTACGTGATATTTTCCGTAAACCTGAGCCTGAATATTAAAAAGATATTCAGGATACACAATATGCTCTCTTATACCGTCGGGAATCGGTGCGTCTGTGAACACACCGGGATATATTTTCATATATGTCTGTATGATGGGGTCATTTTTATCAATTACATACAAATCAATCGTTCCGTCATAAGCGTCTATAACCGCTTTAACAGAATTACGTATATAATTTACTCCGCCGTAACTTTGCGAATACGGAAAGTAATTTGATGTCGTATACGCATCTATTATCCATTTAAGTCTGCCGTCAGCATCTATAACCATATATGGATCATCATCAAACTGCAAAAACGGGATTGCCTTTTCAACTCTGTCTCGGATATTGCGGTTGATAAGGATTTTACTGTCTTTTTTTACAAACTCGGATATGAGCATTCTGAAATCTGCATTTTTAACAGAGTATATAAGTCTGTTTAAAAATCCGAGTTTTATGCCGCCTGCTCCATCATAAGAATATTCAACTTCTTCCGAGCCTTCATAATAATCAATCTCTCTTAAAGACGAATTTACGATAACATAATCGTCCTGAGTTTCACCATAATAAATTCTTGGCTGAGAAACCTTTGGTGCACCGCCAACTGAAACAGTGGGGATATCTTTTATATAAAATTCAGGCTGGCCTTCTGCCGTAACTTTATTAAGAGGGTTCATAACAACACCGAAACCATGAGTGAACCTGAAAATTTCGTTGGCATAACTTTTGGCTGTATCAGGAAG
Organism: Clostridia bacterium; assembly: GCA_045589495.1. Classification (GTDB taxonomy): domain Bacteria; phylum Bacillota; class Clostridia; order UMGS1810; family UMGS1810; genus SIG455. The sequence goes on from JAZNPF010000048.1 coordinate 73,185, forward strand.
ATTTTTCTTGTCAATTTCACGCGGTGCGATAGAAACAAGAGTCTGTTTACCATCTATATTATAAAGAGTGACGTCGGAATCATTGAATTTATAATAATTTCTTATGCCCTGAAGAGAGTTTACCGCTGTAACGGTTGAATTAAAATCGGTTATACGTATGCTGTCAAACATATCCTTATTTGTTTCAAGAGAATCAACCGTAAGCATATTGTCTGCAGGGTATTCTGCCTCACTTACATTTTCAATATTGAATGCCATTTTGGTATATGTCATATTATGCTGCATATACGGACGTTCTTTAACAGCCTCGTTTGGCTCTACTATAAGTTGCTGAACGCCAAATGCAATAATGGAAACTGAAACTAAAATTGCAGGGTAGGAAACAATTGATATAATCATCGCCTTATATTTGCCTTTTGATAAAAAGACAAGGCTTATCACAATAATGGCAATAAGCAAAAAAGGTGCAATACGGTAAAAATTAAACCATACGTTTATTGCAGTAAATCCTGCACCCGCAACCTCACCGAAAGAAGAATAAAGAACTTCTTCCGAACGGAATTTATAAGTAACCGCCTGAATAAGGAAGAATATTACAATATTGACTATATTATGAATTACCACAGGTTTGTCGTATGTCATTTTCTGAAAATTCAAAAGACCGTTTACCGCATAAATAATCACATACGAAATAACGCAATATACCGTAACTACAAACCATACAGACGACAAACTGCCCACAAGCGCATCCAGAAACGGTCTGCTGAAAATGTAATATCCTATATCATGCCCGAAGATAGGGTCAACAGCATTGAACGGCGTACTGTTTGCAAACATAAGATAACGGCTGTATACAGTTTCGCTTATAAATGTACTTGCTATTACAGAAAGAACTACACACACAAGTGCCCTGCCCCAGAAACGGTCTATAACACTTAAAACAGGGCTGTTTGTTTTAAGCATAACACGGCGTAAGATACTTGTGCTTACATAAAAAATTATAAACGACGCCACAAAACTTATAGTCTGCGCTATTGCGCGGACAGCAAAATTGGTCCAGAAAACCGTAAGGAATTTTTCACCCAGTTCACGTATTTCCGTAACCTGAATATACATATTCACAGAAAAAACTGCAGCAAAAACAAGCAATACAAAAATTGCTCCGATTGCGGTTATTTTCCTCATTTTACCGTTAAGATTTGCGTCATAATAATTCATCTGCTAACTCCTTATTAAAATCATTCGCCAAAAAGTGCGTTTGAAAAATCTGTTGCGCTGAATTTCTGCATATCGTCTACGCCCTCTCCGACGCCGACAAACTTAACAGGGATTTTTCTGTCATGGGCTATGGCAATTACTATACCGCCCTTTGCAGTTCCGTCAAGTTTTGTAAGCACTATGCCCGTAATGCCTGCAGCCTCCTGAAACTGCTGCACTTGTGATACGGCGTTCTGCCCTGTGGTGGCATCTATAACGAGCAATGTTTCTTTTGAACTGTCTGGCAGTTCCCTTTCAATTACCCTTGAAATCTTATTGAGTTCATCCATAAGGTTTTTCTTATTATGCAATCTGCCCGCAGTGTCTATTATAACAACATCTGCGCCTCTTGCTTTTGCGGCGTTCACAGTGTCAAAAACAACTGCTGCAGGGTCGGCGCCCTCCTGAAGTCTTATAATGTCGCATCCCACTCGCTCTGACCATATCTGCAACTGATCAGCGGCAGCGGCACGGAAAGTATCGGCAGCACCGAGCACAACTTTCTTTCCCTCAGCGGTGAGCCTTGCCGCCATTTTGCCAATAGACGTGGTTTTGCCAACGCCGTTTACACCTATAACAAGTATAACGGCAGGGCTACCCTCTAAAACAAGTTCATTATCCGCACCGTTTAAAATCTCGCAGATAATCTCTTTAATAACACCACGTACCTGCTCACCTTCTGTTATTCTGCGTTCTTTAACGGTATCACGCAGACGTTCAATAATATAAAGCGATGTGTTAACACCTACATCGGCTGAAATAAGTGCTTCTTCAAGTTCTTCAAAAAGTTCTTCGTCAACCTTTACAAATGCTTTTATAACGCTGTCAATTTTATCATTGAGCGAAGCACGTGTTTTCTGCAAGCCGTCTGAAAGTTTTGCGAAAAAGCCTTTTTTAACGGGTTCTTCCAGCACAGTTTCTTCTGCCTCAGGTTCAATAATTATTTCTTCAGCATCTGATTCATCTTCGGTTGAAGGCGGTGTAAGAATCTCTACCTCCAATTCGTCTTCTTTATCTTTTTTGTTTTTGAAAAAATTAATCATTCTCTTCCTCCAGATCCTTGATTTGCAGTTTAAGAACTTTGGATACACCTTTCTCCTGCATGGTTACGCCATACATAATATCTGCGGCTTCCATTGTACCTCTGCGGTGTGTTACAACTATAAACTGGGTTTTCTTACTATATTTTTTAACATAGTCTGCAAAGCGGTATACGTTTACATCGTCAAGTGCTGCTTCAACCTCGTCCAATATACAGAAAGGCGTCGGGCGCACTTCAAGTACGGCAAATAAAAGTGCAATCGCTGCAAACGCACGTTCACCACCTGACAAAAGCAAAAGACTCTGCAGTTTTTTACCCGGTGGCTGAACCTCTATTTCAATTCCGCTTTCTAAAACATCACTAGGATCGCTTAAAGCAAGACGTGCAGTACCGCCGCCAAAAAGTTGTTTGAACACAGTGTCGTATTTTTCTTTAATCTGCTCAAAACATTCTTTAAATCGAACAGTCATCTCCGCCTGCATCTCGTCAATGATTTTTTCGAGTTTAGCCTTGGATTCATCAAGGTCGGATTTCTGCTCCGACATAAAGTCGAACTTCTCTTTTACAACCTTATATTCGTCTATTGCATCAATATTGATATTACCAAGTGCTTTTATACGGCTTTTAAGCGATGCTGCCTCTTTAGCCGCCTCGACAAGGTTTATATCCGCCCTCTTATATTCAAGCGCAGTTGAATATGTAAGTTCGTAATCTTCCCAAAGACGCGAAATCGCCTGTTCTGCCTCCATGTCATAACGCGAGTTTTTGTTTTCTATACGCGAGATTTCCTGCTGAATAGTATATATAACTTCGCTCTGTTCTTTTGATTGTTTCTGCAACAGTTTAAGTGCGGCAGAATCGTTTTCATATTTTTGTTTGCTTTCGGTAATTTGTTCTGCTATCTGTCCGCTTCCATCAGCAGTTGTTTCAGCCGCTTTTTGTGCAGCCTCTATTTCTGCCTTTATGGTTTCCGTACTTTCAGAAATAGCAATCTTTTCAGCATCTTTACCTGCTTTTTCAGTATTATGTGCAGATATATTGGCTTTCATAGCCTCTATTCTTTCGCCGATGAGTTCCATGTCCTTACAAATATTGCTGAAATCAATCTTACTGTCGGTAAGAGTACGTGCATTTTCGTCTTTTTTATTTTCAAGCGAAATGTACGCAAGTTCTGTTTCCGTAAGTTCTTTGCGTATGCTTTCAACTGACTTTTCAAGTTCGGATATACGCTCTGTAAACTGAACGGATTTATCTTTTATTCCGTCAATCTCTTTTAATATATTACCGCTTTCGTCCATCAATGCCGAAATTGTTTTTTCAAGTTCTGCCAAAGACATCGTTTTCTGTTCAAGCGACGCATTAAGACGCACCTGCTCATGATTACATTCTGCAACGGCATCATCACAAACCTGCTTTTTCTGTGCGATTACTTTGATTTTCCCGTTAGCATCGTCTATGATGTCCTCGTGCTCGTCTATTGATTTTTCAAGTTTTTCAAGTTCGGATTTCAAACGCTCGATATCTTTTGAACGGCTTAAAAGTTTCTGGTTCTGACTGATGCTTCCGCCCGTCATAGAACCGCCCGCATTAACAATCTCGCCTGCAAGAGTTACTATCTTGAACTTATACCCGAATTTTCTGGCAATATTTACAGCGTTATCAATATTATCTGCAATGGCAGTTTTGCCAAGAACCTGTTTAAATATTCCGTCATACTCGTCTGCATAGCCGATAAGGTCACACGCAAGACCAAGATATCCTTTTTCACCTACGGGCTCTTTTTCAAGGGTTACTCCGTTTATGGTTGAAACGGGCAAAAATGTCGCTCTGCCCACGTTGGTCGATTTCAAATACAATATACATTTTTTGGCAACGTCTTCGTCATCGACAATTATATGCTGAACCGCATTGCCAAGTGCAATCTCTATAGCAACTGCATACTTTTCTTCAACTTCAATAAGTTTTGATACAACTCCGTGAACACCGTCAAATTTTTTATTGACAATCTCTTTTACGCCCCTGAAATATCCCTCATATCCTTTTTCAAGGTCCTCAAGTGCATTCTTTTTGGATTGTTTTTCATTGAATTGAGATGCAATACTGTTGAGTTTTTCTTTTGTCTTTGTAAGTGTGTCGGTAATTTCAAAATACTCTTTTTTGAGTTTTTCAAGTTCTTTTATCTGCTTATCTTTTGCCGACTTGTTTTCCTCAAGTTTTTTGTTGAGTTCATCCATCGCCTTTTCTTCGGCTTCTTTTAATGCAAGTTTTTCTTGCTGTTCTGTTTTTATATTTGATTTACGCTCATCAAAATTCTTAAACAGCATTTCCATACTGTTTTTCTGTGCACGGATATCTGCAATCTCGCTTAAATTATTTGATATCTGCCCTTTTTTATCTTCAATTTCTTTATGCATTGTTTTAATCTGTTCATCAAGGGCTAATCCGTCTTTTTCCACAGACGCAATTTTTTCAGACATCACTTTGGCATCAGCACGTCTTCTTTCAAGTGCTTCACCCTGATTTTTAATCTCCGCTTCAGTAGCGGCAATCTTTTCGTTTAAAACTACAATTTCTTCGTTTATTCTGGTAATGTTTGCATCGTTGTTTGCAATGTTGTTGTTAAGTATCTCTATACGGTTTTTTGCACCGCTGCTGTCACGCTCAAGTTCAAACATTTTCTCCGTCAGGTTGTTTATATGTTCCATAAGCGCAGAGAGTCCGGATTCCGCTTTTTCAATTTCAGCATCCATCATAACAGATTTTGCACGTTCTTCATTCAACTGTGAAACGGCTATTGATAAGTTTTCTTCGCCTTTTCTGATGTTATCTCTTGCACGGTCAATATTGTTTATGGCGATGTTCACATCAAGACCTTTAAGGTTTTCACGCAAATCAAGATATGTACGCGCTTTTCTGCTCTGTTCTTCAAGCGGACCAACCTGCTCTTCCAAAGCAACAATCATATCTTTGATACGCAGAAGATTATCCTCCGTCTGCTCAAGTTTACGTTCAGCCTCTATTTTTTTGTATTTGTATTTGCTTATACCTGCCGCCTCTTCAAATATACGACGGCGGTCTTCGGATTTTGACGAAAGGATTTCGTCAATCTTACCCTGACCAATCATAGAATAACCGTCACGGCCAAGACCTGTATCCATAAAAAGTTCATGAATATCTTTCAAACGGCACGGAGCATTATTTATAAGATATTCACTTTCACCGCTTCTGTGAACACGACGTGTAACCTTAACCTCCAAAGTGTCGATGTTAAGGTTTTTGGCAGAGTTATCAAGCGTTATGGTTACAGACGCAAAACCGAGCGGTTTACGTTTTTGCGTACCCGCAAAAATTACGTCCTGCATATTGGCTCCGCGAAGCGTTTTTGCGCTCTGCTCGCCAAGTACCCAACGCACAGCGTCGGACACATTGCTTTTGCCGCTTCCGTTAGGACCGACAATAGCCGTAATACCCGAGCCGAACTCCAAATCTATTTTGTCTGCAAAGGATTTGAATCCCTGAACGTTTATACCTTTTAAGTACATTTATATGCTCCTTGTGAGTATAATATTTAATCCAATAAATTATATCATATTTTTTGGTTTTTTTCAACCGTTTCAACTATTTTTAAATCAATGCCGTACTTGTCTTTGAAATACTTTATGTTGGCGCGTTTATGCCCTGTTGCCTTTGAAACTTCTCCCTTTGGAACACAGTAGGTAAGTACGCCGTTCACGGTATCTGTGCCAACGATTTTTTCTATACGTCTTTTATAAATTTGTCCTCGCACAAGTTCACCCATAGCATTATGATAAGGTCCGATAACAGTCTGCTCATTTATGTTATCTGTTGTCTGCAGTCCGATGCGTATAACCTCAATTCCTGCATCTTCAAACATCTCCGTAAGTTCTGCCGCAAGGTCTATTGCGTATTCGGTGGTAATGGGTATATATGCGCCCGCTTTATACATTTTACACAGTGCCGTATCTTCAACCACAAGGGTAGGATAAATCCTTACACAATCGGGATGTATTGTTATAATATCTTTGGCAGTCTGCACCGATTTTTCTCTTGTATCACCGGGAAGACCAAGCATCATCTGAAGTCCCAGTGAAAATCCGTGTTTTTTTATAAGTTCACTCGCTTTGAAAACTTCTTTTCTGCCGTGACCTCTGCCCGATTTCAAAAGCACTTCTTCATCTGTGGACTGAACGCCAAGTTCAATGGTTTTCATTCCGTATTTTTTTGCGTTTTCAAGTATATCATCATCAATGCAATCAGGACGAGTGGAACAACGCAGACTGTCAACCCTGCCCGATTTTATATACTCGTAAGCCGCTTCCATAAGCGATGTCTGCAAATCAAAATCTATACCTGTAAAACTACCGCCGAAAAAAGCAACTTCCACATAAGTATTTTCTTTATCTATATATTCAAGATGTTCGTCAATGGTTTTACGCACATCTTCCGCACAGACCTCACTCTGCGTACCCGTTATGTGACGCTGATTACAGAAAACACAATCGTGAGGGCATCCTATATGCGGCACAAATACAGGTATGTTGCAGTGTTTTTTCTTCATAAATTTCTCCCGTTAAAAATGCAGAGCCGGTGCTGCCACCGCCTCTACAAAGTTGATTTTATCTTACCATTTCATCCTGAATTCCGGTTGCTCTGTGAGATGCAATTACAGATTCAACTTCATCTATGGAACTGATACTCATATCACCCGAAACGGTGTTTTTAATTGCACTCAAAGCGTTTCCGTATGACATACACTCTTCTATGCTTCCACCCGAAAGAATGCCGTAAAGCACACCGGCAACATAAGCGTCACCGCTTCCGACACGGTCTATGACCTCGATATTCTTATAATGCGGCTCCTCATAAAATTTATCGTCACAATATATACGTGAACCAAAATTATGTTTTGTAGGGCTTACAACCTCTCTTCTTGTAGTTGCAACAACCTTGCAGCCGTATGTGTCTGCATAGCCTTTCATAATTTCGTCAAGCGTTCCCGTACGCTGCAGCATTCTGCGTGACGTTTCCTCTGATACAAACAAAATATCAACAAGCGGCAAAATACTCTCTACCACTTCACGCGCTTCTTCCTCACTCCAGAGCGTTGCTCGGTAATTTACATCAAAACTTATTGCAACGCCGTTCTCTTTCATTTTTTTAATCATCTCAAGTGCAGTATGGCGAAGTTCTTCACCCAGAGCAAGAGAAATTGAACTTATATGAAACATTCTTGTTTTTGTATAAATCTCATCAGGTATTTCTGAAAGTTTAAGTGAGCATACTGACGCATTTGCCCTGTCATACACAACGGCAGATTTTCTTGGATAGACACCGCTTTCATAAAAGTAAATCCCAAGACGTTTTGTGTCTGTATTATCCCAAACAACATAATCATCTGATACTGTTCCGTAACGAATACGGCGCGCAATAAAGTGCCCGAGTTTGTTTTTTGGGAGTTTTGTAACAATTGCCGAACGAATACCCAAATTCGCCGCACCCGAAGCGACATTAAATTCAGAGCCTCCGCAGTTTTTTTCAAACACTTCACTCTGTGAAATTTTTTCTTTATCGGGTGGTGAGAGTCTGAGCATTACCTCACCAAAACTTATAAGGTCAAAATCTGCTGTTTTTTTAATAAAGTCCATCTTATATCCCCCTTTTCCAAAAACAATCTACAGTGAATACAAGGATATCTGCTTTTTAAAGTTCATACAAACACAGCAAAAAACAAAAATCCCGTATATTTTATTATACAGGATTTTACGCATTTTTGCAATATTTATATTCTTTTAACAACGTTTTCTGCACTTTTGACAATGCACCCTTCGGGGTAAACTCCGCGTGCAGATGTAAGCGGATAAATATTTGTATTTTTGCCTATAACTGTTCCGGGGTTCAAAACACAACTGCATCCGGCATCAGCGCCGTCTGCCATAATGGCTCCGATTTTCCTTAAACCCGTTTCATAATCCTCATCACCGTGAACAACCACCGGCTTTCCGTCGGATTTCAAGTTAGAGCATATTGAACCTGCACCGAGATGCGCTCTGTTACCAAGAACAGAATCACCTATATAGTTATAGTGGGGTGCCTGAACTTTATCTAAAAGTATACAATTTTTGAATTCCGAAGAATTTCCAAGGACACACCCTTCGCCTGTGATTACCGCACCTCGCAGATATGCACCCGGACGGATTTCACATCTGTGACCTATAACCGCAGGCGGAATTATAGTTGCAGACGGGTGTATGGTAACATCTTCTCCTACCAGAACACCATCAGCAATTTCAGTAAATCCGTCTATACCGGTTTTGATAAGACTGTTTATATACTCTTTGATTTTAGGGAGCATCTCCCATGGATATTCCGATTGTTCAAAAAGTTCTTTCAGATACGGTGTGCCGCAATCAAACAGTTCATTAGTTTTTACGCATTTTTTCATGCACCGTGCCCCCTCGATATAATAACATTGGCAATTCTGTCAGCATAAGCAACGCAGTTTTCTTCGTTTTCACATTCTATCATAACACGTATAACGGGTTCCGTTCCACTCTGGCGAAGAAGTGCTCTTCCTTTTCCGTTTATAAGAATTTCCACCGCTTTCAGTTCTTCTAAAACAGCATCATCTTCCAAAACCGCCTTTTTATCTTTGACAGGAATATTACGTGTATACTGCGGATACAACTTTAACGGCTCAGCAAGTTCTGACAGAGTTGTTTTCATATCACAAACTTCTTCTGTAATCATAATTGCCGTAAGGAGTCCATCGCCTGTAGTTGCATATTTTTTCAGTATTATATGGCCTGACTGCTCACCGCCAAGGCAGTAATCATTTTCCTGCATACATTCGTAAACAAATCTGTCGCCTACAGAGGTGTGAACACATTTTATACCCATCTCTTCAAGCCCGGATGTAAGCCCGCTGTTAGACATTACTGTTGCAACAACAGTGTCACCTGTAAGAACACCACGTGATTTTAATCTTTTTGCAAGGATATAAAGCATTGCATCGCCGTCTATAACTTTTCCGTTTCCGTCAACCGCTATGCAACGGTCTGCATCACCGTCAAACGCAAAGCCCAAATCAAGATGTTTTTCCTTTACAAGACGGCACAGATTTTCAATATGCGTAGAACCGCAGTCACGGTTTACATTCAGTCCATCCGGCTCTGCACCTATAACTGTTGTCTGTGCACCGAGTGCTCCGAAAACAGATTTTGCAATCATCCACGATGCACCATTGGCGCAATCTAAACCGATTTTAAGATTTTTATATGAATGCGATGCCAAAGATATCAGATATCCGACATATCTGTTTCTGCCAGAAACATAGTCCACTATACAGCCAAGACGCTCTCTTGATGCAAGCGGAAGATCGTTACCATTCATACCCAGTGCCTGCATATTGCCGTCAATATATGCCTCTATCAATGAAGTGGTTTTGTCGTCCAGTTTTTCGCCGTAACGGTTTATTATTTTGATGCCGTTATCGTAAAACGGATTGTGCGAGGCGGTAATCATTATTCCGCAGTCAAATTCATCCTGACGTGTAACATAAGAAACACTGGGTGTGGTGGTAACGTGGAGCATATACGCATCTGCCCCTGAAGCAGTAATTCCTGCAACTATCGAATATTCCAGCATATAACTGGAACGTCTTGTGTCTTTGCCTATAACAATACGCGGTCTGTAACCGCCCTTTGTACATCCCGAAAGTGCCGAAGAATAATACCATCCCAAAAATCTGCCGACTCTATATGCCTGCATAGATGTAAGGTCCACATTTGCTTCGCCCCTGAATCCGTCGGTTCCGAAATATTTATTTTGTGACGGAGCAGATGGTATTTTGTTTTCATTACGCAAAAACTCGTCCGCACTTATGCCGAACAGTTCACATAACTGAAGCACTTTATCTATCTGCGGCAATGCCTGATCCATCTCCCATTTTGAAACGGACTGTCTTGATACAGAAACTTTTTCTGCCAACTGTTCCTGAGAAATCTGTGCAGCAGTTCTTAATTGTAATATTTTTTCACCTATTGTCATATCAGTTCACCTTTCTAAAATAAAGTGATTTTATGTAAAAAATCTCCTTTTTAATAATAACACAGCACCCTGATTATATAAACCAACTTTAGTTGTTTTTTTGTTCGCAACCTACGGTTGCGGAACGATCGGCCACATTTTATAATATGCAAAATCCCCGCATTTTATATACGGGGATTTTAATTATTTAATTTTTAAGGTTGATCCCTTCAGATGCAAGAGCGGCTATAATTCCGTCAACCACTTTCATTACTTCCTCACGTGTCAATGTGCGTTCATTATCAGCAAATTTAATTTTTGTTGTGATTGATTTGCCGCTTTCGTCAGAATAAATATCAGTAACACTTACAGATTTTATCATCGGACAATCTGCTGCCTTTATGGCATTTGCAACAGGCTCAAATTTTTCCGTTACAAATGAAAGGTCAATCTCGATTTCAGGGAATTTTGAAGGCTCTTCATAAGTGATGGACGCATTTTCGATTTTTGCAAATTCTTTCACGTCAATCTCTGCATATACGATATTGGCTTTTTTGTCGATTTTTTTAGAAACGGCTGAATTAACAATACCTATTTCACCAAGCAATACGCCATCACAGTATATACCGTTGAGGTTTTTCGGATGCTGGTATGAATGTGATGTTTCCGCTTTTTTGAATTCAAGAGGTTTGTGTTTAAGTTCATCCGCAATAATAGCAAGAATGTCACGCAATTTGAAATAAATCTGCTCTGTGGTTTCGGTTTTACTATACAGAGTAATGGCAAGTTTTTTCTGTTCGTCACACATACCGTCATCTTTCAAACCGTTTACAACTCTGCCGATTTCAAACACCGCAAAATCGCTTGCATACGAAGTGTTATACTTAACCTGACACAACTGTGTCGGCACAATTGATTTACGGATTGTCTGAATATTCGGATTGGTCGCATTTACAAGTTCAACATTATCTTCTATCTCAATACCAAGCGCTTTGTATTCGTCATAGTACGCCCATACATAAGAATGAAGTTCATGCATCGAATAACGTTTAACAAGGATATCTTTTATTCTTTCTTCATCATCTTTTTCCTGTGCAGTTCTTATAGGATAAAGCGGAAGTGCAATTGTGTGAACATCAAAATTATCATAACCGTAGATACGTGTGATTTCTTCAATTATATCTGCTTTTAAAGTTACGTCCTTTGTCGCTCTCCAACTCGGAACTTTAACAGTAAAGTTATCGCCTGAAAGTTCAACGCCAAAGCCCAGTGATTTGAGTGTTTTTACAATAGTATCATTGCTGATTTCAATACCTGTGTATTTATCTACAAATGCCTTATCAAACGAGAGTGATACGTCATCATATCTGAACGCATACTCGTCTGTAAGTGCAGATGTAACAACAGCACCGCTGTCTATATCTGTAAGAAGTTTTACAAAACGCGCAATAGCAGTAACTGTCATTTCAGGGTCAAGGCTCTTTTCATAACGCATAGACGCATCTGTTCTGTGAGCAAGTTTTACGGTCGATTTACGGATAGATGTGGCATCAAATGTGGCAGACTCAAGCGTTAATGTAGATGTGTCTTCAACAATTTCGGAATCAAGTCCGCCCATAATACCTGCAATTGCAACGGGAGTGTTGTCGTTACAAATCATAAGCGTATTTTCGTCGATATCACGCTCCACACCGTCAAGAGTTGTAAATTTGAACGGTTTATCAAAACGTTTTATTCTTATTTTTTCAACCTTTCTGGAATCAAATGCATGCATCGGCTGACCCATTTCAAGCATAAGATAGTTTGTAAGGTCAGCAAGGAAGTTGATTGCTCTCATTCCACAGTAGAAAAGGCGGATTCGCATATTAACAGGGCTTGTGTGAACACCAATATTTCCAAACTCCAGACACGAATATCTGTAACAAAGCGGATCCTCTATTTTAAGATCAACTTTTTTAAGTTTTTCATACGCTGCAAGGTCTGCAACGTCCAAAGGTTTTAACTCTCTGCCTGCTATTGCAGCGAACTCACGTGCAATACCATAATGTCCCCAAAGGTCAGGACGGTTTGTAAGAGATTTATTGTCAACCTCAAATATAATATCGTCAATCTGATAAATATCTTTGAGGTCTGTACCCACTTTAACGTCATCAGTGATTTCCATAATCCCGTCACCGCTGTCACTGATGCCAATCTCTTTTTCAGAACAGCACATACCATTAGATGTGTAACCTGCAAGTTTTCTTGGTGTGATTGTTATATCACCAATCTGTGCGCCAAGTTTGGCAAACGCAGTTTTTAAACCTACCCTTACGTTTGGAGCACCGCAAACAACATCAACAAGTTCTTCCTCGCCGATATCGACTTTTAAAAGATGCAGTTTTTTAGATTCAGGGTGGTCTTCAACACTTTTAATTTCCGCAACCACGATTCCGCTTAAATCACTGCCTTTGAAATAAATTTCATTTTCAACCTCTGCAGTTGAGAGGGAAAATTTATTGATAAGTTCCATTTTGTCAAGACCTGATAAATCTACAAAGTCTGAAATCCAATTTAATGATAAAAACATATTTTTCCCCTCCTTATATTATTTATCGTCCGTAAACTGCGACAAAGTTTTTAAACTTCCGCCGTTCAAGTCACGAATGTCTTTTATACCGAATTTCATCATGGCAAGACGTGTAAGACCAAGTCCGAATGCAAAACCTGTATATTCGTCAGGGTCAATTCCGCCTGCTTTAAGCACCTCGGGATGTATCATTCCGCAAGGGCAAAGTTCCAGCCAACCGCTGTGCTTACACGAAGGACAACCCTCGCCGCCGCAGATAAGACAACTTATGTCAAGTTCAAATCCAGGTTCCACGAACGGGAAAAATCCGGGACGTAAACGTACTTTAATATCTTTTTTAAACACCTCTGAAAGCATCGTTTTCATAAAGAAAATAAGGTTTGATATTGAGATGTTTTTGTCCACCATAATACCTTCCATCTGGAAGAATGTATTTTCATGGCAGGCATCTGTTGCTTCATTACGGAAGCATCTGCCGGGAAATATTGCTTTAATAGCCTTACCCTCGTTTATAAGAGCGTCTTTGTATTTTTTGTAAATGGCATTCTGTGCTGCAGATGTGTGTGATTTAAGCAACTGACCATTACCGAGATAATATGTGTCCTGCATATCACGGGCAGGGTGTGTTTTAGGTATGTTAAGTGCCTCAAAACATTCGTAGTCAGTTACAATCTCGCTGTAGTCCTCTACAACAAAACCCATTGATTTGAAAACTTCTTCGCACTGGCGCTGAACCAGAGTGATAGGATGATACGAACCGCGTTTCAAATCAGCAGGGATTGAAATATCAAATTCAGGCATACGGCTGTTTTCAAGTTCAATCTCTTTAAGTCTTAATTCTTCTCTTTTTTCGGCAAGTTTGTCGTTAACTTCATTTTTAAGAACATTAACTTCCTGACCGAAAGTCTTTTTCTCTTCATTTGAGAGAGATTTCATATCCTTAAGCAGTTCGGTAACATAACCTTTTTTACCGGTATATTCCACGCGCAACTGTTCAAGTTCTTCCATATTGGTAACTTTTGCAAGTGCGTCGCAGAAGTTCTGCTTAACTTCAAGTGTTTTTGGAGTCATAATATCTACCCTTTCTAATTTTATACAAATATAAATAAAAAACCCGCCCCTAAAAAGGGACGAGCATAAAACCCGCGGTACCACCCTGCATTCAGAAAAATTTTCTGCACTTTTGTATGCTTTTGGCGTGTGGCATTAACACCTTGCTTATATCAAAAATGACTTTCGCAAAAGACTCCAATGCTGAAATTCACATCTTTGCTCTGCCCGGTTGCTTACAGCCGATGACAACCGTTCTCTTAAAGACAGGTTACAAAGCGCTACTTACACATTTTCTGCGTCTGCATATATCTATCATTATATATGATAACTCAATTTTTTGTGAATGTCAAGAGGGGAAATAGTGAATGATTATGCTTATCATATTCCCTCACTCCACATACTTTATGCTGCTGTTATCTGCCAATTGTAGTGCCTTTATTATAGGGCATATAAGTGCACCGCAAAAAAAATTACCTATGCAATGAACGATATCCCAAGGAATACCCGCCACAATCCATGCTATTGCCGCCTTCATATTAAGACCATAAAGCAGAATATGAACAGGGGCATATAAAGTTCCGTATAACAGTCCGTGTAAGGCGCACAAACACATATACACAACAGGCTTTATATGCGGATTTATATTTTTAGGTAACAGCATAACTGCTCCCCACAGTATTGTCCATATATACAGATAAGGTATCCACCAGGCAGAAAAGCCAAAGAAAACACCCGTCAGCAAAACAAATGTATATATAGGGTACAAAGCTTTTTTTCTGTATACAACAGTCAGCGCCACAACAAAAACGCCTATAAGATGAATATTCGGCAGAATCTCCATAATCATTTTAGATGCATACATCAATGCTGCCATCAAGCCAAATACAGTGAGTTCTTTAACTGTAAGTTTCATAATTATTCAGCCTTAAACATATATGTGTCGCCTTCTGTGATGGCGGTTTTATCAACACCCGATGTTGCATATTCACCATTTATGTAAAACGCCCAATACTTCCCGCCTTTGTTAAAATCATAGGTTACAGAATTTACGGTTTTCACATATAGTCCATACTGTCCCTCCTCACCATCAATAAGTTTGTGCTCGGAAAGTGCATCCCCAACAGTTTCCTTATCAGTAGAGATTTCAAATACAGACTCCTCACCATCTGCGGTAATTACAGAGAATATAAATTTCTTTTCGCCTTCTCCCAATTTCGTGACATCAGCCGTTTCAATAACATCTTTCTCAACAGGTTTAGTGTTATTATCACACGCTGTAAGTACAAATGAAAGCGCAATGATAACAGAGGCCAAAAATAAAAGTATTTTTTTCATTTTTTATGCTCCTTTTCTGACGGTATACGAGGACAATCTACTCAAGGCGATAAAAACCTTGTCCTTGAAAAACATAAAAAAACAAAGAAAAAAGGCTTCACATTTATGAAATGTGAAGCCCATTCTCATCATCATTGCGGGAGCCGGATTTGAACCAACGACCTTCGGGTTATGAGCCCGACGAGCTACCAGACTGCTCCATCCCGCGATATATTAAATTTTATTTGCAAGCGGATTCACAAAAACAAGCAAATGCCGGAGACCGGAATCGAACCGGTACGAAGGGTTAGCTTCGCAGGATTTTAAGTCCTGTGCGTCTGCCAGTTCCGCCACTCCGGCTTGCACACTCTATAATAACACATATACTCCGGATTGTCAACGATTTTTTTAAATATTTTACTTGCGGATATACATATTATTACCAAGTATCAGTTTTTTATACCTAAACCATCGGCACACTTCCGCGTTTTCCTCTGCGTTTGCCGTCATTACCGTTCTTTTTCTTTAAATCACCAAGTTTTTCATCACTGGCCAGTTTGAATTTATTAAGTTTATCCTCAAAAGACATGTCAGCATCAGCCACAGGTACTTCCCAAATAGCATCCCCTGGTCTGCCGGGCGACTGATATTTGGGTTTTGGCGTATATGCCCTTTTTTCTTTGAACTCTTTTTTCTCAGGAGCAGGCTCTTGAGTCTGCTTTATCGAAAGAGATATCTTTCCGTTCTGTTCAGATATAATCTTAGCCTTAACCTCATCGCCAACGCTGTATACATCGTTAATATTTGCAACGTAATGCGATGCAATCTCAGAAATATGGACAAGACCAACCTTTCCCGGCGCAAACTCAACAAACGCACCAAAATTAGAAATACCTGTAATCTTACCCTCTACAATGTCGCCAACATTCCAATCCATAAAGAAACTGTTCCCCCCAAGGAATAATATGTAATTTAATCAGACTCTGTGTTGTTGGAGTCTATATAAACTTTTTCATTGGCACGGACCAGTCCCAAAGTATCTCTAGCGATTTTTTCAACGTGTTCTTTAGAAGAATACACGTTCTGCCGGGCAGAAAGTTCATCATTGATTTCCTGCTGCTCGGAGATTTTACCCTCTAACTCTTTTATCTGTCCGTTGTAATAATTAAGACGGGTGAACTGATTTACAAACATAACCGCAACAAAACAAACCACAACCAACAAAATTATCTTTTTAAAAGAAACTTTACGCATTGTGCGTTTTTTCATTACGTATCACTCCCCTGCATTTAATTATCCACCGCATATAATTATATACTAATTTTTTCAACTTGTAAAGTTAAATTTTTTTAAAAACCCTTACAAATCTTAAAAAATTGTGCTTTCGGGAGTGAAAAACGTGTCTTTTTTTCTTCAAAATCCATTTCCAGACATTTTTCAAAGGCGGTGCAATGATTTTATAGATAAATTTTAAAGGGAACAAAATGACTGCGAATATGAATAAAAACACTTTTTTAAAAACGGTTATAATACCTGACGAAACGGATATAATGACACGGCTTAAAAGCACCATATAAATGGCTATACCTGCACCAAATCCCGCAAATTCGTACCAACGTATCTGTGCACTGTTGGTGATAAAAAGCGTTATATACACCACCGCAAGCATAACTGTCCACATCAGTATATCCTGCAGCCACACCATTGACGATGCACTTTTGAAATTTTTACGGAATATACGGAAAAAGTCAAAAACCGCCCCCAAAACCAATCCGCCTATAAACGTCCCCAGCAACACATAAAGTTCGTGTCGGCTTGATAAATACATATATATCTCCTGCCCAAAAACAAATTATCTGAACATTCTGCTCAATATCCCAGCCGTTTTTGCTTTCTTGGTTTCCACATAATCTATGCCGTCTATTTCTCCCTCTAAAGAAACCTCGCCGATTTCAACACTTAATTTGTTTATATGAAGCCCCGAACCTTTTATAAGAAGTCCGCCCATATCGGTATGCAGAATAATTTCATCTTCATTAAAACTTTCAACGTCGCATACACCCGAAACGCTTAATTTGCGGCGGTTTTCCATAATAAGATTATGAGGTGTTTCTGTTTTTACAGTGCGGATAATTTTTTTCTCTTCCATGGCAATTCTCCTTTTAATTATGTATAAAAATCAAAAAATCCTATGTCATAATATATGACACAGGATTTTAATTTATGATATTATTTACTGTTTTTGCTGAGTAGTTCATGCTTTATCTTCCAAAGCGCAGGTGAAAGGTCTACATAATATTTATGCGGATTTTCAAAACGCTTGACCTCGTCCCAGAGTGTATCTATCTGTGCTTTGCAGAACGAACGTATAGACTCAACAGACGGAGATTCATATACGCACTCGCCTTTTTCAAACACGGGCACAAGCAGTTCTTTTACATAATAATCTTCCACCGTCTTTCGTTTCCAAGTATGTTCAGGATCGAAAATCTCATAAGGCGAACCGTCTGGAGCATCTTCATCTGCTAAAGTAAGCACATCGCCGATAGCCTTGCCGGTGGCATTTTCATAAAGCCTGAAAATCTTTTTATTGCATGGTGTTGTTATTTTTGCAGTATTTTCAGAAATCTTTATTTTAGGGATTTCCTCTCCGTCTTTATATACGGCAGCAAGTTTATATACACCGCCGAAAACAGGTTCAGAACTTGATGTTATAAGTCTTTCTCCTACACCGAAAACGTCTATCGGAGCACCCTGACGAAGAAGGTCACGGATTATATATTCGTCCAGAGAATTTGTTGCAGTGATTTTACAATCACGCATACCGTTTTTATCAAGTTCAGCACGTATTTTTTTTGAAAGATACGTGATATCCCCTGAATCAATACGCACCCCTGCGGGTCGGTGTCCTTTGGCAATAAGTTCTTCTTTAAACACCTTTATGGCGTTCGGAAGCCCTGATTTTAACACATTATACGTATCTATCAAAAGAGTGCAGTTATCAGGATATGTGTTTGCATAAGCCTTAAATGCATCATATTCGCTGTCAAACATCTGTACCCAACTGTGCGCCATTGTGCCAAGTGCCGGGATTGAATAGTTTTTGTCAGCAATCGTGCAAGCTGTACCAATACAACCGCCTATATATGCAGCACGCGCACCATTGATTGCACCAGTTACACCCTGTGCACGGCGCGAACCAAACTCCATAACAGGTCTGCCCTCGGCAGAACGCACTATTCTGTTGGCTTTTGTGGCAATAAGGCTCTGATGGTTTATGGTAAGCAGAATCATCGTTTCCACAAACTGTGCCTGAATGGCAGGGCCTATAACCTTAACTATAGGCTCGTTCGGAAATATCGGTACGCCCTCTTCAACTGCCCACACATCACAACAGAATTTGAAATTACGGATATACTCCAAAAACTCTTCCGAAAAAAGTTTCTTTGAACGGAAATAGTCTATATCGCTATCTTCAAATTTAAGTTCTTTAATATAATCAATAAGTTGTTTTAGTCCGCCCATAATGGCAAATCCACCATTGTCAGGAACTTTTCTGAAAAACATATCATAGCATACGATGTTATCCTTGAAACCATGTTCAAAATAACCATTTGCCATAGTCATTTCATAAAAATCCATAAGCATGGTAAGGTTTTTTGTTGCGTTCACTTATATCACTCCTCCAGAGCGTCTTTAAGCCAGAATTCTGCTATATCCATAGCGTTGAACATACCTTCACGTTCAGCAGTTTTTAAAATACGCATACCCTGCATAAGTGCAATCTGTATATTACCTGCTACCTCTACACCCTCTACAGTATCCATATTAAGCGCTGTCAACTGTACATAATATGGATCAGCAATATTTCCGTAAATCATGGTGTTGCCTCTGCAGATAAGGGGCTGGCCCTGATATGTTACATAATTATAACCTTCTTTTTTTGCAGCCATTTTATATATCTCCTTTTAACATTATATATTTATCCATTATACCCATTTTATCACAATTAAAAATGGTTGTAAATACAAAAAATCAAAAAACAAGAGCAAACCGTTAAGATTTGCCCTTGTAAATTACATTTATTCCATGTTTTTAAGTGAACGGATTATACCCTGTGCAATACCCCAGGCAGCATCCTCCTGCCAGGACGGGTCTATCATTTTTTCAGTATCTTCCGGATTGGTTAAAAATCCGAGTTCAACCAATGCGGCAGGCATTTCGGTCCATTTAAGCACCGCAAGTCCCGGACGTTCTCTGACACCTCTGTCAAGCATATCGGCAACATCCACCATATACACAAGAATGTTTTCTGCCAATTCTTTTGATGTTATTCCGTACTCGGTCTTTTCGTCGGTATCATAATAAAGAACCTCCGTACCATTAGCGGTGGGAACACCGTCTACAGAATTACTATGTATACTTACAAAAAGTGTTGCCTCGGCATCATTGGCAATAAACGCAATATCTTCAAGTTCTATAAACTCGTCAACATCTCGAGTCATCATTACATTGACGCCCTCGTTATATAAGTATCTGTAAGTTTTAAGTGCTACGGCAAGGTTTATATCTTTTTCCTTTATAGCAACCTCATCATCTTCGTCGTATATAATTTCGCCCTCTTCGTCTCTGCCGAGCGCTCCCGGATCTTTGCCGCCATGTCCTGCATCTATCACAACAAGGGGACCTTTTCCGCTTGGGTTTTTCTTAGGTCCCGTACGGTCAAGCGGCTTTCTTTCTTCCTCTTTTTGTGTTGTATCATTATCTTCTTTATCGTCTTTTCCGTCATCCTTTTCGGTATCAGTTTTATCGTCTTCTTTTTGCATATCTACTTTCGTTTTGGATGTTCCTACTATAATACTGAATTTATCGTGCCCCGTTTTTACCAGTTTATATGGCTGTTCGGCGGTGCACTCTATAACAATTCTGTAATAGCCGTCGTGGTTAGCCCACCGAACCTGCTTGATAAATCCAGAATCCACAGTTATTTTATCGTCATGACCTTCAAATTTAGCCTTTTTAAAATCAAGAACTATTCGATATGGCTCTTTCAACGTAAAAATATCAGGTTCTTCGTATTCGGACAGTTTGATATTTAACAAATTATCATTTTCAGTTTCTTCTATATCTATACTCTCTATCGAGCCGTCAGATTTTTCATCAATTAAAACGTTTCTGTTTTTATCGTCCCACTCAACTTTATAATCAAAAGTTTCACCTATGAAACGTACAGGTATCATTGTGCGGTCATTTATAAGTTTTGCAGGAACATCAAGTTTTTTCGTTTTCCCGTTTACTAAAACTTCTTTCTCTCCAATGGTTAAAAGTATTTCCATATCGTCTTTTAAAACCGTTACCAGTTTAAGTTTTCCGTTCCAACTGACATCTGCACCCATTCCGCCCTCTGATATGGCACGCACGGGAACTAAAGTTCTTCCATCCTCTATAACAGGGGCAACATCGCAGGAAATTTCTTCGCCAAACATATATAATCCAATGCTGTCAGCACTTACGCATATACACGCAAGCAGGCAGCACATTAAAATTGCAAATAATACAAACTTCCTCATACTTCACCTCCGAAAATGTGATAATAGCACGCTACCATTATACCATATTATTCGACATTTTTTTGAGGCAGTTTGTTTTTGTAATGTAATTTTAACGTGTATGTCATATAAAATATAATTTTGATTCTCTTTCTATTGATTTTTCAGCCGGATATTGATAAAATAGAGTTAGTATTAAAAGAGAGGTTTTAATATGCGAATTTTAGGTATAGACCCCGGCTTCGCCATAGTCGGTTGCGGAATAGTGGATTACACCGGAAATAAATTCTCTGTTGTCGATTACCGCGCCATAACAACAAAAGCCGGTGAGAAACTTGAAAACAGGCTTAAATCTATATACGACGACCTGTGCGAACTTATTGACACCTACAAGCCGGAATGTGTAGCAGTGGAAGAACTTTTCTTCAACACTAACGCAAAAACGGCTATTCAGGTAGGTCAGGCAAGGGGTGTTATTCTGCTGGCAGCAGTAAACAAAGGACTTACCGTGGCAGAGTATACACCGCTTCAGGTTAAGCAGGCAGTTGTCGGCTACGGCAGAGCAGAAAAAATCCAGGTACAGCAAATGGTTAAAAGTATTCTGAACTTAAAAGCCATTCCTAAACCTGATGACGTCGCAGATGGTCTGGCTCTTGCGGTTTGCCATGCACATTCCTACAGAATAGGGGGATTATTCAATGTTTAGTTATATAACCGGAAAAGTTGCCGAAAAAACCGCCAACTTTGTTGTGGTAGACGTAAACGGTGTGGGTTTTAAAATTTATACATCGCTCAATACTTTGCAGGACGCTTCGGTTGTGTCTGGTGAGAAAGCAACTTTTTATACATATCTGTACATAAAAGAAGGTATTATGGACTTGTACGGATTTTCTTCAAAAGAAGAACTTACATTATTTGAATTGCTTATATCAGTATCGGGTGTAGGCGCAAAAGGTGCTACGGCAGTGCTTTCTGTTGCCACCCCATCTAAACTGGCGCTCAGCATAGTAACGGGTGATATTGCAACTATTAAACAGGCATCAGGCATTGGCACAAAAACTGCACAGAGAATATCTCTGGAACTTAAAGACAAGATTAAAAATGAAAGCCTCGTATCTGACGCAACAGACGCATTTGAACAGGTTGCTCCGGTTGATGCTTCTGCACAAAGCGAGGCTGTAAGTGCACTTATGGTACTCGGCTACAGTGCAAACGAAGCACAGAAAGCCGTTGCATCAGTAGGTAATGTAGGAAATGTTGAAGAAATAGTTAAACTTGCACTTAAAAAACTGTTTTAATACGGGAGATAAGTTATGGATTTAGATGAAAGAATTGTAACCGGCGAAGTGCTTGCAGAGGACGGAGAAGCAGAATCAGGTCTTCGGCCAAGAGTTTTAAGCGAATATGTCGGACAGGACAAAGTGAAGGAAAACTTAAAAATATACATAGAAGCCGCAAAAAGCCGCAATGACGCACTTGACCATGTACTTCTCTACGGCCCTCCGGGGTTGGGAAAAACTACGCTTGCAAACATCATTGCAAACGAGATGGGTGTGAACTTACGTATAACGAGCGGTCCGGCAATTGAGAAACCGGGCGATCTAGCGGCGCTTCTTACCAATCTTTCAGAACACGATGTATTGTTTATAGACGAAATCCACAGGTTAAGCCATAGTGTTGAAGAAGTTTTATATCCGGCAATGGAAGATTTTGCACTTGATATAATTATTGGAAAAGGGCCGAGCGCACGTTCAATCAGGCTTGATTTGCCAAAATTTACGCTTGTCGGTGCTACCACAAAAGCAGGTAATATGACATCCCCTCTGCGTGACCGTTTCGGCGTTATATCACGTCTTGATTTATACACGCCGACACAACTTGCTGACATCGTCAAACGCAGTGCTAACATACTCGGTGTCAAAATTGAAGAAGACGGTGCGGCAGAGATTGCATCACGCTCACGCGGAACACCAAGAATTGCAAACCGACTGCTCCGCAGAGTGCGTGACTTTGCACAGGTTAAATATGATGGAGTAATAACAAAAGAGGTTGCTGATGCCGCTCTTACACGAATTGAAGTTGACAAAATCGGATTAGATGCTACCGACAGTAATATGATACGCACAATGATACGCAATTTTGGAGGAGGTCCCGTTGGTCTTGACACATTAGCGGCTACCATTGGCGAAGACGCAACCACTATTGAAGATGTTTACGAACCATATCTTCTGCAATTAGGTTTTATAAACAGAACTCCAAAAGGCAGAGTAGTTTCAAAACTCGCTTATGAGCATTTTGACATTCCGTTTGAAAAGTAATATAACAGACAAAAAGGTTGTGACATTTAATGTCACAACCTTTTTTATTTTATGTTATTTTTTATTGAGTATTTCAAGAACCTGATGAACGTCTTTATCGCCACGGCCTGAAAGGTTTATTACCAATATTTTATCTTTTTCAAGCGTTGGAGCAAGTTTTACGGCATAAGCAACTGCGTGTGAACTTTCAAGCGCAGGGATAATTCCCTCTTCTTCACAAAGCAGACAGAACGCATCAAGCGCTTCTTCGTCTGTAACAGTTACATACTGCGCTCTGCCACTATCTTTGTAAAAACTATGTTCCGGACCTACACCGGGATAGTCGAGTCCGGCAGATACAGAGTACGCAGGCAACGGTTCACCGTTCTCGTCCTGAAGCACATACGATTTAAACCCATGGAGTATACCTGGAGTTCCGGCACACAATGTGGCTGCGTGCATTCCGGTTTCAAGACCCTTTCCGGCAGGCTCTATACCGATAAGTGCAGTTTTTTCATCATAAAAAGGTGCGAACATACCAATGGAGTTACTTCCGCCGCCAATACAAGCAAGAACATAGTCCGGAAGTACACCCTCTGCCTCTTTTGACTGTTCAATAGTTTCTTCGCCTATAACAGACTGGAAGAATTTAACCATCTGTGGATATGGGTCTGGGCCTACAGCCGAACCAATCATATAATAAGTATCTTTATAATTAGCCGCAAGGTCCGCCAAAGCAACGTCTATAGCATCTTTCAAAGTTTTTGTACCCTGAGTTACAGAAACCACATTTGCGCCAAGCAATTTCATACGGAAAACGTTAAGTTCCTGACGGCGTATATCTTCCTCGCCCATATAAACTATACATTCCATATTAAACATTGCACAAGCGGTCGCTGTTGCAACACCGTGCTGACCTGCTCCGGTTTCTGCAATTACTCTTTTTTTGCCAAGACGTCTTGCAAGAAGTACCTGACCGATTGCATTATTGATTTTATGAGAACCGGTATGATTAAGGTCTTCACGTTTAAGATAGATTTTAGCACCGCCAAGGCGTTCTGTTAAACGACGTGCAAAATACAGCGGTGTAGGTCTGCCAACATACGCGTGCAGGTAATCTTTGAATTCCGCCGAAAAAGACGGATCATTTTTACACTTTAAAAATTCTTCTCTTATTTCAGCCATAACGGGTTTGAGTTCGTCTGAAACAAAAACACCGCCATGCTCACCGAAGAATCCGTGTTCATCGGGAAAATTTATCATAGTTATCTCTCCGTTTATATATATTAAATGTTTGTGTTTTTAAAAACATTACCTATATATTATATTTCAGTTAAGCCGATTTGTCAACCATAGCCAAAGCAAAATAATTTGAAATAAGCAATAAAAATACATAGTCAAAACTGATATGTCATCATTATCGTTGATTTGTTTCATGCAAAATGAAAAAGAAGAGCACAGATGTGCTCTTCTTTTTAACGGATAACCGTTTTAATTATTTAGCATATTTAATTGCTTTTACAAACTCGTATACTCTGTTAGAGAGTGCAGCAGCTTCTTCTCTGGTGATGTTTGCTTTCGGGTTAGCGTATACACCATTTTCGCCAGCGCTACCTCTGAGGATACCTGTTGCAGAGAGGAGATTAAATGCGTCTGCTGCGTAGTCAGAAACATCAGCAGCGTCTGCAAAGTTAACGCCTGCGCCTTCTACAGTTACATCGCCGATAGCGAGTTTAACCATTCTTGCAAGCAGTGTTACGTAATCCTGTCTTACAACCTGGTTTTCACCAGAGATGATTACAACACCGTCTTCTGTTGTACCGGTACCTGATGTGATACCTGTCTGAGCTGCCCAGAGGTCAGACTCATAAGACCAGTGTGAAGGATCTGTGTCAATCTTAACATCAGCATTTACAGTGAGTTCAAGTTTAAGAACTTCTGCAAGGTTTTTCTTGAGTTTGTTTGTTTCGCTGCGTGTAAGGAGTTCAGCAGGAGCATAAGCGCCAGCGCCTCTACCACTTACGATACCAAGGTCAGCTGCTTTTACAACTTCTTTGTGTGACCATCTGTCTGCAGTATCAGCAAAGTCTACAGGAGCAGTTGTAGAAACTGCAACTACTGTGCCGTCTGCAACACCAGCGATAAGGAGTTTGCCTGTTTCTGCATCATAAGCAGATTCAAGTCTTACTGTGTTACCGAGTTCGTCTACTGCATAAGCATAAGCCTGTGCTTCAACGTCGATAGCGATTGTTGCTTCAACAGCAACTGCAGTGTCGCCACTCTTAGCGTCAACTTTAACTTCGATAGCATCACCAACGATACCGTCAGCTGCTTTACCTGTTACTTCAGTTTCTGCTTTATCTGCAACTACTGTGAGTGAGTCAACTGCTTTTTCAGCAACGTCAACTGTTACTTCAACTGTAGCACCGCTTTCAGTTTTAACTGTAGCAGCAACTACTTTCGCATCTGTGAGATCAGCAGCAGGAACTGTTGCTGTTTCAGTTTTAGATTCTACAACAACGTCTGCTTCAGGAACAACGATTGTTGTTTCGGGAGTTGTTGTTTCACCTGTTGCAGGTGTTTCTGTTTCACCAGTTGAAGGTGTTTCTGTTTCACCGGTTGAAGGTGTTTCTGTTGCAGGTGGTGTGGTAGGTTTAGTTGTTGTGCCTGTTGCACCGCCTGTTACAGGAGAAAGTGTGCTTGAAGGTTTCTTGGTTGTTGCTTCTGCAGAAGCATCATCAGAACCTTTACCGTTTGTAGCAACAGCCTCAATTGTGTATGTTTCACCTGAATCGAGGTTTGCAAATGTGTAAGTACCTTTGCCCTCAGCGATAGTTGCTGTAGCCTCTTCAACTACATTGCCTTCACTATCCTTGAGTGTTAAAGCATATTCTGTGATTTCTGAACCGTTAGCATCAGCGGTAACTTCAACATCGATAGAGTTCTTTGTTACTTCTGTAGTGATGACTACGTTAGAAGGAGCGATTGCGGGAACATCATAAAAATCTTCTGTTGTAACTTCACTTTTGTAATCGCCTTTGCCTACGAGTTTAGCAGAAATTGTTTTACCGTAATCTGCTTCTGTAATTGTGTAAGTTGTTTCGCCGATAACTTCAGTTGTGCCAACAATCCATACGATATCGTAACCTTCAGGACCTGCATTAACATCAGGATCAGCAGCAATTTCTAAACCTTTAGCATCGCCTTCAGCAGGAATGTCTGCATTGAGTACCAAAGTACCTGTGAGTGTTCTGTAACCAACTACAACGCCGTTAGAGGTGATTGTACCTGTGAAGTCAGCAGAAGGAGTTACTGTTACAGTAATAACATCATCACGGTGCTCATTTTCAGTAATTGTGTATGTGGTGCCTGTAGCGCCATCAATAGGTGTACCGTTTTTAGCCCAAGCATAAGTAAGAGCCATTAACTCGTTACCTTCGATACCGCTTACATCAGTTGTGATAACTGCTGTGGGAACAGCGTCACCTTCAACAGATGCAGTTAAAGTACCTTTGATTTCGTATTTTTCAACTGTTGCGTTTGCTACTGCAGAAACGTCTTCGTAGTTTGCAGCGCCTGTAGCATCAGCAGTAAGTGTAATTGTTTTGTTAGAATCAGCGATTTTAACTGTGTAAGTTCTTTCTGTGCCTACAACATCATCACCAATTTTCCATGTGTATGCAAATATATCTGCAAGACCTATATCAGCAGTAAGTGTTTCGCCTGCTTTAACGTCGCCGTCGATTACAGGAGTTTTATCTGCGATAGATTTTTTGTTGATTGTGAGTGTACCGCCATTAACGGTTACAACGTAGTTGGGGTTGGTTACATCAGCAGTAAGTGTGTATGTACCAACGGCTGCTTTAGTTACATCTGTAACATCAGCGGATTCGTCAGCAACAGTTTTTACTTTGTATGCAATAGTGAAATCAGCGTCTGTATCAGGGCTTACAAGAGCACCATCTGCAAATGAACCGCTATAAACGGGTGCTGCATCACTATAATCCATTTCAGCATTTGCTACATTGTATTCAATTGCTTTTGGTGTGATTACAAAGTCTTTAGTAACATTTGCAGCGTAGTTATCGCTTACGAGAGTTACTATAACTGTGTATTTACCTGCTTCTGTAGGAGCAACTTCGCTTTCAGCATATTGAGTTCCGTCTCTGCCGATATAAGTAATTTCAGATGTATCGAGTTCATCATCGCCGCCATCATCAGCAGTACAAGCCGGAGCAGTTACAGAAGGAAGTGTATCGCCGTATGTGATATCAAGTGTTTCTGCGATAGGTTCGTATGTAGCACCTTTTTTCTCAGAAACTGTGATTAAAACAGTAGATGCACCTGTAACTGTAAGGTAAGATTTATTTGCGTTAGCAAGTGATGTTTCAACATCAAGAGTAATTGTAACTTTTTCGTCGTGACCATCTGTTACAGCATCAAGAACTGCCTTAACAGCATCGATATCTTTGTCGTAAACAAGGTCAAGTGTATCAGCAGCCGCAGCATTTTCTACTTCCAGGTCTGCGCTTGCAGGGATACCGAGGTCTACAAGTGATTCAGCGGCAGCAACTTCTGCTTTAGAGAATGTTTTTGTGATGTTAGCAACATCTAATGTAGCGTTTACAGGGTTAACTGTAATAGTTGCTGTCAATTCTAATTTAGAAACATCAAGGTTAGCACTGTCAAATGATGTAGCGGTATATGTGTATGTTTCGCCTTTAACATTGAAGTCTTTGTCAGCATCGCCCCATACAACTGCTACTTCTTCAGTAACGGGTTCTACAACAACTGCAGCACCTTCAAAGTTAACTTTTACAGTAGAAGGCAACATCGCTTTAAGAGAAGCTGCGTCAGCATTGTTTGCATTGTCAGCGGTGATTGTTTCTGCAATTGTATCTCTTGCAACTGTAGCCTTTGCTTTTGTGATTTTGTGATCTACAGTAATATCTGTAGGATTATTGTAGTTAGGATCGCTTGTTTCAAATTTAATTGTTGCTGTGTAGTCGCCTACATCTTTTGTAGGTGTGCTACTATATTCAATAGAAGTGATTGTTACATCAGCAGGTTTGGTTACATTGCTTTCAAGGTAATCAATAGCCTCACCTGTGAAAGTAGCAGTCTGAGGAGCAGCAGTGATTTTGCTCATGTCATAATCTGCTTTTGCAACATTTACGGTATAAGTCTTTTTGAATGTTCTGTCTTTAGTTCCATCGTTAATTGTAAGAACTACAGTAACAGTTTTGCCATCGCCTGCAGGAATTTCATCAAGTTTTTCTTCTATAGAATATGTACCTGTGTAAGGTGTACCATCTATAGTAACTGTACCCTGTGCAGGGAGTGCGTAAGGATTAGAAGTTCCGTATGTGTAGTTACCGATAACCGCATCAACTTCTGTCCAGTCTTCAACTACTACTTCGTCAATAACTGTAATCGTGCCCGCAACTGCTAAAGAAGGAAGGTCTGATTCTGTATCTGTTGCAGAATCATATGTCTTAAATGTTGCATCAAATGTAATAGTCGAACTTCCGAGTGTAGCAGTATCATTAGCCTTTAATTTAAGTTTGAGCGCAGGTCCATTACATGCTGTGTTGTCATTAAATGCAACTAAATATCTGGTGCCATTCCAGTTATTCATTGATGCACCCGAAACAAG
>JAZNPF010000049.1:0-2208 GCA_045589495.1 Clostridia bacterium
GTAACCTTGGCGCTATGCTCTTAGAAGAAGACACAAAGTGCTTCGCATTCTTGGCAGGTCACGAATCCTTCGCTGCTGCAGAGGGTGCTATCGGTATTGCAAAAACTGCTAACAAAATCAGAAATACTCCTCTGAAGGTTATTTTGAACGGTCTTGGAAAAGATGCTGCTCAGATTATCTCCAGAATCAACGGTTTCACTTATGTTCAAACCGAATTTGATTATGCAACAGGCGTTGTTAACATCGTAAAGGAAACAGCATACTCTGACGGTGAACGTTCCAAGGTTAGATGTTACGGTTCTAACGATGTTCGTGAAGGTGTTGCAATCATGCATTTGGAAGGTGTTGACGTTTCCATCACCGGTAACTCCACCAACCCCACAAGATTCCAGCATCCCGTTGCAGGAACTTATAAGAAAGAATGTATCGAACAGGGTAAGAAATACTTCTCTGTTGCATCCGGCGGTGGTACAGGAAGAACTCTGCATCCTGATAACATGGCTGCAGGTCCCGCTTCTTACGGCTTGACCGACACAATGGGAAGAATGCATTCTGATGCTCAGTTTGCAGGTTCTTCTTCCGTTCCTGCTCACGTTGAAATGATGGGACTTATCGGTGCAGGTAACAACCCCATGGTTGGTATGACTGTTGCAGTTTCCGTTGCAATTGAAGAAGCAATGAAATAAGATAAGGCTTTTCATTATTTGAATATGATATGTTTGATCAGACACATCATTTTAGGTTTTGAACCATGATGTGTCTGATTTTTATATCAAAAGTGTGCGAGATGAACCGAACAACCGTCTAAAATCAAGTTTCTCTTTTGGAAAAACAGATAAAATTCAAGTCAGACAATTAACACCAATATTATAAATGGCTTCTGTTAATTGTCTGACTTATTTTTAATTACTCTTCAATTATTTGAAAACTATCAAGTTTCATACATAAATTATATGAATCTCTACTTTTGGAGACTTGTCCGTAAAAATTATAGGTATCTCCTATTGTAAAACATCCTGCGAAATAATCTTCTGAATAAAATACTCCACATAAACCATTATCAGTAGAAATTTCTAATATGTGAGAATAATCGGCGTGAATTATATTGGTAATTGTCCCTTTGATTGAAACAAAGTCTCCATAATTTGATGTTTCTGAATAGGTTTCAAAGTTATCAATGTTTCTCGGATATATGTCATCGTATGCAACTACATGCAAAATAGGATATCCGCGAAAAAAGTTCCCGCCTTCCTTTACTCCTTCACTTATGTGTATTTTGTAGTTGTTTACGTCAATTATTTTACTGCGACCATCGCCAGTAAAACCTTCAACCATTTCATTCATTAACTCTTCAGACTTTTCATATGTCAAATCGGAATCAACAGCAAGAATAGAACATATTACTGCTTCTTTTAAAATATCTTGTTCACATTCTGGATTTAAATACACTTCAAATCCACTATGTAATTTGTTATCGTTTGCAGAAATGGTTATTGACATTGAAGGACTTTCAATAATATCATCATATTCCAAAGAAAATACAAATTCCCATTTTCCGCCTGTTGCATCATCGCCTTGTCCCCAAACGTCAGATAACACGAACGGCAATTCATTTTCTTGTATTGCATTTACAAAGCCATTATATGTATTTACAATTTGCGGATAATCATATTTCCCACGATTCAACGGAGTGCTAATATCATATTTTTGTTCATTAGACACTTTCTTGTCATTTTTGTCAGTTGTTTCTGATGCTTGATTTGATGTATCACTTTCTACTCGAACTTCGTTTTGTACTTCCTTTTTGTCACTACAACCAGATAATCCAAATAAAAACATTGTTAAAACTAAACCCTCTATTTTATCATTATAAAGTGTTATGTAAGATTTTGCAAAAGCCTGCAATTTTCCGCCAAGATAAGCCAAAAGGATTGAAACACCCCAAAACAGAAACCATGCAACACTTAACATTTCAAAAGCAAACATGCCAAAAGCAAATAAACCAAAGGCAAGAACATAATACAATATATGATTTTTTGATGAAACTTTATCTTTTGTTGTGAAAATCATTTTTCTATTCTCCTCTCTAAATCCTCACGCAATAAAAAATGCGTGGCGACAGAAATCTGTACCACGCATAAAAAACGAGGCTCGATTTCATGTTACCACTATCATACTTTTAAATCAATAAGTCGGAGGCCAAGCGGT
>JAZNPF010000050.1:0-8815 GCA_045589495.1 Clostridia bacterium
ATTACACAGACAAATGATTTCGGAGGAATGTCCGGAATACAATAAAATTTAAGGATTGCAGAAATGCCTTGGTTCACCGAATGGCGAGGAGGTTCCTCGCCAATTTTACTTTAATCTGTAGAGAATTTTCAAAAGCATCAATAAAGCATCAAAAGGCACTTTTGTTCAAAAGGGCGAGTGCCAGAAACGGCTCAACAGTGGGAACAAATCGCACGGTCTTTTTAATTTGACAGTGTCTCCAAAACCGCGTGCCGTGAGTTCAAGTCTTACTACCCCTGTAAAGTGAAAAGGTGTCCAATGCGGACACCTTTTTTGCTTTGTAAAAACATAGTAAGACTTGAACTCATTCCTCATGCTTTGAGCGTAAAATACAATATGCCGGTGGCATATTGTGCAGCGAAAAGGTGCGAGGAGGGCACCAAAGCATGCTTTGGTCGACGAGCAAGTCGGATTGCAAAGCAATACGAAAGTCTTACTACCCCTGTAGTTGAAAAAACAGCTTAACTGCTTGAGGTTAAGCTGTTTTTTGTTGTGTAGATTTATTGGCACACGGTCTTGTGATACAATTTGATTTGCTCAAAATGAGCATCAACCTCGCATCTGTTTGTATCTGTTTTCAAAAATTTCGTTTGCTACATCATCAAAAAAGTATCAATTTTCTATCGCTATTTTTGATTTACTTAAATAACGGAGTTGTTTTTATTGATTATTTATACCGATTTTAACACTTTTAAAATTGATTTAATAGTGTTGTCAACAATTCATCCGTTATATAAGATACATTGTGTTTAAAGTAACATTTTCACAAAAACAGGTTACATCTAAACATGGATTTGAAATATGGTTTAAATTAAAAGAAAACATAGACATGTTTACAGGTGAGACAGTAGAAGGAAGAAAATAAAAAATCTCCTTTAGGGGCAAAGTGGTGAAAGCGTTGTGGTTGGCAGACCTTTGGACGAACTATAGGTTCGGCCAGCATATCGCTCTAAGTGGGGAGTGCAAGACACCGGCATGGTACCGGTGGTATGACTGAATTATAATCAAAAATTCATTTTGAACCATAATATTTGAGTAGTTCATCACAGTTTATGATTTTTTCTAAAACTGATGTTGTGTTGTAATAATAATGATTTGTTGCTTCAAAACCAATTTCGGGGCGACGACACATAATCTTATACACATTTACTGCAAGTTCTTGCTCATTATGTATAAGTTCAATTATTTCTTTTAAAATTTCTTTGGAATTGGACTGCAAATAACTGTCTCGCAAGCGAATAAACCGTACTTGATGATAAGAGGAACGGAATAAAGAATAACTAATGTATGAAATGTCGTATAACTCATTTAAGTTCTTATCAGGGAGTTAGCAATTTATTGAATTGATTTTTTCTTTTACTATATCAGCATCAGTTTTGTTTATATAACCTGCCTCCATATAAAATTCTAAAGTTTCGTTTGGTGCAAGCACTTTTAACTGGCCGTTATTTTTTGCATTTTCGTATCCTATATGTTCAGCAGTGGCAGGAAGCACCATCCCCATAGAATCCTCATTATTGGTTCTTGAAATCCAGCGAACCCCGTTACTGAGAACATCCGTAGGATGCGACACATAGCATGCGCCATCATCTGTGTATTGCATTGTGTACGCTCTGCCGTTTTCGTCGGATTCATACTTAATACCAAAGCAGATTTCGGGGTCATAGCATTGACCTTTGGCACCTACTTTATTCATAATTGTAAGGTCTTTTTCAAGATTATCCATATAATCTGTTAATGCCTTTGTGCCGTCTGTTCTGTAAATTTTTATATGTTCTGCATCATACTTTGCACTACAGATTAATTCTGCTCCATCAAAAGGTTTGAAGTTAATATGGCATAAATACATATACTCCATAGGATACGCACGTAGATTTTCAAGTTTTACATTTATCCTGAACAAACTGCTGCTTTCATACAGTTTAATTTCTGGCGAAAATCTATATTTTCTTATAAACGCAGTATCGTGATTAAGTTCACCGCCAAGACAGATATATTTGCCATTTTCATCTTCACCGCAGAGAATATAAGCACTGTCATACTCTGCATTTGGAATTTCACCGTGATGAGGATGGTTTGCATCTGGTGCTCCGAAAGAAATCACTCCGCAATGATACAAGAATCCACCATAGTTTTCGAGATATGTCATAGTGTTTTGCGGCTCTTTTACTGTTGTCTGCATAGAGATTTCTTTTCCGTCAACTTTAAAATGCCATATCTGCTGACCTTTGAAAGGTGTGAATATAAATGAGCATTTTTCATTTTCAATTTCCAATGCCTCTACACCTGAATTGTACTTGAATGCTTTAATTTTAAAAGCTCCGTATGTTATAAAATCTTTCTTAATCTTCGTGAAAAAGTTTTTTTGCAAATTTATCTTCATATTTACACCTCATTATATAAAAAGGGGCATTCCAATAAAAGGTATGCCCCCATTATTTATACGATCTTTTTCTCTAAATACTCGAGAGATTTTTTAACCATTTCGTCACCGATTTCAGTTGATGCTTCTGCAGCACTCTTTGTAAACCAGTGATTAATATCACCAAGTCTGTCAAGTTTAACTGCATCAGGGTAAAGTGACATAAGTATAGAGCACTCATACTTACCTGCATGATCATAGCCTGTAGCATTCTGCACTTCCGTGCTCATTGTGGGGATAACCTTAATCCATGAGAACGGATCGTCACCGCCGCCGAGGTTTTCGTAGTATGATGCGTAGTTTTCACTACCCCACCAACCTCTGCCTTGAGTTTTTTCTAAGTAACGCATTGTAGCACGTTTTGCCGCTTTCATATATGAAAGTGTCATAGGCATAAGGCTTTCCTGCTCAAACTGGTGATGAATTACTACATAGATATTGCGTAAACCTGCATCTAACATATTCATAAAAATCTGGAAAAGATATGCTTCAAAAACATCTTCTTCAATATGCACTGTACCGCTTGTTTCATCAGCAACAGCATAACTTGAAGGGCTGTAATAGATTGTCGGAGCAATCATAATCTCTTTTTTCTCAGCAAGTTTTTTAATTAAACCTTCTGCGATTAAAGTATCGCAGCCATATGAGCAGTGAGGACCGTGATATTCAACAGTTCCTCCACAGATAACTGTGGGAATTCTGTCTTTTTTAACACGTTCAACTTCTCTTGGAAAACTCATATTATATTCCATTATTTTGCACCTCATTCTGTATAAGCGAGAGTTGTATAGAATGCAAGATTCGGCTGAGTGTTGTCGAGTCTGCCATACTGCACAACTATTTCGCAGTTAGAAGTTAATTTCATAGCATACTGAGTTTCAAAAGGAACTTTAAATCCACACATATCATCAATATTATTTGTGCGGAAGCAACGTACTCTGCCTGCTTTAACTGTCCATTTAATATCCTCGTATGCGTCTTTATCCGTAAAGAAAAGTTTTACGGCGATTTCAGCGTCTACGTCGCTGTCATTTACTATTATAACAGATTCGTGTCCTTTTGCAACACCCTCACCCTCGGGTGGGAGTTCACAATCAGGAATAATCCATACTTTTTTTCCTATTTTATCACACATCGAGTTCTATAATTCCTTTCTTAAGGTAATCTGTCATCTTGCGGCAGCCGTCCTTAGTGATAGCAGCACCGATTTCCCATCTGCAACCGAAACCGTTACCCATAATGAATGTATCTACCTGGAATGTCATATTTTCTTCGAGTTTGTAGTTTGAGTCTGTTTCCATCCATGGTGGCTCAACCTCAATCATACCTGTTCCGTGACAAGGTCCGTATACATAACTCTCTTTAAAGCCGTTATCAACATACATATTATAGAAGCCCTTAGCAACATCAGATGCCATAACACCTGCTTTAAGTTGGTCAATTGTCCAGTCGTGAGCCTGTTTACAGAATTCAACAACTCTGCGTCTTTCACCCTCAAGTTTGCCCATAACAACGGGCAGGCCGATTGCCGGTGAATAACCATCAATTTTTGCAGAGAGGTTAAGCTGAACTATATCACCTTTGTTAATTGTTCTGTAACCTGAACGGCTGATAGCGTGGCTTGTAGATTTTTCGCTGAATACGTACATAGGAAGACCTTCGTATTCTGCACCTTCTTCATAGATAACACGCTGAGCAATACCTACCATCTGCAGTTCTGTTACACCGGGTTTTAAGTTGCGGATAACTTCATCTGTTGCAAGGTCAACAATTCTGAAACCTTCCTGAATACAAGCAAGTTCGTTAGCGCTCTTGATTTTACGAAGTTCTACCATAATATCGTTGCATTTAACGATTTCTGCATCAGGATAACTGTTTTTAAGACCTTCATAAATAGGAAGTGTGCACTCAACATAACTGCCGAGACCGATTTTAATATTTTTACCTGTTACACCGATTGCTTTGAAAACATCTTCAAATGTGTTTGCTTTAAGTTCGGGATATGAGGGGTCAGCAGATTCTCTGAACTCTCTCAGGCAGAACACCTTGTCAATCTTACCAACGTCCTGAGCAAAGATAATGCACTCAGGTCCTACCATAAGTGCCGCATCGCCGTTTGCAGCAATTGCAACACCGGCACGTTCAAAAAGTGGCCAGAAACCACTGAAATATCTTGCATTAGCATAGTCTGACTCAGTTGAAGAAACAACCATTACGTCAAGACCTTTTGCAGCAACTAATTTTGCCGCTCTCGCGATTCTTTCTTTGTACTCATAATCAGGGATACAAATTCTTGCCATAAAAAACATCTCCTTTAATTAATAATGTTTATTAATTAAAGTATATAACAGCACAAAAACTTTGTATTTAGATAATCTTCAATAGTTTTTGCATTATTTTAAATATATTTAATTTAAGATAAACTATTGACAAGAGGCTTCAAATTGATAAAATGTATATAAGAGGTGAACATTTTGGAATATAAGTTGAAAAGATTTTCATATGCCATCGCAGTTACAAAAATTGCAAATTTACATTACTTCGAATTTACTAATCAATTTTATACATCAAAAGGAAGTCATGCATTTCGTGAACTTTTATACGTCGATAGTGGATTTATAACTGTTGATGCTGATAATTATACGGGGATAGTAAAAGAAAACCAATTAATAATACACAAAAACAACGAAACACATTCGTTATCTTGTCCTCAAGATGAAGCGTCCAATGTAATTATAATCGGGTTTGAATGTAATTGCGAAGAACTTGATATATTTGCAAACGAACCCATTACGTTAAATGAAGTACATAAAAAACTGCTTACAGAAATCATTAAAGAGGGACGAAATGTTTTTGAACCGCCATACGATATACCAAGCCAGAAAGATATGAAAAAAAGAAAGGAATATCCTTTTGGTGCAGATCAGTTAATTAAAATAAAACTTGAAAATCTTTTTATTGAACTTATACGCAGTAAAGCAAATGTTTCTACCAATGAAACAGATGAAATTTCTGATGACAAGATTCAAGAAATATACAGATATTTAAACGAGAATTTCAAAGAAAAAATCAGGTTGTCTGAACTTTGCTTTTTATTTGGAACAAACAGCACTACCCTATGTAACAAGTTCCGGGCATCCTATGGCGAAACCGTAATTTCTTACATAAATAAATTAAAAATCAAAGAGGCAAAAAAACTGATGCGAAGCGGAAGTTATAATCTGACCGAAATCGCATCAATCGTTGGTTTTTCATCTGTTCACTATTTTAGCAGAACTTTTAAACAGTATGAAAAGAAATCGCCAAGCACATATATTAAAACTATAAAATCAAGACTTATGATATAAATTATTTATACTTATACAAAATATCAAAAAGAAATGTTATATCAGTTATATTTTTTCTTTTATAGTACCAGACTCAAAACAGTTTAAAAGAAGTTTTAGATCAGCAATTTTTTCACTTAAGGTTTTTCCTATATCAGTATCCATAACTCTTATTTTGTCTACCGAGTGTTCAAAAATTACAGTATCGGACAATATATCATCATTATCTTTAATAGCATTCTGTACCCCTCTAAACGGTTCATGAGCAGAAATTCTCATACCAACAGCGTTATATATCAATGTATATCCTGCAAATCCGGTGGAATGATGGTACGCACGACAAAACCCTCCGTCTATAAGTATCAGTTTTCCATTTGCTTTAACAGGATTTTCGCCTTTTTTGCATTTAACAGGGATATGTCCGTTAATTATATGAAAGCCGACTC
The DNA here is from genome assembly GCA_045589495.1 of Clostridia bacterium. Taxonomy (GTDB): domain Bacteria; phylum Bacillota; class Clostridia; order UMGS1810; family UMGS1810; genus SIG455. The sequence goes on from JAZNPF010000050.1 coordinate 6,234, forward strand.
CACCAAGAGAAAATTCCTCTAATATTCTTTTTACTGTAATCTAATAAGTGGACAGTAATTGGTGTTGGTATCGAAATATTGTTTGACAAGTCAATAACTGATAGTGAAAAAGAAAAATCTGTTCAGAAAATGCAAAAAATGTTGAAGATTTGTTGAAGATTTGAGGAATTTAATATGGCGTTTTGTGAATTAAATATATTTAGTGAATCATTAGGAATGCAGACAACAATAAATGTTATTATTCCACAGAAAAGCACAACTGGTGAAATAGGTGTTTCTAATAATGCTAAAAATGTAAAATATAAGTGTCTATATCTTTTACATGGATTGAGCGATGATTACAGTATATGGATGAGAAGAACGTCTATAGAACGTTATGCATCACAATATGAAACTTCCTCCGTCTGATGCGAATGTTAAGGTGACATTGCCTATAATGCCAAGTTCGTTGTCAAACATTACTTGGTATTTGCTTAACCACCAAGGCTCTGCCGATGCCGTCATTGACAACATCATAACTACTGTTAATACCATACATACTGCTTTCTTCTTCATAACTTTTTCCTCCTGAATTTAATGTATTTGCCTTTTGGCAACACAAACATATCACAGAATGAGAGATAAGTCTACGAAGTAATTCAGGCTTTTATCATTGGTTAATGTGACCCAAATTTTGATATGGGGAAAACTACTTGATTTTGTGTAAATGAGAATAACATCCAAAGTTCTTTGTTAAATCAATTATGTATAGTTTATTGACTTTTATGAAAAACTATGTTAAACTATGATTAGTCAAATCGTGATTAGACTAGGTTTGGAATATCCTGGTGAGGAGGATGACGATGTTTATAGGACGCGAAAGTGAATTAAAATTTTTGAATAATTGTTATGAAAGCGACAATGCTGAATTTGTTGTTTTATATGGCAGACGAAGAGTTGGTAAAACAGAAACTTTAACCGAGTTTTGCAAAGGAAAGCCCAATGTTTTTTATTCTTGCCGTGAATACACACCCGAAAAGCAACTTGCAGAATTTTCTGACAAACTTCTTTCGTGGAAACCGGATGTAAAAGCATATACCGATTCTTTTGCTGATTGGGATAAAGCATTTTCTTTCATCGGCGAAATGGAAGAGGAAGATAAAACAATAATTGTGATTGATGAGTTCCCATATATGTGCAAAAACAATCCAAGTATTCCTTCCATTCTCCAAATCATATGGGATACAATATTAAAAAACAAAAATATAATGCTCATTATATGCGGTAGTTCAATGAGTTTTATAGAAAAAGAACTTTTGTCGGAGAAAAATCCTCTTTATGGTAGAACTACAGGGATATATAAAATGCTCCCTATGCCATATTATGATGCAATAAAATTTTTACCTGATTTTTCTGATGAAGATAAACTTATTGCATACTCAATACTTGGCGGTATTCCGCACTATCTCAAACAATTTGATTCAAAACGCACTCTGAAGGATAATATAATAAACAAGATTCTTACTAAAGGTACTGTTCTTTATTCGGAAGTTGAATTTCTATTACGTCAGGAACTTCGTGAAACTGCCATTTACAACACCGTTATTGAAGCCATTGCGCTTGGCAATACAACCTTCAATGAAATTCTCACAAAAACAGGGATTGAAAAAAGCAAACTCAGCGTGTATCTGAAAAATCTTATTGAACTTGGAATTGTAGAAAGAGAGTTTTCGGTTCTTTCAAGTGCGAAAGAACGTGCAAGCAGCAGTAAAGGGTTGTATAATCTTACCGATAATTATTTTAAATTCTGGTATGCTTATGGCTACTCTAATCTTTCAGATCTTGAAATGGATGATGCTTTGGGTGTATGGGAGGATTATATTGAGGGTTCATTACATGATTTCGCATCAAAATCTTTTGAAAAAGTATGTATTGAATATATGTACAGTTTGAACAAGCACAGAAAACTGCCGTTTAGATTTTCAAAAATTGGTTGTTGGTGGGGCTCGGTAACAAAAATTATTGAGGGCGAAAAGAGAAACTTTGCGGAAGAAATTGATATTATCGCCACTGATAAAGATGAAAAGAAATTTGTATTGGGAGAATGTAAATTTCGAACAGAATTGTTTGACAACGGAGAACTCAGAAAATTCAAAGAAAAAATGCAATTACCCGGAGAAACATATTATTATTTATTTTCGCTCTCCGGATTTACTGATACAATAATCAAAGCAGCAGAAACCGATGATAATCTCTTTATAGTTGATGCTTCTCAAATAGTAAATGTTGTTAAATAGTCAATATTATACTGATATTCCAAAGGCACCCTTTTGATTCGTATAGGGTGTCTTTTGATTTGCAATGATTGGTTTTAATTATCTATAATGTTCAGAAATTGCTTTATTTTATCTTGTTCACACCGCAAAATATACCACTTTTATTCCCAATTTATCGGCTCTCACGGGCATCTCGACACCAAATCAGCACCATTACTTGCTCAACAGCACCATCCCCAACGGCACTGCCGGTCGGTGTTTAACCGCAACGGATCGATCAAACGCACCGTTGCTTTTTCCTGCTGTATTTTATTCCGCTCGTTTTTT
>JAZNPF010000051.1:0-2098 GCA_045589495.1 Clostridia bacterium
CCTAAGACCGCTTGGCCTCCGACTTGTGGATTGTTTAATTCATATTACTGCTTTATACTTAGATTGCGGAGGTATGTGTTATGAATTTAAGTAAAAACGGAAAACTCCTTTGCGATTTAAGAAAAGCCAAAGGAATGACACAAAAAGAGGTTGCAGATATTCTTGGTATTGTGCCGAAAACTGTTTCAAAATGGGAGACCGGGCACGGTTTCCCTGATGTATCAACTCTGTCAGCATTGGCTGATATTCTCGGCGTGAGTGAAAAAACAATTTTGTCAGGCGACCTTAAACAAAATTTGGAGGAGGCAGGCAATATGAAACGAACAAAGTTTTACGTATGTCCCGATTGCGGAAGTTTTATGCAAGGGGTGGGAAACTGCTCTGTTATATGCTGTGGTAAACAGGTCGAAGCGTTAAAGCTAAATAAGCCAGACGATGAACACACAATAAAAGTTTCTGAAATTGAAGATGATTTTTATATTGAGTTTAATCACGAAATGACAAAGGAACATTATATCGGTTTCGTAGCCTATGTAAGGTTCGACAGAGTGCTTACCGTAAGATTATATCCCGAACAGGATGCTACGGTAAGGTTTCCTAAAATGTATGGTGGCAAACTTTACTATTATTGCAATACACACGGATTGTTTGAACTAAAAATTTAAAGGTGAAGTTTATGAAGAAAATATTATGCATTATATCAGCTGTTCTCTGCATCTTCCTTACCGCTTGCGGAGATGCTACAAGTATAGGAATTATAGGCGGTGCAGACGGACCGACCGCAATATTGGTTAGTGAAAAAGGAGAAAAAACGATGTATCAACAAATCACGGCAGAGGAAGCCAAAAAGATAATGGACGCAGGCGAAGAACATATCATTTTAGATACAAGAGAACAGGATGAGTTTGACGAGGGTCATATCCCGAATGCAATCCTGATTCCATATACCGAAATTGAAAACAAGGCAGAAGAAATGCTACCCGACAAGGATGCGCAGATTTTAGTATATTGCAGGTCAGGCAGAAGAAGTAAAATTGCATCTGAAAGTCTTGCTAAACTTGGATACACTAATGTAAAAGAGTTTGGCGGAATTATTGACTGGCCATACGAGGTGGAGAAATGAGTAATAAAAGGAAAATAATATTATCAGTTATCGGTGTTGTGATTAGTATCACTTTGCTTGCTATAAGTTCTGTTCTTGCAGAAGAGGAAATCATAAATCCTGCAATTGCAATTACACTTACGGCAGTTTCTGCAGTTTTAGTTCTGATTGCAATTTTCTATGCCGCCAAGGTTGACTATGAAACAGGTGTTTATGAATGCAGAAAATGCGGACATACATTTAAACCAACTTTCAAGGCGTATATTCTGGGCGTGCATACATTAACTACCCGACACCTTAAATGCCCAAAGTGTGAAGAAAAATCATGGTGCAGAAGAAAAATGGCACAATAAAGTGTCTTGTCGGGAGGACGTTATGAATAATATTACATAACATATTAGAAACAGAAGAAGTGTCAGGATATATGATGCTTCTTTCGGTTTGATGTAAAGACATGCTTATAAAATACCGACAGCCGATAAAATATAAAAAAGCCGATGCGAAAAAACACATCGGATTTTTTGGCGGAGATGCAGAGATTTGAACTCTGGCACCGGTGTTGCCGACCTACCGCATTTCGAGCTCCTAGACAGTGTTTTTAGATAGACGAAATAAGCGGAAGTTAAAGGAACTTAAAAAACGATAAAAACCGCATAAAATCAAGGCTTTGAGGGGATAAATTCCTTCAAAGCCTTTGCTGTTCTCGCATCTTTCGTATTGCCACTTTTTGATGCATTTTTTGGGTTTTCGCTAGAAAAGTGCTAGAAAAATGTTAGATAAAAATATGGGTTGTTTTGGCGTTATTGAAATTCCTATGAATATATAGTATAATTGATATAGAGGTGATGTTATGAACAGACCGCACATAATCTGTCATATGGTGACATCAATAGACGGAAAGGTTACGGGAGATTTTTTGTCCCGACAGGAATGTGAAAAAGCTACGGATATTTATTATGAGTTAAATCGTGAGTATAACAAAAACGGCGCAAATGG
>JAZNPF010000052.1:0-3583 GCA_045589495.1 Clostridia bacterium
TGCCGGTTGAATCTTTAGTGGGAGATACTTTTATCGCAAAAATTTCTTGGCTAAATGCCCAAAATGCTGATTTTGAATATAATTTACACTTTACTATTGATTCTGTTAAAAAGAACTTGGAAATGGATATGATTACTTACACTAATGATGGAAGTGTCATTTTTAATAAAGACTTTAATTCTAATCAAAGTCTTATATTTTCAAGTAATAGCGAAGGATATTTCTTAATGAAACTTCCGGTAGTGGCGTCTCTTTCCTCAAAATTCTCACTATCTTTGCGTTCTAAAAATCGCACAGAGATACTTATTACACAGAAAATTAATAATTAAAAAGATATAATTATGAAAGATCTTAAATTTAAAGAAAAAATTCTAAGCACTATTCTGATTATTCTATTTGTGGGGTTGGCACAAAAGGTGAATGCTACAAATATCAATGGGACAGAATATGCAAGCAATCTGGTGGACAACGACAATATTGTCCTGACAGGCAATACCGTGCTGTTTATGAATGCGGACTTGACGCTGAAAAGCATTAGCGGTGACTACAACTTAGAGATACAAGGCAGCAATACGCTGACCATTAACAATCCCAACGGCACAGGTATTTCTGTCAAATCGTTCAATAGCATGGCTCCGTTGCACATAACTGCGAGAGACAATGCTATCGCCACAACAAATGTGGAAGGTGATATTACCATTAACGGAGACTTGACTGCAGAGACGACAGGAAACAAATATTTTTGTATTGTCGGAAAGAAAGTAACCTTGATTGGTGGAACAATGAAGATTACTTCCGTTACGAATGCCGTTGTCTCGTATGGTGACATTACTCTTTCGGGAGAGATAACTGCGGTATCGTCTATGAAAAATTCTGTGGCAATCAATTCGCGTGACGATGGTAACATCATCGTCAAAAACGGAAAGATTATTGCAAAAGGTGGAGATATGGGTATTTATGCTACTGGTAGTATAAATCTCACCCCTCCGTTGGTTGTTATTACAGCAGCGGGTGGCGGTATCAGTGATGACGGGCACACCGTGGTGTATGATAATGGTAAAGTAGCAACACGTGTAGTTATCATGGGTCCCCCTATTGCTGGTGTTGTTGCTTTAAATTCCACTCCTGCTCCGGGCAATAGTGTTGGCTTCACAGTCAGTGGCGATTTTGCGACATCAGAGATTAGCAATGTTTGGCAGATTAGTGATGATAATGCTACTTGGAAAGATATTGTAGAAAATGCTTCTGCCATGACTGCGACAATTCAAGGAGAGTATAAACAACAAAGGGTTGCAACGGACATTACTTATACACCGAAGGAGTCTGAGATTGGTAAATATATTCGTGTTAAAGTTTCAGCCTCTGATTATTCGGGATATATCTATAGCCCGAGCCGTCAAATTGCCAAATTGTTGTGTACCAATGCTCCTGCAGAGCCTGTTTTGACCAATATAAACGACAAGGTGAATTTGTCAAATGCAAAGACTACTCAAGAGTATATTATATTCAATTATCCTAAGGAAGCATCGTCACTCACTCCGAGCGACTGGAACAATGCAATAACGCCTGATAGCGAGGTTGGATTTATAGAACTGAACAGCACGGCAAATGCAAATCACACGGTATTTACACGAATCAAAGAGACTACATCAACTTTAGCAAGTGAAAATGTGGCAGAAGCAAGGTTATATATAGGTACATCAGTTTATTTGCAGGACATAGAACTGAATATAACTAAGACGGTAGGCTATTTCCAAAAAATAAATAACGAGTTGAATTGCAAGGTGGGTGATGTTATCAGATGTGATGCTTCGCCTGTTCCTGCCAATGCTACAAACTGGTATGGTATTTCGGGCAGCAACTGGACGGTGGATTACCGTAACACAGGTTCACCCTACGGCACGTTCTATGAGGATGCCGATTGTACTAGACCTATTAGTTCATCAAGCAATTACACAACAGTTTATTTAAAGACCCTGGCAACAAAGAACTATTTGGATGTCCGCATTCAGGCTTACAACAGTGCTATTGGTTACAAAACTCGTTATGTACAGTTTAATGTAACTCCTGATGGTTATTTCCCATTGTTAGACTACATAACTAATTGCAGTATGACTATTGCTGTTGGCGAGAAAATAACGGGTATAGAGGTTGGAAGGCGTCCGTTCTCTGGCTCAGTATATGGTCTGACTACAGAAGTGAGCGGAGAAGGATCGGCTCCAATTGTCCGATTCGACATGTACGAAAAGATGAACATTGATGCCACTAATGCTACTCCTGGTGTATATACTTATACTCCAATTCAAGACGGGAATCCCTTAACAAGTACATTTACAATTACTGTTACCGACGGCAAGTACGGTGTTGATTCTGTACTTATACGTGAGAAATATATCGTGGCTGACCCAGGTGAACGTATTGAACTTGTTGCCCAACTGATGCCTGCGAACTCCGAAGCGGAGATACAATGGACGAGTTCTAATACGAGTGTGGCAACCGTAACTGACGGTATCGTCACAATAGCCGACAATGCAGCGATAGGCGCAGCGGCAACTATTACAGCCAGTGCCAACGGAAAATCAGACGAATGCAAGATTACCGTCAGCGGTGAGGAATATGGGCTTTATGTGGCTTCTACGCAAGTGACGAGCCGCAACCGTGATGACATACTCGGTGACGGCAAGTTCAGTTTCGACGGACTTCGTACGCTGACAATAAACGGTGATTACACCGTTAGCAACTCTTCTAATTTCGTACGCAATACGGATATTGATGATCTCAACATTGAGGTGGCACAGGCTTGCACCATTTCACAGGATTCGGAATCGTACAGCACCCTCTTTGACATCAGGAAAAACACCATCATTCGTGGCGAACAGTTGACGGTTAACGGTAACGGCGTGGCGTTCGGCACACAGGGTGGCATAACGCTGACATTGGACAGTGCAAACCTCATAGTAAGTGCCATAATGCCGTTTAAGGGCAGTAATTTGTCAAGCGATAGCCTGAGCATCATCAATTCGCGCGTTGAGGTACATGCGTCAGGCTCGGCAGCGGTATTTAATTTTGAAGGCGGTATATCGTTGACAGACTGCTACATCCAAACACCGGCAGGCGGTGAGGTGGTGGATGCCGCCATTGAGGACGGCAACGGTAACCATGTACGCGATATGGTAATAGTACCCCTGTTGATGTTGTACGATGATAGTGATAACACCGCAGTATTGGAAACCTATGTCGCAAGTGGCAAAATGACCCATGTGCAGTTAGTCAATCGCACATTTTACAAGGATAATAGTTGGAGCACCTTGTGTCTACCATTTGATGTAACCGATCTGACCGGCACGCCATTAGATGGGGCTACCGTTATGGAACTAAACACATCAAGCAGAAACGGATTTGACGCTTCTTCCGGAATTTTATATTTGTCATTCAAGACTGTATCGGCTATAGAATCGGGCAAATCTTATATTGTGAAATGGACTGACGGTGAAGATGTTGTGAATCCGGTATTTGAAGATGTTACTATTCTTAATAATGAACCTATTGCACATACTTCTGAAACATTTGATCTGGAGACAGT
>JAZNPF010000053.1:0-14073 GCA_045589495.1 Clostridia bacterium
ACAAGCAGCTCAACAAGCAGGTGCTGGATATCAAGCTCCAAACCAAGATAACTATTCATCAAATGATGATAATGGTGAAGGACCAATCAACGCTTAATTAAAAAAACTATGGAGTGTAGTATTCCTACACTCCTAACTTTGTATAAAGGAGTGAAGTATTATGGCTAATAAAAGAGATGCTTATGAAACACTTGGGGTTAATAAAAGTGCTTCAGAAGATGAAATAAAGCAAGCCTATAGAAAAATGGCAAAAAAATATCACCCGGATGTGAATCCAGGTAACGCTGAAGCAGAGGCTAAATTTAAAGAGGCTAACGAGGCTTATGAAATTTTAAGTGATAGCCAGAAACGCGCTCGTTATGACCAGTTCGGTCACGCAGGTACTGATCCTAACGGATTTGGCGGCGGCGGTTTTGGCGGCTTCGGCGGATTTGATGATATGGACATATCCGACATATTCGGTTCATTCTTCGGCGGTGGTTTTGGTGGCGGTTCATCAAGACGCAGAAACGGTCCACGAAAGGGAACTGATATTACAGAAAACGTTATACTTACTTTTGAAGAAGCTGCTTTCGGTGTAAAGAAGCAAGTGAAAATATACAGGGTTGAAGACTGTGACGAATGTAACGGCGTAGGTGCAAAAAATGCAAACGATAAGCAAACTTGTCATGTTTGCGGCGGAACAGGTGAGGTAAGAACTGCGCAGCGTTCTCCTTTCGGACAGTTTGTAAATGTATCTCCGTGTACTAACTGTGGTGGCACGGGAACAATTATAAAAAATCCGTGTACAAAATGTAAAGGTAAGGGCAAAATCAAACGTTCACGCACCATAGAGGTAAATATTCCGGCCGGTATAAATCATGGTGAAACTGTATCATTCAGAGGTCAGGGTAATGCCGGTATAAAAGGCGGTCCTGCCGGTGATTTGTTTGTAACTGTTACATTAAGGCGTCACCCTATATTTACACGTAACGGATATGAAGTATACTGCGATGTACCCGTTACATTTGTTCAGGCAGCATTGGGAGCAGAAATTGAAATTCCGACGCTTGACGGTATGATGCCATATACGATTCCTGAAGGTACACAAAGCGGTACGGCATTCAGAATACGTGGAAAAGGCATTAAAAATCTGCGTTCCGGTGTTCGCGCAGACCAGATAATAAACGTTATAGTTGAAGTCCCTAAAAATCTTACCAATGAGCAGAAACAGGTACTTGAAAAATTTGGTGAGGTAACAAACGATAAAAACTATAAGCAACAAAAAGGATTTTTTGAAAAAATAAAAGAAAATTTTAAAAAATGATATTATTAAAGCATTTAATACATTAGTTACTGTATTAAATGCTTTTTTATACTTAAAAAATCGTTGATTATTACCTTTTTTTGTGTTATGATAAAAATAATCATATATTTTAACATACGGAGGGATTGTATTATGAAATATATCGTTGTTTTAGGCGATGGGATGGCTGATTACAAGGTAGATGAACTGGGAGGAAAAACACCGCTTGAAGCGGCAAATAAGCCCAATATTGACTATATGTGTGCTCACGGAGAAACAGGTCTTGTTAAAAATGTACCTGAGTCACTTTCTCCTGGAAGTGATGTGGCAAATCTTTCTGCGTTTGGATATGATCCGTTCAAATATTATTCAGGACGTTCACCTCTGGAAGCAGTAAGTATGGGGATAGACATAAAAGAAAGCGATATAATATTCCGTTGTAATATAGTTACTGTCAGCGATGAAGAAAATTATCTTGATAAACGTATTATAGACCATAGCGCTGATGAAATTACAACTGAAGAAGCGCATGAGATTATGAAAACTGTTGCGGAAACTTTTGATAATGAGTTTTTAAAATTCTATCCCGGTATAAGTTACCGCCATGCACTTGTATGGGATAAAGGTCCTTATGATTTTAACCTTACACCCCCACACGATATTTTAGAGAGAAATCTTGCTGAATATCTGCCGAAAGGCGAGGGTAGTGATATACTTACAGAAATGACAATTAAAAGTTATGAAGTGCTTAAAAACCATCCTGTAAATATTAAAAGAATGGAACGTGGTTTAAAACCTGCTAATTCTATCTGGATATGGGGTGAGGGTAAAAAGCCGGTACTTTCTTCATTTAAAGATAAATATGGAATCGATGGCAGTGTTATCTCTGCTGTTGACCTTATAAAAGGTATTGCTATTTGCGCAGGACTTGAATCTATAGATGTAGAAGGCGCAACCGGTAATGTTCATACAAATTTCAAAGGTAAAGCAGATGCTGCTATCAATGCTCTTGAAAACGGAAAAGATTTTGTATATATACATATGGAAGCACCCGATGAGTGTGGTCACAGACACGAAATTGAAAATAAAGTAAAATCAATTGAACTTATAGATGAGCAGGTTGTTGGGTATATTAAAAATGAACTTGATAAAAAAGGAATAGAGTATAAAATGCTTATCCTTCCTGACCACCCGACACCGCTTGCTTTAAGAACACATACGCGTGATGCTGTTCCGTATATTATTTTCAACAGCACGGATTGTGCAACAGGCAGTGGTGTATGTTACAGTGAGGATAATGCTGCATCAAGCGGAAAACTCATCGAAAAAGGTTACACGCTTATGGACCATTTTTTAAACTGACAGGTGATTGAATGAATATTTTACCAAAAGATCCTGCTAAGGTATTGACAAAGATAGCCTATGTGGCGGTAATTCTGGCATTGTTTTATTTTGTCCTGCCCAAAGTGATAGGTCTTGCTATGCCTTTTATAGCCGCATATATAATTTCGAGATTGATTATTCCAATTGCAGGATATCTTGAAAACAGATTCAGATTTCCAAGACGACTTTCTATTATTCTTGTGATGCTTATTGCAGTAGGCGGCATTGGTTTTTTGATATTTACGCTCTTTTATCAGGCTGTATATGAACTTCAGAATTTTGCATATATACTACCGGCAATTCTTGAGGGACAGTATACATTGCCTCAATGGATGGATTTGCTCATTAACAACCTTAAAAACTTCTATGTTGCGTTACCCATGTCCATGCAGGAATTTATTGTTATGATAACCAACAATCTGCGTGGCAATCTATATAACATACTTGAACCTGCCACACAAGCGGTTATAAGTGCTGCTGCAAGAGTGGGGAAGGCGTTGCCGAATATTTTTATATTTGTCGTTGTAATGCTTCTTTCAACGTATTTTATGTGTGATGACAGAGATCGAATCCGTCAATTTTTTAAAGCCACAGTTCCAAAACCTATTTTACGAAGAGGCGTTTATATAAAAAACGAATTGCTCAAAGCATGCGGTGGATATTTAAAGGCACAGGGAATACTTATGTGCATTACTTTTGCCGTTATGCTGATAGGTTTAACTGTGATTGGAGTTAAATCATCTGCTCTGGTTGCGTTTATTATTGCAATAATTGACGTTATACCGGTTTTGGGTACGGGAACTGTATTGATACCATGGGCAATTATTTCGCTTATTACAGGCAAATATTTCTTTGCAATCGGGCTTGCACTAATATACGCTATTGCATTTTTGATAAGGCATTTATCTGAACCGAAAATAGTAAGTCAGCAGATTGGTTTGCACCCGCTTGTAACACTTTTGTCAGTTTATATCGGGTTAAGGACTCTTGGAGTATTTGGCATGGTTTTAGGACCAATTGTTACAATAATTATTATAAACTTTTTTAAAGCAGAGCAGAGATACAAAGAAAAGTTTGAAAGTGAATTATAATAGAAATAATTATACTAAAACACCCTGAAACAACTGTTTCAGGGTGTTTTATGGTTAATAAATAATTACTGATTGCAAACAAATTTTCCTATCTTAGCAATATCGGTAGGAATGTAGATGTTCATTACAGGCTCACCGGTGTGTATATCCATGTAGAATTCACTTCCGGCATTTTCATAACCTGTGCCAAACAACTGATAACCGGTTGAACCGTTAACAGTACATTTAACTCTTAAAATTGCCTCTGTTTTATCATTCTGAGATACAAGTGAGGGGATTAAGGTAAATGCAACTTTATCTTTTCCATATTTCATTGACATTTCTGAAACGAAAGTTTCAAAAACAAAAGAAAAATTGTTTACAAATTTGTAGTAATCAACAGGCTTTGCACCGTTGTCAAATGCAACCGAATATGCTGCTACAGGAACACCTTCCTGAAGGTAAGCATAGTCTTTGTAATTTGCAGGATATTCAGCAACGTTTTTGTTGATTTTTATTCCGTCTTTACCAATGAATGAATCTATCTGTAAAAGAAGAAGAGCAACATCACGTTTTGTGGCAACAGCAGATGCATCTGAAGGCAAAATTATACCGTTTTCAAATCCGTATGCAGCATAAATCTGCGGAAGGTTACCATATTTGTCTGTGATGTCTTTAATATTTGAAACAGTAATAGATTTGGGATTTGCCCTGCAAACAGCACCATAAATAAGAAGAACTGCAGCATCTTCAACAGTAACTTTTTCTAATTTTACATCGAAATGTTTGAATTCACCTAATGCAGATACTGCATTTGTTAACTCATCGCCTGAAATGGTTTCATTGGGTGAATAAGCACTTTCAAAAATTTTGTAATTTTCCCACATTATTTTTGCAATGTCATCTGATATACTGGAAGCAAAAGAATAATCACCGGTAACTGTTTTAGTTGAACGTACAATCAGAGTAGATGCTTCGGCTCTTGTAAGAGTATCCAAAGGACGAAGATTGAATCCGTCATTACCTTGCATAAGACCTGTAGCATATCCCCATGCTGCAGCCTCGGCATTGCTCATCTGTCCGGTTATAGCCGCGGGAACTTTATACCCTTTAGGAGCATTACTATAATTCCACAACATTTCCAACGCTGACTGACGATTGATGGGGGTGGGATTTTCTTTCCAAACACCAGTAATCATTTTTTCAAATTCAGCGTATGTTACTATACCATTAGGTTTGAATGAACCATCAGGATATCCGTTTACAGTGCCTTTTGATACTAATTCAGAAATAGCACTGTATGCCCAGTGTGAAGCATCAATATCAGAAAGATTAACTGCCGCAAAAGCAGGTGTGCATGATATTAAAACAGTTACAAGCAGTATCAATGAGATAATTTTCTTTGTCATAAGTTCACATCTCTTTCCAGATTTTTTCTTTACAAATTATAGCCGCCTCGTCATTTGGCAGACAGCCTAACATATAAACGTTTGTATTTGTGAGTATGTCAGTTAAAATTGCGAATTTACATTCTTCGCGTTCTTCAAGCGGAGAAACTTTAGTTTCATTCAGCATGAAAGGAAATGATATTCTTGGCGAGATTTTTTCAATATGGTTAGTTTTATCCTGAGCAAGACATACAATTGCATCAAGAGGCGCGGAAATATTGGAATTGATTGTTGTTTTACCACTCCACGGAGAACCGTATAAACGTAAACCGTTTCCATTGTTATAAACAATAGGAGTGTCGTCATTTATTGCAACACATCCGGGAAACAATCTTTTCCATGTGGCGGCGTGTGTTGATTTTCCTGTACCCGAAGTGGCGGAAAATGCAATCCCGTGATTTTCCAATGCAATCGCTGAACTGTGAAGAATCAAGCGATTATGGAAAGGCAAAATAATATGCAAAATTTCACCTATGTATGAAAATTCACGGATATCATTTCCTATACCGCCTTCAAAATGTGAAACATCTGCTATTTTAACAGTTACTTCTGTTGCATCTGCGTTCCATCTGGCAAAAAATATAATATATTCAGTGTTTGGAATAGTACGGAATGCACCATGACCGCCATCTGCAAATTTCAGCCAGTAAAAACGCCATTGAAACGGTATTTGCTCTTCATATTCAGGCAGGACAATGTTATTGTCGTATTCAATATTTATCCGTATATGAGTTCCGCCGAACTCGGATTTATAATCCTTCATTCGGCGGAGCGCATGTTCATATTTAAAATCTATCTCTATACCAAGTTCAGCCAAGGTATATTTCATTATTCAACGTCAGAACCGTTAATATCAGCATCCGGGTTGTATGTTGCTACACCTTCCAAAGCTGTGTAACTGATGTTAGAAGAATCGGCACCTACAGCACGTGTGTAGATTGTTTTGAATAAGTTGTCAGCAATGTTTTCAGATGTTTTCATGCTGATAACTTCAATAGATGGTTTAACATAAGATTTCATTTTGAATTACCTCCTAAATTATTTTTAATAACTATCTTTATTGAATTATTCAGCAGGGGTAGCAGGTTGTTCTGTTTTAAATTCTATAGTTTCACCGTAAATGGTTTCATTGTTAAGATTTCTTACATAGATACAAGCATACCAGTCATCCATCAATTCTTTAGAACCGTAGTTAACCAACTGAACTGCAAACTGACCCTCTGAACCTTTGAATTTTGCAGGGTACAAACGGCCAGCAGCTTTAGCAGCCTCATAGTTTAAACCTGCTTCATCTTTAGAAAGGATGATGCCGCCCCAGTCACCTGCACCTACAGCAATATCAGTAACAACTTTACCGAAAATAGTTAATTTTTCAGCAGCAGTGTTGTCTGAGTAACCTTCGTAACGACCGGATTTTGTTGCATTTGGATCAACAGATGCTACAAAAGAATAATCTTTTTTAACTGCTACAGTAACTGTGTCACCGTCCTGAAGGCCAGTGTCTTTAATCTGAATGTATCCTGCAACCTCGCCGTCGGTTACGGTAATGTAATCAGCAGTAGCCTCACGATCAAGTACATAACCATCTTTAATTTCATGACCTGTATTTACTAAATTTAAATCGCCCGCTTCTGCAGAATAAGTTTTAGGGAATTTTACTGGTATAGTAACATCTTCCTCTTCATTATTTGCAACACTGTATTTTACAACAACATTGATTGTACGGTATGCATTTCTTGTTTCTTCAGTAAGAGTGTTAGCTTTATCTGATTTAGAAGAGCCAGATTTTACAGTAATTTTTGAAAGGTCATTAATGGTTTTCACATCATCAGATGTGTAACTAAACACAACTGGGGTAGAACCGTCAAATGTCTGCTGGTCGATGTAAACGATTGTTTCATCTGTAGGGTCTTCGTCGGTGTAAGCAAGGTAAGTAAGCATTTCGCCTGGTTCGGTGCCTGTAGCAGTTGTTTTGATTTCGAGTTTGTTGTCCACGTAGGTTGTTGTGGTGATGTACTCCACATCCACAGCAAAAGCGGTCAGGCAAGTAGCCATTAAGAATAATGCCGCTAATGCACACACTAAAACTTTTTTCATTTTTAGTCCTCCTTAAAAATATATAATTTTTTTATAAACAAAAGATGTCTGAAAAATTAAGCGGTATATGTGCCGCTGTATACGAAGCATCACATTACTATATGTAATATGCTTTGTCACATATTGCAATAGCTGTACTTCTGTGGGTAACTACAATGCAGGTAGAACCCAGTTTGCGAATGTTAGAGAGTACTTTTTGTTCTGTCTCTTCATCAATTGCACTTGTTGCCTCGTCTAACAGCAATACATCAGTTTTGCAATACAATGCTCTGGCAATAGCCAATCGCTGTATCTGCCCTCCCGATAAACCGCCTCCTTCTTCACCCAAAACGGTATTTACACCATTCGGCAAGTTCATAATAAAATCCTTTATACAAGCCATTTCAGCACATTGCATCATTCTTTCTTCATCAATTTCCTGAGTGAAGCAGATGTTTTGTGCTATAGTGCCTGATATCAGCATAGAACTTTGTGGAACGTATGAAAAAACCGTTCGCGTAGTTTCATCCAAATCCATTTCGCCGTCTGCTGTTTTAACATAGACTCTGCCGGATTTGGGATGCAACACTCCAATCAGAAGGTGGAGCAGGGTACTCTTGCCTATACCGGATTCACCGCAAAGAGCAACCATTTCGCCTTGATTGATCTTTAAACTGAATCCGTCCAATACGGAAGTGTCGCCATAAGAAAAACTTAAATTTTCTATATTAATACTTTCAACTTGCGGTAGTAACTTTGCTTCGCTTTTTTCTGTATAAATATTATCCAACTCTGTCAGACGTTCCATAGAAGCAGACATTGAATAATATTGCGGAAGCAGAGAAGATAAAGTTTTAAACGGAGCAGTAATCTGTCCTGCAAGGTCCGTTATTGCTACCAGCGTGCCGAAAGACATTAATCCAAGTGATAATTTGTAAGCTCCCCACGCTAATGCGATGTAATACCCTGATGTCATAGTAACAAAGTAAAAAATTGTTGCTATAATGCTTATGAGGTTTTTCTTTACAGAAACTTTATAAAGTGAGTTCTGCAAAGTTTCGCTTTGATCAGTA
Organism: Clostridia bacterium; assembly: GCA_045589495.1. Taxonomy (GTDB): domain Bacteria; phylum Bacillota; class Clostridia; order UMGS1810; family UMGS1810; genus SIG455. Next base: position 8,336 of record JAZNPF010000053.1, read on the forward strand.
ATGTTGTTTTCTGCACGAAAGCATTTTATAATCGGGATATTCCTTACGCTTTCCTGCATAAAGGATTTAAGTAATCCGTCATATTTTCTGCTTTCATTATGTAAAGCCTTCATTTTTTTTCTGTAGACAGTGGCGGTCAAAAGAATAACAGGACCGAGAGCCACACAAAAAAAAGCAAAGGTTTTATCCAACGTGTAGAGTGTGATGAATCCAAAAGTTATTTTTGCAATAACTGTAACTGCAGTAGGCAGTATATCGAATATAGCGGTGCAGATGATAGAAGTATCACCATTTATACGGTTAACCAGTTCGCCTGAATGATAAGAAGAAATTTTGAGATAATCTTTACGCAAAGATGCGTTAAAGAAATACTTTCTCATACTTATCAGCATTTTTCCATGCGCAACGGTATATATCACACTATGTGTAATGCTCAGTAACAACTGAATTAAAAGAAGCATTACCAAAGGAATAATTGATTTAAAGATACTTACACTTTGTACAGCAGAATCAACAACATTTTTAGATACTATTGAAAACCGCACACTGCATATAGCAGCAAGCATACCGACTATACATAGGATAATAATTAACGGAATTTGTTTTTTAGAGAGCGAATACAATCGGGCAAATGCCTTTTTATCCATGAAAAACCCCTTCTGATAAAATTCCGTAAAGGATAAGTCCAATACCAGAATGCACCGAATTTCCGAATGCTTTCTTCACCTATACGTTTATCATCTCGATGGAATTCAACTGCTTTTGCGATGAAATCCTCGTTTTTAATATTTTTGTCAAATCTATATTGATTATCACCTATAATAGTGTAGGTACCGTTATTGATTTCAACAATTCTGTGTAGAGCAATTTTTTCGTTTGCCCGTTTAAAAAGGACGACATCAAAACGAGAAATATTCTCTGCCTTTTTCAATAGGACAGCATCACGTTCATTCCGGAGTACAGGCATCATACTATTGCCTTTAACTTCAAGTTTAACAGCACCGCCTGAAGACACAATTTCATATATCAACGGAGCCATATCCTGAATGGATTTACGTGATACAATATCACTCATCACACATCAATCCGTGTTCTTTTAAAAGATTAACGAAATCATCAGTATCTGCTTTTGCGGTATCAGAATCGATGTCATATTCTGCAACGAGTGCGGCGGAAAGTTCATCGATATTTTTTGAATTCTGAAGTTGATTCCACAGGAAAGCGCCTGTTTCATTTAAAGAAATAACTGCACCAAAATCAAGATAGTTGTCACCGGTAGGAACAACTATGTAGTCACCGGTAATCTCTTTAATTGTGAATCCATTTTTTAACTTCATAAAAATTCTCCTAATACCATAAGTACAAAATTATATTATTATACATAATCATTATACAAGCAAAAATCAAATAAATCAAGAGCGATTTTTAATAAAAAGCAATATTGTGAAAAATGCTCTAAACAGGTGGTAAGTTTTGTAATTTTTGTACAAAACGCTATTAAGATTTTGGGCACATTAACTTAAAAATGTACTTTATTTAATTTTTAATAATAATGCTTTGTTCTTGACGTTCTGAATAGTAAATAGTATAATATTGTGTGTGGAAAGACATCATAATAGAAAACAAATACCGTGAGGTTTTAATATGAACAGAAAAGAAAAAATATTGGCTTTTATATGTGATGAGGCTTATGTGCCATGCACTTTCGCAGATATAGCAGTTTTGTTATCTGTTCCAGAAGATGATTATGATGAACTTTCTGATATTCTTTTTCAACTTGAGGAAAAAGGAGATATTATAAAAACCAAAAAGAAAAGATATATTTCTGCAAACAATGCGGGTTTTGTAAAAGGTGTATACAGAGGGAATCAACGTGGGTTCGGTTTTGTTGTGCCAGATGATGGTGACGATGTTTTTATTCCTGCTTCTTTTGTTCATGGTGCTATGAATGGTGACACGGTTCTTGTGAGTATAACCGCACGAGGTAAAAGTGATAAAAAACGTGAGGGTGAAATTGTAAAGATTATTGAACATTCAAATAGTGTTATTGTGGGTAGATTTGAACGTGAACGTAACTTTTCGTTTGTTATACCTGATGATGCACGTATTTCGAATGATATATTCATTCCAAAGAGTAAAACTTTAAACGCTAAAAACGGACATAAAGTAGTTGTCAATATCACAAAATGGAGTGATGGCATACGCAATCCAGAAGGAGAAGTGACTGAAATTCTTGGCTTTCCGTCACAACCCGGTGTGGACGTCCTCTCTGTAATGAAACAGTATGATTTAAGAGAAGATTTCCCTAAACAGGTAATGGCGGAGGCAAAATCCATTAACAAAAATATTACTGCTGAAGATGTTAAAGGCAGGGTGGATTTTCGGAATAAAAAAGTATTCACAATAGACGGTGCTGATGCAAAAGATTTAGATGATGCTGTTGGCATTGAAAAAACTGAAAATGGTTTTACTTTGAGTGTTCATATCGCAGATGTTACACATTATGTACGAGAAAGTTCTGCTCTTGATAGAGAAGCATTTAAAAGAGGAACGAGCGTATATCTTGCTGACAGAGTTGTTCCAATGCTTCCAAAAGAACTTTCCAACGGAATATGTTCTTTGAATCCAAATGAAGACAGACTCACTCTTTCTGTTGTTATGGATATTGATTTTAACGGCAATGTAAAATCCCATTCCGTTGAACGTGGTATCATCAAAACAGTTGAGCGGATGACCTATGATGATGTTACTTCGATATTAGAGGGCGATAAATGCCTTTCCGATAAATATGTATATATAAAGGAAGAAATTTTTCAGATGGCAGAACTTTCTGCTATCCTGAAAAAGAAAAGAACTAATCGTGGCAGTATCAATTTTGATTTTCCTGAAGCAAAAATTGTGTTGGATGAAAAGGGCAAACCTACTGATATATATAAGTACAGACCAACTGTTGCACATGGAATTATAGAAGAATTTATGTTGATATGCAATGAAACGATTGCACAACAGTTTTATTGGCTTGAGGCTCCGTTTGTCTATCGTATACACGAGAAGCCGTCTTTGGAGAAATTAACTTCGTTTAATGAGTTTCTGCATAATATGTCTTTTAAAATAAAAGGCGGAGAGGATGTGCATCCTAAAGAATTTGCCAATCTTCTTAATAAAATTGATGGCACACCAATGGAAAACATTATAAGTCGTGTGATGCTCCGTTCACTTATGAAAGCAAAATATTCACCCGAAAATCTGGGCCATTTCGGATTAGCATTTAATTATTACTGTCATTTTACTTCACCGATCCGCAGATATCCTGACCTCGCCATTCACAGAATAATAAAAGAATATCTTATAAATACTCCATCACAGAAACGTCTGGATAAACTTCATCAGTTTGTAGCTGCGGCCTCGCTTCATTCAAGCGAAATGGAACTCAATGCGCAGGAAGCGGAACGAGAGGTTGATGATTTGAAAAAAGCACAGTATATGGTTGGCAGAATCGGGGAATGTTTTGATGGAGTCGTATCGTCGGTTGCATCATTTGGACTTTTTGTTGAACTCGATAATACAATAGAAGGTTTTATACGTGTTGCTGATTTAAAGGATGATTATTATATATATGATGAAAAAAATCTAACATTAACAGGTGAACACACTAAAAAAACATATAAAATAGGCGACAGTGTTCGCGTTCAGGTGGCAGCAGTAAATACCGCACTGCGCGAGATAGACTTTGTTTTAGTTGATGACGGAAGGTGATAAGTATGGCAGACAGCATCAAATTGCTTGCACAAAACAAAAAAGCGTATCACGATTATTTTATTGAAGATACGTATGAATGTGGGATAGAATTAGTAGGGACAGAGGTAAAATCTATGCGTGCTGGAGGAGTAAATCTGAAAGACTCTTATGCCGGTTTGCGTAATGGCGAGGTTATTCTTCATAATATGCACGTAAGTCCCTATGAAAAAGGAAATATTTTTAATCGTGATCCTTTGCGTGAACGTAAATTGCTTCTCCATAAGTATGAGATACGCAAACTTATCGGTAAAACAAAAGAAACAGGATATTCGCTTGTCCCACTAAAAGTATATCTTAAAGGCTCAAGAATAAAGATTGAACTGGCTCTTGTTAAAGGTAAAAAATTGTATGATAAGCGTGATGCGATTGCCGACCGTGATGCTAAACGGCAGATAGACAGAAAGATAAAAGAATATAACAGATAATGTGCAAAGCCCTGAATATAGCAGGGCTTTTATATATAAAACAGTTGACTTTTATTTAACGCGGGAGTATAATGTTTAATTATCGATTGAAGACGTGTTTAGTTATGCTTTCCAACCGATATATGAAGGAGGGCAAAATAAAATGATTGTTATTTTAAAACAAAACTCACCACAGAAAAAAGTTTCTGAACTTATTGAAAAATTCCACGCAATGGGTGTGTCAACCAATGTCAATCTTGGACATTATGATACAGTCATCGCACTTATCGGTGACACATCAAAAGTTGATATGGATTCAGTTCTTGCCAATGAGATTGTAGATACTGTAAAACGTATTAGCGAACCTTATAAGGCTGCAAACAGAAAATTTCATCCTGAAGATACTGTTGTTGAAGTTGGCAATTCTAAAATCGGAGAAGGCTACTTTAACGTAATTGCAGGTCCTTGCTCTGTTGAAAGTAGAGAACAGATTATAGAGGTTGCTGAAGTAGTTAAAAATAGCGGAGCAACGCTTCTTCGTGGCGGAGCATTTAAACCAAGGACTTCTCCTTATTCATTTCAGGGGTTGCATGGCGATGGTATCAAACTTTTGCTTGAAGCAAAAAAAGCAACCGGTCTGCCAATTGTAACAGAAATTATGGGAATTGAACACATTGATTTGTTTGCTGATGTTGATGTTATTCAGGTCGGAGCAAGAAATATGCAGAATTTCCAACTTTTAAAAGAACTTGGTAAAAGCGATAAGCCTATTCTTTTGAAACGTGGTCTGGCTAACACCATTGAAGAGTTTTTGATGAGCGCTGAATATATTATGGCAAGTGGTAATAATAATGTTATTCTTTGTGAACGTGGCATAAGAACTTTTGAAACAATTGTAAGAAATACTCTTGATATCACTGCAGTACCTTTGCTCAAAAAACTTTCTCATTTGCCTGTTATCGTAGATCCCAGTCATGCGTCGGGAACATCATGGCTTGTTGAACCTCTTTCCAAAACGGCAGTTGCCGCAGGTGCAGACGGCCTTATTATAGAGGTGCATAATAATCCTGAATGTGCTTTGTGTGACGGTGATCAGTCACTCACCCCATCTAATTTTGATAACCTTATGAAAAATATCAGAAAACGTGTAGAGTTTGAAGGGAAGAAAATGTAATTATAAAAACAACTCTCTGCTTTTTGTGTAAATGTTAATATAAAATGTTGAAAAAAGTATTTTGTTGATACATTTTGACAAAATTGAATAAAAGTTGTTGACATTAACAGAGTATCTGTGATATATTAGTGAAGCACCACGAGAAACGACTTTTTCAACACAATAAAAAAAGTTAAAAAAACTTGAAAAAAGGTGTTGACAAAGGTAAATGGATGTGGTACAATAATCAAGTCGCTCGGGGAAAGCGAGTGACAGAATCGATCTTTGAAAAATGAACAGCATAAAAAAAGCGGGACTTTTTAAAAGTCCAAAGAGTTTTAAAAATGCACTTTATAATTAGTAAAGTCAGACAGAATTTTGAG